>JAGYLV010000001.1 GCA_018400875.1 bacterium
TACATTACTCTTAGCGAAAGTCGCCTTAGACATTGAAAGTAAAAAGGTCCCCGGCGGAATTGCCGAGTGGCGTTATAAAGACGTCCCTGAAAAGCTTTGGCCGATAAGGCCTTTATCTGAGTTTTGGGGGATTGGCGCCCGCATGGAAAAAAGACTCAATCAAATGAATCTATTTAGCATGGGGGATGTGGCGCACGCTTCAAGGGATCATCTCGCCCGCGTCTTTGGCGTCTTGGGCGATGAACTGTATTTTCACGCCCACGGCATCGATGCGAGCGTGATCGCCGATAAAAAACGGGACATCAGACCGATGAAAAGTGTGGGGGAAGGCCAAACCTTATTTAAAGATACGCCCTTAAAAGAAGTGCTTACGATTCTCTTTGAAATCACCGATACCTTGGCGGCCCGGCTTAGATATACCGGCAAAGAAGCGAAAACCGTCCATCTGGCGATTGGCTATTCGAAAGCCTATGGCGGGGGCTTTGGCCGGCAGGTCACGTTGGATTTTCCCACCCGCGATCCCAAACTCTTGTTCGTGCATGTGATTGATCTATTAAACCGTTACGCCGAAGACCTCCCCGTCCGGCGCGTCAGTTTAAGGCTCACGGGTCTCGTGGATTTTTCCCCCTTTGACCAACTTGACTTTTTCTCTGAACGCGCCGCCAAAGCGAGTGAAGAGCGTTTCTTAAACGCCTTAGACCAAGTCCATGCCAGATACGGGAAGAAGTATGCCTTAAGACTTTCCAGTTATCTAGACGGCGGCACCTTAAAAGACCGGCTGGCTTTAGTGGGAGGCCATCATGGATAGAGTCTATCACGACCGGCGGATGCTGAAATGGCTCCCCTTTGATGCGTTACCGGAACAACACGGCTATTTAAAAGCGGTCTATGACGCCTTTGACTTAATGACCAAACCCGCCTTACTCCCCGATCAGATCGAGTATTTAAACTACCGCATTGAAGAAGCCTTTCACACGCAAGAAAGCATCACCCTCACCGTCTTTGATTCGGGACATTTAAAAACCGTCCAGGGGACGATCATCGGCGTCAATAAAGACGCGCAACTTTTAATGGTGGGCGCTGAAAAGGTCCCGTTTGACGATATCATTGAACTCACTTAAAAGGCTTGGCAAAATCATTAACCTATGCTAAAGTTTTCATAGGTCCTTTAACGCATGCCCGTGAGCAAGCGAAGGTTGCAAGCGTAAACGCTTTTTGAAGGTACCTCGGGGTACCTTTTTTAATACCTAAATAGGGAGGCTAAACCGGTAAAATCGATCAAAAAAACCCCGAGTTCCTCAACTTAACAAAAAATAAACATTAAGGGCCTAAAGCGTTTACAAAACTCGTAACACACCGTATAATAAAACAAAAAAATAGGAGGCACCAAATGAAAAGAATTTTCATGCTTTTAGCTGCCATTACGGTAGTCTTTACGCTCGCCGCATGTGGCGGAGCAGACACCTATGAAATCGCCATGATTACCGATGCCGGTGACATTGACGATGAATCCTTTAACCAAGGAACGTGGGAAGGGATCGTGGAATACGCGGAAGCCAATGATTTGACGCACCGCTATTACCGTCCGGCTGAAGTGTCCAACGAAGCCTACATTGAAACCATTAACTTGGCCATTGAAGGCGGCGCTAAAATCGTCGTTACACCAGGTTTCTTATTTGAACCCGCCATTTATGAATCCCAACAAAATCATCCGGATGTTAACTTCGTCCTCATTGATGGGGTTCCTCATCCTGGTGACTTCGCGACCTTTAACGTTGCCGATAACACCGTTTCCATTTTATTTGATGAACATGAATCAGGCTTCTTAGCTGGGTATGCGGCTGTTAAAGATGGCTATACGGACTTAGGCTTCATGGGCGGTATTGCCGTACCTGCCGTGGTTCGCTTTGGGGTTGGCTTCATCGCCGGCGTTCATTACGCCGCTGAAGAAAGCGGCGCCAATGTCAGCTTCCCTGATAACCGCTTTACTTACCTCGGAAACTTTGATGCCAGTGATGAGCACAAAACCCGCGCGCTGGCTTGGTTTGAAGAAGGCACTGAAATTATCTTTGCCGCAGCCGGTGGAGCTGGCTCATCCGTCATCAGTGCGGCGGAAGACAGTGGCAACATGATGATCGGGGTCGACGTCGATCAAGGGGGCCTTTCTGATGTCGTCTTAACATCCGCGATGAAAGATTTAGGCGCCGTGGTTCAACAAGCGTTAGACGCTCACTTTAATGAATCATTCCCGGGCGGTGAAACGCAAGTGAAAGATGCAGCAACTGAAGGGGTCGCATTACCATTTGCTACCTCACGCTTTGACTCATTCACTGAAGCCGAATACAATGCCATCTTCGATGAAATTGCAGCCGGTGATGTCGTCGTTCCTGCGACCTATGCCGAACTCACAAGCTTCTTAGATGATTTAGGCATTGCCACCCCGATTCAAGAAAGCACGGTTACTCCTTAATATAATCCAAACTTAAAAAAGGAAAGTTCGCTTTCCTTTTTTAAACACATAAGAGGTGACGCATGATTCCTGTCATTGAAATGAATGGCATCACGAAAGAATTTCCTGGCATCATCGCCAATGACAATATCACCCTCTCGGTCCAAGAAGGCGAGATTCATGCTTTGCTGGGGGAAAATGGGGCTGGAAAGAGCACACTGATGAGTGTGCTCTTTGGCCTTTACCGAGCTGAAAAAGGCAAGATATTCGTCCGCGGTGAAGAAGTGGATATTAAAAATCCAAACGATGCCAACGAACTTGGGATTGGGATGGTCCATCAACACTTTAAACTCGTCGATACGTTTAGTGTGTTGGACAATATTATTTTGGGATATGAGGATGTGGATAGAGGATTTTTGAAAAAAGACGAAGCCCGTGAAAGAATTATCGAGCTGAGTGCCCAGTACAAACTCAAAATTGATCCGGATGCCCTCATCCGGGATATTTCGGTGGGCCAGCAACAACGGGTGGAAATTTTAAAAATGTTGTATCGAGATTCCAATATTCTAATCTTTGATGAACCAACCGCCGTATTAACGCCTCAAGAGATTGAAGAGCTCATGAAAATCATGAAGTCCTTAGTCAAAGAAGGCCGTTCAATCATCTTGATTACGCACAAGCTCAATGAGATTCAAATGGTGGCCGACCGGGTGACGATCCTCCGTAAAGGGAAAAAAATCGATACCTTGAACGTCAAAGATGCGACCAACGAAATGCTCGCCGAGCGCATGGTTGGCCGGAAAGTCTTATTTGACTTAAAAAAAGAAGCGCACACGCCGGGTGAAGAAGTCTTTGCCTGTGAGAACTTAGTCATGCGCGATGAAAAAACCCAAAAAGCCGTCGTTAATGATATGCATTTTGCCCTCAGAAAAGGGGAAATCTTAACGATTGCCGGCATTGAAGGCAACGGGCAGACCGAACTGGTGTATGGGCTGACTGGGCTTAAACCATTAGAGGCCGGCACTGTCACGTTAAACGATCAAGACATTACGCATGAAAAAATACTGACCCGTAATCTCATGGGGCTCGCGCACATTCCGGAAGACCGCCAAAAATTTGGCTTAGTCCTCGATTATACCTTGCAAGAAAACCTCATCTTGCATACGTATTTTGATGCGCGCTTCCAAGAACGTGGGTTCTTGAAAAAAGATGCAATCTTAGAATTTGCCGAAGAGGTCATCGAAAAATACGATGTCCGCAGTTCAAACGGCCCGACTTCCATGGCCCGCTCGATGTCGGGGGGGAATCAACAAAAAGCCATCTTAGGCCGGGAGATTGAACGCGGTACCGATGTGATCATCGCCGTGCAACCTACCCGGGGACTTGACGTGGGGGCGATTGAATTCATTCATACCGAACTGTTAGCCCTCCGCGATCAAGGCAAAGCAATTTTACTAATTTCTCTAGAACTCGATGAAGTCATGCGTTTATCCGACCGCATCATCGTCATGTATGAAGGCGAACATGTGGGCGAATTTGATCCGGATCAAACCAGTCCCGAAGAACTGGGGCTGTACATGTCAGGCTCGCACCGGAAGGAGGCCTAACCGATGCGCGAAAAAACATGGGTCGATGGCCTCTTAGATTATTTTTTGGATTCGTCCACGGCCGTCAAAATCCTCGCCAGTATCATCGCCATCATCGGCGGGTTACTGGTCGGCCTTGTGATTATGCTTGTCTTAGATCCAAGCCGCGCCTTTGCGGGCTTTAGTACGATTCTTTTTGGGCTTTTTAGAAACGGCACCCAATCGATTGGCAATATGCTTTATTACGCGGTCCCCATCATCCTCACGGGATTATCGGTGGCCTTTGCCTTTCGCACGGGGCTCTTTAACATCGGCGCCACCGGTCAACTGACGTTTGGGGCATTCTTTGCGGTGTATGTAGGGATTAACTGGACCTTTTTAGGAAGTTTCCACTGGGTCGTCGCCCTCTTAGCAGGCGGCCTCGCCGGCGCGTTTTGGGGGATGATCCCAGGGATGCTGAAAGCTTTCCGTAATGTGAATGAAGTGGTGGCTTCCATCATGCTCAATTATGTGGCCATGTATTTTTCCACACTCATGGTCAAAACCTTGATTTATAACCGTTCCGTCGCCCGCGCGTTTGGGCCGGCGGAAAGTGCCCTGATTCCCAAAGGGTTCTTTGACACCTTAACCAATGGGTCAAGCCTTAATTATGGATTATTTGTCGCCTTTTTAGTCACCGCCATCTTACATATCATCCTTTCTAAAACCACGTTTGGCTTCCAGCTTAAAAGCGTCGGGTTTAACCGGGATGCCTCGCGTTATGCGGGGATGAATGAAAAACGCAATATCATCTTAGCGATGACCATTGCCGGATTTGTCAGTGGGCTGGCAGGGGCCATCATGTTTTTAGTCCCGGGCCGCTTTTTGACCATTGAAAGCAATCTCCTTCAAGAAGGCTTCACCGGCATTGCAGTATCTCTCTTAGGCCTTTCCAGTCCGATTGGTGTTTTAATCGCGGGTATTTTTTATGGGTCGTTAGAGATCGGTGGGTTTTACTTGCAAGTGACTACCAACTTTGTGCCAGAACTCATAGAAATCATCATTGCGGCGATCATTTATATCAGTGCGCTTGCGCTCTTTTTCCAAAATGCGATTTATAAAACCTTAAAAAAACGCAAAGACGCCCGCTTAGCGGAGGTGCCCCATGAGTGAACTCTTTGATACGTTAAACTTTCTCATTCCCTTAATCATTGCCTCGATGGTGCCTCTCAGTTTAGTCGCTTTAGGCGGACTCTTTTCTGAGCGCTCGGGGGTCATCAACATTGCCTTAGAAGGAATCATGGTCATGGGAGGCTTTGTCGGGATTGTTTTGATGCGCGTCTTAGTCGATTCAGGCTTGCCCTTGCAAGTCATCAGTTTGATTGGGCTTTTAACCGGCGCCATCGTCGGGGTGGGCTATGCGGCGCTGCATGCGTTTGCCAGTGTCACGATGAAATCCAACCAAATCATTTCCGCCACCGCCCTTAACTTATTTGCCCCCGCCTTATCGGTGTTTATCGCCCGCATCTTTTTTGGGACCTCCAACATCAATTTAGGGGGGAATTATACGATCAATGAAGTGCCACTTTTATCAAGCATTCCGATCATCGGCCCGTGGTTTTTTGAAAGTGCCTATTTATCGACCTATTTAGGCATCGTCATCTTCATCGTCGCCATTACGTTTCTTTATAAAACGAAATTGGGCCTCAGGATCCGTGCCTGCGGGGAAAACCCACAAGCGGCCGATTCCTTAGGCGTTAATGTCTATAAAATTCGCTATTTAGGCGTTTTAATCTCGGGAGCCTTAGCGGGAATGGGCGGGGTCATCTTTGTCTTATCGTTTGCCACGCGCTTCCAAGGGACCGTGGCGGGATTTGGCTTCTTAGCCCTCGCGGTCATGATCTTCGGCCAATGGAAACCCCGTGGCATCTTGATGGCCGCCCTCTTTTTTGCGACGGTGAGGGTCATTGCCAATGCGTACACGGCCATCCCAGGTTTGCGAGATTTATCCATCCCTTCAGAAATCTATAGTATGTTGCCGTATATCATCACCCTCGTCGTGCTCGCGTTTGCGTCGAAAAATTCCCGCGCGCCGAAAGCCGCGGGTGAACCCTACGACGCAGGAAAAAGGTAAATCATGGAAAAAGCGGATGCCAGGTATCTTTCGATAGCCTACCAAATTGCCAAACGCATCGTCAGCGGCGAACTCAGTGAAGGAAGCCGTCTTTCAGGGCGCACGCTTTTATCCAGTGAATATCAAGTCTCATCCGAAACCATCCGCAAAGCCATCAAAGTCTTAGAAACCTACGGCGTGGTGGAAAGTAAAGAACGCTCCGGCATTGTCATCCTTTCGCAAAAAGAAGCCGAGAGCTACATGAATCGCTACGTCACGCAAAAAGAAGACCGGCGGCTCATCAAAGATACCGAAGAAGCCTTAAAAGAACTCTCCCACGCCGAAAGTAAAGCCCAACACTTAGCGCGTAAACTCATCAGTGTCACACGAACCGGATTTTTCCCGTTTGATTTTTTTACCCTCGATGTGCATGAGGCAAACCCCCATGTGGGAAAAACCCTCCAAGAGCTCGATTTGAAACGCCAAACCGGAGCATTGGTCATTGGCTATGAAAAAGACGGCCTATTTTACCAAAACCCGGCGGCGACGTTATCGATAGAAGCGGCGATGACGCTTTATTTACTGGGCGACTTGACCGTTCAAAAGAAAACGGAGGAATACTTGTATGGAGAATAATCGACTTAAGACGTGGCTCATCACACTCATGGGGATCGCTTTACTCAGCCTTCCCGCCGCCTATTTCCTTGATGTGGGCATTGCCAGTGCCCTGATTTCGGTAGTTTTACCTTTCGGGGTCATTTCGTATTTACTCGTCAGGGGACTTAGCCAAGAAGAGCGAAGTGAAGTGGCAGGACTCATTAAGCTCACCCAGTGGTTTTACATCAGTCTACTGGTCACTGGGGCCCTCTTAATGGTTCTCATCGGCATCATCTTTTCTGGCGGATAGAAGCCAAAAAAAAACATCGACTCCGGTCGATGTTTTTATTTTTTAGGTTTTCTGAGGGTTGAGAATAAGGCAATAAAATCGTGTTGTTCTTCCATGGCCAGCTTTTGAAAGGCATCGATGAGATCATTGGTGTGATCGATGAACACGTTGCCTTCTTTTAAGTAGGTGACATTGACGTTTAAAGCGTGCGCGAATTTTTGCAGTAAGTCTTCACTGGGCATTTTCCGTGAGCGCTCGATGACCACCAAATCTTGATGACTGATGCCCACGGCATCCGCCACTTCAGTGATGGACTTGTTTTTTTGTTTACGCACCTTTTGAATGCGCTTGCCGGCGGATTCAACCACCGAATATCACGTCTTCATATTCACTGTAACGCTCAAAGGCTTTGACCACATACGAACACTTGGGCCGGATTTTTAAGCCTTCTTGACGGGCAAAATGCGCCAAATGATCGAGGAGCTGTTTGGCAATGCCTTGGCCTCTTAAAGAAGGATCAACCACCGTGGATGTGGCGATAATGACGCCATCTTCAGCGGGTTTATAAATGATTTTGGCAAATGGATCATCTTCGGGGCCATGGTAAAACATGGTGCCAGATTTTTCAAAGGTCATGAAGCCCTCCTTTTGGTGTTTGAATTGATAATTCATTGCGCTCATGATACACTAATTTTGTAATGATTACAACTTAAAACCGCGTTCATTTAGGAGTATTCTATGATGCCAAACGATGCCGTATTAAAAGCCCATGGCATAAAACCATCGCTCACTCGGATGATGATTTTTGAGTACTTAAAAACCGCTCAAAAACACCCCAATGTCGATGAAATCTATCAAGCGTTGCAATCAAGGATTCCCACCCTATCTAAAACCACCGTATATAACACCTTACATTTATTCACCGAAAAAAGCATTGCCCGCGCGGTCATGCTCAAAGACCAAGAAAACCGCTACGATTTAGCGGCTCATCCGCATGCGCACTTTCAGTGTTTGCATTGCAACGAAGTCTTTGATGTGGCCATGATGCCCGATTTTGATCTAAATCAACTCATGCCCAATCACGAAATTCAAGACGTTTCCGTACTCATCAGTGGCGTATGCGAAACCTGCAAAGCGAAAGAAGCCGCCCAAAAATCTTCATGAGGATACCTTGGTGTTAGAATCGTATAAATCATTCATTACCTCGCAAGACTTACTCCATTACGTCGAATGGATCCAAGCCGTCAGAAACGATGATCTCACGGCTTTTTTAAGTGCATATGACCCCTCTGATAACCCGGTGGGCGAACTCTTTGATCCTTTAGAAGTCGTCATCGCGTATGGGGCCAACACCATTTTTGATTATTTCTTACTGCACGAAAACTATTCCCACTATTACACCCCGTTTAATTTATCCATCCTCACCGTCTGCGCCATTTTTAAACAGGATGAATTCTTGCACCGGATGCTGGCGGAGTGGACGTTTAATGATGATGATCTCATTGCTTTATATGATTACATCATCCAATACGGCTCGCTGTCGCACTTTAAAGAAATCTATCAACAGTTTCCCATCCAAGAAGAAGCGCACCTTGATTTACTCCGGTTAAGTTTGGACCATGAAAGTATTTTTTATTTCCTTAAGGCCCATACGAATTACCAGACCCTCATCATGCATCCCGATTTTATTTATGATGTGGTTGCGTTCTTCCCTCAATTTTTAAGTGTTATCGAAGGCGCCGAAGACCTTTCCTACTTGAGTGAAACCGATGCGTTCATTCGCATCTTTGAATTCGAACGCTTCTCCGATTTCAAACGGACCTTAGATTTTTGTCTCAAACGGGGCATCACCGCACAGAGTGCGGATGATTACGGACTTAAACTCATTCATTTGGCCTTAAGGCATGCGCATGAAGCCAAATACGTCGAATACTTAGTGGCCAGCGGGGCCGATACAAAAGCATTAACGTCACTCGGCTACCCAGCGGCGCATCAACTGATTTTAAGAGATGCTCGGTTTACGTTAGAAGTATCGCATCTGATCGATTTTGATCAGACGGATGCGGGGGGTAAAACCTTGAATGACTATGACCGACTTGACCACAGTGAAGCCTTTCACGTGGAAGATGTGATTGCGATGATTCGAATGATTTTCAACCTCGATGAAAAAGCCATCTATGAACTTGATGTGGAAGAATTTTATGCCCTTTCTAAACTTCACGGACTCAAGCTTTTTACGCCTTATATCACGCTCGCTGAATTTGAAACCATTGCCTTAAAAGATGCGTTTACTCAGCGCCTTTACGATACGGGGCTCGATGCCTTAGACACCGAAGGGCTTTCGCAAGTCTTTCAGACGAAATTCAACCATGACACGGATAAAACCATTCAAATCATGAGCCCAATTGACCTCTTAGATGAGTATCATGCGATGTTTCAATCCTTTGCGGACGCCAACAATGCGACGTTTAAACTGGCCTCTGAAGGGTATGAAATCAATCAACTGGCGCAAATCGAATACACATTTAAGCCGCTTAAACCCTTAGAAAAAAGGGCGGTGGTGTATTCACACCTCGTTGATGTTTATTTCATTCATATGTTTTATGACATTCCCTTTGACCACATTGACTATGCGCCGCTCATCTCCAAAAATAAACGCTTTTTAAGTTAGGAGATTCCCATGATTATTGATTTTAAAAGCAACCTTGTCTTACTCATTATGAGTCTCATTTTAGCCGCCGTTTTAGGCGTTTACTTAGTCAATAACGCGGAAGGGACGGATGGTTTTACCTTGGTTGTCCTTGGGCTAATCTATTTGGTCATTACCTGGATGCAATTAAGACGGAATACCCAACGTATGGTTCAACAACTCGAAATGGTCTTAATGATTCAACTGAACGTCAAAGATTACCGCACGGTGTATGAAAAGATGGTGTTCCATGGGTCTAAGTATTCCCCGCTTTGGAACGTTACCAAGCGTGAACGCTTAGCGATTGCCTACCTCATCGAAGGAAAGTACGAAGATGCCCAATCCTTAGTCGATGCCTTGGAAGATCACTACAAAGTATTTCTAGAAAGTGATCCGTATTCGGCCTATTTACTGAGCGTCATTAAAACATTGCATGCCTTTTTAACGGGCTCAGAAGCGGCGGCGTTTAAAGCCCTCAAAGAAGAAGTGAAAGCATTTGAACGGTTACCGGAAAAAATTCAAAGCCAATTGAACGATAACCCCAGTGGATTCCACCGCGTCTTCGGTGAACTCAAAGAACACTTTAAAACCGAAGATGTCACATGGTTTAACGAGAAGACGCCGTTTATCAAAAGTGTGTTAGAACTGATTTATACCCAACAAAAAAAAGCGGACTTTAAGTCCGCCTTCGTAACTGAAACGTCTGCTTAACGCAGGCGTTTTTTTTCAGCCTTCGTCTTGAAGTATAACAAGGTACTGCCCAGCGCTAAGTAAAAAGCAATTATCCCAAGAATATACAAAATAACGCCCGTCAAACCGGTCAATGGGATATCTAAGAAGAAGTAAGCATACGTGCCCGTTTGTGTCCCATAAATGAACGCATAAATCAGATACGTCACCGGAATCACTAAATAGATGATCAGCGTGCGGAACTTAGGCATCGCATCTTGAACGCCAAAGATGAAATCAATCAATAGCACATAAGGCACCAGATAATGAAGTACGCCCCATTGCCACGCTGAATCTACAATGTCAGAAAAGATGGCATAATCATCAATCAACAAATTGACATAGACAATGTTGATGACCAGCCCAATCATCACGCCTAAAATAATGTGTTTTTCTGGGATATATTTAAATAAAATCCCGAGCATTAATACAAAGATGATCACATTCCCCGTGTTGGTAAAGTAATTAAAAAACAAAAGCGGCTCTCCGTCATACGCTTGAATCAACGCAAGGCCTAAAATCACGGTTAACCCAATGCGAAATGCTTTTTTTAAAGTCATGGCAGTCACTCCTTTATAAATTGTAAACCAAGAGTATTATATTACACAAAATAAAAAAAACATCACCGAAGTGATGTTTTTATGGGGTTTAATAGCCTGGCATGCCTTGTGGCATCGCTGGGGCCGGTGTGTCTTCTTCGATATCAACGACCGCCGCTTCGGATGTAATGAACATCGAAGCAATGGACGCGGCGTTAATCACCGCATTACGGGTCACTTTGGTTGGGTCAATGACACCGGCTTTGAACATATCGACAAAATCACCACTTAGAGCATTGAAGCCAACGTTATCTTTTTGTTCAAGCTGACGTTTTACCACGTCATCCCCATCAAATCCAGCATTTTCAGCAATTTGATAAACGGGGTTAAGCAGTGCTTTTAAGACAATCTGCATTCCTTTAAAAGTATCAACATCGTCATCTTTAAGCGTGCCTTCTAAGGATTTAAAGGCGTGGGCTAAGGCAGCGCCTCCCCCAATGATAATGCCTTCTTCAATGGCGGCTTTCGTTGCGTTTAAGGCATCTTCAATCCGGAGTTTTTTCTCTTTCATTTCCGTTTCGGTGGTCGCCCCCACTTTGATCATGGCGATGCCATCGGTCAGTTTACCGAGGCGTTCTTGGATGCGTTTTTTGTCGTAATCACTCGCGGCGTTTTCCAGTTGGGCTTTCACTTCTTGCACGCGTGCATCTAAGTTGGAACCTTCACTGGCCCCTTCTAAGATGGTGGTGGTATCTTTAGCCACCACGACTTTTTTCGCACTTCCTAAGTCTTCAAATTGCGCATCGGAAGGTTTGAGTGATAAATCTTTGGCAATCAGTTTCGCGCCGGTTAATGCGGCAATATCGGCAAGCATTTCTTTTTGGTTATCGCCGAAGCCCGGGGCTTTCGTGGCGACGACATTGAATGTGCCGCGGAGTTTGTTGACGATGAGGGTGCTTAAAACTTCCGCCTCGATGTCTTCGGCAATGATTAAGAGAGGTTTGTTATGTTCCACGACTTTTTCTAAGAGCGGTAAGACATCTTTAATCGTGGAGATTTTTTGATCGGTCACTAAGACCGCGGTATTTTCTAAGGTGATTTCCATGGTTTCACGGTCTGAGACCATGTAAGGACTGATGTAGCCTTTATCATACTGAAGGCCTTCAACCACTTCTAATTCGGTATCAAAACCTTTGGACTCATCCACATTAATAATGCCTGAACGACCGACTTTATCCACGGCTTTGGCGATGATTTCACCGACTTCTTCAGAGCCTGAAGAAACGGTCGCCACATTGGCCACATCCGAAGATGTATCAATCGGTTTGGATACTTGTGTGATGTAATCACTGACGGCCGAGGCCGCTTTTTCAATTCCGCGTTTTAAGAAAACGGGATTGGCCCCACGATCGATCGCATTTAAGCCTTCTTGGATCATCGATTGAGCCAATACGGTTGCAGTGGTGGTTCCATCGCCTGCCATATCGTTGGTTTTCGAGGCGACTTCTTGAACGAGTTTCGCCCCCATGTTTTCATAACGGTCTTTGAGTTCAATTTCTTTCGCGATGGTCACCCCATCATTAGTGATGAGTGGGCTGCCATACGATTTTTCTAACATGACATTGCGGCCTTTAGGGCCTAAAGTAATTTTAACGGTGTTGGCGAGTTTATCGACTCCCGCGACCATTTTTTGACGGGCATCTCTGCCGAGTAAAATATCTTTAGCCATATTAGTCCTCCACCACTGCTAGAATATCGGATTCTTTAACAATCATATAGGTGACGTCATCTAAGGTGACATCGGTTGATGCGTAGGATTTAAAAACCACACGGTCCCCGACGGCCACACTCATCGGCTCACGGGTGCCATCGGTGAGTTTTCCAGGTCCTACCGCTAATACTTTGGCAATGACTTGACGGTCATCTTTGTCATTGGTCAAGACAATGCCCGACGATGTGGTGGTCTCACCACTGGATTCTTCTTTTTCGAGAATCACTTGTTCATTTAAAGGTTTTAACATTGACATTCCTCCATCATTAAAATGATTTTAGCACTCAACAATGGTGTGTGCTAATATACTTATACACCACCCCCAAATACTTGTCAAGATGTGATGCTCAAAATTGCATAATAAAGGGGAATCTTCTATAATGACATAACGAGGTGAATATGTTTAATCAATTTGTTATTCCTGCCATTAGTACCCATCAAGCCATGCGCCATTTTTTTAAAACGGACCTGCAAATTGGCATTCTCATGAACTTTCAACTAGCCCAACTCGATGCCTTGATTGCCGACATGCGTAAGCACCAAAAGAAAGTCTTTGTCCATTTAGAGCTGATTAAAGGACTGAGCAATGATGAATACGGCGCCATCTATTTGATTCAAAATTTTCAAGTCGACGGCATTATCACCACAAAACCACGCGTCATTGAACTTTGCCGGAAGCGCTCCACCTTTTCCATCATGCGGTTTTTCTTAAAAGACTCTCTCTCACTCAATCAAAGTTTAGAAATGATGAAACACTACCAGCCCGATGCGGTGGAATTACTCCCCGCCATCCCGCACATGGTTAATTTAGTCAAACCCCATCATGATCTCCCCATCTTTTTAGGAGGTCTGATTAAAACCCCGGAAGCAGTCGAAGAAGCCAGACAAAGCGGCGCCGTGGGAATTACAACATCCACGGAAAGCTTATGGAAATAAAAAACCTAAAAAAAACATCCACCGGAGTGGATGTTTTTTTTGATTACTGAGCTTTGTCTAAAGCATCTTCAATGGCTGAGATGTAAGAGTCAACGGTAATGGATAAGCCAGCCACAGCATCGCTGGGGTTTTCAAACGATCCATCCACTAAGCTCCAGTCGCTGGGGACGCCTTGGGCGTCAACGACGGCTTGGCCGAGTGCGTCAACTTGTTCCCACCACATCATTTCGCCTTCAACTTGGCAGTCAACTACACCACCGTGCATGTCATAGCCACAGCCGTCATCGAGGGCCCGTTTGGTGGTTGCGATTCCCTCAGTTGGGCCGGTGCGGCCTTCCCAAGTGATTTCGCCACCTTCTTCAGTTTTGAGATAAACTTCGTCGACTAAGACGCTTTCGATCATCCCATTTTCATCCACGGTGACCACTGCGTATGAAGGTTGGTTTCCTACTGTATAGCCATGGTAAACACCAGGGGTATACTCACCTTGTTCAGCGCCGCCGCATGCTGCAAGCGTGCCTACAAGAACCAGTAAAAACAGAGCGAGTAAAGATTTCTTCATGGAGATCCTCCTTTTACTTTTTAGATACCCTTATTATAAACTGTATTACAACTCTCTGACAACCGATTGTAAAGGAATTATTAAAACACGTTCCAAGCCTTATTCTAGGCGTTGGAACGTGGTTTTTATTCGTTATTTATAAAGTTTTCAATTAAGAATGTGGTTTTTTCTGGTTGTTCGAGGTACGGAAGGTGCCCAGCGTCCTCAATGAATGCACTTTCGGCATGGGGATATAACTCTAAATAGACGTCTAATAATTCCGGCGGGGTCCACGTATCAAATTCTCCATACGTGATGAAAATCGGAATCGTTATTTCAGACACAAAATCCACCGGGAACTCACTGTCCACATCTTCTGAAAATTTTTGAAGGATACGTGATGGGATTTGGTGATTTTGAATCAGTGCTGGGCGGAAGATGTCTTTAGGCAGTGGGTCTACCGGGGCAGAATTAAAACCTAGCCGTTGGAACCAATAGTTTTTAAACAAGACCGTATAAAATGGGCGGGGAATCCGGACTGGGTCCATTTCAGCGTCGGGGGCAACTGGATCTAATAAAAACAACTTCTCCACCGCCGCCGATTCATGGGCCATGCGCTGAGCAATCTCACCGCCTAAGGAATGCCCCAGTAAAATATATGAATCAATCTCTAAGGCTTCGATGGCTTTTAATAAGGTTTCGGCATGATTTTGATTGGTATAAAGATAATCTTCTGGCTTGTCACTCATCCCAAAGCCTGGGGTATCCAAGGCAATGACACGCGTATTAAATGTTTCAACGTCCACGCCGTCAAATAAATCGACGTATTCATAGCTACTACCTAAAAAGCCGTGAACAATGATGAGCGTCTGGTCGCCTTCTGGGATTAATGTCCGGTAGGCAATATCAAGGTCATCCACCGTCACGGTTTGATAGTCGTAAAGATCGGTATCTGAGGCTTGATGCCGCAGCAGTGCAATGGTGATTTCACTCGCGGTAAAACCGACAAACAAGAAACCAAAGATAGTGATGAGGGTCCATTTAAGAATGCTTCGCAATCGTTTCATAATCATCTCCCCCTTGATTATAGCACTAAGAAAACTTGCGAAGGTTTACATACGCTTTAGAGGGTTTATAATGGAGAAGAGGTGCCTATGGCTACAATTAAAGATGTTGCAAAGTATGCAGGCGTGGGAATTGCGACGGTCTCTCGGGTCTTGAATAATCACCCATCGGTCCATCCAGCCACTAAAGATAAAGTCCTCCAAGCCATTGCCGCATTGGATTACATTCCTAATCAAATCGCAAGGAACATGACATCTCAACGCAGTGGCATCATTGCGTTTGTCGTTCCGATTTCCTATCATCTTTTTTTCTCTGAGATGATTTTTCATGTCGAACAAGCTCTGGCCCGGCATAACTTACGCTTGATGGTTTGCAATTCGGGGTCCAATGCCCAACAAGAACTGGACCTGTTGGGAATGCTTGCCAAAAACCAAGTGGACGGCATCATCTTTTTAACCAGCAATGACATTGAACATTTAATTGACCCTTCCAAACCCCTCATCTCCTTTGACCGGCGTTTAGAAGGTGTGCCCTATGTGAGTTCTGATAACTATGCTGGGGGGCAATTAGCCGCTAAGACGCTCTTAGCGTCGGGGGCTAAGAAATTGTTATTCATCGGCGATGATGCCCAAGGAGAGTTGTCCAGTATCACCACGGAAGTCTCTAAACGCCGGCAAGGGTTTAAAGATTACTTAGATCGCGTTGGGTTTCATGATTACTCGCTCATCGAATACCCCCAAGGCGATATGTTCATCCCCAAAGCATTCATTCAAACCATGATTGAATCGCATCTCGATGTGGATGGCATTTTCACCATTTCCGATGAACTGGCCCATTTCGTGATAAAAGTATTGCATGAAAACGGCAAGGACGTTCCCCAAGACATAAAATTAGTCGGCTATGATGGCACAGAAAATCCTTTTGTGGACATTACCCCCATCACATCGATTCGCCAACCGGTTGAAGATATGGCCAATTATATAGTCGATCAAATGGTTCAACGCCTCAATGGGTTACCCATTCAAAACCGGGTTTTTCCCATTTCACTGCGCCCCGGAAAAACGTGCTAAAAATTGAATAAAGGAAAACGCTTGACATTAATGTAAGCGTTTTTTATAATAAGGCTATGAAAAGGTTTCCAAAGCCTACATATAGACCTTAAACCGTTATTTTTACTGGAAGAAGAAGCGATGAAATCAATTGACTGTGTTGCCTTGGGTGAAGTGCTTATAGATCTCATCACCACCGAAGAAGGTGAACGTGAGTTGGTCGGCGGAAGTCCGGCCAATTTGATCATCAACCTCGCCCAACTTGGGCATCCCGTCCGGTTGATCAGCGCCACCGGCGATGATGCGGCGGGAATGGTTATCAGAAACCGGCTCAAGCATTTCCATATTCAAACCGATTCCATCACAAAGGTGGCTTATCCAACCAGTCGGGTGCGGCTCAATCAATCTTTGGCAACGCCCGTTCCAACGTTTGAACGGGGCGCCGATTTCCACATTGAATACCACGATGCCTTAGCGACGATGGTTAAAGCCGCCCGCATCTTTCATTTCACCTACTGGCCATTATCGGCAAGCCCGGCCAAAGACACAGTATTTAAACTCATTGACGTGGCCAAAGCCCACGATACCTTAATTAGTTTTGATCCCAATTACCACCCGGATCTTCACACAGAAAATGGCCTGATTGGGCCTGAACTCATGGCCCTCTTAACGCAGATCGATGTGATAAAACCCTCGCTGGATGATGCAAAGAGGTTGTTTGAGATGGACGGGACCAAAGAAACGTTCATGGACCGTTTTGAAGCTTTAAATATCCCTCTAATCATCCTGACATTAGGGGAAGACGGGGTGTATATCAGCGACCATAAAGTGCGCACACACATCCCGGCCAAGGCGACTGAAATTGTTGATACGACCGGAGCAGGCGACGCCTTTATGGCGGGCTTTTTATCCAAGTATTTATCCCAAAGTACGCTCACAGAAGCCGTGGCCTTTGCGCAGACCATGAGTGCACAGGCGTTAAAAACCATTGGGGCGATTGCTCCGGTTGAATCTTTGAAAGGGCATCGATAATATGCGTATTTTATTTCTCAACCCTCAAGGTAATTTCGATCCTCAAGATAAATATTGGACGGAGCATCCCGATTTTGGCGGACAACTCGTCTATGTGAAAGAAATCGCCTTAGCGATGAGCGAACTGGGGCATCAAGTCGATATCGTGACCCGGCGTTTTGCCGATGAAACCTACTCAGGCTTTGAATCGTCCGTCGATCATTACCCGGGCTATGAAAACTGTCGCATCGTTAGGATTCCTGCGGGACCGGATGCGTTTTTACCCAAAGAAAGTCTCTGGGAAGTGCTTCATGAATGGGTTGAAGGCATCATTGATTTTTACTATCAAGAAGCCATTTCCGTAGACTTTATTACCACGCATTATGGCGATGGGGGCGTGGCGGGTGCCATGCTTTCTGAGAAGTGGCAAGTCCCATTTTCGTTTACCGGCCATTCCTTAGGCGCCCAAAAAATGGATAAACTCGGGGTGAACTTAACCACCATGGAAACCTTGAATTCACGGTATCAATTCGCCAAACGATTGATGGCGGAGCGGACCACCATTGAAGGGGCTTCGGTGATCTTTACGTCCACCCTTCAAGAGCGGGATGAACAATACTTTCACCCGGCCTACCGCGCCATCAGTGAGACCAAGCCGGATGCGTTTGTCGTAGCGCCTCCTGGAGTCAACGAAAAAGTCTTTGGAGCAGATGTTCAAAACCCCATCGAAAAAGAAACGCACCAAGCGCTGGATCAAGCCGTGGTGCGAGACATCGACAGTGACCGACTGGATTTGCCCTACATTGTCTTAGCGTCCCGGTTGGATCAAAAGAAAAATCACATCGGCGTCTTGGAAGCTTACGCCAACAGTGTGGCGTTACAAGGCATGGCGAATATCGCCATCAGCATTCGGGGCATTGAAGATGTATTTGCCTCTTATGAATCGCTAAAGCCCGATGAAAAAGTCTTGATGGATGCCATGATGGCACTCATTGATGCGCACGATTTACGCGGTAAAATCACGTTTGTAAACATCACGTCCCAATTGGGTTTAGCGGCGGCCTACCGATACTTTGCGTCCATGAAAAGTGTCTTTGCCCTGACCAGTACGTATGAACCCTTTGGCCTGGCCCCCATTGAAGCCATGTGTGCCGGATTACCGGCCGCGGTTACGCAATACGGAGGGCCCGCCGACGTTTTAAAAGATGATGTAGGGACTTACGGCGTGTTACTGGATGTCATGGATACCGATCATGTCATCAAAGGATTGATGCAAATATTCAAACATTACATGTATTACCAAACGCAAGGGATGCAACGCGTGAAAGATGCTTACACGTGGAAAGCCACGGCAAAGCGCTACATTGAAGCCATCGAAAAAACGTTAAACGAAGGAATTTACCCCACATTTACCGTTCCCGATTACTTCAAATCGCCCAGTGACTTTCTATCGTTTCACACCCAACCCATCACGGATTTTTATCTTAACGAATAGGAGCCTTTATGACTGAAACTGCACCGGTCAAAACCCGGAAAAAAATGGGTAAAAAAGCCTCAGATCGCTTATGGTTTTGGCTCTTTTTAATGCCTGCATTAATTCCCTTTTTACTCATGGTGATCACGCCGTTTGGCATGGGCATTTATTATTCCTTTACCAACTGGACGGGCGGACTCAATCCCACCGAATGGGTCGGCATTGAAAATTACCGTGGATTACTCACCGACTACCGGTTTGTGTATTCATTTCTCACGACTGGGATTTATGCGGCGTTAAATGTCTTATTCATCAATGCCGTGGCGTTTGGCCTTGCTTTACTGGTCACCCGAAAACTCAAACTCACCAATTTATACCGGGCCTCATTTTTCATTCCCAACTTAATTGGGGGCTTGATCATTGGATATCTATGGCGCTTCATTTACACCTTAGTGTTAACTCGGGGGCTCAACTTATTTGACAGCTCCCCGTTGATTGGGGACAATGCGCTGATCGCGCTGATTGTCGTGGTCACTTGGCAGTATGCCGGTTATATCATGATGATTTATATCGCGGCCTTACAAAACGTCCCCGAAGATCTCATTGAAGCCTCTCGGATTGACGGCGCGAATGCCTGGCAACGTTTGAGAAATATCACCTTGCCGTTGATTGCGCAAGCCTTTACGGTTTCGCTATTCTTAACGCTTGTCACCGCGTTTAAACAGTTTGACACGGTTTATTCCTTGACGCAAGGAGGGCCTCCTCAACTGTCTCCCCCGTGGTTGATGAACCTCGTGGGCATGACCAATGCGCGGACCGTGGAATCGACCGAACTGGTGGCCAACGTCATCTACAACCGCGCCTTCTCATTCAACCAATTCGCCGAAGGCCAAGCGATGGCCGTGACTTTCTTTGTCATTCTCGCCATCTTTTCCATCGGCCAAGTTTACTTCAATAAAAAACGGGAGGTGGAACTCTAATGGCCCAACTTAAATCGTTTTTTAGAAAGTTCAGTTGGCTTGAACTCTTAGCCCTTGGGCTGATGATCGCCTTTTTATATCCGTTCTTAATTGTCGTTTTAAACGCCTCAAAAACCAATATCGCGATCACCGATAATCCGATCGCCCTCCCCACGGATTGGCTTCTGTTTTTCCGCAATGTGGGAAATATCGTCAATGACCCTAACCTCAATTATTTCCAAGCACTCTTTAACTCGGTCATCATTACGACCTTTTCACTCGCCTTAATTGGGATTTCAGCGGCCATGGCCGCATGGGTCCTCGTGCGCACCAAAACCAGACTTTCCATGACGCTCTTTTTATTCTTTGTTTCCGGTTTAGTCATTCCCTTCCAAATCGTCATGTTGCCGATCGTTGAACTTTCAAGAATCATTCAACAAACCGTTGGCATCGCCTGGAAAGATACCCATTACGCCGTGATTTTCGCCTACATGGGCTTTGGGGCCCCGCTTTCGGTGTTCTTATTCCACGGCTTCATCAAGTCGATTCCTATAGATATCGAAGAAGCCGCCATCATCGATGGGTGCTCGAAACCGGAAGTCTTTTTCCGGGTGGTCTTCCCCATTTTAAAACCGATCTTTGTCACACTCCTCGTCCTCAATGGCCTGTGGATTTGGAATGACTTTCTCTTACCCCTCATCATGATTGGGACCGGAGGGGATACCAAAACCATTCCCTTGGCCGTCGCCAACTTCGCGGGTGCTTACGTCATTCAGTGGAACTTGCTCTTAACCGCCCTCGTCTTATCGGCGATTCCGGTCATTATCTTATTCTTATTCGCCCAAAAATACATCATCAAGGGCATGACGAGTGGAGCGATTAAATAATGAACATCCACGCTTTCTTATTTGACTTAGATGGTGTCATCACGGAATCGTCCACCGCCCATTTTCAGGCGTGGAAAGAAGTTTCCAATGCCCACTACATTGATCTGCCAGATGCCTTTGAAACAGAACTTAAAGGCATTTCGCGCGCAGAAAGTACCCACCGAATCTTGGCGTTTGCGAAAAAGCAGTGGACGGACGATGAAGTGCAGGCGTTTATGGATGAAAAAAATACGCGTTATCTCGAATTGGTGTCGGCCTACACGCCGGATAAGCGCTTGCCAGGCGTCGAAGCGATCTTTGAGCTCGCGCACCGTCACCATATCAAAACCGCGCTGGTTTCGGCCAGTCAAAATGCGCCCCTTTTACTGAAGGCCCTGGCGATGGAGGAGTGGTTCGACGTTCGAGTTGATCCCACACTGCATCCTTCCAAACCGGCCCCAGATTTATTCTTAGCCGCGGCTGAAGCTTTGCATGTGGCCCCAGAAGCTTGCATCGGATTTGAAGATGCAGTTGCCGGACTCACTGCCATTCAAGCCGCCGGCATGACCGCTGTTGGCATTGGCAATACCGCCTTAGATGCCGATTATGTATTCCCCAGCCTCCAAGAGGCCGCCCACGCACTTACATCCAAATTATAGGAGAACCGCTGAATGGTCTTACACCGTGATCACCGCATTGACATCGCTTCACTGGCCATCGATGAAACCATTTTAGCCACCCAAAACAATTACCTCGGGGTGCGGGCCAATTTTGAAGAAAATGTTCCCTATCAAACCACCATCCGCGGCACTTACATCAATGGTTTTTATGACACGCATACGATTCCTTATGGCGAAAGTGCCTACGGATTCCCCGAAAAAGGTCAGACCATTGTCAATGTCCCCGACGCCCAGACCATAACGCTTTGGCTGGGGGAAACCCCCGTCAATCTCAATTACGCTAAATTGGTTGAGCTCAAACGCAGCTACCATCTCAAAGAAGGCTTTACCACCCGTTCAGCCCTTTATGAAATGATGGATGGCGTGCAACTGTGGATTCACACCAAGCGCTTGACCCATCTATCGTTTAAACCGCTTTTCATGATTGATTACACGGTGGAAAGTGTGAATTATGAGGGAGACATCCTCATTGAATCCATATTGGACGGAGACGTTGAAAATTTTGTGTCCACCACCGACATGCGTGCTGGGACTCACCAAGCGAAACGCTTAAAAACCGTGGGGGTAAAAACGGAAGCGAACCGCGGCCAAATCAACGTGGAGACACTCACCACACACTTCCAATGTACCGTCGGCCTGACGCATTCTAAGGCCTTTGCGTATGAGGCTGTGGATGATGCCATCATCGCGCAAAAAACCATTGCCATCACCCCCGGGGAGTCGTTCAACTTTCAAAAGTTTGCGCTTTATTACAATGATCTTGACCACTCAGAACGTGAAAGCTTGATTGAAAGTGGCTATCATTTTGTAAAAACCACACCCCTTAAAGATATCTACGCCATGCAAAAGGCCGCCTTGGAAGCGTTTAATCCATTCGGCGAAATCACCATTAAAACCCACGATAAAAGCACCCTCAACGAAAGCATCACCTACAACTTATACCAACTCTATACCGCAGGGGCTCATAGCCCGCGGACGAACATCCCGGCCAAAGGACTCACCGGCGAAGGCTATGAAGGCCATACGTTTTGGGACAGCGAAATATACATGTTGCCGTTTTTCTTGCAAGCCGATCCGAAACTTGCCCTCAACCTCTTAGAATATCGATACTTTCACTTAGAAGAAGCTAGACAAGAAGCGTATAAACTGGGCAATCCCGAAGGTGTAAAATACGCCTGGCGGACGATTTCTGGCCAAGAGACGAGTGCCTATTATCCGGCCTCCACGGCCCAATACCATATCAATTCAGACATTGCTTTTGCCGTCATTCAGTACTACCGGCTGTATCATGATGAAACGTTCATGGTGCACAAAGGCTTTCCCATTGTCTTAGAAACTGCCCGGTTTTTTAAAGACCTCGTCACCAAACACGATGGGGCTTATCACTTACATCACGTGACCGGCCCCGATGAATACAATGCGGTGGTGGATGATAATTACTACACCAACGCGATGCTTAAATATCACCTGGAATTTTTACTCGACTATACGAAAACGCGGGATGATTGGATCGATGAAGCTGAAAGAGATCTTTTCCAAGACATCGCCAATCATATCGTGCTTCCCTTTAATGAAGCGCTCAACATCGATGTGCAAGACGCCAGCTTTTTATCGAAGAAGCCCATCGATCTTGCGACCATTCCAAACGATAAAAAACCCTTGCTTTTGCACTATCACCCGCTCACCATATATCGCTATCAAGTGCTCAAGCAAGCCGACACGATCCTCGCGCACATGCTCTTGTTCAACCGCCCCGAACGTGTGATGAAGGACAGTTTTGACTTTTATGAAACCCGGACGACGCATGATTCAAGTTTGTCATACTGTGTCCACGCCACCCAAGCCGCGAAGCTTGGGGATATTGAAAAAGCGTACGATTATTTCATCAAAACGGTTGATCTTGACTTAACCGATAGTCACAAAAATACCTTTCACGGGCTGCATCTTGCGAATTTAGGCGGAGTCTATATGGCTTTACTGTACGGGTTTATGGGTTATACCATCGATACCCCGGTGGCCATCACACCGCGGTTGCCTAAGGCTTGGAAAGAACTCTCGATGAAAATTCGCTTAGACGCTCACGTGACGGCGCACCTTAAACTGACGCATCAAACACTCACAGTGACATCCGATGCGGATAGCCGTATCCGCATTCATGGAACGATTTACTCACTTGAAAAGCGCGTTCCTTGGACCATCTCTAATGTGTGGTTTTAATCGCTTCACCAAACGGTGAATGCTTAAAACATAAAAATCTTAGGAGGATTTAAGAATGAAAAAGCTTTTTGCACTGGGCATGATGCTGACGACAGCACTCGTGCTTGTAGCCTGTGGTGGGGGCGAAGATGCACCCCTCATCATTTATCAAAACAAAGTTGAAATTGACGATGTTTTGAAAGAATATGCAGCCGCTTGGGGCGAAGCCAACGGCTACGAAGTTGAAGTTAGAACGTGTGGGGGGGATACCTGTGGGTATGCCAACCAAATCATTTCTGAATTCAACGCGGCGCAACAACCCGATATTTTTGTCTTTGAAGGATTGGGTCAATACCTCACCTATCAAAACAAAATCATGGCCTTAGACGGTGAAGATTGGGTCGATGAAACTGCCGTAGAATTCGTCTATGAAGGCAGTGTTTATGGGTTCCCCATCAACTTAGAAGGCTGGGGCCTTGCCTATAACGCGGACCTCTTAGAAGAAGCGGACGTCGATCCCAGTACGTTAACCAGCCTCGCGGGCTATGAAGCCGCCTTTGCGACCCTCGACGATCAAGCCGATGCATTGGGCCTTGATGGCGTGGTTTCCATGGCCGCCGGCTCCGGACTTACCTGGGTTACGGGACTTCATAACTTCAATGGTTACTTATCATCCGGCCTGGAATATTCAGACCGTTCCGTCACGGTAGACTTACTCAACGGGATTTCCGATACCGCCCGTTTAGAAGCCTTAGCCGATTGGGCCGAACTGCTCTTTGATTACGCTGATCCTGAAGTTTTATTAGAAGGCTCTTATGACGATCAAGTGAATGCCTTTAAACTTGGCCGTACGGCCTTCATCCATCAAGGAAACTGGATTGATCCGAACCTCATCGCCGATGGTGGGTTAGACTTTGAAGTCGGCTATGCGCCGCATGCTTCCGGCCTCGGTGACGTTGATTCCATCTTTGTGGGTGCGCCTTCTTACTACGGCATTAACCCCGATGGTGGAAACACGGAAGCGGCCAAACAATTCCTCAACGATATGGTCTTTGACGACGCCGGTCATGAATACATGGTCAACGAAGCCAACTTCGTACCGGCCTTTAATACCGTATCGTTAGTGCCTAGTTCCCCGCTTTCAGCCGTGGTGTATGAATACGCCCAAGCGGGTAATATTTCAGCGTGGTGGCAAAACGATATGCCACCTGGGTTTGGGATGGAACAACTCGGTCCCATCTACACCTTATTCGCCAATGGTACCTACACCAAAGCCGAATTTGTCGAAGCACTTTCCCAAGAAATTGCCACACTCGCAGAATAAGTTTGATACGATGCTTGATGGGGCAAACACGCAAGTGTTTGCCCTTTCTTTTTGCTAAGGAGGTTTTATGCACACACTCGGGAACCATTTAAACTTTGAACAGACAACCCTCATCAAAACCCAATACGACCTTAAACACGCCATCAATGACGGATCGCTTTTTCTCATGGGAAATGGTTATTTAGGAATGCGTGGCACATTCATGGAAGCCAAAAAAGCCGATTATGCCGGCATTATCGTGACCGATACTTGGGATAATGCCGATGGCAAATGGGAAGAGCTTTCGACAGTGATGAACGGGCTTTTTGCCGATCTTAAAATAGACGGCCGATCCATCTTTGAGCGGCCTTGGACTGACTTTAAACGTACGCTTGATTTAACCACAGGCATCACCACACGTGATGTGACGATTCAACTGGATGACGTGAACGTTAACATTAAAGAAGAAAAATTTGCGTCGATGGATGATCATCATGTCATTGGCATGCGGGTGAGCATCACCGCCGATGGCCCCGTTGATTTAGCTCTTATACAAGGCATCGATGCGGATGTGTGGAGCCTGAATGGAACCCATCTTAAAGAGGTTTCATTTGACTCGAATGACTTGGGGCTTTATAGCCAAGCACGCTTATCAAGCGCACAAGACATCATTGCAGTCGCCACGCAGTGTAACGTCCATGAGATCGGCAAGCAGCCTTTATCGATCACCAGTAAAACGCACATATCTTTACACCCAGATACCCCATATGCATGGGAACAAATCATGGTGGTTACATCCAGTCATGAAACCAAAGACCCTACTTTATGGGTTCAAAAGAAACTCGAAGACCTTGCGCCATATGACTCGTTAAAAACGGCTTCGATTAAAGCATGGAAAGAAAAATGGGTGCCTTTTGATGTGCGGATCAAAGGGGATGATACCGATGATTTTGCGCTCAAATTCAACACCTATCACGCACTCATTGCGACCCCAACGCATAAACCCTTACCCATTGGAGCAAGAGGGCTTTCAGCGCAATCCTATCAAGGGGCGGCCTTTTGGGACCAAGAAATATACAATATGCCCATGTATTTATACGCCCAGCCCGACGTGGCGAAAAATCTTTTACTGTACCGGTATCACACCTTGGATGGGGCCCGGGAAAAAGCAAAAAAACATGGCTATGAAGGTGCTTTTTACGCATGGATTAGCGGAAAAACCGGCAAAGAACTGTGCCCGGATTTCTTTTTTAAAGATGTGTTGAGTGGCCGGCCCATTCGGAACCACTTTAATCTGTGGCAAATTCATATCAGTTTTGACGTCGGTTTTGCGGTCTTAAGATATGTGAAACAGCATCAAGATGAGGCCTTTATGCGTGATTATGGGCTGGAAATGCTCATTGAAATCAGCCGGTTTTTAGCCTCACGTGTGGCCTTCATCCCGCATCGAGACCGGTATGAAATCATCCGCGTGCAAGGCCCAGATGAATACCATGAAAACGTCGATAATAATGCGTTTACCAATTATCAAGCGCATTATGTCTTAAAAGAAACCTTACAAGCTTTAGACGAATATACGCCCAAAAATCCCGCCATCTTACCTCGTGACGACGAATTAGAGCTTTGGCAATCGATTGATGCCAAACTGTATTTACCTAAGGTGAATGAAGCAGGGCTGCTTGAACAGTTTGATGGTTATTTTGATCTCGAAAGCATTGTGCCGGCCCATAAAGTGACTGAGCGCTTGATTGATCCGGAGGAATATTACGGCTATCCCAACGGCATCACCGTATTTACTCAATGTCTCAAGCAAGCGGATACCGTCCAGTTATTCAGTGTGCATCCTGAACTTTTTGATGAAGAAGTTCAACGAACGAACTATCACTATTACGAACCACGAACGCTTCATTTTTCCAGTCTATCACCGACCACCCATGCCCTCGTGGCCGCCCGGTTAGGCTTAGTGGATGAAGCTTACAAGCACATGAAGAAGGCCTTATTCATTGATTTACTCAACACCAATGAAGCCGTCAGTGGCGGCACGTTTATTGGGGGAATGCATACGGCCAATAACGGCGCAAGTTGGGCCGTGGTCGCGGAAGGGTTCGCAGGCGTCGCATACGATGACGGGCTCGTTATGAATCCGCACTTACCGAACGCCTGGGAAAGCATCACGCTGCCGTTATATATAAACGGGGCTTTAAGAACATTTGAGATCACCCATAAGACAATAGAACGAACCGATGAAAGCTCTGGGCCAATCGCCATTCGTATCCAAGGCACCCCTCACACCCTCAATTCCGGGGAAAAGATCACCTATACGCACTCGTCATGAGTGCGTTTTTTTTGGGTTAAATGCTATAATAATCGCAAGGAGATGCCTATGACAATCAGTAATTATCACAGTCACCATGAGCTTTGCCGGCACGCCGAAGGCACCGCCGTTGATTACGTTAAAAAAGCCATTGAGCTCGGATTCAAAGACTTAGGCATCAGTGATCACGTGCCGTCTGATTTACTCCCAGACTCGATGCGCATGCGATTTAGTGAATTAGAAGGCTATGTTGAAGATGTCTTAAGCGTCCAAAAAGCCTTAAAAGACCAAATCAATGTCTATTTAGGGATGGAATGTGAATACTTAGAAGTCGACGTTAAATACTATGAGGATTTCTTAAAGCAAGTCGATTACTTGGTTTTAGGACAACATTATGTGAAAGATGATGCTGGGTTTCACAGTGCTTTTTATTTAAAAACCCCCGAGCACGTCATCGCCTACGGTGACCGCGTCGTCAAAGCGTTAGAAAGCGGATACTTTAGTTTATTCGCGCATCCTGATCTATATATGTGTGGACGCGATACATTTGATGAGGCAGCCATCCAAGTCGCACACAAAATCGGAAAAGCCGCGGAAGACACAAAGATACCATTAGAATTTAACGCGAATGGCATCCGAAGAGGGATTAAAAAGACATCTCAAGGAATGAGATATCCATATCCAAGAATTGAATTTTGGGAAATCATCAAAAACTATCATGTGGATGTCATCTTAAGTTCAGATGCACATCACCCCAATCTCTTATATGACGATGCGATGAAAAAAGCAGAAGCCCTGATCGAACAGTTAGAGCTCAAACGAATTCACACGCTCTCAATGAAACATCTCAAAAATCGCCTCTAAGGCGTTTTGTAAAATGAGATGATAATAAATGCGTATGAAGAAAAAAACACTCAAATTTTCAAAATTATATACCCAGATATCCAAGAAGTAGTAGAGTTCACTTAAACATATTCAAACACAAAAAGATGACCCCGTTTAAAATGTGATAGCCTAGATGAAACCCATCTTTAATAGGGTCATTGGATGCAATGCCTATGATTAAACCCCCAAGAAGTGGGATTTTTAATAACACGATTTACTTTCTATAATATATATTATGTTAACATTCGTAAATGTAATTCCAAAGGCGTGCACGTTAATCAGTGTGTAAATGGTGAATTGTATTTCTGTTTCTTCTATCTCTGGTTGCACCCTAAAAACCTTGAATCTTAAAAATGCGATTTGAACAATGTTACAGCTTCTATTTTTGAAAGGAATTTGCTGATGAGTAAAGTTGCCATAGTCATGACGGGTGGAACGATCACCATGAAAATCTTCGATCCAGAACAAGGTGCATTTCCCATGCAAGATGCTTCTGACATCATTGAAGTTTTGAATGATCGACTTGGATTTCAAAATCTTGTCACTCATAAGTACGCGATGATTCCATCCCCGTCGATGACCCTTGAGAGAATGAAAGATTTAAAAGATTTCATTGATCCGATTCTAGCAGATCCTGAAATTTCAGGGATTGTCATCACTCATGGAACCGATGCTTTGGAAGAAACCGCATTTTATTTGGACCTCGTTCACACCTCTGAAAAACCGGTCATCGTAACCGGCGCCATGAAAAATGCATCTGAAATTGGTTATGATGGATTTACTAACTTAGTCAGTGCAATCTATACCGCACAAAATCCGACCTCTCAAAATAAAGGGGTTTTGGTCGTCATGAACTACGAAATTCATGCGGCCTGGGAGGTGACTAAAACCCATACCCTTAACTTAGATACATTTAAATCACTCTCATTCGGCCCCTTAGGAATAATTGACGGAGAGCATGTTATCTATTATCGGCTGCGTAATCGTTGGTCTTTTCGGTTTGATAATGCGTTTGAATCCCCTGTGCCTATCATCACGACCTATTCAGGGATCAATCCGAACATGCTTGAACAGTTTGCAAACAAACCAATTAAGGGTATTGTTATTGAGGCTATGGGCCGGGGGAATGTACCGCCTCAATTGGTAAAGCCGATTGAAACACTCATCGAGAAAGATATTCCGGTTATCGTGGTATCCCGCGTTCCTAATGGTCGGGTCTTTGATACCTATGGGTATCCAGGTGGGGGAAAAGATCTCATAAAAAAAGGTGCCATATTTGGCACCGATTTAACGGGCTTAAAAGCCCGTATCTTATTAATGGTAGCTTTGGGTAATCACTATCAAAAATCTGATTTAAAAGAATTATTCACTTATCAGTAATAGCTTTTAACACATTGGCAATACTTGGTAGTTTATCTCTCAAAATTGCATAAATTATATCAATTGAAATGCCTTCATATTCATGTGAAATTATGTTTCTCAGTCCAATTAATTTTGGCCAATCAATATCGGGATAGGCGACCTTAAAATTCTTAGATAATTTTTTTGCAGTTTCACCAATTTGTTCTAAGTTGAGAATGACTGCGTCAATTTTTTCCTCTTCCAACTGAAATTCTTGAAATGTATTAATGTCATTCATGTATCTTTCAATCTTTTCCAAATATTTAATAATTCGTTCAACATAGATTTTATCGTTCATAAACAAGCAATCCAGTTCTTTTGATTTCTTCATCAATTCTGGAGTTTGATTCAATGGTCCGATTACTAAGCAATTGAACCTTTTTTCTGAGTGTTGATCTTATCTCTTCTACAAACTCAAAATATTCTAATTCGTATAAATCTGAAATCATGAATAAGTCTATATCACTCATCGGATTCGCTTTACCATTTGCATACGAACCAAATAAATATATCTGTTCAACGTTATAATTTTTTGCCACATTAGCAATCAAATTTTTAATTGTTAAATATGATAAGATTCCATGAGTTTCATCAATATTTTGGTTAGATTCAATACTCTCTCTTAACAAGCGATCAATTATCAAATCAAGAACCCATTCACTAGGCCTTCGAATAGATTGCTCCCAATTTCTAATAGTGTTTATTGGAATTCCTGAATAGTGAGAAAATTGTTTTTGCGTTAACTGCAAATTATTTCTAACTGTTTTTATTAATTCATTCATAATATCACCTCATTTGTATTATATACCCCATTGGGGTATAAATCAAATAAGGTAATCTATCAAAAATAAAACCACCTTTCGGTGGTTTTTTCAGTTTATTTTGCTTTTCGCTGTAAAGCTTGACGGACTAATGTGGCCGTATCCAAAGTTGGATCGAGTGAATCGGTTAAAGCCGCAATCTCTTTAGCTTTATAGCCCAGTGATTTGAGGGCGTCTTCCACCTCTTCAAGTTTAGGGGATGTTTTGAGTGATACCCCACTGCTGGTGACTTTGCCTTTGAGATCTAAGACAATCTGTTGCGAGGCTTTTGGACCAATGCCTGGGAAACGGTTTAAGTATTTCGCATCACCTGTTTCAATCGCCCGGATAATATCATTGACTTCCGCGCTGGCAAGTACGGCGAGTGCACTTTTGGGTCCGATGCCTTTGACACTGATGAGACGCTCAAAGAGGGCTTTTTGCTCGAGTGAATGAAATCCATATAATATGGCCTGATCTTCACGCACATAATGATAGGTATGGACGAGCGCATCTTGATTCAGGGTAAATGCATACGGATTAGGCGGGACGATGTGATAGCCTATCCCTTGATTGTCTAAGGTAATGCCTTGTGGGTCGATGCCTTTGATAGTGCCTTGAATATAGTTATACATCGTATCCTCCAATAGTTTGTTTTATAAACTATTAATCTTTGAAATCAAACTCTGCGCCACAAATGCGGACAGTGTCTCCGTTTTTCACACCGTGATCACGGAGTGCTTGATCGACGCCTAAGCGTTTGAGTTGTCTCGAAAATCGCCGGACCGCTTGGTCTTGTTCAAAGACGGTCATTTTAAATATGCGTTCCAATTCGCCTCCGTAAACTTCATACACCCCGTCATCGGCGCGTTCGAGTTCAAAGGGCACATCGAGACTTTCTTCATATTTATAATAATAGTAATCATCGTCTTTGGGAACTTGTTTAGCCAGCTCTAAGTATTTCGACGTTTCAAAGAGCAACGGCTCTAAGTTTTCTTTTTGATAGGCACTGATGGGAAATATTGCCATATCGGGGTAGGCTTCCTTGAGCGCTTTCAAGTTATCTTCGGCTTCAGGAAGGTCCATCTTATTGGCCGCAATCAAGCGGGGAAGGTTGATTAAGTCTGGGTTATACGCCTTCAGTTCATCCAGTATGATTTTGACCGCATCCACCGGCGAAGTCCCGTCCATGGGGGCCATATCCACGACGTGAACTAAGACTCGTGTGCGTTCAATGTGTCTTAAAAATTGATACCCAAGCCCCGAGCCTTCTGAAGCACCTTCAATGAGACCGGGCATATCAGCGACCACAAAGTTTTTACCATCCGGCGCTTGGACCATGCCTAAATTGGGGACCAACGTGGTAAACGGATACGCCGCAATTTTTGGTTTGACCGCACTAATGACACTAATCAGCGTGCTTTTCCCTGCCGAGGGCAAGCCGATTAATCCGACATCGGCCAGTAATTTAAGTTCCATGGAGACTGCTAATACACGGCCCGGCTCGCCTTTTTCGGCGATCTTGGGCGCCGTATTATGCGCCGTGACAAATTTCACATTTCCCCGGCCACCGCGGCCACCGTATACGACAGGCACTTGTTGGCCCTGATGGATAATATCTGCAATCAAAGCCCCTTCTTCGTTGCGCACTTGCGTGCCGAGGGGGACTTGAATGATGAGGTCTTCACCATTGCGCCCGTGGCGTTTTTTGTTTTGACCGTTGATGCCGTCTTCGGCTTTAAATTTCTTTTTATAACGAATATCTAGAAGGGTTGAAAGTCCTTCATGACCTTCGATAATGACGTGGCCTCCGCGGCCCCCATCACCGCCCGATGGGCCCCCTTTGGGGACGTATTTTTCACGGCGAAATGCGACGATTCCATCGCCGCCTTTTCCGCTTTCTAATTCAACGTTGACTAAATCAACAAACATAGGGGCTCCTAAAGGCTATCTAAGAATGTATTTAAAGCGGGCCGATGAGTAAACCGGAAGGTTTGATGGCTCCGCTGATGCGACTGAAGTAACTTTAATATACTTGGCCGGCGTGTTTCATTGAAATTTAAAACGTAGGTTAAAAACTCTTGATCGATTTTTTCGATGCAGCCATCTGCCATATCGGAGCGGGCCCGGCCGTGATAGGTTTTTTCTCTTTGCTTGATTCCGTTCAAAGCCATTTGCGTGGGATAATCGAGAAAGATTAACGCATCGGCCGCGGCCAACCGGGATTCTATCGTCCCCGAATTCAAATAATTGCCATCCATCACAAAGGTCGGATTTTTCGCTAAAAATGAATCGACTTTTTCAATGAACTGTTCGCGTGGGGTTGATTGCCAGTTTTCAAGCCAATAGAGACTATCAAGATGCACGTAAGGAATATTGAGCTTTTCCGATAGCTTTTTAGATAATGTGGTTTTTCCCACCCCTGAATTACCGAAAATGAGTATTTTTTTGGGGGGGGTTATAAGCGTGGGACGTTCATAGGCAATCCGGTAAATCGCATCGATGAAGCCGCGTTCTTGGAATTGGAAATAATTAAGGAATGCTCGCATGGCATCATTGGCGGGATGCGTGTCAATCCAAATCGATTCTAATCCGCGCGCTTTGGCTTCTTGAATGATGGCCATCATCATCGCTTTGGCCGTCCCTGTGCGTTGATTTAAAGGATCGGTAAAAATGCGATGAACCGCAACCCCAGACTTACCTTGCCATGCAATATCATCGTAATAAGGGTCGTGAGCAATTAAAGCAAAATAGCCTTTGATGGTCCCGTCATCATAGACATAACCAATCCCAGCCTGAACGTCCGATTCAAAATGCGCAGCTCTTGGATAAGACGCTGACCATTGATCGAGGCCCTTCGCATGCATCGCTTTCACGGTGCGCTCTGCCATAGCATCGAGTGTTAATATGTCATTGAGCGTGGCTTTTCTTACCATACGTTGTCCTTTAAATGGGGTCTTTAAATTATAGCCATTGTCAAAAAAAATGGCAAACCGTAAGGGCTTGCCATGTGCGTATTAAAGGGGATATACGGATGCTTGTTTTTTCTCTTTACCGATGCGTTCGTATTTTACGACGCCATCGACTTTAGAAAACAAGGTATCATCACTGCCGCGTCCAACGTTTTGGCCTGGGCGAACTTTGGTTCCGCGTTGACGGAAGATGATCGCGCCTGCTTTGGCGAATTGACCATCGGAAAGTTTCATCCCGAGACGTTTCGATTCGGAGTCACGACCGTTTTTGGTAGATCCAACCCCTTTTTTTGATGCTTCAAAGGGTGCTAAATGTAGTTCAAACAACATATCGATTTCTCCTTTCGATTAAACTTGAACATCAATGATTTCTAATTGTGAATACGGTTGACGGTGGCCTTGTTTCCGCTTGTAGTTCTTTTTCGGCTTATACTTGTAAACGATAATTTTTTTCTGTTTACCATGTTTAAGCACTTTCGCGGTGACTTTGGCGCCCTTTACAAAAGGGTCTCCCACGCGCATTTTATCGCCCGTGACCATCAATACATCATCAAAACTGACTTCTTGGCCGACTTCAATATCGACTAACTCGGTGTAAATTTTATCGCCTTTGGCGACGGTAAATTGTTTGCCACCGGTTTCAATGACTGCTTTCATCTTGCACCTCCTCATATTTTAAGACTCGCCATGAAGGTCAGCAAATGCTGTTTAAAACCTTTTCTGTGCGGTGTGCACTGCTTAACAAGAATACCAAAGCGGCCTGTTTTTGTCAATGCTTTTTACTGGGGTTTTATCTAGACGAAGCGGCTCACTCAAAACTTTCTGTGATGTGTGACTTTTTACCGGCTTTAAATGAATAAAATTCATCTTTCCCCATGATGATGTGATCGGTCATGGGGATGTCCATCAACTTAGCCGCTTCTTCGATAATACCCGTGGTCTTTCGGTCGGCTCTAGAGGGCATCGCGTCTCCACTGGGATGGTTATGGACCATGATGAAACTGGCCGCACTCATCGATACGGCATATTTGAATATTTCTCTTTGGTGAACGAGTGAACTATTTAAACTTCCTTTAAAAAGCTCTACCCGTTCAATCAAGTACCCTTTGGTATCGAGATAAAGCACGATGAAATGTTCTTGGGTTAAGGGTTCAACATCATCTTTCAAATACGCATAGACTTTTTGCGGAGACCCTAAAAACGAACTTTTGACGAAAGCTTCTTGATTGAGTCGCTTGCCCAGTTCTAACGCCGCCAGTAATTGCATCGCTTTGACTGGACCGACCCCTTTCATCTGCATCAAATCATACAAAGAGGCTCTCCGGATGTTGTGAATCTTTTTAAACCGGGATTGGAGATGCTTGGCGAGTTCAAGGGCCTCGTGATCGTCATCATGACGCTGTATGAGTAGCGCAATCAATTCATGCGTCATCATCGCCGACTTCCCCACCTTAATAAATCGAGTTCGGGGATTTTCATCTTTTAAGGGTTTCATATAAAAACCTCCTCATGTAAACCATTCACACAAGGAGGCTAAATTACTTTTAATTGATCGATTATTTTGAGATGCGCTTTGGCAATCGCATACGGGAAATCAGTTAGTGATACGAACGATAATGCGGAATCATCCTTGAGTTCCACACGATGGACCACTAAATGCCAAACCTGATGTGAAAAGATGTGATCGAGTTTGAATGCCTCATCGTGGGTGTCCACATCAACTTTGAATTCCGACTCAAAAGATTTTAATGCCGTCTTTAAATCACCTTCATATTGCGGAAAGGTATAAAGGTTTGCAAGCAAACCATTATCTGGACGTCTTACTAAAAACACTTTTTTCTCATGGGTGGTGACAAACACGTGATACGTTTTTTCTGTCCTTTTCGTATTTTTGATCATCACCGGGAGCTCACCTTGCGTGTCCGTTTGATAGGCCACACACATCGATTGCATGGGACAAACGTCACACTTCGGACTTTTTTGACAGACTGTGGCGCCTAGTTCCATGAGTGCTTGGGTGAAATCACGTGGCGGGGCGTGTTCAATCATTGACTGGGCCACGCCTTCAACCACTCGGGCATTGGCCGGCTTCATCAGATCTTGGTCATAGCCTGTTAACCGGGATATGACTCTCAGGACATTTCCATCGACAGCCGCACTCGGCTCATTGAAGGCAATCGAATGAATGGCCCGGGCAATATAACGACCGACCCCTTTTAAAGATTCAATGGTTTTGAGGTCACTGGGAAACACTCCGTCCATCTCAAAACAAATCCGCTTGGCACTCTCATGGAGATGCTTGGCTCTTCGGTAATACCCTAAACCTTCCCAGTATTTTAAGACTTCATCTTCCGACGCATTCGCAAGCGTACATACCGTATCAAACCGCTTGATAAAGCGGTTGAAATAAGGGACTGCCGTATCGACTTGCGTTTGCTGAAGCATGATTTCACTGACCCACGTAAAATAAGGATTATCAATGCCCCGAAACGGTAAATCCCGTTTATGGACGTGATACCAATCCATCAGTGAATCGGCGGCTTGTTTGGGATTTTTAAGCATGCAGTGCCTCCAAAATCAAGCGGCGCATGGCAGAAATGACATATAAAGAGCCCGCAATGATGGTGGGTTCTTGGAGTTTGGCAATCTCATCTAAGGGCATAATGCTCGCTTTGGGATGGGTGGAACGCTCTAACATGAGCGATGCATCCAGAGCCCTCGGGTGATCCACTTGGGTGAAAATGATTCGCTCAGCACGGGCTTCTAATCGTTTTTGCATGGGGCCGGTTTCTTTATCGGCCATCACCCCAAAGACAATGGTTAATGGGGCATCGTTAAAATACGCATCCAGGGAGGCTAAGAGACTTTCAATCCCGTTAATATTATGTGCCCCATCCAAAATAAACGGCCCCATTTGTTCAAAACGCCCCGGCCAAAAGGCCTCTTGAATGCCTTTTTGAATGGCATCAGCAGGGACGTTAAATCCTCTTTGGCTAAGTACCTGGGCCGCTTCAATGGCACACGCTGCATTACTTAATTGATGGGGACCGAGTAAATGGGTTAAATAATCCATTCCTTGATAGGTGAATGTTTGAGGGATGGACGGTTTAAAATCGAGTGATTCCGTCACAATGAACGACGCGTTATTAGCTTTTGCCTTCGCTTGGAATAGGGGAATGAGTGAAGGCTCTTTGACCCCACTCACTAACGGAATGCCTGGTTTTACAATTCCCAGCTTTTCACCCGCAATGGCTTCTAAGGTATTTCCTAAAATCGCCATGTGATCAAACCCGATGGACGTAATCACCGAAACTTCAGGAATGATGATATTGGTCGCATCGAGGCGACCCCCAATCCCAACTTCGATGACGGCGATATCAATATTTTCTTTAGCAAAATAGACAAAGCTTAAGAGCGTTGTCAGTTCAAAAAACGATAAATGCTCACTATATTTTTCCTGGTAGTCTTGATTCAAATCAAACATCTGATTGATCAACTCAAGTAACCGCTCATCGCTCACGGGCTGGTGATTAATCATGAAGCGTTCGTTAAATGATTCGATGTAAGGGCTGATATACATCCCAGTTTGATACCCAGCCGCCATCAAAATATGTGCGATAAACGCGACGGTTGAGCCTTTGCCATTGGTTCCAGCCACATGGACCATCGGAATCTTTTTTTCAGGATGACCGAGCATCGCACTCGCGTTTTCCATACGAACAAGATCGTATTTCGGCCCAAACTTTTGGACCGATTCAATCCAGGCCTGAGCCTCTTTAAGCGTATTAAACATTGGATTTAAGTTGATTCAGAAGTTTTTCAAGGGCTTCTTTTTGGGCTTCAAATGCCGCTTTTTTTGCACGTTCTTCTTCCACTTTATGGGCGGGGGCTTTTTCCATAAAGCGGGGATTGGCAAGCATCCCTTCGGCGCGTTTAATCTCGCCTTCAATCCGGTCAAGTTCGGCTTCTTGTTTGGCGATTTCTTCGGTGATATCGACCAGAGAACCTAAGGGAATATAGACCGTAAAGCCCGCACCGACATGCGTGATGTCTTCGGGATTGGGGGTATAGTCATTGTTAAAGGAGAAGAGTTTCGGGTGAATGAATTCTTCGATGATTTTGAAATTCTCCGTAAAAACGCGTTCATGTGAGGTTTCAAGATATACATCAATCGGTTTTTTAGGCCCAACGTTATAGTGAGACCGCGTTTGACGCACAAAAAGGACTAAGTCTTGAATGATGGAAAAATCACGCAAGGCTGATTCGTTATTTAAATGCGGCGCCGCTTCCGGCCAAGCGCTGATCATGATGGAGGCATCCGTGACAAACGGTAAATGGAGGTATAAATATTCCGTCACAAACGGCATGAATGGATGCAGCAATTTTAACAGTTTGGTGAGAACCGTCCACATGGTCGTGAGCGTTTCGTGTTTGATTTCATCGTTTGAATGGCGCATCAATGGCTTACTCATCTCGATGTACCATGAGGCAAACGTGTCCCAACTAAAGGTGTAGATGGCGCGGGCGGCTTCTGAGAGTTCATACCGGCCGTACGCTTCATTGACATTTTTAAGCATCACTTCAAAGGCAGCTAAAATCATTTGATTGGGGAGGGCTTTGGGGGCGGACAAATCGACGAGTGCTTCTAAATCTTCCATCTGCATCATCGCATAGCGCGACATATTCCACAGTTTATTGATGTAGTTCCAACTCGATTCAACCTTCTCAAATTCAAACCGTAAATCCAGGCCGGGTGCTGAATTGGTCGTGAGGAAATACCGCAAGGTATCCATGCCGTATTTTTCTTTAATGTCTAAAGGATCGATTCCGTTCCCAAGTGATTTTGACATCTTTTGACCACTGGCATCTCTAATGAGACCGTGAATTAAGACATCTTTAAACGGCGTTTCACCGGTGAATTCGATGGCTTGAAAAATCATGCGTGCGACCCAAAAGAAGATAATATCGTAGCCAGTGACCATCACATCAGTCGGATAGTACCGCTTAAAATCGTCCGTGTTTTCGGGCCATCCCAACGTTGAAAACGGCCAAAGGGCCGATGAAAACCAGGTGTCTAAGACATCGGTATCTTGAACGTACCCTTCCGGTGGATTGGGGCCGACATAGACGTCATCGCCTTTATAGTAAGCCGGAATTCGGTGTCCCCACCAAAGTTGTCTGGAGATACACCAGTCTTGAATGGTTTCCATCCAATGGGTAAATATTTTTTCAAAGCGGGCCGGCACAAACTGCGCGGTAGAATTTTTGAGCGCATTTTCTGCCAATGTCTTCATGTCGACAAACCACTGTAAGGAAAGTCTTGGTTCAACCACGACACCCGTGCGTTCTGAGTGACCGACGTTATGCGTAATTTTTTCAATTTTAGTGAGTAAGCCCGCCGCCTCTAAATCTTTAACCATCGCTTTGCGGCAAGCAAAGCGTTCCATCCCCTCATACTGATGGGCCATCGCGTTCATCGTCCCATCATCGTTCATGCATGATGGCATCGCCAGGCCGTGCCGCTCGCCAATTTCAAAGTCATTGGGGTCATGGGCCGGCGTGACTTTTAAAGCACCCGTCCCAAATTCCCGGTCGACATAGTCATCCGCAAGCACCGGAATGAGCACATCCGTACCGGGAATTTTAACTTTTTGACCGACGAAGTGTTGACGCGCTTCATCTTCGGGATGAATGATGAGGGCGGTATCGGCAAACATCGTTTCTGGCCGGGTGGTCGCGATTAAAATTTCATCGGATTCATCGGCAGTGAGGTAGCGTAAATAATAAAGCGCCCCCTCAATGTCTTTGCGTTCGACTTCGATATTCGAAAGTGCGGTTTTGGCCTCAACGTCCCAGTTGATGATGCGTTCTTTCCGGTAGATCAGTCCCTTTTCATAAAGCTTCACAAAGACGGTTTCAACCGCCTGACTCAAGCCATCATCTAAGGTAAACCGTTCTTTATCATAATCCACACTGATGCCTAAGGCTTCCCACTGGGCTCTGATCGTACTGGCGTATTCTTCTTTCCAGGCCCACGCTTCTTTTAAAAAGCCTTCTCTTCCCAGATCATACCGGCTTTTGCCTTCTTCTCTCAGTTTCGCATCAATCTTAGCTTGCGTGGCGATGCCCGCATGATCCATGCCTGGTAAATAAAGAGCATCATACCCTTGCATGCGTTTCATCCGGATTAATATGTCTTGAATCGTATTATCCCACGCATGGCCGAGGTGCAATTTACCGGTCACATTGGGGGGTGGAATGACAATGGTAAAAGGCGGCTTATTCGTGTCTTTACTTTTGAAATAGCCTTGGTCTTTCCAAATTTGGTAGCGGCCTTCTTCCACCGCTTTGTGGTCATACTTTGGTGCAATCATAGATGTCCTCCATAAAAAAAATCCTTACCGAAAAATTCGATAAGGACGAACCTAAAAGTCCGCGGTACCACCTTGTTTTATTGGGTTTCAATACACTCATGAGCGTTTAACCCGGCTTAAGGGAATGCTTCTACTAAAGTTCAAAGCACTGTCTCCAAGGGACTTCGGTAAGCGCGTGCATGTGCCTTTTCACCATCGGCACTCTCTTTGGATGACGCAACCTTACGTACTCATCTTATCAACGACACGTTTAGTGTATCAAGAAGCGCTGGGTTTGACAAGTTGAATCATCGTCTCAATGGCCGCGCGTAAGGCGTCGATGCCCCGGCCTTTGAGACTCGATACCATGTAGATGTTTTCTTTGCCGCAGGTAAATTTTTCAGTCGCTTCCGTGAAGATTTTATGGGCTTCAGATTGATTGAGTTTATCGCGTTTAGTGATGATGATGGAATAAGGGATATCCAAATAATCTAGGGTTTCGGCCATTTGTAGGTCTAACGGGTTTACCGTCTGACGCCCATCAATCAAGATAAAGGCATGCGTCATGCGTTCCGCCGCGATATAATCTTCAAACAAACTCGCAAAGCGGTCAGAATTTTTTTGCTTGTGCGCATACCCATAGCCCGGTAAATCGGCCACGTAAAAATCCCCGTGCATCCAGTAAAAGTTCACCGTTTTGGTTTTCCCAGGCATGGATGAGGTATAGGCGAGTTTTTTACGGTTTAAAAGCGCATTTAACAGTGAACTTTTTCCGACATTGGAACGCCCAAAAAACGCGATTTCCGCGTTTAAAATATCAGGGTAATCTTTGGCTTTTTCGGCCATCCACGGCGTGTTCACTTTGACTTGCATGTCAGTTTCCTATCTAAGGAGAAAGAGGCAATCAATGATTGCCTCTTACGCTTTTAAAGTATTGAATAATATGTCTTCCATGGTTTCTACGGAGACGATTTCTAAGGCATCTCTCACTTCTTGGGGAATATCTTCGATGTCACGTTCGTTGAGTTTTGGAATCAAAATCTTTTTGAGTCCGCTGCGGTGCGCGGCGATGGCTTTTTCTTTGAGGCCCCCAATGGGTAATACGCGGCCTCTTAATGTCACTTCGCCGGTCATGCCAATCGTGTGGTCGATTTTTTTCTTGGATAGGGCACTGACTAACGCCGTAGTAATCGTCACACCCGCACTGGGCCCATCTTTAGGAACGGCCCCTTCTGGGACGTGGATGTGCACGTTTTGTTTTTCAAAGATTTTCGGATCGATGTTGTATTTATCCGCGTTGGCGCGAACATATGACATGGCGGCTTGAGCACTTTCTTTCATCACATCGCCCAGTTGACCGGTGAGTGAAAGGGCGCCATTGCCCTCATAAAAGGCCACTTCAACGGCTAATGTGTCGCCGCCAAATTGCGTATACGCAAGGCCTGTGGCGACCCCAATTTGATCTTCTTGGTCGGCTTTGTTGTTGGAGAATTTTGATTTTCCTAAGAAAGTGTAAAGATTCGCTACATCCACACTGACGTGTTTTTTCTTTTCCCCGAGAATGACTTTAATCGCTTTGCGGACGATGGTCCCAAAGAGACGATCGAGCTGACGGACGCCGGCTTCTCTTGTATGTTCACGGATAATGGCCATGACCGCATCATCGCTGATGGTTAATTTTTTCGGGTCTAAGCCGTGGGTTTCGATTTGTTTGGGAATCAAGTGTTCTTTCGCAATGTTGAATTTTTCAATTTCGGTGTAACTGGAAAGTTCAATGATTTCCATCCGGTCTCTTAAAGGTGCAGGGATATTACCTAAATAATTGGCCGTGGCGATGAACAACACTTGCGATAAATCATAGGTATCTTCTAAATAATGATCGGAAAAGTGCGTGTTTTGTTCGGGGTCTAAGACTTCTAATAAAGCACTGCTTGGGTCCCCTTTGTAATCCGACCCTAATTTATCCACTTCATCCAATAAATAAACAGGATTGATGACTTTGGCTTTTTTCATGCCTTGTAAAATCCGGCCTGGCAAAGCCCCTAAATAGGTTCTCCGGTGCCCTCTAATTTCAGCTTCGTCTTTCACGCCCCCAAAGGATTGTTTGACAAATTCCCGGTTGAGCGCTTTGGCAATCGATTGAACGAGTGAAGTTTTCCCGACGCCCGGTGGGCCGACTAAACACAGAATCGTTTGGGGATTTTTACCCGTTAAGAGTTTCACGGCGAGATATTCCATGATCCGTTCTTTGACTTTTTCTAACCCAAAGTGGGTGGTCTCTAAAGCTTTTTCAGCTTTGATAATGTCTTCTTCATCTTTGGAGAATTCATTCCAAGGCAGTTCGACTAAAAAGTCAAGATACGTCCGGATGACACCCGACTCACCACTTGATGCGGGCAGGGTTTCATATCTTGAAAGCTCATATAACGCTTTTTCTTCAATGGCTTCAGGCATTTTTTTGGCGAGAATTTTTTCTCTGAGTTCTTCAATTTCCGATTCTTTTTTGGCTTTATCACCCAGTTCTTCTTGAATCGCTCTGAGTTTTTCTCTTAAATAGTATTCGCGTTGGTTTTCATCGATGTTCTTTTTGACGGTCCGGTTGATCTTATCTTCAATCTCATTCATGTGTTTTTCTTTTTCAATGTCTTGAATGAGGAAATTGAGGCGATCTTCTAAGTTCGCGGTTTCGATGTATTTGAATTTTTCTTTTTCCGAAATCTTCAAATTACTGGCGACCACATCGGCCAGTTTCTCCGAAGAAACCCCCGATTGAATCATTTCGATGGTTTGTTTGGAATTATTGAGAATGCCTTGGGCATTGTCCATGACCATCTTCACAATGACCCGGACCAAGGCAATTTCTTCATCGACATCGTTTTGCACGGTCGGCATGGTTTCAAACTGGGTTTGAATGAACGGTTCCATTTGATCGACCGCGACAATTTTGGCCCGGACAATCGGATCAAATTTCACTTTGAAGTTCCCATTGGGAAGTTTGATTTTGATGCCGATTTTTGCGACAACACCTACGGGGAGCATATCTTTTTCACTGGGATCTTCAATCACAGGATTTTCTTGAACGAGTAAAAACACATGATTGTCATGGTTGCGTTCAGCTTCTAATAATGCTTGTTTGGAGACACTCCGGCCTACTTCAGTGCGCACATCGGTGGAAGGAAATGGGGCAATTCCCCGAATGGCGATGGCGGGCAAGGTGCCTTTGGTTTGCGTGGTTTTGGAGTACATAGTCACCTCATGTAAAGGAATAGTTAAAGTATACCGTGTTTAAAACACGTAAGCAATTTATAAGCAACCCAAAAAAAAAGACACTTTCGCGTCTTTTCTTACTTGATGAGTCCCAATTCTTTCATTTCATTTAAGAGTGAAGAAAGAATGCTGTCTGCGTCGTCACCTTCGACTTTGAGGATAATCTCGGCGTCTTTGGGGACTCCTAGACTCATCAGGCCCATGATGCTTTTCGCATCAATGGAACGTTTCTTGTAAGTAATGGACACATCTTCATCAAAACTTGCGGCTAAATGTGCGACTTTCGATGCAGGCCGGGCATGCATACCTGCAGGGTCAATAATGACTACGGATTTTTCTGCCATGTGTTTCTCCTTTATTTATCTTCATAGTGCGACACCATATCGATGACACCTAGATGATTATTATCGAATCGAGTGACATGCGTCGCAGCGGCTTTGGCGGTTTCAGAGCCATTGATCATGGCATAAGAATGTTGGGATAAAGCGAGCATTTCAGCGTCATTGTCATTATCTCCAAAAACCACTAAACGGTCAAGCGGAACTCCCCGTTGTTCTAAATAGGTTTTCAGCGTTCCCCCCTTGGTAATCCCGTGGGGTAAAATGCTGAGGTAATTTTCCATGCTTTGGGTGACGGTCGCTTGAATGCGGGTTTTGAGTGCGGCTTTATGGGTTTTCAAAGCCTTATCGTTATCAAACTGGGCGAGGATTTTATAGACCGTTTTCCCTTGGATATCTTCCAATGAGGCACCTTGATGGTTGATCAGTGGGTATTCTGGAAACATCGTCATGAAGCGATCATAATAACCGAGTTCGTAATTTTCGGTGGTGTAAAGGGCATTACTGGTGGAGACTGAATAGGCAACATTAACTTCGTTCAAATAGGCAATCGTCGCTTGGATATCGGCATCACCGATGCCGGCTTCAAAGAGATTTTCACCAGACGCTAAATCATGAATGACGGCACCGTTATTGAGAATGCAGCGGTCTTTCACCCCTAAAAAATCGAGATAAGGCTGCGTGATTTCTAACGCCCGGCCGGTGGCCACAAACGTTTCATGGCCTTTATTTTTCAGCCGGTCAAACATGGCTTTAACTTCGGGGGCCATTTCTTTGGCATCGTTTAAAAGCGTGCCATCGAGATCAAAAACGAAAAAGTATTTCATTACTCTAAAACGAGAGAATCGACCAATAAATCAACCGCTTTATTCATTTGGATGTCTTGAATGACCACATCTTTGGAAAGTTGCGCGGAGACTTGTTCGACACTCATTTTATATTGATCCGCGAGTTCTTTTAAGCGGGCGTTATATTCATCGTCCGTAATTTCAATCTTTTCTTGTTTGGCCACTTCTTCTAAAACAAGGTTGTAGCGGATGGATTTACGCGCATCTTCCATCAGTTTTTCTTCAAATTTCTCTAAGGTCATGCCGGAGAACTGCAGATACTGTTCAAATTCCAACCCATATTGCTTGGCTTGCTGTTTGGTGTTATCAAGCATCCGGTTTTTTTCAGCAACGACCATGTCTTCAGGAATTTCAATGGTTGCATTTTCACTGGCGGTTTGCACGGCGAAATCCGTTTTGGCATTTTTCGCATTGGTTTCTTTTTCTTTTTTCAAGTCTGCTTGAATGCTTTCTTTAAGTGCATCCACCGTTTCGATGCCTTCTTTACCTAATTCTTTGACAAAGTCATCATCCAGTTTCGGTAAAACCATTTCTTTGATTTCGTGAAGTTTGACATGAAAGACGACTTCTTGGCCAGCTAAATCTTCGGCCTGGTAATCTTTGGGGAAGGTGAGCTCTAAATCTTTTTCTTCTCCGACTTTTAGCCCAATCATTTTCTCTTCAAAGCCTGGAATAAAGCTTTTCGAACCAATTTTCAGTTCGTAGTTTTCCGCCGATCCTCCGTCGAATGCTTTACCGTCTTTGGTGCCTTTAAAATCAAAGATGGCGGTATCACCGTCTTTTAATGGACGCGAATCCACGAGTTGCATCTCGGCATTTTGCTCTTGCAGTTTCTTAATTTCCGCATCGACTTCGGCTTTGGTGACTTTCTCCGAAGGCTTTTTCATTTTAAGGTTTTTGTATTCCCCTAAAGTCACATCGGGTTTGACGGCCACGGTGGCGGTATAAGTAAACGCCTTGCCCCGGCCAATTGCATTGATATCAAAATCGATTTTCGGTTGGGCGACGACCATCACGTCGTGTTCAACCAACGCTTCGTAATAGGTATCGGAGATGATGTGATTAATCGCTTCATCGTATAACGATTCGACGCCAAATTTCTTTTCGTACATGGCCATCGGAACTTTGCCTTTACGAAAACCTTTGATTTCGACGTCTTTTTGAATGGTGCCATACGCGTGTTCCAAGCCATGATCAAATTGATCGGCACTGACCTCAATGGTCAATTTAACCTGGGATTTTTCTAATTTTTCAATCGTTGCCATGTGAGCCTCCTTCAAGCATACTGCGATATTATATCACAGGATTTTGGCATGTGACATGTAAGTGAGGGCTTCACTGAGCCCCAAAAATTCACGGTTCATGATATTGGCTGAATATGGGTCATCGCCCACGTGTGTGGAGAGTAGTTCAAGTGCTTCAAATGGGTCTAAATAATGGAGCGTAATCGCGTACTTTTCTTCGTTTTCGGTGAGATTAAGCGGCCCTTGTGGGCCACGTGTTTTTGCATAAAAAAAGGTGTGCGACCAAATGGAATCAGCGAAGTGCTCGGTGAGTTCTAAAACAGGGTGGGCATCTTCAACTAAGTAGCCCGTTTCTTCTTGAATCTCCCGGTGAAAGGCCTCGAGTGTGCTTTCGCCCGGCTCAATGCCACCGCCTGGAAGGACGTAATGATTAAATCCTTGATAGTGCAAAAGAATGATTTTTTCATCGTGCACAATAATCCCGCGGGCGCCCGCTCTTTTGAACTTCTTGCCCTTGGCATCGTAATCATCACTGAATAGTTCAAGTTTATGCATAATTAGGATCTTCCACCGTCACTAACATCGGCATCACGATCGGGCGGCGCGATGTTTTTTGTGAGATGTATTTTTGCATCGCATCTTTGGCTTGGTCACGCGTTTCTTTGAAATCAAAATGCGGCGCTTTCAGCGCCTTTTCAACCACCAATTTAAATATCTGTGAGACTTCGTCGAGTAAGGCTTCGTTTTCTTTGACATACACAAAGCCGCGCGATGTGAGTTCAGGGTCGGCGAGGAATTTTCGCTTTTTCAAACTGATGGCGCCTGAAATAATTAAGACTCCATCTTGCGATAAAATTTCCCGGTCTTTTAAGACCACATCATGAATGCCCGATTCTAAGGAGCCATCGACTAAGATTTCTCCGACTTTCACGTGGCTATCACTTTTCACCAGCTTACCCGCATCAAAGGTGAGGACTTGACCGTTTTCCAGTTCTAAAATATGATTATCGGGGTAATTGAGTTGTTTGGCAATTTGTTTCATCTCATAGAAATGTCGCCATTCGCCAATCACAGGAATGAAATATTTGGGTTTTAAAATATTGTTGAGTAGTTTCACATCCGAGCTTGTGGCATGGGCCGGAGGCAACATTGCTTTATCAATACTTTGAATGTCGATGTTTGACCGGTACAAGATATCGAGCATCCGGGAGGCGATTTTTTCGGTCCCAGGTACGGCGGGCGTCATTAATAAGACCAAGTCATTTTTAGTTAAATGCACCAACCGGTCATGTTTTAAAGCCATGCGCTGAATCATATAGAACGGTTCATGGCGGTCACCCGCGACTAAAATCATGACGTTGTCATCTTGGGGGGTAGAATCTTCAGGATCAATAAACTTCAAGGTTTTAAATTGATCATCCGGAATTTTAAGTAAATCATTGTTAATCGCAATATCAATCATGCGTTGGGCTTTGCGACCGATGATCGCAATTTTCCGTTCATACTTCAGCGCGATGTTAATCACACGTTGAATGCGGTAGATATCGGTGGAAAAGGCACTAACGATGATGCGTTTACTGCGGTTTCTAAAGACTTGATTGATATGAAATTCAAGCGCCTCATCCACGGATTCGGTGGATTTACGGATGGCGCCTAAGCTCTCTGAAAATAACCCAATCACGGGCTTATGCGTCAGGGCATGAATTTTATCGAATGACGTTTGATAAATCGGATCGACGTTTTGATCAAACGTATAATCCGGACTATAGACAAACGATCCTTCTTTGGTTTCTAGGGCCATCCCTAAAGAGCCAGGGATGGAATGGGTGGTTTGATAAAATCGCACTTTCACCGATTTAAAATCGAGCACCGTGTTTTTGGTGACGGTTCGAAAGGCGAGTTTGGATTCATCAATCTTGTGGTGCTTGAGTGAATCTTTCAGTAATGCTAGGGTAAAAAATGACCCGTATACGGGGGCGTTGATCTCAGTGAGGATTTTTGGCATCGCACCAATGTGGTCTTCGTGACCGTGCGACAAAAAAAAGCCTTCAATCTGTGATTGATGGTCGAGGAGATATTGATAATCGGGAAGAATGGCTTCTACGCCTAATAATTCTTGGTCGGGGTATTTGATCCCCGCATCGAAAATGAATAATCGTCCATCCACGGAAAAGACATACATGTTTTTTCCGTCTTCACCCAGTCCGCCGAGCGCGAAAAATTGTACTTGGCTCATAGTGCCTCCTTCAGACTGTAACACGTCTATTATAGCATAAAAGCCGTTGTGTCACGATGAAAGAACGGAAAAACTACGCCTTTTTTCAAGGGGTCTTGAAAATCTTTCATGATACAATGAAGCTATGAAAAATATTCGGTATCCCAACGGAAAACCAGCCTATCAGCCGGAGAAGATTTCCGTCAAAAATCGCGGCATCCAAACAGAAAAACTCGTCAATGAAGCGAATGAGTTTTATTTGAATTCCGGTCGGGCTGTGATTCATAAAAAACCCACGCCCGTACAAATCGTCACCGTGGATTACCCTAAACGGAGCGCCGCTAGAATCAAAGAGGCCTATTTTAAAACACCATCAACCACTGATTATAATGGTGTGTATAACGAGCGATACATCGATTTTGATGTCAAAGAGACTCAGTCCACCACTTCATTTCCCTTAAGAAATATTCATCCGCACCAGATAAATCACCTCGCCGCGGTGCATGCGCAAGGTGGTGATGCCTTTATCTTAGTGGCATTTGCCCGGTTAGAACGCTTTTACTTACTCCCTTATGCGGTTCTATCAAAGTTTGTCTTCCGGTCGAAAACAGGCCGCAAAAGTATGACGCTTGAGGAATTCGAAACCCATGCCTATGCGATTGCGCTGGGATTTCAACCGACGCTGAATTACTTAGATACCTATGATGCTTGGAAAAAATCCTGAATTTTGAAATACTAAAAGCCAACGATTTATGTATCGTTGGCTTTATTCATAATGTGACCACATACGTATGATTTTGATGATTTTATCAGAATTATATATTTGGTAAACTAACCGATGTTGATAATTAATTCTTCGAGAATATAAACCTTTCAAATCCCCCGACAGTTTTTCAAAGGGTGGAGGGGTTTCCCATGGATTCATTTTAATTATTTGAATCAAGTTTTGTGCAGTTGAAGATAATTTTGCCTGTTTTAATTTATCTATATCTTTTTTTGCTTTGTGCGTGTATACAATCCGAAACATGTCCGGTTAAGACCAATCAATATCGTCTTCGTCTATAGTATCTGAAAGAGGCGTATTTTTACCTTCGATGATTGAATCCTTTAGTGCTTGATTACTGCTTAAATATAATGTCTCGATCAATCCGCGATATTCTTGTTCAGAAATCAAAATCAGATTTCCATTCTTAGTTTGAATATTGACTTCTGCTCCTTTATTAAGTGCGAGTTCAGCCAGCTGATATAAATTTTTACGTGCATTAGTAATTGATATATTTTGTGCCATATTATCACCTCTTATTTTATTTAAACATACGTTATAACGTACGTCAATAAAAAATCAATACAGTCACGATACTTAGCATGACAGAGGCGACATACAAAAGCTTAGAATGTCTTAATACCACGGCTCCATCCATGCCGTCGAGTGGGAAAAAGGGAATGATCTGGACGCCAATGATAAAGGCTAAATAAAAGTTGAGGTCTGATTCAAAAGGCCCGGTCATAAAGATACTTGCGGCAATAAATACAAGGATCATACTCATCCAACTCGCAAATCGTGCCCACGCTGCATACGGTAAAAAGTCACGGTCTTTCCAGTAATCTTCACTCGGGACATACATGCCAAAAGTCGGCCACCAGGTCCCGATAAAAGCAAGCAAAAACGCCAGCGGCGTTCCTCCTTGGGGTGCATCATAACGTACCGGTCCGTACCGCCTTGCGAGCGGGTATCCGGCGATCATACGTACGAGGGTTACCGCAGGAACCATGGCGAGGGCCGTCCAAAAAAATTCAACCCCACGCAGGGAAAAGAGCGAAAGGGATGCGCCAATCCAAGCCGCAAATAGGAGCGTTTTTATGAGGGCGTACTTCCGGGGGTGAGTGGGCACATCATGGAAGCGTTCATCTTTCACCCAGATGGAATAATGATCCGCCATGGAATACATGAAGCGCTCCGGAAAGCTTTTAATGTGGTAACCAAAGAGGGATTTGATGACACTGACTTGTTTGTAGTCTTCTTTGGCAAACATGTTCCAAGAGGCGGTGTTATCGTCTCGCACCAGGGCAAACTGACGGGTTAGCCCGCGGTTTTTCATAGCGTTAAAACCCGCCTCGGCGAGTTTTTTCCCGACGCTTAATCCGTGTGCTTTAGGATCCACAAAGATCCATTCAAGCACCCCTTCTTTCGGCGCAATTTCTTTGATGTACACGGCCCCGAGTACGGTATCGTCTTGCACGGCATAAAAGCCCCATAAGTTTTTCTTAGGGATCATCAAGCGGACGAACTTGCCAAATGCTTTTTCAGCCACTTCGGTCGTTTTGGACGTTATGGATGGGTCAATGGGAAGAATTTGTATCTCAGACATTGAGATCTCCTTCGGTTTTAAACAGATCATCGACGGTCACGTTAAAAAGGTCCGCGATGGCTTTTACGAGTAAATACGATGGGTTGTATTTACCTTGTTCCAAATGGGATATGGTCTCTCTTCGGACGCCGATTTTGTCGGCCAGTTCTTTCTGGGACATTTGATGCTTGGCCCGGTATACACGAATGATATTTTCTAGTCTCGCATCGTGTCTCATGCGCCGCCCCTATCCAGGGATGTATATGTAACAAATACTGCATTAAAGACCACATGCATGAGGCCATACATAACCCAAAAGCCCATAAAGATGAAATCACTCTCTGCTTGCGTGAGGTAATAAAGACTCACCCAGCCACTGATGAATATAAGACTTACCGCGAAGGTAATCGCCGCGGATTTTAAAACGTACTTCCAAAAGAGTTCATCCGGGCGTATGAATACATAACCCAAATACCCGAAGTAGGCAAACGAAATAGCCACGGTCGAATCGAAACCCTCCCCCACAAACGCCAAAAATCCAATCAATCCAAAGAATGATGCCAAGCTTAAATAGTTGAATGAACGAGTCATAAACGCTCCTTTATGTGTGCTTAGTTGCACAATATGTGATAATTATATAACATTCACATGAAAAAGAAAAGCCTCCTTTTTTCGGAGGCTTGGGACGATTAAGGTTTGAGGGTAGACCCAGGCGTGATGGGACCTTGAACCTTGAAACCCGGATACACGCGGATATTGCGGGTGAGCACTGCATCTTTTTCCACGGTAACTCCTTTACCAAGGACAATGAGTCCACTAAAGAGTAAATCCGGTTTATCGTGATTGGGCGTATAGTCTTCACCCGATCCGACGATGGCATTCTCTTCCACCACCACGTCTTTATCTATGATCGCATGATCGATGATGGCGCCCGCTTTAATGACCGTATCATTAAGAATCACGGAATGACTGACTTTTGCCGTCGGATGAATCACCACACCGGGTGAAATCACACTTTTTTCAACGTGGCCCGCAATGATGGACCCGTTACTGATGAGGGCTTGCTTGATGGAGGCTTTAGAGCCGACTTTGACCGCGGGGAGCTCTTGCGAACGGGTGAATATCTTCCAGTCGCTATCATACATGTCCAAAGGAATCTTATCCACCGTTTCAGTGAGTTCTAAATTGGCTTCTAAGTAGGCATCATACGTTCCTACATCTTTCCAATAATCGGTAAACGTGTAAGCCGCTAAGCGCTTCTTCTCGTCTAAAAAGCCAGGAATGATGTGCTTACCAAAATCCAAATCCGTTTGATTGTAGCGCTCTAAGGCATCCACTAAGACGGACTTATTGAAGACATAAATTCCCATTGATGCCAAGTTAGAATCCGCCACTTGGGGTTTTTCTAAAAACTTCGTGATGATGCCATCGTCATCGGTTTCTAAAATGCCAAACCGCGAAATATCAGCTTTAGGAACGGGTTGGACAGCGACGGTGACTTCCGCGTTTAAATCATAGTGCGCTTGGATCATTTTACGGTAATCCATCTTATAAATATGATCGCCTGAGAGAATCAAAACGGTCTCTTTCGGGGAGCGCTTTAAAATTTCTAAATTTTGTTTGAGCGCATCGGCGGTGCCTTTGTACCATTCTTTATGGGGTTGCATCAAAGAGAGTCTCGTATCCCTTCGGTCTAAGTCCCATGGTTTCCCCGATCCGATGTGTTCGTTCAAGGATAAGGGTAAATACTGAGTCAAAATCCCGATGTCATAGATGCCTGAATTCGTGCAGTTAGACAGCGTAAAATCAATGATTCGGTATTTCCCCGCAAACGGCACTGCGGGTTTAACGCGTTTTTCAGAGAGTAAATCCAGGCGAGAGCCTCGTCCGCCGGCTAAGATGAAGGCTTGCACATTATCCACGTTTCATCACCTCTTGATACAGGGTTATGTAATCGTTGGCTGACTGCGTCCAAGAAAAATCTTGTTCCATCGCTCTTTTTTGCAACATTTTAAAGGTGTCACTTTCCCCGTGCACACTGATGGCCAGTAATAACGCTTGTTTGAGATCATCACTGTCAAAGGTATCAAAGCCAAAACCGGTGCCTTCTAAGGTGTATTCGTTAAACGGTTCGACCGTATCTTTAAGCCCTCCCGTTTTATGCACCACCGGTAACGTCCCATAGCGCATCGCAATCAGTTGGGAAAGCCCACACGGTTCAAAGCGCGAGGGCATTAAGAAAAGATCAGCGCCTGCATAGACTTGTCTCGCAAGCCCATCGCTGTAGCCAAAATAGACCCCTAAATGATCGGGGTTTGAATCGTGTAAGTATTGGAACGTATCTTCGTAATACGGATCTCCACTGCCTAAGAGCACAAAGTTTATTAACCCTTTTTCGACCATCGAGGGTATCACATCCGCCACGAGGCTAAAGCCTTTCGATTCGGTGATTCGTGAGACCATACCCACTAATGGAAGCTGGGGATTTTTTAAGCCAAATTGATTCATCAAGGCTTTTTTATTGGCTTTTTTCCCAGAGACGAACGTTTGAGTGGTATACGTTTTTTCCAGGGCATCATCACGGGATGGGTCAAAGGTCTCCGGGTCAATGCCATTGATGATGCCTGAGAAACTGGATTCGCGCATTTTAAGCACGCCTTGCATGCCATAGGCAAAATAGGCGTGCTTTAAGTTCTCTTTATAGGTGGGGGATACCGTGGTGACTTGATCGGCCGTCATGATGCCGGTCTTTAAAAAATTGATGACATCATCAAATTCTAAGAGATCAGAATAATCCGTGTTTAGATGACTCATCAATGCTTTGGAAAAGCGCCCTTGATAGGCAATATTGTGGATGGTGAATAGGGTTTTTAAAGGCGCTAAATTGGCATACTTGGCGTCATATTTTAAAAGGTAGGCAATGAGACCGGTCTGCCAATCATTCAGATGCAAAATGTCTTGTGGGGGTAAGACGTGCATGAGGGCGTTTAACGTCGCATGGGCAAAATAGCCATAACGTTCCCCATCATCATAATCCCCGTAAAGATGCGGTCTTAACCCAAAATAATATTCATTGTCGATGAAATACACCTTGACCTTTTCGTGGGTAAAGGTTTGGATGCCGATGTATTTATCTTCGTGATGGACGCGTGTGGTGCCAGTGTAAACGGTGGTCAGTTCAGATTCAAAATTGTCTTTAATCGCTTGGTGCTTGGGCATAATTAACGAAACATCATGACCCATATCGGCCAAGGTTTTAGGTAAACTGCCGAGCACATCGGCGAGTCCGCCGGTTTTCGCAAAGGGGGTGGCTTCGGAACCAACAAACGTAATTTTCATGGCATCACCTCTGCTTTTAGTATAACGCTTTCATCCCTAAAAAAAAAGAAACCCGAAGGTTTCTTTTTACCGATAAAGTAAGGATAAATCTTTGCCATAATCTCTTCTGTTATTTAATAATCAAACGATTTAAGTCGGGTGAAAAATAACCCACCCACCACCATCATTAATAAGGCACTGGGTAACATGTAAGACCCATTATAAATCATTGAATAAAGCGCCGCCGGCGTCCCTTCGGGGGCAAATTCCCCAAACAGTAATACGCCACTTAAAAAGTGCATGAAAAACCTAAGAAACGATCCCACAAAAATCCCTGTGATGAAGACCCAGCGATTTTCTGGCGCCATTTTAAAGATAAAGCCGGCCGCCCCCGCGAGTCCAAAGGCAAACAAATAATCTAAAAATAGACTTTGCCAGACGCCGTAGAGTTGAAACCCCGAAAGCATCAAGTTAATCAGACCGAAGATGACGCCGCCTAAGATACCAACCCACGGACCTTCTTTATAGGCCAAGATGAAGATGGGAATTAAGGACAACGATATCCGGCCGCCTTGCGGCAGGCTCGGTAAGAACATAAATACCACTTCAATCGCAGCCGCTAAGGCCAGCGATACACCAATAAATGCAATGCGCTTGGTGCTTAAACTTTGCTGCATACAATCACGCTCCTTTAATAAAAAAGTCCTCACACGTGAGGACAAATGTTTATTAAAGATTCATCCTACGCTGGCATTATCCAGATCAGGTATGGTCTGTTCTAGTATCAAGAACACTCTCAGCCTAGTTCTCTAAGCTCCCTGATTTATCGGTGACTTTATATTAACACAATGTGGTTCAAAGCCCAATCTTTTTAAGAATCAAATCCGGGGTGTGTTGCGGGGTGTTTTCAATGACGATGGATGCCTTGAGTGCATCTAAATCCACAGGGCTTTGGGCATAAACTTCAGCAATCGTTTCACCCGGTTCAACGGGTTCGCCCACACGTTTTAACACTTTGAGGCCGACGAGTGGATCAATGACATCGTCTTTGGTGGCCCGACCTGCCCCTAAATGCATCGCAAAAAGACCTAGATTTAGCGCGTGAATGGATTGAATCGTTCCGGCTTTAGGCGCCTTAATGAGGGTGGGGGTTAATGCTTTCACCGCCTTAAATGCGGAAAGGTCGCCCCCTTGAGCATGGATGAATTGTTCAAATCTAGCGTAGGCTTCACCGCTTGAAAGGATGGCTTCGGCCGCCGCTTTCGCAGCCTCAAAACTTGGATATAACTCGGCTTTATACGTAATGGCACCGGCCAGTTCGACGAGCAAGTGATGAAAATCAGCAGGACCTTTTCCGTTTAACGCGTCCATCGCTTCTAAGACTTCTAAGCGGTTCCCAATGGCCTCTCCAAGAGGTTCATCCATCCGAGTTAAAAAGGCGGTGACACTTTTGCCATGTTGCGTGCCAATCTCGACCATCAGTGAGGCCAGCTTAGTGGCTTCGGCTTCTGATTTCATGAAGGCCCCCTCACCGACTTTCACATCTAAGACGATGACATCGGCCCCAGAGGCCAGTTTTTTTGCCATTATGGAAGATGCAATTAAGGGAATCGAGGGAACGGTTCCCGTCACGTCTCGTAAGGCATAAAGGATTTTATCCGCTGGGGCCACATCGGCGGTTTGACCCGCCACCGCGCAGCCAATCGTATTGACTTGAGATTTAAAAGCTTCCGGTGACAGGCTCGTATTAAATCCTGGAATACTTTCGAGTTTATCGATGGTCCCACCCGTATGGCCGAGTCCTCGGCCCGATAGTTTGGCCATTTTTCCGCCCATGGTTGCCACGAGTGGTGCCAAGGCGAGTGTGGTTTTATCGCCTACACCTCCGGTGGAATGTTTATCCACTTTGATGCCTTCAATGGCGGAAAGATCGATTTGTTCGCCACTTTCAAGCATCGCTTCGGTGAGGTAAAACGCTTCTTTTTCGTTCATCGATTGAAAAAAGACGGCCATCAGCCAAGCACTGATTTGGTAATCGGGGATGGAGCCTTCGGTTAATCCTTGGATAATAAATTGAATCTCTTCTTTTGAATGCGCGTTGCCATCGCGTTTTTTTTCAATTAAATCGATCATGCGCATCATACTCAAACACCTCGCTCAGTATACTCATCTTGTTTGGTTTGGATTAACTCTCTTACGTGGTCAGAAAGTTCATTGGAAGTCATGGTTTTTACCGTGTCTGAAGGGATTAAAGGATAATAATGGACGTAGATGTGCTGTTTTTTAAACGGCCACTTTTTCCATGCATAAATCGTATTATAAATCACCCCAACTAAAACTGGGGCACCAGGTTTAATGGCAAGCTTTAAAGCCCCAGGTTTAAACGGCAACATACTATTTTTCTTAGAACGAGTCCCTTCCGGGTAGATGCCCACAGAAATGCCGGATTCAAAAACCTTGATGCCTTCTAATAACGCTTTAACGGCTTCGCGGTCTTTTTCCCTTTGCATCGGTACATGCCCCATGAGCCGGGCAATCGGGCCGATGATGATCCATTTGAAAATGGCCTCTTTGGCGATAAAAAGTAAGGGGTTGGGCAATAATACTTTGTGCACGATGGTGTCATAATTGGATTGATGATTCCCCACAAACACAAACGGTTGGTCATGGGGAATGTTTTTTAAGCCACTGGCATGCACCTGAAACCTCAGTAAACGAATGGCTAAGACTAAAAAACCATCCAAAAATTTATGGTGTTGGATGTTTTCGCGTTCAATGCCGGGCCGGAATTTCCCGTAAAAATGAAGCCATGCAGCAAAAAGTCCGATGGAAAGACCCAGTCCAATCGGAACGCTCAAAATAAAGGCGATTACCGCCGCCCACCAGGCGAGCTGATAAGCCAGTAATGTGGCGATGACAATAATCCCCAACCACGTGATAAAAAACAATAAACTAATCATGGGAAATCCTTTCGTACACGGCAAACCGCAAAGGCCCAGACTGGGTTTCTTCGACGGTTTTAAACTTTGATTTATCCCATGCAGGGAATACCGTATCACCCTTAAATGAGGCATCAATATGGGTGATATAAAGTCGGTCGACCCAGGGAAGGGTTTGCGCATAGATGGATGCGCCACCAATGATATATAAATCTTCGTGCGTGTTTGTAAGGTACTTCTTTAAGTCATCAACGACGTCCACACGGTCATCTTTTAAGGTTTTAGAAACCACGACATGATGGCGATTCGGCAAGGGTTTACCCAAACTTTTTAAGATGGACTCATAAGTAATGCGGCCCATTAAAACCGTATGACCCGACGTCACTTTTTTAAAATATTTTAAATCTTCCGGATAATGCCACGGAAGACTCCCGTTCGCCCCAATCACTCGGTTTTGATCGTAAGCGACTACTAACGCAATCATTTAAACACTAACTTTCGCCCGAATGGCAGGATGCGGGTTGTAATTTTCCAAGGTGAAATCATCGTAGGTAAAATCTAAGATATTTTGGACCTTAGGATTCAGTTTTAATGTTGGCAAGGGGCGCTCTTCTCTTTCCAGCAATGTATGCACGGCCGCAAAATGATCGTTATAAATATGTCCATCCCCAATCGTATGGATAAATGTTTTGGGGGTGAGGTTGGTCACTTGCGCCACCATCATCAAAAGCGCGCTGTAAGAGGCGATGTTAAAAGGAACCCCTAAAAAGGCATCGGCACTTCGTTGATACATTTGCAGTGATAATTCACCGTTCGCCACGTAAAACTGAAACATCATATGGCAAGGCGGCAGTGCCATCTGATCTATCAACGGGGGATTCCACGCGTTGACAATGAGCCGTCTAGATCCCGGCTTAGTTTTGATGGCTTCAATCACTTCGAGCAACTGATCAACGGTTTTTTGACGCCCTTCAAAGGCGCGCCACTGTTTGCCATATACCGGCCCCAGTTCACCGTATTTTTGCGCAAAGGCATCGTCCGTCTTAATCTTCTCAACAAAATCACTCATCGACTCACCCGCATAATTCGGGCTTTTTTTGAAAGACTCATACGGCCATTCATTCCAGATGCGAACTCCCTCTTTGACGAGAGGTTGAATATTCGTTTCGCCTTGGATGAACCAAAGCAGTTCAATGATGATGCTTTTAAAGTGCGTCTTTTTCGTGGTTAAAAGGGGAAACCCATCGGCCAAATCAAAGCGCATTTGATCGCCAAAAATCGACCGTGTCCCCGTGCCGGTGCGGTCGTCTTTGGCGGTGCCATTTTCTAAAATGTTTTGTAAAAACTGATGATATTGTTTCATGGTTCACCTCGAGATTATTATAGCATAATCTCGGGCGGTTTTACGCGGGCACTTCTTCCTTTTTTGGCTCATTTTCGAGTTTGATAAAGCTCATCCGCTCGGCAATGATTTCCGGGTACGAAAAGCTTTTTTCATCTTCGTAATGAAAGGTCTTTTGAGCGACCCGCCCCCGGACCCCGATGATGGATCCTTTTTTGCAGTAATTCACCGCATTTTCCGCAATACCTCGCCATAATGTGATCTTTATAAAATCCGAATCATAGGTATGGGTCTCACTGTTCTTAAACGGTCTTTTAAGCGCCAACATAAGCGTTGAAACACTCTCCCCTGTATCGAGTTTTCTGAGTTCCGGTTCAAACACCACCCGGCCCACTAATGTCACATGATTCACCATAAAACGCCTCCTTTTTGATTACAGTGTAGGCGCCCTTTTCAAAAGTACCAAATCGTATAAAACGCGCTTTTTTAGCAAGCCTCATGGTACCTCCGCGAGATTCATCATTTGGGCAACAAAAAACCGCTTGTTTTGAACAAGCGGTTCATAATGCCCATGAAAATCAGGTTTTATATGTTTTTTTAAAAACTGACATCCACATCGGCACGTTTGGCCGATTCGGCTTCGAAGAATTCTTTTTTGCTTAAGGCAATCATCCCAGCCACAATGCTCGTAGGGAAGCTCACGATGCGCTGGTTGATGGTCGAGACATTACTGTTATATAACCGGCGGGCGGCTTGTAAGTGTTCTTCCACTTCATTGATGGAATTTTGCAAGTTGATGAATAAGCTGTCGGCTTTTAAATCTGGATAGTTTTCCACGGCCACATTGATGCCGCTTTGGACTTCATTGAGACGGCCTTGGAATTCTTGTTTTTGTTCCATGGTGAGTTCAGCGGGCAAGCCTTTTCGCCATTTGGTGACTTTTTCAAAGAGTTCCGCTTCGTGCTTGGCGTAACCTTTGGTAGCGCCCACTAGTTTAGAAAGCGCGTCAAACCGTTTGGTGAGGGCCACATCGATGCCAGAGTCGGCCTCTTCGACTTTCACCTCGAGTTGACGTAAAGCATTCATGGTGACGATGTACCACAGTCCAATCACAACGATTAGACCGACAATAATGAGTAATACAACAATTGGATCCATTAGGTTATCTCCTTAAATATATTTTGGTTGAGCTTCAGCTCATGAATCACATCTTTTATTAGTTGGAAATCATGTTTAAACGCATCAATGCGTTTTTCATCCAGCGGTCTAAACATTTGGATTTCGAGTAAACTGCGGTTGTTATCGATGGCGAGATACATCTGGTCATCGAGGAACGCAAAGCCAATGTTTCCGGGATGGTCTTGTTCAATTTTCATCATCCGCTCCATCATTTGAGGTGTGATGAGATAAAACGCGGTATGATCATTGGTCGTATAGGTTTTATACACTTTATTAAACGCCACCGATTCCATTTTTATCTTTTTAAAGGGGCGCTTACTTTGCGGTCTTTCGGTTTCTAGGACTTGCAGCGATCCATTAAATGTTTTATTAAAATCGACCCGGTAAAATTGACCGGTAAAGAAAGGGACGTAATACGTTCTCGTTCCGTTTTTGGTGTGTTCGACGCGGCGTTCTTCGAGTTTGATGTCGCACATTTCAAACTGCACGCCATCGAGTGAGCCCCGGATGTAATCTTCCGAATGAAACCGGTCGGCGTGGCGCATAAATTCACACCGGTACACATCGTCTAATGCAAGCCCTGCGTTCGGTTCATAGACGCCATTTTCGATCCATTCGCCAATTTTTCCCTTTAAAAAATTGTGTTTGAAATCACTCACCATCTTATTAAAGGCGACCGAGCCGATGATGATCAAAATAACTCCGGTTAAAAATAACAGGCCCGCTAAAACTTGAACGACCAGAGAATTTAATCCTACGAGTAAAAAGAGCGCAACGCTGATGACGGCGAGCGGTCCACCGATCAATATTTTCTTTTCAGCCGCTTTTTTGGTGGCTTGGTAAGATGCTAATAAATCCATGCTAGCCTCCTAAAGATAGTATAGCGTAAATTCGAGAGTTTTAAGTGTCTTTACGGGGAATTAACACGACATCAAGTGCACGCATCGATGCTTTCATCGCGCTTAAAGCATGCGTCACATCTTCTAAGGTTAATTCCATTTGCATATCGAGTAAATCATAATGAGTCAGGCCATCACTCACATAGCGTGAACGGTTACGCACGGTACCCTCTAAGGAATCAAGGCCATAGATAAACGCCCCAATGTTGGCTTTTTTTTGCGTCTCAAAGCGCTCTGGGTTAAGGAGTGCTCCCGGCGCATTTAACAGCGCATCGAAGGCTTCTTCGGTGGCGTGATCATCGGGGGTTTGGGCCGATAAAATCACCAATGCGACTTCCGGATAAAGCGTTAAATCATAGTCAAAGCCATCATTAATGAGTCCTTTTTCTTGCATGGATTCGACCCACGGACTGGTCCGGTCAAAGAGCATATCAAGCCCCACTTCTAAGGCTAAATAAAAGGCATACCTTGCTTTCGCATCTTCAAAGTCTAAATCCAGGCGAATGCCTCTCAGCCAGTAATCGGCGTAGACATCCCCTGGGATTCGCAGTTTGGTTTCTTTGAGTGAAGGCGGGAGCGCCCCTTCAATGGGGAGCGGGTTTAACGCTGTTTTTTCAGGCAACACAAGCGTTTCATTGAGCGTTTTTACTAGCGATTCAATGTCCCCATCGCCACTGATGATCAGCGTCGCCACTTCCGGTTGATAAAAGGCTTCATGAATCGCTTTCAGTGTGGGATAATCCATCGCTTGAATGTTTTTTTCATCGCCGATGATATCACTCGCAAAGGGATGGGTTTCATACAATGTTTCAAGTAAGGTGTGGTATTGCTGGTAAAAGGGATTATCTTGGCTGGACGCCCACTCTTCGGTGATGATGCCTTTTTCTTCTTCCACACCCGTTTCAGTGAATTTTGGGAAAAAGACTAAATCGAGTAAGGATTGAATGTTCGAAGTCAGCTCATCGGTGGCTTCAAATAAGTAACTCGTTTGAAACTGCGAGGTGAACGCATTGACATTCGCGCCTTGCTGGGCAAATACCGCGGTGAGTTCTTCGCCGTCATCTTCAAAACATTTATGCTCTAAAAAATGGGCGGCCCCACTGGGGAAATACACTTTTTCCCCAGCTTTTTCATAGGCCCGGTGGAGGCCGCCAATGGGAAATGTGATCATCGCGTATTTTTTTAAATAGCCGGGGCGTTGGATATAAATCAACTTGAGCCGGTTTTGAATCATGACAATCGTTTCATTCAGTTTGAGGGATTTCATAAAGTCGCTCCATACTGAAAGGATGTGACCGGGCTTAACCGTTCGGCGATCCGCGTGATGGCGGCTTTATCAATGGCACCCAGCCTTCTAATCAGCTCATCTTTGGTAAAGGGTTCATTCGCATACACATGATAAAACGCGCGGCGGGTCAGTGCCCCTTTGGCGTCGTGATTGCGTTTGATCGTTTCGATTTGGCTTTTTTTCGCGAGCGCTAAGGCTTCATCGGAATAATCCCCTGTTTTTAACGCGCTTAAATTGGTTTGAATTTCATTGAGATAAGCGGTCTGATTGGCCGGTGAAATCGCTCCATTGATCAAGAGCAACCCATACTGGGAAAGCAACATCGACCCGACGGAATACGCCATATTATGGGTTTCACGGATGGTTTTAAACAGCATCGATTCGCTGTCGCCCCCCAGCAGTTGATTAAAGACCATCAGCGCTTCATACTCTTCATCGTCACGCATCACATGGGTTTCATACATGTCATACATCAACGTTTGTTTCATCGCATCTTTCACCGGCGCCATGGAAACAGATTTATACGTATGCCGGTAAGGCGGCTCAAAGGCGAGCGGTGTCGTTGGTTTTTGCAGCCGCTTTAAAAAATCAGGCCCGGCTGAGGGGTCGGATTGGCCGAGTCTAATGAGGACTCTAGGCGCGTCCATAAAACGGGCATAGGCATCTTTAATCACCGGGAGTGTGACCGCATCAATCGCGGCGTCATCTTGGACTTGAGGGACGTAATACGGATGGTCCAGCAACATTGCTTCGGTCAGATGCCGGATGGCTTGAAAGCCCTTAGACGCCTTTTTAGTGGCCCACTCGTCTTTTAAAAAGCGTTTTTCTTGCGCCAGTGATTTTTCATCAAAGCGCGGATGCATCACCAATGCGTCTAACGCTTCAAGCGCCTGGTCGAGTAAATCTGGGGATTGCACCATCTCACCCGGAACATGACGCATTCTTACGGTGAGTTCATAACGGTCTTGAAAGGTCGAAAGACTCGTCCCGATTTGGAGATGGTAAAGACCTTCTAAATGATTATTCCACGCCGTTTGCGTGGGATATTTTTGGTTTTTCACACTGAGCATGCCCGCCATTAACCGGTAGGTCACCATTTGCTTAGGATCAAGCGCCACGAAAAAGCGCAGTGACCACTGCGCTGTTAAAAACTGCTTGGTTTGAATGTGAATATCATCCCCAAAGGGCCCGTTTTGGACCTTCAGATTGGGACTTAAATGGCTTGCGATAAGGCCACCTCCATCATCTGGGTAAAGGCATTTTGACGCTCTTCGGCGGTGGTGGCTTCATGGGTGACTAAGGAATCAGAGACCGTGAGTAAACAGGCGGCTTTTTTGCCGGTTACTTGAGCGTTATGAAAAAGCGCGAACGATTCCATCTCTACGGCCATGACGTTTTTTTCCGCATAGAGCTTCTTAAAGTGATCGCCATCTTGGCGGTAAAAAACATCGGAAGAGTGTATGATCCCTTTTTTTAAAGGAATCTTTAAATCCTTTGCGGCCGTTTCTAAGGCGTCGTTTACTTCTTGACTGGGATATAAAATATCGGGTTGCTTGGTGCCACTTTGCACGCTCGCATACGTCGATTCCGAATACGACCCCGTCACTAAGATGACATCGTATAAATCCAGCGTATCGGTATAGGCGCCGCATGACCCAATACGAATGATGGTGTCCACATCATACATCTTAAAGAGTTCATACGAATAAATCCCAATCGAGGGCATTCCCATGCCTGAACCCATGACACTGATGGCTTTCCCTTTATAGGTGCCGGTATAGCCAAACATGTTGCGGACGTCATTAAACTGAATGACATTTTCCAGATACGTTTCGGCGATCATTTTAGCTCTGAGTGGATCGCCTGGCATTAACACCACTGGAGCAATTTGAGTTTCTGACGCGGAAATATGAGGGGTAGACATAAAGGCCTCCTAATAAGAATTTTCGGGGGTTGACCCGGTGACGATGGCGACACCATTGCTGGTTCCAATGCGGGTGGCTCCCGCGTCAATCATGGCGTGCGCATCTTCATATGTGCGCACCCCACCACTGGCTTTGACGCCTTTGCCATGCGCCACACTGGCCATGAGTTTGACGGCGTGAGTGCTCGCGCCGCCAGGGCCAAATCCCGTTGAGGTTTTGACAAAGTCAGCCCCCGCTTCAAAAGCGGCTTCGCTGGCTTTAAGAATGGTCGCATCATCGAGCATGGCGGTTTCTAAAATGACTTTGAGGGTTTTGTTACCCGTTAAGGCTTTGAGGGTTTTGACTTCGTCTTTTAAACGGTCAAAATCATGGGCTTTAAGGGCCCCAATGGGGGCGACCATATCGATTTCATCGGCCCCATTTGAAAGCGCATCTTCGGTTTCATAGGCTTTGACTTTGAGGGTGTTTGCACCGAGTGGAAAGCCGATCACCGTGCAGACTAAGACGTCTGAATCCTTAAGAGACGCCGCCGCATGCGCAACAAACGACGGTTGAATGCAGACACTCTTAAAGTGATGCGTTTTCGCTTCCTTGATCAATTGGTCGATCTCTTTGCGCGTCCCTTCCGGTTTTAAATACGTATGGTCAATCAGTTGTGCAAGTTCCATAATGCCTCCTAAAAAGTGAATCGTTCAAAGCGTTTTAAATAGACTTGAAATAGCGGGCCAATGAAGGCAATAAAGCCTAACGTCCCGATGTTAATGGCGCCCAAATCGCGGAACCAAATCCACGATAAAACCCCCGATAACACCATTGGGAATGTTTCGATGAGCATCCGGGCGGGGAAGACTTGTTTGAATTTTAATACGTCGCGCACCAGCAATGTCATCTCTTCAAAAACACCCGCTGGATAGCGCGTCACCACTAAAATGGCACCGCCTAAAGGCACGAGTGAAAGTCCCGTGAGATAAGGAATCAAGCGGAACCAGCCTTCGGGGGCGAAATCTTTAAAAATCACCAAATCAAACAGATCAATAAACACCCCGACAAAAAGAATCGGGACGATCATCAAAATCAGCTTAATGTCCCGTCGCATCCACGTCGTCCAAACCGTTAATAGGCTCGTGATAATAATCGCACTCACCCCGATGGTTAAGGGCGCAATGCGTCTGGCAAAGACGATAAACACCGTATCCCAAGGGCCCGTGCCTAAACTGCTTTTGATGACCATGACCACGCCAAAGGCGATGGTGACGGTCCCTAATAGATAAAGAATCAGTTCTTTAAGATTGAACTTTGACATTAAATATCGGCCTCATCCACTTGAGTTGCACCGAAAGGATGAACGGTAAAAGTACCGCTAAAATCACCGATCCGATGTTTACTGCTCCAAATCCAATGCCCGCTAAAAAGCCAAATCCGCTGGCGATGACAATCGCCAACATCTCGACAAATAACCGCGGAAAAAAGATTTGTTCGGTATTAAATATATGCATCACCATCATCATGAATTCATCAAAAATGGCGGCGGGATAGTGGGTGAGAATGATTAAAGATAGTCCAGCGGTTAAGATAAAAACTCCGCCGAAGAAAACCAAAAAGCGAAGCGGCAACCCTTCGTAATAAAAATCCCCGTAAATGAGAATGTCCCAAAAATCAATGCCTAAGGCAATCAGTAAAATGGAGACGGAAATGAGTAAGTATTTCACGTTTTTGCGGTACGCGGTAATCATGATGACCAGCAGGCCCTGCACTAAAAAACTGGCGGTTCCTAGGGTAATTCCAGTGAGGGCTGAAAGGTTCGCATTCACCGTATCCCAAGCCCCCGCCCCAATGTTGGTGCGCAGCAACGTGACGACACCGAATGAAACCATAAAGGCCCCGAGTACGTATTGCATGACGCGTCTGTAGTTACTTGCCATGCAGGTCTTCTAACACATGCACGCAGCGTGCACAAAGGCCATCTTCATTAAGCGGCGCATGGTGCCAACAGCGTTCACATTTTGCGGCTTCATGGGGGGTAACTTGCACCGAAAAATCGCCTTCTAACACATCGACGTGGGAAACAATGAAGAATTTTTCCAGTTGGGTGATGCGGGCTAAGACGGCGTGATCTTCACTCGGCACGCTCAAGGTGAGGTGCGCTTCTAAGCTTTTGCCGATGGTTTTTTCATTCCGAGCTTCTTCCAAGGCTTTTAAGACGGCATCCCGGATTTCTAACAACCGGGTAAAATCGGTTTTGAGGGCCGCATCGGTCGGGGCCTCATACGCGGTAATATTCTCATGATACACACTGGCTTCTTTCGTTCCCGGCACGTATTCATACACTTCTTCCATGGTGAACGGTAAAATCGGCGTGAGTAAACGCATGAGATGCACTAGGCTGTCGTGAATCACCGTTTGCATGGCGCGGCGTCTTGGGTCATTTTGCCGCTCGATGTAAAGCATATCTTTGGCGAGATCAAGATAAAATGCCGAAAGTTCTTTATTGATGAAGCCATTGATTTGGCGCATCACATCGGCGTATTCAAACGTTTCATAGGCATGCATCGACGCATCCACCACTTCTTTTAAGCGCATGCGCATGTACGTATTAATCGCATCATCATCATAAATCGCATCTTTGGAGGCGTCAAAATCATGCAGGGTGCCGAGCATAAATCTTAAGGTGTTGCGGATTTTCCGGTACGTTTCTGAGACTTGTTTGAGCATCGCCTCACCAATCCGTACGTCGGCTTGATAATCCACACTGGCCACCCAGAGTCTTAAGATGTCCGCGCCTTTTTGGTCCATGAGTTTTTTCGGATCAAACCCATTGCGCTGAGATTTAGACATTTTAAAGCCGTTCTCATCGAGCACAAAGCCATGCGTTAACACGGTTTTATACGGGGCTTTCCCTGTGTAAGCGACCCCGGTTGATAAACTTGAATTGAACCAGCCCCGGTATTGATCGGCGCCTTCTAAATAAATGTCGGCCGGATACGGCATGCCAAAATCGGTCATACCTCCTTTATGGGAGGTTCCCGAGTCAAACCAGACATCTAAGATGTCGGTTTCTTTGGTGAAGGTTCCCGATGGACTTCCCGCATGGGTAAAGCCTTCGGGTAGTAAATCTTTCGCGTCCCATTCAAACCAAATGTTGGACCCGTGTTCAGCGAATAATTCAGACACGTGACGAATGAGCGAAGGATCTAAAAGTGCCGTCCCATCTTCCGTATAAAAAACCGGAATCGGAACGCCCCAGGTGCGTTGTCTGGAAATGCACCAACTGGCGCGGTCTTTGACCATGTTTTCCATCCGGGTTTCGCCCCATGAAGGGACCCATTTGACATCGTGGATTTCTTTGATCATGGCGTCTTTGAGCGATTCGATAGAGGCAAACCACTGGTTGGTTGCTCGAAAGATCACGGGTTTTTTCGTCCGCCAATCATGCGGATAGGGATGGTGAATCCAAACGAGTTTCACTAAATGCTTGGACGCGTCTAAATCCTCGGCCACTTTTTTGGAAGCATCATCGACAAATAATCCCACGTATGGGCCACTTTCTTCCGTCATTTTGCCTTGGCCGTCCACCGGACATAAAATATCTAAACCGTTTTGTTGGCCGATGATAAAGTCATCTTCCCCGTGACCTGGCGCAATATGCACGAGGCCGGTCCCACTTTCTAAGGTCACGTGATGACCCAAGACAATGGGGGAAACACGTTCATATAAGGGATGCGTATACGTCATGCCCGGCTAAGTTTTTGCCGGCTATTTTTCAAAGATGTTTAAAGGACGTTCAAAGACGCCTTCTAAGGTTTCAACGAGGCCTCAGCGACGATTACGGCTTAGCCGTCGACTGACAAGGGCATAGGTAAATTCAGGATCCACCGCAATCGCTAAGTTCGCGGGAATCGTCCACGGGGTAGTCGTCCAAATGAGAAAACTAAAGGGCCGGCCAAACCGCGTGTCATCGGTGGCGGGCATTTTCACATAAATGGATGGAGATTTTTTCTCGTGGTATTCAATCTCGGCTTCGGCCAGGGCGGTTTCAGATGAAGGTGACCAATAGACCGGTTTTAACCCTTTAAAGATGAGTCCTTTTTCCACCATGGAGGCGAACACATCAAGCTGTGAGGCTTCGTAGCGTTTTTGGAGGGTGATATAAGGATTTTCCCATTCTCCGAGAACCCCTAAGCGTTTAAATTGTTCTTTTTGGCGGTCGACTTGATCGAGCGCATAGGCTTCACACGCTTTTCTGAATTCGGCCACCGACATTTTTTTCCGGTCGACCTTCCCACTTTTGGTGAGCGCCGATTCGATTGGTAAACCGTGGGTATCCCACCCAGGCACAAAACGGGCGTAAAACCCGCGCATGTTGCGTTCTCTAATGACGATGTCTTTGAGCACTTTATTGAGCGCGTGACCAATATGGATATCCCCGTTCGCATAGGGCGGGCCATCGACAAACACATACGGCGGATTGCCGGCGTTTTTTTCCAAGCGCTTCGCGTAGACTTTTTCTTGGTCCCACTGCGTGATGCGTTCGGGTTCTTTTTGGGCTAAGTTGCCCCGCATGGGAAAATCAGTATGCGGCATATGCAACGTTTCTTTAAATGACATAATGGGCTCCTTTCAATAAAAAACGCCCCATAAAAAAAGGACGGATCCACCTTTTTAGTGGGCGGTTCGATAACGTGAACCGAAACGAAGTTTTTACCTGGTAATGATCATTGCGCACGTCGTTGTCAAGTTTTCACCAACCACTTGATCTCTTATTTCTGGGCGTGCGTAACGGTGTTTACCGGTTATAAAGAACTGACAAATGCTTGGAAGGCCGAAAGGCCAAATTGGTAAAAGATAAAGCCTAAGATGGGGGTAAAATCCAGTTGACCAAACACTAAGAGGCCTCGAAAAAGCCTTAAATACGGTTGGGTCAAACGCACTAAAGATTGATACCACCCGGTATTTCTAAGATCGGGGAACCAAGACAGTAAAATCGTCGCAATCAGCATGTAGTAATAGATTTGGAGTAAGACGAGAATGAATTCAAAAAAGACCTGCATTAATCCACTTCCTTGTTGTCTTGGATGAAGCCTCTTAACGCTTTATCCTTGAGATCTTTTTTCGATGCAAAGACAAAGATTTTTTCCGATAACATCTCGACCATCCCGTCAATCGCATAGACAATCCCACTTAAGAAGACGATGAAATGATTGGCCGCTTCGGCGTCCGTCTTTTCAAAATTGAGAATGAGCGGGGTGCCTTTCAGCAACGCATCGGAAAACTGATAGACATCGGCTTTCGCGTCGACTTTGATGAAACGCGCTCGATTGAGGGCGTTTTTTTTATTAAATGCCATGAGGTTCCTCCAGAAGAATCCGGCCCAACCGCAAATGGGTCGTGCCTAAGGCGAGGGCGATTTCATAGTCATCACTCATGCCCATGGATAAAAATTGGATGCTTGGAAATGTTTGATTTAACGTGCTTTGGATGGTTTTGAGGGTTGCAAATTGCCGTGTAATGATACCCGCATCATCGGTGTGTTCAGCCATGCCCATGACGCCAATGGGATGAATCATAGGGGCGTCTTGAAGCGCCTTTATGATATCTGGGATATCACGTTCTAAAAAGCCATGTTTCGAGGGTTCACCCGATATATTAAACTGGATGAATGCATCCAGTGGCGTGATGCGGTGCTTCTTAATTTCTTCAATCAATTTGAGCCGGTCAACGGTGTGTAAACAATCGATTTCGTTGATGACTTTTTTAACTTTTTTGGATTGCAGCGTCCCAATAAAATGCCAGGTGATGCCTTTATTATGGACGCTTTTTTTCGTCACGTACGGATCGACGCGGTTTTCGCCAAAATGCGTAATCCCTGCATCGATATAGGGTCTTAGAGCGTCTGCATCTAAGTACTTACTCGCCATAATGAGCGTGACACCTGGGTGATTCGTTTGCAAAGACTTGATGAGTGGCAGATTCATTTAAACCGTGAGCGCAACCAGGAGGGGATATTGGTTTTTCCGGGTTTATCATCGCTTTCTTTTTTGGTAGGAGCAGGCGCTTTTTCAGGCGCGGGTTTGGAGTCTTTTTCGGGGGTAGTTTCTTTATTGAAATCATAATCGGTCGCGCCAATGGCATCGAGTTCGATCTTCCTCGTTTCATCAAAGCCTGCGGCGATGACGGTGACGATGACTTCATCGTTTAAGTCCATGTTGATGGTGGTGCCGTATATGACATTGATTTCCGTATCGGATGCGGCTTGGATGGCTTCAATGGCTTCGGTTACTTCCCAAAGCGCAATGTTGGTATCACTGGCCACATTGACAATCGCGTCGGTGGCGCCGTTGATGTTGGCATCCAGCAAGGGCGAATGAATCGCTTTTTTAGCCGCTTCAATGGCCCGTTCATCGCCTGAGGCGATGCCGATGCCCATGAGCGCCGTTCCTTTGTCTTTCATGACCGTTTTAACGTCGGCAAAATCGACATTAATGAGGCCCGGAACGGTAATAATTTCCGCGATTCCTTGGACGCCCTGTCTCAAGACGTTATCCGCTTCTCTAAAAGCTTCAAGCATTGATGTGGACCGGTCCACGACGTGTAAAAGTCGGTCGTTCGGCACAATAATTAATGTATCCACGTAGGGTTTCAGGGAATCAAGGCCTTCTAACGCTGTCGCCACCCGGCGGCGGCCTTCAAATTTAAAGGGTTTCGTGACGATGCCCACCGTTAAACAGCCCATTTCCCGGGCGATTTTCGCAATCACAGGCGCCGCACCGGTGCCGGTGCCCCCGCCCATGCCAGCGGTGATGAATACCATATCGGTATCCGTGAGCATTTCTTTGAGTTCGTCTTCCGACTCAATCGCGGCGCGGCGGCCAATGTCAGGGTCCGCTCCCGCGCCCAGTCCACGGGTTAAAAGCTTCCCAATTTGCATGCGGGTTTCCGCTTTAGAAAGTCTTAAGACTTGCGCATCCGTATTAATGGCGACGAATTCTACGCCTTGAACTTCGTTTTCGATCATCCGGTTGACGGCATTTCCACCGCCGCCCCCGACGCCGATCACTTTAATGACAGGTTTTTGATTAAAATGGTCGTTCGATTCGAACATATGTGCCTCCTGAAACCGTTTCAGGTCCTTAGGTTATTTTATCATATTTCAAGGGGTCTTTTTAAGGGTCTCGTAGGTTTTTAAAAATTCGCTCTTAAAGGCGTTAAACCGTCCCAAAGCAATGGCTTCACGCATGCCGGCCATGAGGGTTTTTAAAAAGTATAAATTATGGTAGCTAATGAGTCGGGCCCCTAAGGTCTCTCCCGCCTTGTAAAGATGTCTAATGTAACTGCGTGAATACCGCGTGCAGACCGGGCAATCACAGGCCTCATCGATGGGGTTTGAATCGTTTTCAAACGGCTTATTTTTGATCGTGATGGGGCCCAGTTTCGTATAAGCTACGCCGTGCCGAGCAATCCGCGTGGGATTGACACAATCAAACATATCGATGCCCGCTTCCACCCCGGCGAGTAAATCTTCCGGTGTTCCCACACCCATTAAATAGCGGGGTTTATCTTGAGGCATCTCCGGGGCAATTTGGTAAAGCGCTTCATACATATCGGCTCTGGATTCACCGACGGAGAGTCCGCCGATCGCATACCCATCAAAGCCAATCTCAACCAAGGAATTTAGCGAATGACGTCTTAAGTCCATATGCGGGCCGCCTTGGATGATGCCAAATAAAGCTTGATCGTCTCTTTGGTGGACATCTTTACCGCGCTTCGCCCATCTTAAGGTGCGTTCTAAACTGTCTCGGTGATAGTCATACGGGGCATCAAACGGTGGACATTCATCAAAGCTCATGATGATATCGGCGCCGAGGTCGTTTTGGATTTGAATGCTTTTTTCAGGGGTTAAAACGAGGCTTTCGCCACTTTTGTGGTGCTTAAAGTGGACGCCTTCTTCGTATATTTTCCGGGCGTTTTTTAAAGAGAATACTTGGTATCCCCCACTGTCGGTGAGGACTAAGCCGGGCCACTGCATGAACGCATGCAAGCCGCCTTGGTGTTTGACGATGGCTTCGCCTGGTTGCAGCCATAAATGGTACGTATTACTTAAAATCAGCCCTTCACTGACGGCTGATATTTCATCCACATCGAGCATTTTGACCGTGGCTTGGGTGCCGACTGGCATAAATACAGGGGTGGGAACGACCTTGTTTTTCATCGTGAGTTGACCCGCACGGGCATTCCCGTCCGTGGCCTGGATGGTGAGTTTTAACATAGTCCCTCGTTTCATTAACGTCCTTTATTATACACCACACTTTTAAGCCTTCGGACATATTTCAATGAATCTGATTATTATTTGATTTTTACCACCGATAGTTAAATAATATTAATAAATAAATTAATTATTTTAATTCTACTATTGATTTTATTAATTCTATTAGATATATTGAGTGTAAGGAGGTCTTCCATGAATCTCACCCCCCTCAAAAACCTTCAAAAGCACACCATCTCCAAAGAACAGGCCTACCAAGAAATTACCACTCCAAAGATGAGGTACAAAAGAGCCCGGTTTATCAAGATGCGCATTGACATCAAGGATCAAAAAGCCATCAGTACCATGCTTAATACGTTGTTTGCTGTGCCCCTTCCTTTGGGGCTTATCCGCCCCTTTATCAAACGCCATAAAGATGAAAACGTCCGGGCGCTTGCCGGGCTGTTGGATTTTGCCAAAGGGGCCCGCATCGACATTCAATCAAGCGAAGCCAACATTCGCATATCCATTATTTAAAAGGAGGCATCATGCAAAATCATGTGCTTGGGCACTGCCCAGTGTGTGACAGCGATCTACACGTCGCGAAACTCGCGTGTCCGTCGTGTCACACCGAAATTAAAGGCGATTTCGTCTTATCCAAATTCAATTACTTAAATACCGAGAACCTCTACTTCATTGAGATCTTCATGAAAAACAAAGGCAACATCAAGAAAGTGGAAAAAGAACTGGGAATTTCTTACCCTACGGTGAAAAAGCAACTGGATGAAATCATCATCGAACTCGGGTATACCCCCGAAGATGATCTCAAAGAACCCTCGAAACATTCGAAAAAAGAGCTTTTAGAAAAACTCGCCAAAGGTGAGTTATCCAAAGACGATGTCTTTAAATTATTAGGAGAAAGTCATGAATGAAAAAATGAAAATATTAGAAATGGTCGAACAGGGTCAAATCTCTCCGGAAGAAGCGGCCAAATTACTCAAAGCGTTGGATCAAGCAGCGTCTTCGACGCCGGTCATCACCCCTCAAAAGGCGAAAACACTCAGGATGTTTAAAGTGTACGTCCTCTCTCATGACGGCGATAAAGTCAACATCCAAATCCCTTTAGAGTTTGCCAAATTGGCGATGGCCAAAGGCAACGGGAAAAACATTGTATTCAATAATTCCAAACTGGGAAATTTAGACATCGATTTAGACTGGGACATGATTCAAGACCTCATTGAACAAGGGGCCACTGGGAATTTGGTGGACATTGAAACCAACGATGGGGACATCGTGAAAATCTCCATTGAATAATGTGGGCCCTACTTAAATCCCGCAACTACCGCTTACTTTTTGCGGGTAACTTGGTCAGTCAAATCGGCAGTGCGCTTTATAACTTCGGGATCAGTTGGTTTATCTTAACCTTGACGGGTTCCACCTTTCAAGCCGGGCTTTATTTAGGCTTTTCAGGGTTTTTTCAAATATTGTTGGTGCCGTTTTTAAGCGTCTATGCGGACCGCTGGCACAAAGGCCGTATTTTAGTCTTTACCGACTTCATCCGAGGCGTCACCATCATTGGGGCCGGCCTCATCTTATGGCAATTTAGTGCCCCTGAAATCATTCTTCCTACGCTGTATGTCACCGCCTTTATCATCGCGGTCAACCACGCGTTATTTACCCCTGCGGTGCAAGCCATCATCCCCGAGATTGTCGAAGATCATCAACTTCAACAGGCGTACTCGATGAACAGTTTCATCAACAGCATTCAACAACTCGTCGGCGTATTACTGGCAGGCATCTTATATGCGTTACTCGGTATTGTCGGAATCTTTTTGGTCAACGGCATCAGTTTTATCCTCTCGGCTATCTCGGAAATGTGGATACGCTTAGAGCACCACAACCCAACCGAAAATTCTTCCTTTAACCAGTACCTGAAAGATTTGCGCAGTGGATTTTCCTATGTTCGAAAGAAAGAGGGACTGGTGGGGATGTTTATCCTCATCATCTTACTCTCAATTTTGGTGATTGCGCCGGTCTTTTCCAACATTCACCCCTATCTTTTAACCTCGTTTTAGAGCGCCCCTGATTCATTTATCGTTTCTCGGTGGCCTTGTAGCATCGGGCCATCGTGGGCGGGGTCATGGTCGAACGATCGGCCTAAAGCGAGCGCATCCGTAAATCCATGCGGTTTGGCTTGCTCTTTGCCTTATATCCTTTCATGGGCCATCACGCGTTAGTCAGCTCTTAATCGTCTTAGAACGGATTTCTTACACCTGGTTTTATGTGAGTTTTTAGGGGTAGCGTTCGTCTTGGCGGTGGCCAATATGTGGATAAATATCTCCCTTTAATACCGGTCTCACTCCGGCGATTGACCTCGGCCTATAGGGGCCGCGTGATGGGACTTATATCAACGCTTGCGCAAGGGCTCATCCCGATTGCGATCTTTTTATCACCGGGATTCCTCTTAAAGTCGGTGGTTTTAACTATCTTTTGGCACTATTCGGGGCTCCTGATCTTATTTATGACATCAAAATCCGTGCATCATTTACTTCGAATCACTAAAAACGCGCCGGCTTAGGCGCGTTTTTTATTCGATGAACATGGCATCGCCGAAGCTAAAAAGCGATATTTTTCTACGGCGTGGGCGTACGCTTCTAACATCAATGTTTTGGATGCAAACGCACTCACGAGCATCAGTGTTGTCGACCCGGCAAGTGGAAATTGCAAAAGCGCATCCACGGCTTGAAACGTAAAGTTCGGATAAATGAATAATTCTGAACGTCGGCGGTCGGTTGGAATCTATCACGTTTGGTCATTTCGGTTTCAAGGTGCGCATGATTTGTGGTTCCCACCGCGACAATGTGGCGCTTTTCTCTCTCGGCGGGTTTGGTTTAAAATATCGGCGGTCGTTTGGCTGATTTGATACGATTCTTCATGCATTTTGTGTGTTCTCAACATCATCCACTTTCACCGGGCGAAACGTCCCTAATCCAACATGCAGGGTAATGGCGGTGATAATGATGCCTTTTTGGGCCAGTTCATCTAAGAACTCTAAGGTAAAGTGAAGGCCTGCGGTGGGAGCGGCAGAGCTCCCTTTTTCTCTCGCATACACGGTTTGGTAGCGATCTTTTTCTTCGAGTTTTTCATGGATATAAGGCGGTAACGGCATCTCCCCAAGGTCATCTAACAGCGCGTAAAAATCGCCTTCATAGGCAAGATCAAATTCCCGGATGCCTTCTTCTAACACCTTAGAACACGTCATTTCTAAGCGGCCATCGCCGATCGTAATGACGGTTCCAACGTCGACTTTGCGGGCTTTTTTGACGAGGGCTTGGTATTTTTTTAAGCCCAGCGGCTTGAGCAATAAGACTTCCAGCATCGCCCCGGTATCTTTTTTGATGCCATAAAGCCTTGCGGGAATGACGGCCGAATCATTGAGGACTAAGACATCGCCTTTGTTTAAAAAATCTTTGAGCTCTTTAAATGTATGATCGGTGTAGGTTTCAGCCGTCCGGTTGACGCGGAGTAAGCGCGATTTTGTCCGGTCTTTTAAGGGGACTTGGGCGATGAGTTCTTCAGGTAAATGGTACGTAAAGTCTTTGGTTTTCATTTACAAAAGGCCCGTCTGATAGGGCTTTTTGAGGTGTTTATAAGCTTTATCGGTCGCCACACGGCCCCGGGAAGTCCGGGCGATGAATCCGAGTTTTAACAGATACGGTTCGTAGACATCTTCTAAGGTGGTCACATCTTCGCTCATCCCAGAAGCGAGATTATCAATCCCCACGGGACCGCCTTTATGGTGGTCAATGAGCGTTTCTAAATAGAGATAATCTTTTTGGTCCAGGCCAAAGGGATCAATGTTGAGTTTGGAGAGGGCTTGGTCGGTGATTTTAGGGTCAATCACACCGTCATTTAAGACATCGGCAAAATCGCGGATGCGTCGGAATAGTCGGTTGACAATCCTCGGCGTCCCCCGGGAGCGTCTTCCAATTTCAGCGATGCTGGATGCATCAATGGGCGTTTGATAAAGCTGGGCGGTTCGGTGACAAATCGTTTCTAACGCTTGTGTATCGTAAAAATCGAGTTTATGGACCACCCCAAAACGGTCTCTAAGTGGCCCGGTGAGATCGCCAAAGCGGGTGGTGGCTCCCACGAGCGTAAAAGGGGGTAAGTCGACCCGGATGGCCCGGGAGGTTTCATCTTTACCAACGATCAAGTCAATCGCAAAATCCTCCATCGCTGGATAGAGCACTTCTTCCACAACTTTGGGCAACCGGTGGATTTCATCAATGAATAAGACATCGCCGGGGTTTAATGCGGTGAGTAAAACGGCCAAGTCACCGGATTTTTCGATGGATGGGCCGGAGGTAATTTTGATTTGCACACCCATTTCGTTGGCTAAAATATTGGCCAACGTTGTCTTACCTAAACCTGGGGGCCCATAAAAAAGCACGTGATCCAAACTCTCTTTACGCTTCTGACTGGCCCGGATGAAGATATCAAGCATTTCTTTAACATCGTCTTGGCCAATAAATTCTTTGAGCGTTTTGGGTCTTAAGCTAAATGGTTCGTCATCATACGACGTCCGTTCCGCCGACATTAAGCGTTCATCCATAGTAAACTCCTTATCAGTAGCATTATACACGCTGAGTGAAGCTTTTTAAAAGTTAACAGACCTTAGGCGGTTTTCAATTGTGATAGAAGACTGAGTATGGTAAAATAAATGCGATAATTTAATGCCTTATGCACAGATATTGGAGGTCTTTATGGCAAGCGGTAAAGAAAATAGTTACAGCGCTTTACAAAGCCAGTTACAGTCATCGGAAAAGCACTTTCAAAGCCGAGCGTATGCCCTTTCTGATGAGGTTCAAAAAGCCAACAAAGCGTATCAAAAAACGCTTTTGGATGTGGACAAGGCATACAAAAAGGCCGAACTCGCCCATACAAAGGCCCAACAAGCTTTGGCGAAAAAGTATGCGTCTGAAACCAAAACCTTAACGGAAAAAGGACTTTTAGAAGCGCAGAAAAAAGAAGCCAGTGTCAAGACTTTCAAAGAGCGTTGGACCGCTCAACAAAAGACCATTAAAGACGGCTTTAAGGATTCATTAGACGTCAAAAAAGCCGAACTCTCCGACATTGAAAAAGAAAAAGCTGCGCAAGAAAAAGCCTTAGATAATGATTACAAAAAGGCCAAAGACAAACTCCAATCCATCAAAACTGAGACCACCGAAATCTTTTTGCAAGCGCAAGAACCTTTCAGTAATTCCCTCAAATATTACATTAACCGGCTCAGCAACGCGCAGGCGGACGATCAAAAATACTTAAAACAAGAACTTGCAGGATTAAAAAAAGATTTAAATGACTTAGACAAAAAAGAGACAGCTTTACTAAAAGACGTGCAATCCGCCACGGATGATGCCCGTAACGATTTAGAAGATAAAATCACCGATTACAGTAAAGACTTGACTGCCATTGCGGCCAAAATCAAAGCCACATTTACCCGGGCCACCAAACGCTATGATGCGACGATGGATGACTTTAATGATGTCATCAAATCGGGGGTCCGCGCTGTCAAGGCTGTGGAGAAAAAAATCGAAACTGGAATCGACGCCATGGATGCGCAAGAAAAAGCCTTTATAAAAAACCCAGACATTAAGGTTGATACTCCGACCTTAGTTACCATCGTTAAAGAGTTGACCCAGACCAATCAACTTCGGCATGAAGCCTACCTTGAAATGTACGAATCCCTCTTCCACTTTATGGACGACTTAACCGGCTATGTCCGGACGATTCGTGATGATTACAAGTCAACCGTTCATCGTTTGATGGACGGCCATTTAGCAATTTACACCGAGCTTATGGACGAAGCGCAACTAGTCTTAGACGTTTCGACGTGGTTCAAAAATCCAGATCTCATGGCTGAACATTTACGAATCAGTGCTTTAAAAGGTCCGATCATTGACCACGTTGAAAAAGTTTTAGGACCGTTTGTGTCCATGCAAAAAAAATGGCATAACCGGATGCTTAAAGCCTACAAAGAAGCGAGCAGCATCTATAAAGAGCTGGATGAAATCCAAGCCTTTTTTGATGCCTTCGATGAAGAAAAAGCGCTGGCCTTTGAAAACGAACAAGTGCATGTCAGCAAAAAAAGTGCGCAATTATCCATTGAAATTGAAACCGCTAAGAAACGCTATGAAGTCGACATGTTAAGTGCCGACCAAGATGTTTTGTTCGAAGAGAAAAAACGAGATTTCCTCGTCAAAGTGGCGGACGCAGAAAAAAGACTTCAAGAAACACGGGCTAAAGCCGGATTCGATCAAAAGAAAAAGGCATCACAAAAAGTGATTGACGAAGCGAGGGCGGAATACGATCTTAAAAAAGCGTATTACACCACCGAGAAATCTCTTTTAAAAGACAAAGAGCACTATTTAACCGCCCGGGAAAAAGAAGCCTTTGAGCTCAAACGCTTGGAAAACGAAAAAGCCAAAGATAATGCCGTTTATGCCTTGAAAGTCCGCCAAAACGCGGAGCTTGATGCGCATGAAATGAGCGTGACTCAAGCGAAAAATCAATGGGAACAACTGCAAGAATCCAAGCGTCAATTAGAACGTGATTTTGAACAAGCTCATGCGGCTAAACACCAAGATGAACTTCTGGAACTCAAACAAGAAAAAGACAGCATCGAATTAGAACTGAAACGATTAAACTTTGACGAAGAAACCGAAATTAGAGACATTGAAAAAGTCAAAGACGATGAAATCATGGTCCCCAAAAACCGGTTGAAAGAATTTGACCGGGCGTTAAAGCGTCGGTATCAATCCATCAATAAACCGTATAAAGCGTTACTCAAAACATTTGATAAACTCGCGCTTGTATTTGAAGATCCCGCCGTGTCTTATGAAAAGGTCATCAACGTCGCCTCCAATGATTTCAAAGACGACATCAATATGACCCTTGAAAGCGATTATGAAACGTTGCGCTGGACCCGTGAATACTACAGCGAACTTGAAGTTTCTCGCATCAAACGCTCAGGCATCAACCTCCGCAAACAATCGGCGGAAATTCGTCGCCATGAACAATCAGAAAAAAAATATTTAGAAAGTTTAGATACCTATCTAAAAAGTACTCAGCAAAGTGTCAATGCCATTTTTGACCGGTTCTATCAAAAGCTTGAAAAACAATCGTTGATCAAACCCAAAGAACTCATTCGTCACGCGAAACACTTCCACGAAGAAACATTATCCCTGGTGGAAGAACAAACCCAATCGGTGATGAACGAAATTCAATCCTTGTTTGATTACATTCGGGCTCAAGACATTGAATTTATTGCTGAAATTGAACACGGAGCCGATTCTGCGGTCGCGTCCATCCGGGCTAAATACGATCAAAATAGAGTACGCGTTTTAGCCGACATTGATGAAATCAATACCCGAATCCATGCGCACAAACGCTCATCAAGCGGCGCATACACTGAAAATGAAAACGCCGAACTTATCGCACAGAATGAAAAAATTGAAGCGGCGCAAAATGCCATCCAAGCCCTCGAAAACGAACGCAGTCAAAAACTCGAACGATTCAAGGGTGAAATCAATGCCCTTGAAAATGAATATCAACAACGCACTGATGCGATTCATTTCGAGGAGCTAAGACGTTTAGATGACCTGAAAGCAGAAATGGAGCAAGAAGCGCAGCGGATTCAAGCCAAACTTGAACAAGCGGGGCAAATCTTAGCCGCCATCAAAGCCACCGAGCAAGAAACGCTGGATCACTACAAACAAGTCTTTGAGTACCAAAAAGCCAATGCGTTGCGTGCGTATGAAGATAGGGTTCGCGATTTAGAAGATGCGATTGCCGAAGCCAAACGCGAACAAGACCGCAAAAAAATCGAAATTGAACGCGTCTTAAACCGAAACATTGATACCATTCAAAAAGAAATATCTTCGAAAGAAACTCAACTCGAAGCTGCCTTAGAAAAAGTAAACCGTGAATACGATACCCTCTACTTCGACAAACAAACCAGAACCCAGCATCTCAACGAACGTGTGGAAGTCATTCGTAAAAAACTCATCCAAAGCAAACAAGAACTTTTAGATGAACTCAAAGCGGACCTCTCGCAGTTGCCAGAACTGAATGAGCACGCATCGGTTAAAGCACTCGCCCACGATAACAAAGCCGCACTTCACTCTCACCGTGATGAAATCAGTCGGTGGATTGAAGAAAAGAAACGCACATTCCAAGAAAGTCTTTAAGAAAGGAGGGATTCTATGAAAAATGCCATTGCCAAGCAAGCTGAAATCAATCAAGAACTTGCGACACTCATTGATGAAGATCTCAAGCAAGAACAAGAATTACTCAAATCCCTCATTAAAGAAATTCTTGAGGCGAATGAGAAAATTAAGAATGCGCATTTTGAACGCGTTCAAGATACGGAAGCTAAATTAAAAGTTCTGAACTCCGAAGTCAAACGAATTCGCCGGACCATCAAAAAACAAGATGATGTGGTCACAAAAAAACGGCTCGAACTTCTGGGTGAGACCAAAGAAGAGTATTTTGACACATTGGCGGAAATGCGCTTGTCCGATGCGAAAGAGCACTTTGCCAATCCGCTGCGGAAGCATTTAGCCGATCTCAAACGCCAGTTTAGTCAATCACTTAAATCTTCCAGCCCCGCCATTAAAGACATTCAAGAACCGATAGAAGCGTATTTTGAGGCGTTAACTGAGAGTTTAGAACACGATTTTTCTTTCAGTCATTTAGCCCTTGATGAATCCTATAACCAGCTCGGTGGAACCACCGATCATCTGCAAAGTGCGCTGGAACCCCTCGCACCATTCGCAGAAAATATCTTTAAAACGTTTAAAGAGAAGCTCGAAACCCTGCTTTCCTTTTTTGATACGTCTGAACTTGACGATCTCGTGGATGAAATTCAATCAACGAAAGCCAATGACCTCGATCAACTCAGCCAACAAAAAAAGGCCATTGATGAGGCTTTAACCGATGAACTAGAAAGGCTGGATGAAGCCTACTTAACCCAAGTGGATGACGCCCGTAAAGAAGCGCTTCAAGATGCCAATATATCTCTTTCCGAGACGGATAAAACGCTCTTAGATGCCTTCAAACATGCGGCCAGAGAATGGATTAAATCCGCCGATTCTCATCCATCTGCGCAAGCCTTAAAAACGTTAAAAAGTACCCAAAAAGCGTGGTCCAAGACACGGCCCGGGAAAACCACCAAGAAAATCGACAAAGCGTTTAAGAAAAACGCATCCAGCATCTTAGATGCAAAATCCCAAAAACGTTCCGAACATCTCGAGCAATCCTATGAAATCCGGATGCAAGATAAAGAGCGTGAAATCCAAGCCCTCATTGACATCAGCTCACTCAAAATGCGGACGCTTTTGACCTATTTAGAAAATCAAGAAGAAACACTGCTTTCAACGTTTGCGTTCATGGAAGATCTATTAGAATCAGGCTATGCGCTTGAACTGGCCTTAATTGATTTGGATCACACCTTGCAAGTGGCACGCTTCCAAGCCGCCAAACGCACGCAAGAGTTGCGGCTTCAAAAGACCGAACTGTATCGCCGGTACGAACGGATGGTGCAGCGTTTAGAAGTTGAATCCCTCGATCTTTTAGAGCGCCAGCATATGACGTTTAAAGATGTGCAACTGCAAATGGATTTTGCCCTGGAAAAAGAACGCTTAGAAATCAATCGCCTTTATGGGCTGCATAAAATATTAGACAAACGCGTGCAATTTATTGGTAAAAGCAAAGTCAAACGGATGGATGAACTCAAAGAACTCAAATTCCAATTGTTCCAAGATGAAGCCGATATTGCCCTCGCCGAAAAAGAATATGACATCCAAGTGTTAAAAGCGCAATCCCTCTACGATCATGAAAAAGCCATCAATAAAGTCCAATCCGAACGCATTGATGCGGGGGTAAGGGTCAATAAAGCGATGGTTCAAGCTACGGTCAAACGCCAGGTGAATTTTGCCGATCAACAGATTAAGTTTGCCGAGGCCGAATATGCCGCCCGGATGGAACACATTGAATACACGTTAAATCAAGAACTGTCTTACGCCGAAGAAACCTTGGGGTATCACGAGAAAAACTACGCGGCAAAGCGCGAAGAGATCGAGCAAGAATACGAGTCGAAAAAGCACTCCTTGGTCCAAAAGAAAAAGCTCTTTGAACATTCGCCCATGCTGAAAAAAGTCTTGTTGGAAGAAAAGGAAGTCGACGAAGCGTATCAAGAGCGTCTTCTCGCCTTTGAAGAACAACTGGCCAATGACATTTCCATTAAGCGCTACCGCGAGCAAATTCAAAAGGCCCATGATCACGCTGAAAAAGCGCGAAACGATGCTTTAAATCTCCGGGATAAAGACATCGAAAGCTTCACCGCACTCAAAGAAGAATCCCTCGCCCGTTTAGCCAATGTCGAGAAAATGATGGCGGGTCCTGAACTCTTGCCTTATCATGAAGAAAGCGTAAACGATCAAGCCAGCGAACGCCTTCAAGCCATGCTCAAAACCGCGGAAGATTTCCTTGAGGAAAAAACGGCGGAACCCAAAGCCCGCTTAGAAGACATCAAAGGGCGTATTATCGAACTGGAAAAAGGCGATGTGGATTCCACGACGGTCAGTGAACTGAGCCGTCAAGAACAAAACCTCAACCAATCCTTTGCCGATCGCGTGCAAGACTTAGAGAATACACTCAAAGAAAAACGTGCACTGCTTCTCACTCAAACCGAGCAAGCCCAGGCCCGTTCCCAAACGATCATTGAAGCCATTGACCGGGAACTGGCGGAGCCTATTCAAGTGTCATCAAATCATCACGCCGCACTCGTCGCAGCGATTGAAGCCAAAGAAAAAACGCTTCAAATCACCCACGAACAATGGCGATCTGAGCGTTTAATGAAGAAAAACGAACGACTCAACGTGCTTAACCGGACGCAATCGACCATTAAAAACCGGTTGATTGATACGTCGGTGAAAACGCAGATGAAAGTTGAGAAGATTGAAAATCTTCAAAACAAAGCCATCAGTGAATCGTATAAAATCTTGCACAAGCAATTTAAGAAAGATAAAAAAGCCCTTTAAACCCTCATTTAATGAGGGTTTTTATTTGCGAATAAAAGGATGTACCGTGTGTGGTTTTAGGGACACCATAGATGTCTGAAATGGTTGCACCTAAAGAACTAAACGATATGAGATCACCTAAGTTAAGGGATGATGTAAATGCTTTGGAATGAATCAGTAAGGGAACATATTCGCGCGTATGATCGGTGCCTATGTGCGTGGGGTCATTGCCGTGATCGGCCGTGACCATGAGTAAATCATCCTCACGCATTTGATCCATGAATGTTTTGAGTTGAGCATCAAATGTTTCTAGCGCTTGATGATAGCCTTCGGGGTCTCTGCGATGCCCATAAAGCGCATCAAAATCCACGAGATTTAAAAAGGCTAATCCTTCAAAGTCTTCTTCTAGGGCTTCAGTAAAGTGCTTCATGCCTTCATCGTTGGAGGCTTGACGGCGGCTTTTCGTAATGCCTTCCCCGTCATAAATATCAGCGATTTTTCCGAAGGCTAAAACACTTAAGCCCGCTTCTTTGAGGTAATCCAACGTGGTTTTTGCAAAGGGTTTTAACGCGTAATCATGCCGGTGTGCGGTGCGGGTAAAGCCGGCTTCTTCGCTTCCAATAAACGGCCGGGCGATGATGCGTCCTAATTTATAAGGCCCTTCCAAGGTGAGTGCTCGGGCGATTTCGCAGGCTTGATAGAGCTCTTCCAACGGGACGACATCTTCATGGGCGGCAATTTGTAAAACACTGTCGGCACTCGTGTAAACAATGAGATGGCCGGTTTTGACATGGGCTGGGCCCAGTTCTTTTAAGATTTCTGTGCCCGAAGCGGCTTTATTGCCGATGATTTTGCGGCCCCATTTTTCTTCTAAGGTCTGGATTAAATCATCGGGAAACCCGGTTTCGGTGAAGGTTTGAAAAGGCACATCGATTTGCAGGCCCATGAGCTCCCAGTGTCCCGTCATCGTATCTTTACCGGCACTGGTCTCTTGCATGCGCCCATAGGCAGCTTGGGTGGCGCTCGGTTTAATGCCGGGAATTTCGGTTAAATATCCCAGCCCAAATGATTCTAAGGTAGGTAAATGGATCGATCCCTTCGACTCGGCCGTATGTCTTAAAGTATGTGTGCCGACATCTTTAAAGGCTGCGGCATCGGGCGCTGCGCCAATTCCAACCGAATCCATGACAATGACAAAGGTGCGTTTAAACATGACTAGCTCCTAAAATTTGGTGGGATGATATTGGTCGTAAATGGCTTTGATATGCGTGGTGGATAAATGCGTATAAATTTCCGTGGTGGAAACATCCACATGCCCGAGCATTTCTTGGACGTAGCGCAAATCGACGCCGCGCTCTAACAAGTGGGTCGCAAAGGAATGCCTCAGGGTATGGGGACTCACGGTATGCGGAATGCCAGCTTTAAGCGCTAAGTCTTTTAAGACTTTGAAAAAACCCACCCGTGAGATGGGTTGGCCGTGCCGGTTTAAAAACACATAAGCGCTGGGGGCTTTGGCCAGTTTTAACCGGCCGCCTTCTAAATAGGTTTGTAAAGCACTAATCGCATAGGCTGAAAGGGGAACTACACGGCGCTTTTGACCTTTTCCAATCACATCCACCCGCGATTCGTTGAGGTGCAGTTGATTGGTCGTGAGTTCACACAGTTCACTCACCCTGAGGCCGGAGCCATAAAGCAATTCAACCATCGCTTTATTGCGCTGAGAAAGTGGGGCGTCCCCATCGGTTTGCGCGATAATTGCGGTGATATCATCCATGCTTAAAACCGCCGGCAGATGGGCTTTTTTCTTGGGCTTGGCAATCCGGGTGATGATGTTTTCTTTCAGTACTTTTTCTTTCACTAAATACGCATGAAACTGATTCAGGGAGGAGAGTTTTCGTGATAGCGTCGACGCTTGGTAATGTTTTTTTCTTAACGTCATTACGTAATTCGTGACATCTTTACGGGTGATCGACTCAGGATCATCGAGGCCGCGAACGTCCGTTAAATACATCACATAATCGGTGCAATCTTTGAGGTACGCAAGAAGCGTATTCGCTGAAAGTCCCGATGATGCACGCAAATCATATTCAAATTCTTTCAGCAGTGTCTTCATCATCCAAACAATCCATCCATACGTTATTGGCGAAAAAGAGGCCTTTATCTGTGAGTTGTAACTGATCGTTTTCGATCCTAATAAGCCCTTCTTCAAGGCGGTCTTTGAGCCCTGGGAAGCGCGTTAAAGGATGCACTCCAAAGGTGGATTCAAAGGCGGTAACATTCACGCCTTCTTTCATCCTAAGGCCCATTAACAGTGTATCATGGATGGGTTGATAGGGATAATCAATGCGCGCCTTTAAGCCCTTCTCAAGCATCGCATCCGTATATTTTTTGACCGAACGGATGTTTTCGTAACGGGTGTTTTCCAGGCGACCATGGGCGCCAGCTCCTAACCCAAGGTACGCTTCATTACGCCAGTAAATGGGATTGTGAATGGACCTTCTACCGGGCTTCGCAAAACTCGAGATTTCATAATGGTCGTAGCCTTCTTCTTTCATCCGTTTGATGATGTGCGCATACATATCCGCCACGAGATCATCATCCGGCAAGGTCAGTAAGCCGTGTGTGATTTGGTGATGGAGTTTCGTGTGGTCTTCTAAAATGAGGGCGTAAATCGAATAATGTTCGGCCCCCACTTGGATGAATTTTTCTAAATCTTCTTGGAATGCGTCCCACGACTGAGCGGGCAGGCCAAACATGATATCTAACGAATAATGCGTGAGGCCAACTTCTTTGAGATGATCTAAAGCTTTTAAAACATCGACTTGACGGTGATCGCGATTAATGAGCGTCAGTAACGCATCGTTAAACGTTTGCACCCCGAGACTCACACGCGTCACGCCGTGGGCTTTTAAAAGCTTTGCTTTTTCCTTAGTTAAACTGGATGGATTCGCTTCGACCGTAAATTCTTTGAGGTTTTTCACATCCACATGTTGATTGATCTCGACTAATAACAATTCAAAGTCTTCATCGGAAAGCGCCGTGGGCGTTCCCCCACCAATGTAGACCGTATCGGTGGTTTGAAACATCTCTTCTGATAGTTTCATTTCGTAAAAAAGCGCCTTTAAATAGGCGCGTTTTTTTTCAGGTTTCGCGATTTCTTTGGCAAAGTCACAGTAGGTGCACAGTTTTTCACAAAATGGAATATGGATATAGGTGCCAAACACTAAAGTTTCACCTTCGGATTAAAATAGAGTAAGATGCCCGCAAACACACTAAATAACACAGCAATTATGCCTAAAACTAACCACGTGGAAGCATCCGAAACTGGCGCAATCCCGACCAATAATATGACGGGGAAGCCAAACAAGATCGCCGTCGATGAGCCGACCACTAAATCCGACGCCGCAGGCGTTTTAAATTCCGGATCGAGTTCACGGATTAAAATGACGCCCGTGGAAGCCGTCCCCGTGAGCATGCCAAACATGCCAAGCGTGGCTTCGTTTTTATATTCGGGATAAATTCGGCTGGTCATGAAAATCATATAAAGTGCGGTGGTTATCCCGACAATCAGTCCGAGGGTCAGTAATAAGACCCAATAACGGGCTAAGTCTTCCAACCGGATGGCCGCAATGGAGGCCACAATCATAATGTCAAAGGTGAACCCACTGATGCGGTTGAGTAAAAAGTTATTGGGGTATTGACGCGTCATGACTTTGTTTTTTCTCAAAAGCATCAGGATTTGTTTCAGTAAAAGTGCAAACAACATCCCAATGATAAAGTTAAAGCCCCACAGGAGTGGACCGATGGTATTAATCCCAAAATCCCCTAAAGCGCCGCCGTTTAACCAATTGGTCGTTCCGCGGATTGCGCCGTACGTAATGAGATAGACAAATAACACAATGATGACTTGAATGGTAAATTTATCGATGGATTCCGCCAATGGGATCTCATCGGGGGATGAATTAAGTTGCGGCGAGTTAAAGGTATCCACGGCGGTTTCCGTGCGTTTCACATGGCCTTTTTTTGCCAGATAATTGAGATAGATCACCCCGAATATCGCCGCCCATAAAAAGCCAAACGAAGCGATCGCCAGCCCAAAGCTTGCGCCGCCCGCAAAGCCATAGGATGTCTCATACACCGTCCCAATATTGAGGGCTTGACCCGGGCCTTGACCGAAGCCCATGGGGAATAAGATCCCACTGCTTCTAAATAGATCTGGCATAAACGTATACGAAAGCCCAAGGGTAATCGAAAGACCCACTAAGCCTTGAATGAGATAGGTCGAGACAATGAGTAAACCACTGAAAAAGCTCTGACCACGCTTGAGTTGATAGCGCGCTTTTTCACTGACTTTAAGGCCTAAGGCAATAAACCCTAAGGCAATGGCGTGGTACGTAATTAAACTGAAGAATTGATTGAGCGCCAAGACGGCTTCAGGATCCGCAAGGGGAGCATAGATGAACTCTTTGATCAACAGACCTAAGAATCCTGCAATGACCGCACTGGGTAATAAGGAACGTCTTAAAAAGGGGACTTTGCGTCTCAGGGTATTACCCAGAAGTAAAAGCACCGCAATGAGTCCAAAATAATAAATGGATTGCCAAGAATCGGGACTGGTAAAATCAAACATAGGAAGTCTCCTTTTGGAGTATTTTGATCATCGATACGTATTTGAGTGCGCTGCGTTTTTCATCACTTAAACAGTAATACGTCTTCGCCGTGGGTCGGTGATATAAAATCAATCCAGTTCGGTGTTGGACCGCGGGATCGATATCTAGAGGGTCCCACGTTTCATGGGTGTGCGGCCCTTCAATCGTGAGCGCTTTTTTAGTCAAGGTGATAGACACCCGGTCCCGTTTTTCTTTCGGCTTTAAATCTAGAATCTCGTAGAGTGTTTCATCCGCGTCATGAAATAAAACCGCATCGTCTTTTTGTGTTTCAACCAACGATTTAAAGACCGCAATCTGATCATCAAACCAAGCGGGAGTTGCGCTAAAGTAACGGCCATCAAAGTGGGGTTCAAACCGCCCATAATCATTAACCGTTACATGGAAGGCACACGCCGTGCAGTGGACATCATCACCTTTGGAATAAAGGGTTTCAATGCGGTGACAGTGGGGACAGACCACATAAGCTGATTCGATGTTGACCGCTTTATTTTTCCCTTTAAAAGGGGTATCGGTGAATAATTTAAAATCATTCACCGCCAGCGTGTTTTTGATATATTGATGTAAGGTTTCAACGTCCATCGTTTGAATTTCTTCCACCGTTAAAATCTTTTTCACCGAGCCATGCATTTTGCCTTTACGGCCGTATTTGGCCCATCTAGGGTGAGATAAATGTCCGCCTTCAATCGTATGAAACACGACTTTCACTTTGGCTTTTTTAACCAGTTTAGCAATGGCGATACCAATCGGCATTTGTTCGCCTGAAAAACTGGTATTTCCTTCCGGGTACAAGGCCACGTGTTGGCCTTCTTTAAGGGTTTTTAAAATGGCTTTGGTGCTTCTTAAGTCGCTGCGGAATTTATTGATGGGGATGGGCGCGACTAAATAATCGAGGACTTTCGACCACACCGGTAAGTTATAAATCATCGTTGATGCCACAAAATAAATGGGCTTTTTAAAACTAAACGATAAAAAAACAGGATCGAGCGCTTGGGTATGATTGCCCAATATTAAATAAGGTTCCAAGGTTTCTTCGAACCGGTCAAATGTATACCGAAATTTAAAGCGTGCATACCATTCAAAGACTTTGCGGAAAATGGCGAATGTCACGCGATGACGGAATTTACTACGCATGCGAGACTCCTCAGATGTTTCATAAATTATAGCATATTTCTTTCAAAATTTAGATTAAAATTCCGTTAATCCTCAAGCGATAAAACACTGAGGAAGGCCTCTTGCGGGACGTCGACTTTGCCGACGGTTTTCATCCGTTTCTTGCCTTCTTTTTGTTTTTCTAAGAGTTTTTTCTTTCGAGATATATCGCCCCCATAACACTTGGCGATGACATTTTTACGCATCGCTTTGATCGTGGAGCGGGCGATGATTTTCCCACCGATGGCCGCTTGGATGGGCACTTCAAACATTTGTCTAGGGATCAGTTCTTTGAGTTTATCGGCCATCTTCTTCCCGCGCGAGTAGGCGAAATCTCGGTGGACAATCGAGGATAGTGCATCGACGATTTCTGCGTTGATTAAAATATCCATTTTGACAAGCTGAGACGGGATGTAGCGCTCAAACACATAATCAAACGACGCATAGCCTTTGGATGTCGATTTGAGTTTGTCAAAAAAGTCATAGACGATTTCGAGTAAGGGCAGCTCATAGGTGATTTCGACGCGCGAATCACTGAGGTAATCCATTTTGACGTACGTTCCGCGTTTTTTCTGACAGAGCTCCATGACATTCCCAACATAATCTTTGGGGGTCATGAGCGTCGCCTTCATGAGCGGTTCTTCGATCCGGTCGATTTTGGAAGGATCCGGTAATAACGAAGGATTATCGACCACCACCATCGAGCCATCGCTTAAAAACACATGGTAAGACACCGACGGAGCCGTGGCTAAGATGCCTAAATTGAATTCTCTCTCTAAACGTTCTTGGACAATTTCTAAATGGAGCATCCCTAAAAATCCCACGCGAAAGCCAAAGCCTAAGGCGCCGGAGGTTTCCGGTTCAAAAATCAGCGATGCATCATTCAGATGGAGTTTTGCCAGCGCATCTTTAAGCGGCGCATAATCGTTGGAATCAAGCGGATATAACCCGCAATACACCATCGGGTTTAGCGGCCGGTATCCCGGTAAAGGCGTATCGGTGGGCCGTTTTTTATCCGTGATGGTATCACCGACGCGGACGTGATCGGGATCTTTAATGTTCGCCACACAATATCCCACATCGCCTGGAACCAGCATCTCAACGGGTTTTGCCGCAGGCGTATTGACGCCCACTTCGATCACTTCATACGATGCTTGGGATGCCACCATTTGGATAACATCGCCTTTTTTTAGGGTGCCATCGACAATCCGGATGGAAGGAATCACCCCGCGGTAAGGATCGTAGTATGAGTCAAATATGAGCGCGCGTAAGCTGCCTTCAGGATCGCCTTCAGGTGATGGGACTTGATCAATGATCGCATCTAAAATGAGTTCAATTCCAATGCCTTCTTTGGCCGAGACGAGGGGGGCATTGGACGCATCGAGGGCAAGCATGTTTTCAATGTCTTCTTTGACGCCTTCAATGTTGGCACTGGGTAAATCTATTTTATTGATGACAGGTATGATTTCTAAGTTGTTATCGTAAGCCAAATACACATTGGCGAGGGTCTGCGCTTCGATGCCTTGGGCCGCATCCACGACTAAAATAGCGCCTTCACAGGCGGCTAAAGAGCGCGACACTTCATAGGTAAAATCGACGTGACCCGGGGTATCAATCAAATGAAAGATATACGTTTCATCGCCTTTTTGATATTGCAATTCCACCGCATTAAGCTTGATGGTTATGCCCCGTTCGCGTTCGATGTCCATGGAGTCTAGGAGTTGTTCTTTCATCTCCCGCTTCGTGACGCTATGCGTCATTTCTAAAATGCGGTCTGCGAGGGTACTTTTCCCATGATCGATGTGCGCAATGATGGAGAAATTGCGAATTCGTCGCATCCGGTCTTGTATCTGTTTTAGGTCCAAACGAGCACATCCTTTCTAGCCTATTATAACAAACTTAAGGCCACATTTAAGCGTTAAAAAAGAGACCTCAGTGAGGTCTCTTCTCTTGCATTGCATAAGCCATGTTCTGTCCCCTTAAAAAAGGGTGGCAACCATTTATCTGTACAATGTACCTCGGCGTTAAGTTCAGTTCCTCACGCCAAGTGCCCCTACCAAAATTTGGGTTTCTAGCTTGCGGGGTTTACCCGTTCCACCTCTTTTATTGCTAAAAGAGCTCGTCTCTGTGGCACTTTTAAAGATACTCAAGACTTATAAAGCCTCTTTCTCAGCCGTCACCCTTGCGGGTGCATAGAGTTATGGTTTCCTCTATCACAATCACTACAGGCAATCGCAGCCTGTGCTAGCATGGACTTTCCTAACCATTACTGGCTCGGTTGCCTACAATGCAAGGCAGGTTTATTTGCTTTCTTTCGGTGCTTCTTTACTGGTTTCTTCGGGTCTGGGGAGTAATGCTTTATGGGAGAGGTCAATCCGGCCGCGTTCATCGATGCCGATGACTTTCACTTTTAAGGCTTGACCCATCTTCACAACGTCTTCGACATTGGCCACCCGGTGGTGGGCGAGTTTAGAAACGTGACACAGCCCATCGGTCCCGGGCCAAAGTTCCACGAAGCACCCGAATTTTTCGATGCGAACGACTTTCCCGTCGTAGACTTCGCCGATCTTGGCGACTTTGACAATTTCTTCGATGATACTCATCGCTTTATCAATCGGTTCATACCGGGGATGCATCAAGGTGACACGGCCATCTTGTTCGATGTCGATTTTAATGCCATCGCATTTATCGATGATATCGTTGATGGATTTTCCGCCCGGACCAATGACATCGCGGATTTTATCCGGAGCGATGAACATGATTTTAACTTTCGGCGCATATTTGGATAGTTGGGGTCTGGGCCCTTCGATCGCTGAGAGCATGTTTTCTAAAATGTGTAAACGTCCCACGCGTGCTTGAGCGAGGGCTTCTTCTAAGATTTCTTTGGATAACCCTTCAATCTTGATATCCATTTGTAAGGCGGTGATGCCTTTTTCAGTCCCGGCGACTTTGAAGTCCATATCCCCTAAGTGATCTTCAAGGCCTTGAATATCCGAGAGTACGCGGTGGGTATTTCCATCGCTAATCAGACCCATTGCAATGCCGGCGACTGGGGCCTTTAAGGGCACCCCGGCAGCCATTAAACTCATACAGCCGGCGCAAATGGAAGCTTGAGAGGTCGATCCGTTACTTTCTAAAATTTCAGAGACAATCCGGATGGTGTATGGAAAATCTTCTTCGGAAGGTAACACTTGACGTAAAGCCCGCTCACCGAGTGCCCCATGCCCAATTTCACGGCGCCCCGGAGGCCCGTACCGCCCATTTTCACCCACACTGTAAGGGGGGAAATTATAATGGAGCATAAACCGTTTGTATTCTTCGCCTTCACCGAGTCCATCAATGATTTGATGTTCTCTTAAAGCGCCAAGGGTCGTAATTGAGAGCGCTTGGGTTTCCCCGCGGGTAAATAAGGCTGACCCGTGTGTACGCTCTAGAATATCGACTTGCGAATTCAAGGGACGAATATCGGTGAGGCCCCTTCCGTCCGGTCTTTTTTCATCGGCAATGATGAGCCGTCTAACTTCATTTTTTACTTCGTTATCGACCAGTTTTTTGATGATTTTCATGGCATCTTTGAGCTCATTTTCATCAAGGTCAGGACGGTCTTGAGCGTAGGTGGCTTCTAAGTCATCTAAAATGGCGCCAATCGCATCACCACGGTCGTGGCGTCCATTAATGGCCGCCGCTTGTTTGACTTTTTCCAGCCCGTTTTCTTGGACGAACTTGACGAATTCTTCGGGATCTTCTGATGGAATAAATTCGACCTTTTCGGGTTGAACAGCATCGATGATTTCTTCTTGGAACGCGACCAATTTTTTAATCCACTCATGGCCAAACATAATCGCATCCACCATGTCGGCTTCACTGGCTTCTAAGGCGCCGGCTTCCACCATGTTGATGGCGTGTTTGGTGCCTGCCACGTATAAGTCAATGTCGGAGAGTTCTTTTTCTTCGGTGGTGGGGTTTAAGACAAATGTCCCGTCTACACGGCCCACTTCCACGCCCGCAATCGGGCCTGAAAATGGCGCTTGGGTGAGACTTAAAGACATCGAGCTTCCGAACATTGCCGTCGCTGAAGGGGAGCGGTCAACGTTCCCACTTAAGACGGTATTAATGATTTGAATGTCATGTTTGTAGCCTTTGGGAAAAAGCGGTCTAATCGGCCGGTCAATGAGTCTGGCACTTAAGGTTTCAGTCTCACTGGGCCTTCCTTCGCGTTTGAAGAAACCTCCCGGTATTTTTCCTGCGGCATATTGTTTTTCAGTGTAAATGATCATCAACGGGAAAAAATCCAATTGACTTTCGGTTCTCGAAACTTGGCTGACACTCAACACAGCGGTATCGTCATAACGCACGAGCACTGCGGCGCTGGCTTGCTTGGCCAGTTCACCAAATTCGACACTGAGGCTTTTACCATCTAAGTCCATGGTAAAGACTCTTTTTTCTGACATATAGTCTCCTCTTTTTTTAGTTTTCCAATTATTTATTGTAGCATACTGCCGCCTTTTAGACCACCCGGCGGCGGCAAACAAAAAGCATGCATTGCATGCTATTTGCGTAGGCCCCGGTACCCGCCGTAAATCGGCCGGATGTCATTGATGGTAATGACCACGCCGGGAGAAAGCGCCTTGAGGGCATTGATGGTTGGGGTGATTTTTTTCCGGTGAATGTGTAAGTTCAAGATGTGTCTAGCCCCATCGCGACCTTCCCCCGGAATGACGGTGAGGGCGTAGCCTTGTTCGCGCATGCCTTGGGCGATGATGCGGCCCTCTTGCGCGGAGACGATGGCGGTGATGTTGATGGTGCCTAAGGCGAGTTTTTCTTCTAGCATCGAGCCGACATAATTTCCGAAGGCAAACGCCGCCCCGTAAATGACAATTTTGAGGGGATCACTCATCAGATCGTCCAAGACTAAGGTGACCACAAAGACCCAAAGCATGACTTCAAAAAACGCAATGATGGCGCCTTTTTCTCGTTCACCTTTGGTGACGATGACGATGCGTAAGGTCGAGATGGTGACTTCGACAAATTTCAAGGTGAATATCAAGAGATACATCCACACGGTGGGAATGTTTGAAAAATCAAGGCTCATTTTTGTTTCACAGCTTCTTTCGGGTTAGATTGGGGTGGGTGTTTGCGATTTTTTTCATGATAGTATTCCACGGCCGAGCGAATGGTTCCTGTGAGGGGAATGGCTAAGATGATGCCAACCACCCCAAATAAATACCCAAAGAACAGTAAGGATGAAAGCACCAATAAGGGATGCATTTTCGTTTCCCGGCCCATAATATACGGTTGGAGGAGATTGTTTTGTAAAAAATTGACCACGAAGACCACGATGAGGACGGCGAGGGGTGCAAAATCACCAAAGACAATCGTATCATCAGCCAGCGTATAAAGCATCGGTAAGAGCGTGCCGATGACTGGACCGATGTACGGGATGATATCTAAAACGCCCAGTAAAAAGCCAAATAGAATGCTCCGTGCCCCGAAACCCATGATAAAAAAGATGATGTTAAAGACGACGATCATGATGGCAATTGAGGTAAACCGGCCGTTAAAATATTGTTTGATTACCGTGTCAGCCCGACGGGTGAGTTGGTCCGCATCGGTTTCCGTTTTTTCGGGTAAGACTTTGATGATCGCGTGACGAATTTTCGAGCCATCCCGGAGTAAAAAGAATAAAAATACTGGCGTCAAGACCGTCGCAATCACAATATTTGAAAGACTAATCACGGCGCCATAAATATCGAACGTTACATTGGAGATTGATTCAAAATCCAGATAGGGCATGACAAAATCGTAGACATCTGACAGTCCTGAATTGTCATCGATTAACGCTTGCAAAGCAGCCAATATCGCAGGCCAATCATTTTCGATAAAAAGCAACGCTTGCGTATAAATGACATCCCCAGCCGTCACCACAAAGATGCCGATGACCACTAAGAGAAAAAGCACAATCACTAAACTTCGTACGGTTTTGTTCGTCAGTTTGAGTTTAATGAGGAATTGGTTGAGAGGCGCCACTAAGTAAACGATGAATAACGCGATGGAAAATGGAATAAAGATCGCGTAAAACGCGCCGAAAAAACGTCCAAATAAGGACGGGAATACTTGGTTAATCATAAAAATCGTGGCCAAGGTTAGCAGCGCTAAGATGGCGGTTTTAATCCAAAGCTTTTGCCAGGGTTTGAATGTCATAAAATCTCCTTGAAAAGAAAAAAAGAAACCTCAGAAGAAGTTTCTTTTATCGTCTTAATCCGAGGCGTTGAATGAGTGATTGGTAACGCGCTTCGTCGGTTTTCATCAAGTAATTCAGTAAGTTCCGGCGATGACCAACTTTTTTGAGAAGACCACGACGTGAATGGAAATCATGTTTGTGGGTACTTAAATGTCCATTCAATTCGATGATTTCTTCGGTGAGTAAGGCGACTTGGACTTCCGTAGAACCTGAGTCTCCTTCTTTGCGGCCATAGGCTTTGACAATTTCAGCCCGTTTCTCTTTGGTAAGAGCCATAGGGTTTCCTCCTTTAAATGATTATTCGGACCGGATGCCACGTAAATCTCATGGAGGTGGGATAAACCTCGCAACCGGCGCAACCACTATTATAGCATAAATTCAGGTGAGGGCAAGACAAGTTTCAAGGGATTTAATGCGGCCTTTGAATCGACCGCATCCCGGTCGATTTGGGCGATGAGATCACCGACACTGTCAAACTTCTGTTCGTCTCTCAACCACTGGACAAAATAGGTCGTGATGACTTCTCCGTATATGGTTTGATCAAAGTCAAATAAATAACTTTCCACACTCAGTGGATGGGCCGCATTCAGCGTTGGATTATGCCCCACACTGGTCATCGATGGATACAAGGTATCGCCCACCCGCGTGATGCTTGCATACACGCCACGTTTGGGGGTGATGCTGCTGGAAAGTTCAATATTCGCAGTCGGATAGCCAATCAGACGCCCCTTTTTCTCCCCATGAATGACTTCACCGGTAATCGAAAAATACCGGCCCAAACGCTGATGCGCATCTTGCATTTTGCCTGCTTGAATGAGCTCTCGAATGATAGTTGAGCCAATTTTCTGGGAAGCAAGGCGCCTTTCTTCCATCACGTGCACGTGAAAGTTACCTTCTTCTTTTAACGTCTGGGTCGTTCCTAATCCTCCGTGGCCAAATCGGAAATCAAATCCACACACTAACATGTGGACGCCATTTAAATACTGCTGGATGAACGTAGACGCCTCCACCTTTGATAAGGCTTTATCAAACGGTAAAACAAATACACGCTGGATGCCGTAGGCTTTAAGTAAAGCGATTTTTTCTTTAAGTGGGGTGATGTATTGAAAATCCATCTCAAAAATGACGCTTTTCGGATGGCGATCAAACGTGATGACCACCGGCGTTTTACCGGCCTTTTTGGCTTCATCCAGCGTCACTTGAATCAACGCTTGGTGGGCCGTGTGAACCCCATCAAAAAACCCGATGGAAGCGACCATGGTGTCATCAAGCATATGGGGGGTTAAAGTGTCAGTCATGGTCAATCTCCTTTAAACATCCGCAGCGGGCGGTACTTGTCTTGCGTCCAGTGATATAGCCCAAATAAATCTCCTTCGGCATTAATCACTTTAATCTGATCACCTGTGCGAGGAATCGCTAAAGCCCGGCCGTGGGCGACATCTTCCGGGTTCAGGTAATCTAAATAGACCACATCAAAACCGGGCAACGCTTCACTCAGACGAATCAGGTCTTGGCCGGCTAAGGTATCTAAGGGCGATGCAGTTTCGATGGAAAACGCTCCAACCGCTAAGCGGTGAATGAAATGGGTATGGGCGAGGGTGCCATGATGTCCCGCTAAATCAAGGGCGAGCTTCCGCACGTAAAGGCCACTGCTGGCCTTGACTTCAAATGTCGCTTGCACCGTGTCTTTTTCGCGTTTTAGAGGCTCGGTTTGGGTGAATGAGGTGACGGTCAAGGTGCGTGGGGGAACATCGGGGATGGGTTGACCTTCTCGGGCATACTCATACAGCTTTTTACCTGCCACTTTAACCGCTGAATACGCCGGAGGGGTTTGTTCATACGTCCCCACAAACGCCTGGCAATCCAACCAATCGGGGAGATTAACAGGGAGCGTATTTAAAGGCTTTCCGGTATGATCGAGCGTATCGGTCTGTGTGCCGAACGTGACGCCGAACGCGTAGTGCTTGTTCGCGTGCTGCAAATAATGCAACAGTTTGGTCCCTTCGTTAATGCCCACCAAAAGTACGCCAGACGCTTCAACGTCAAGCGTGCCGGCATGACCGACGCGCCGCGTGGCGAATGTACGTCGGACGTGATTGACAACATCGTGGGAGCTCATCCCGATGGGTTTATGGATATTAAAAATGCCATGCAGTGGTTTCATCATGGCTTATTATAAATGATACATGGCATGAAACCGAAAAAAAACACCGTTTAAACGGTGTTTATGCGCCTTGAACCCATTTTAAGAGCTGTTCTTTGGGCATGAAGCCCGCTTTTCGATCGGCCACTTGACCGTCTTTCATCACAAAGAGTGTGGGGATGGCACGCACTTCGTGCTTTTGCGCGACAGACATATTTTCATCCACATTCAGTTTCACGATTTTAATATCGTCATGCTCCCCGGCAATTTCTTCTAAGACAGGGGCAATCATTTTACAGGGGCCACACCAATCGGCATAAAAGTCTACGATTACAGTACCACTGCTTGTATCTTGTTCAAACGATGCTTCACTCGAATATACGATGGGCATATAAGTCCTCCTAGATTAACTACCGCAATTATACCGCAAAATGGTCCGTCGACAAGTAAAATACACATTCTAAAAATAAACCACGGTCACCCCAGCGCCCCCTTCACCGCCTTCACCACTGCGGAAACTTTGTACGGCGGGATTTTCTTTTAAGGCCGTTTGCACCATGTCCCGAATGGCAAACGTTCCATACCCGTGAATGATTCGGGCAAAGGGAAGCTTTGATAGCGCGCAATCATCCAAGTATTTATCCAGTAAATGGGCCGCTTCTTCGACCCTTAGACCGCGTAAGTCAAGTTCAGACGCTACCCGTTTTTTCGGGACACTGGCTTTGGGTATTTTTTCTTTGGGACGTGTTTTTTTCGTATCCACAAAATAAAATTCCGATTCATCCAAAGTCGATTCCACATTGCCCATAAGCACTTGCCAACGCCCAGCTTTGAGGGCTTTTTTTAACTCCCCGTTCCGGTTGAACTTATTCACATGAACGATGTCCCCCGGTTGATAGACGTGATTATTTGTTTCCTTTTCACTTGATTGGGGAGTCTCTTGGAAAAGGGTTTCTTTCGCTTGGTTGATTTCATGCGGTTTTAGACGGCTTGCTTTTAACGATGTGACGATTTCTTCAAAGGCCGTCTCTAAGGATTCTTTATCCCGTTGATATTGGCGGGTAAAGCGATCCGTCAGGGATTGTTTTTTGGCTTCTAGGTCGGTTTTTTCTTGTTGAAGCGCTTTTTTTAAAGCTTCGGTGTCACGTCGCAGTTGATTGAGTTCAGTTCTTTCGTTTTCTAATGCCGCCTTTTTTTGCTCCAAAGTTTGAATGAGATCGCTGACGGGGTTTTGTTCATTTTGAAAATAATCTTCTGCTTTTTCAATGATCGATGGCTTAAATCCAAGGCGTCTCGCAATCAACAAGGCATGGGATTCACCCGGGGTATCAAGATACAAGTGATAGGTGGGTTTTAACGTCTCTTTATCAAAGGCCACACTCGCATTGATGGCGGTGGGATGGTCATACGCATAGGCTTTGAGCTCTGGATAATGCGTGGTCACAAAAATATCGTGCGGATGCTGACTCAAATCATCCATTAAAGCTCTGGCAAACGCTGCACCTGCTTTCGGGTCGGTCCCCCCTCCCACTTCATCGAGTAAGATGAGCGAACCCGATGGAGCGGTTTGAATGATCCGCTGGATGTTGGTCAAATGGGACGAAAAAGTCGAAAGGGATTGCTCAATGCTTTGTTCATCACCAATGTCGGCATAAATGCCGGTGTAAAAAGGCAAACTGGATCCTTTTTCGGCGGGAATCAAAAGGCCCGATACGGCCATCAGTGACAAAAGGCCCACGGTTTTTAATACCACCGTTTTCCCACCGGTATTCGATCCAGAGATAATGACAAGATGGGTATCAAAAGAAAGCTCAATGGCATTCGGGACGACTTCTTTCGGGTTAATCAACGGATGACGGGCATTTTTTAGTGCCAAATGAGACCCAAACGTGACCCTCTCCATATTGAGTTTTGCGGCATACTCCGCTTTGGCAAATATTGCATCTAAGGTGCCGATGGTTTCATGGTTGAGCGCGAGTGTTTCATAGTGTGTGTGGAGGGTTTGAGAAATCGCCGTAAGGATTCGCTCAATTTCAGTCTCAATGGCCATTTCGATTTTTCTTTTTTCAGCACTCATCTCACCCACGGCGGCCGGTTCCATATACACCGTTTCACCACTGGCGGAATAATCGACAACACTGCCTTTAAACCGGTTCTTGTAGGTTTGTTTAACAGGAACCACATAGCGCCCTTGGCGCTCAGTATAAAAGGTTTCTGATAACATATCCCCCGATTGATCGACGAGGCTTTTTAGTTTTTGAGTAAGGCGATTTTCCATCACCCTTAACGCATTTTTGTGTTTTTTAAGTAGACTAGAGGCATTTTCTTTGAGGCCTTCATCATCCACCAATTGATCAAGCTCCATTTTCAATGTGGATAAAGGCTCTAAGGTTATTACATAAGGATCAAGGGCATTTGATTGCAAATCTTCGGGGGCGTTCTTAAGCCGCTTATAGACCTGAGTGAGCTCATTTAAAAACCGACGAATGTGCATTAAATCTTGAACGCTTAGGATGCGGGCAATCTTAATGTCACGCAGGGGCTTAGCAAGGTCAAAAAAATCGCCAAAACGCGGGGCTTTGGCATTTAAGATATAATGTTTAGCGCTTTCGATTTCACGCATGCTTAAAAGCGCCGCTGCTTCCGTTTCATACGGGATTAGGCGGGCAATTTTTTCTTGACCCAGTGGGGTATTTGAGTAGGTAGAAATGGCGTTTAATATCGCCGAAAATTCCAGTGTTTTTAGGTCCATAAGACCCCCTTAACTTGTTTTATTTTAGCACTATTCGTGGTAAAATAGGGAGAAAGGGTGTGAAAAAAATGAACTACGTTTTAGAGCTCACATTGGAACAAATCGAAGCCTTAATTACTTACTATGAACCCCTTGCTGAATCGGTATTTGTTGAAAACACGATGGCGGCCTTTGAAGGCAACCATGTCAATATATCCATCTACCCTTCCAAAAAAGTAATGTTTCAAGGAAAGAAAGCTGCTCAACACTACGATTATTGGATTGAACAATTCGACCTGGGCGAGACGCAAGCGGAAAAGAAAGCAAAAAAAGAAGACACACCGAATAAAGACGCTTTTTATGAACCTTCCATCGGTTCCGATGAATCAGGATCAGGCGATTACTTTGGCCCCCTATGCGTCGCGGCGGTTTATGTCTCAGCCAACGATAAAGAGTTTTTATCAAAATTTCCGATTAAAGATTCCAAACAAATGGAAGATTCGACCATTTTAGAAACGGTCCCAGAAATCATCAAACGCATTCCTTATAGTCTGATGGTCTTACAAAATGGACAGTACAATCAAATGATTGACAAAGGGTATAACTTGAACGCGCTTAAAGCTTACTTACATGCCCAAGCCCACAAGAAAATCAGTGATAAAGTCGGGAAAAAAGGGCCCATTGTTGTTGATCAATTCGTCCAGCCCACCAAATACTATGAATATTTAAAAGACTTAGAAGACGTTCCGCAAGTGCAAACATTCATGACCAAGGCTGAGGATCATTACATCTCGGTGGCCTTAGCCTCGATGATTGCCCGCTATGCGTTTTTAAATCATCTCACGAAGCTTTCCAAAGCCTTGAAACTGAAACTGCAAAAAGGCGCATCCCCCATGGTCGATGAACAAGCCGCCCATATCATTAAAACGCATGGTGAGCGCCAACTTAAAGAAGTGGCGAAAGTGCACTTTGCGAATACACTCAAAGCCAAGGCCTTAATTAAATAGGCCTTGTTTTTTTAGGAGGCACGTATGTTTTGGATCACCGCACTTTTTGTTTTAGTCATCTTCATGGTTATTGATCTCATTTGGCTGGGCTTTGTTGGCCGGTCGCTTTACCAAAAGTACATTGGTCACTTACTCAAAAAAGATGTTAATTGGACGGCGGCCTTGATTTTTTATGGGCTTTTTGTCCTCGGGCTTACCTTTTTTGCAGTCTTCCCCGCGTTAGAAGCATCTTCGCTGACCGATGCGCTTTTACTCGGCGGATTTTTTGGCCTGTTAATGTATGCGACCTATGATCTGACCAACCTGGCCACGTTAGAAGGTTGGAGTGTGCCCATCACCATTATCGATATGATCTGGGGGACCTTTTTAGGCGCTTTAGTCAGTAGTCTCACGGTGTTACTCATGACCCTCTTTGGGGTGGTGTAATATGACGTATGCGTTTGGCGCGCTGGTACTCGTCGCCTTCTTTACACTCATTTACATTGTGGCCCTCATTCGCAATGATTATTCCACCGTGGATGTCTTTTGGGGTATGGCTCAAGTCGTATTAGTGGTGTCCCTCGCGTTATATTTAGACGGGCACGGGCTTTTTCACTGGATCGTCTACGGGGCGATTATGCTTTGGGGACTGCGATTATCATGGTATTTATACCGACGAAACTGGCATAAACCCGAAGATTTTCGTTATCAAGCGATGCGCAAAAAATGGGTGAAACTAGAAAAACTGCAAGCCTACATTAAAGTCTATCTCTTACAAAGTGGCTTTGCCTTACTCATGGGCATCACCGTGATCAGCATGGAGACCCTCTCTTTACGCTATTTGGGGGTATTCATCGGCGGGGCCTTCCTCTTTGGGGTGGGTTTCATTTTTGAAACCTTAGCCGATGAACAGATGATGGCGTTTCAAAAGATTAAAAAACCAGGAGAAATTCTCACCACAGGCGTTTGGAAGTTATCGCGTCATCCCAATTATTTCGGGGAAGTCACGGTATGGTGGGGCATCGGAATCATGGCTTTAGCGCATGCGAATACGTTACTTGTTGCCTTACTGATGCTGATATCTCCGATAACCATTACCTATTTACTGTTAGGGTTATCGGGCATTCCCATCTTAGAAAAACGGTATGACGGAGATCCTAACTATGAAGCGTACCGAAAAAAAACCCGCGCCTTCTTCCCGTTTCCAAAAAAATAAGACCAGACATGTGTCTGGTCTTTTTCATAATATGACGTTGGCGATGGTAAAGGAGATTACTAAGTACGAAAGTCCCACAAGAAAATTATGCCAAGCGCCTTCGTTATCGGCTTTGACTTCTCTCTCGGACATGTAATCGTGGTAAGTCACAGCGCGAAAATTTCGTCTAAACACCAGCTTAAAGATATAGTTGGTGGAAAGAAAAATATTGCTGGCGCGGGTCAAGGTAATGAGTCCCCAAAAAAATAGGAGTAACCCGACGATAAATAACCCATCGGAGATGGCCTGAATTCTAGGCACACTGCGGCCGAGTGTGAAAATCCATAAGGCGGTAAACGAAAGGGATATGATGACGAGTTTGATGATGCGTTTAAGGCGATAACTCACTTAAGCTCTTGTTTGTAGGCCGCGATTTCTGCTTGGTTGGCATAAATGAGGTGGCCTTTTTTAATTTCGTGCAATTCCGGTAAATCACTGGAGTAATCGTGCACGGTAGGGTCATATTTAATCCGTTGACGGCCGCGCTCATATTCAGGATCGGGAAGCGGGACGGCGGAAAGCAGGGATTTAGTATACGGATGAAGCGGGTTTTTAAAGAGTTCATCTTTATCAGCCAGTTCAACGAGTTTCCCATAATACATCACGCCAATCCGGTCGGCGAAATATTTCACGACCGACAAATCGTGCGCAATGAATAAAATGGTGATGCCAAAATCTTTCCGTAAGTCATTGAGTAAGTTGATGACTTGGGCTTGAATGGAAACATCGAGGGCACTGATGGGCTCATCGGCAATGATGAATTCAGGATTAACCACTAACGCGCGCGCAATCCCAATTCGTTGACGTTGACCCCCAGAAAATTCATGGGGATAGCGGCTGGCGTGCTCAGGGAGCAGCCCGACGGTTTCTAAAACATCATTCACTTTTTCTTGAATGACTTTTTCTTTTTTCTCACCCGCGATGCGCAGTCCCTCTGCGATGATTTCTTTGACGGTCATCCGAGGATTTAACGAGGCAATCGGGTCTTGGAAAATCATCTGCATCTTGTTAAGAATTTCACGGTCATCTTGGGCCGTGTCTTCTTTACGCTTGGGAATGTCGCGTTTAAGATTTTTCACGACCGCATCACGCTTCAGTTCAACGGCTTTGATTTTTTCTTGATACGTCGCTTGGACTTTGGCTTTGTCAGATTCGCTGGCGCTTTCTAATTCAGACGCCATCGCTTGTTTGAGTTCAGCGATTTCTTGGGCGGCGTTTCGTTTTTCGTCTTTAATTTGTTGTTTAAGTCCCACGGTGCCCGCACTGATGCGATTGCCTAAGAAATACACTTCACCATCGGTGGGTTCATACAGTTTAATGATGGTCCGTCCGGTGGTGGTTTTTCCACAGCCTGATTCACCCACGAGGCCAAAAACTTCCCCTTTTTGGATGTCAAACGAGACATCATCCACGGCTTTAACTACAAGTTTATTGCGGCCGATTCCAGTGGTAAAATGCTGCTTTAGATTGCGTACGCTTAATATTGTCTCTGCCATTAGTTGCGTGCCTCACTTTGCGTAGAATCTTTAGAGCGTTGTTTCATGGCTTTAATTCGATCTTGAATGACTTGAGGAGGTTTCACTTTAGGGGCATCTTTATGGAGAAGCCAGGTCGCCGCATAGTGGGTATCTGATACTTTGAAATACGGCGGTTGTTCTTCGAAATCAATGGCCATTGCGTATTCATTGCGATCCGCAAAGGCATCCCCTTTTGGGGGATAAAGCATATTGGGCGGTGTCCCTGGAATGCTAAAGAGACGGTCTCTCGAAGATAAATCAGGCATCGATGAAAGAAGCGCCCACGTGTATGGGTGTTTGGGATTGTAGAAAATTTCTTCACTGGTTCCAATTTCGACGACTTTACCGGCATACATAACAGCCACGCGGTCTGCCATATTGGCCACAACCCCTAAATCGTGGGTAATAAAGATGACGGTTAAATCACGTTCTTCTTTCAACCGATTAATCAGCTCTAAGATTTGCGCTTGAATGGTCACATCCAGCGCCGTCGTGGGTTCGTCACAAATCAGTAAATCGGGATTGGCTGTTAAGGCAATCGCAATGACGATTCGCTGACGCATCCCGCCGGAAAACTGGAACGGATATTGTTTCAATCTTTTTTCGGGTTCTGGAATTCCCACTTCATTCATGACTTCAAGGGCCCGTTCGCGGGCTTCTTTTTGCGTGACTTGTTTGTAACGCGCAAGTTCTTCTTTAAGGTCACTGATTTCAGCGCGATAGCCTTTTTTCTCTTCGCCACTGGCACTGCTCATTTTGGCTTTAACGGCCGCAATTTTCTCCGCGTATTCCGCTTTTTTAGCGGCCCACTCTTGATCAACTTCTTTTTTGGCCGCTTTTTTGGCGGCTTGATACGCCGCTTTAGCCTCGGCCACTTGTTTTTTCAAAGTAGCCTGCTTGGCGGCGGATGCACTCTTAAGTGCGGAAGCATCGCCATCACCGGATTCTTTGATGGCTGCAAGGGCTGACGCCAATGCTTCTTTTTCTTTCGCAAGTTCATCTTTTAAATTGAGATATTTACGGCGTTCAGGGTGAGATTTAGCTTTAATTTTGTTTTTAAGATGCTTCCCGTTGACGACCATCCCTTCGGTGATTTGTTTCCCAATTTTCATGATGGGATTGAGACTTGAAAGGGGATCTTGGAAAATCATTCCGAGTTTATTCCCCCGGAGTTTATGAAAGTCCTCCTCACGGATTTTTGTGAGGTCTTCATCTTCATAGATGATCGACCCACTATCAATCGTCGCGTTACCGGCCAAAATGCCCATAATCGAACGACTGGTGACAGATTTACCGGATCCGGATTCACCGACAATGGCGAGCGTTTCTCTTTGATAGAGATCAAAACTGATGTCACGTACGGCGCGGACCGGGCCTTGAGGCGTTTTAAAGGAGATACTCAAGTCTTTGACAGATAATTTTACATCAGGCATTATTCGGACCCCCTCAAGGATGGATTAAAGGCATCGCGCAGGGCGTTACCAAACAAGTTAAAGGTAATCATTAAGATGGATATAATCACGGCCGGCCAAATCGTAAGATACGGACGACTGACAATCTCAGCCCGACCATCGGCGAGTAATACCCCGATGGATACGCCAGAGAATGTAATTGGGCCAATACTAAACGACTGACCATGGCCGATTCCAAATCCTAAGTACGATAATGTCGACTCTGTAAAAATAACTAGGGGAATGGATAAAATACTGGCGGTGATAATCGTCCCAATCCCATTCGGTAAAATGTGACGGAAAATGAGTCGGTTATCTTTAGCACCCAAGGTTCTGGAGGCTAAGACATATTCTCGGCCTTTATACCGGTAAAATTGCGTCCGGGTGACCGAGGCGACGCCAATCCACCCCGAGACTATGAGGACAATAAATAACGTCGTAATCCCCGGTCCGATGTAAGCCACGGCAATGGCTAAGACCACAAGGAAAGGAATTCGGGCAATAATTTCTGAGAAACGCTCCATCAAGATATCGACTTTACCGCCGTAATATCCAGAAATGGCGCCATAGATAATCCCAATCGTAATATTGACAAGGGCGGCGGAAACCCCGATCAGTAATGAAGTTCTCAGGGCGACCCACGCTAGGTTAAATAGATCCCGACCCGTATTGGTCGTTCCGGCCAAATAATAAGGCACGGTATCATACCCGGCATAAAGCCCATAATTCATAATGACTTCATAGGAGACGTATTCGACCCCATCGACTACTACAGCCTCAGATGTTCTGATGACTTCACGGACCGGACAGCCTTCATCTAAATACCATCCATCCGGATTATCTGGATTTTCAATGACATTGCAGCTACCACTATTGGCTTCGACGATTTTTTCGTATTCGGATTTGGAGAAGTTGGCAATACGGTAATCACCGAGGGCAGCCCCATACGCATCAAACTCAAAACTCGACATCGTAATGGTGGCTTCAAAACGGGTGAGACGACCCGTTCCATCGAGCGTTTCAAACCTCGCTAAATCATATCCTGATGCATCCACTAAAGGTTCTTCCGCACCATCGAATGTGAAAAGAACATTTTCTAATCGTACATAATCACTTTGATCTGAATTTTCAAATAACAGTCTTAATTCTGTGGGATAAAAGAACAGATCATCGGGATTTTCTATGGCATCAAGCACCGAAAAAGTCACTTCTCCGGCTTCTTCCACTTCGCCAATACTGACATAGTTTCCCGTGCCGTCATTCACTAACACACTGAATGAAGAGCCTTCAGCAAGTTGAACTTCAGAAACGTTAATCGTAATCGTTGGATTTGAATCAAGCTCGGGGAAAAAGCTTCCCGGGGCTTTAAAGGTCGAAGCACTATCCGTTTCACGGTTCGCAAAATTGACCAAACCACCCATACAGTTTTCCGTAATTTCTGAACAGCCAATTTCGTAATTGACCAACGTATCCATAACAATGTATTCGGATGGATAGCGGGTTTGATTGGGGACTCCTAACCCGGTTTCTGGATCTATGGTTTCGGGTAAAACTTGTTGATTTTCAATATAAACATTACCGTCAAGGACTCCAAAGTTTTCAACAATCGGGACACGGGGAGGCAAAAAAGCCATTCGAGGTTCTAATTCAGTAAAGTTTTTGTTCGTGAATGTGGGAATTAAGATGGATAAGGTGATCAGCGTAAATAAGATAACGGTCGCAACCACGTTGGTTTTATTTTTGACAAACCGAATCATCGCATCTTTGAAGTAACCAACGGGTTTAGTTTCAAACTTTTTATCAAATATTTTTTCATCCCGTTGGACGAACTGTAGTTTTTCCTTGTCTACGTTTGGATTCGTATTTTTTTCGTTCATTATTTGCGAGCCCCCATACGAATTCTAGGATCAACCAGCCCATACGACAAATCGACAAGCAGTATCGCAAATAGACTGATCACCGTATAAAATGCTGTAATGCCTAAGATTAAGTTGAAATCATAGTTGTTCTGGGTCATGGCGCGAATGAATATGCGGCCCGTCCCTGGAATGGAATAGATGACTTCGATGATGACTGATCCCGATAAAAGTCCGACAAAGGATGCAATAATCCCAGGCACTAAGGGCACCATCGAATTACGCATTGCATGTCTTAAAACGGCTTGAGTTTGGGAAAGTCCTTTGGTTCTTGCTAAGAGTAAGAATTCAGATGTTAACACTTCAGAAAGCTCCGCCCGAGATGTCCGGGTGAGTGAAGCCAGAGCACCGAACGATAAACCGAGTACGGGAAGCACAAAGGCTGTGTAACGAATGGACCCCGTAACATCGGCCGGTGGGAATTGGACGGGAAGCCATCCTAGCCCATAACCAAAGACCAAGACCAGGAACGTCATGGTCACAAAACTCGGAAGCGAGATCAGAATCATGACCGCCACAGAGATAAAGTTATCCAAAAAGCTATTTTTTCTAAGCGCCGCAAGAATTCCCAGGGCAAACCCAATGGGAATGTAAAAGAGTAACGCAACAATGTTTAACTGGAAAGTCACTGGAATCCGCGAGAGCAAGATGTCAAAAACAGGGACATTGGCTTGCACCCGGGTCGATACCCCCCAGTTCCATTCCGTTACGATATTCCGGACCCAATTGAAATATTGATTAATCAAGGGCACCGGTTTATAAATTCTAAATTGATCGCCTTCATCTCGATACCACGCGTTGCGAACCAAGGTATATTCATCGCTTGCAGCAGGTTCTCTAAGCTCTTGGCGAATGATTTCAACCATTTCAGGATCGCGTTCTAACTCGATGGTCATATAACCATCGGAAACTTGACGCGCATAGTAAATTTCTCGCTGTTCTTCAATCGTGGGAGGGTATTCGGGCGCATTCTTAAGCAATATAAAATTGATAGAAAGAATGGTCACTAAAATGATAAATACCCAAACGGTTCGAATCATTGTATATCGTAACATTCACATCATCCTTATTTTTAGATTAAAAATTGAAACATTTGATGATTAAATCATACAAAATCGATGGTTTAAACAGCAAATATTTCAACAATGGAACTACTTAAAACATAATGAACCAAATGCAAACCCGAATGGGCTTGCATTTGGTCGTTCATTATATTCAGTTCAGTAAAGCAATGGGATGGTTTACTCGACTACCATTCCATCTTCAAGTTCAACTTCAGAGGTGAGTAACCGCTGAATGGCATCGAAGGAGAAGATTTCACGGAGCGTTTCACCGGTGGATGGGTTGACATATTCAAGCTCAATGTTTGCTTGAGTCGTGTCAAAGTCATCGCCCCAGTTCAGGGTAAAGCCAGATGTGTTCAATGAGTTAAAGGTATCTAAGAATCCTGCGGCATCTAAGGTTGAACCTGAGATACCACCGAAGCCCATGTCCGTTTCACCAGGAATGATGAAGTTAAAGTAGTTATTTGGGAATGGTTCGGCTTGGATTACGATATCAATACTAATGTCTAGCTCCTCATTAACAAACAGTTCTTCGAGTTCAGCTTCGATGTACTCCGCACCGAGTTCTGATCCTTGAGAGTTTGCTTGGATAACGAGTTGAAGTTCAATCACATCACCTTCAGCATAATCGCCTGCGGCGACAGCGTCTTCAACGGCACTGTCAAAGAATGCTTTAGCGGCATCAGGGTTGTATCCTTGCGTGGATGGTGAAAGGCCCTCTAAGACTGTGGCACCATATTCGGTATCACGGAATGGAACCCCACCGGCTGGATCAACTAAGTATGCAGGTGTGAAGTAGAACTGCGCAGGTTCAGCGGTTCTTTGAACGTCGACTGCAAGTTCTTGACGGTTAATACCGAAGTATAACGCGCTACGGAAGTCTTCATACGCAAGAATCGGTTCAGGGATTAAGGTTGAATCAGGGAATTGTTCTCTTTGCGATTCGACAGTACCGTGTGCATTAATGTTCATACGGAATACGGTAGCCCCTGGAGCAAAGCGGATTCCTGGGTAGGATTGATATTCATCAAACCGTGATGCAGGAAGTCCAGTCGCATCTAAACGACCTGTAATAAAGCTTTGGAATGCGATGTCAGCATCGTTAATAACTTCGAACGTATACCCGGTATAGAATGTCCGGTTAGGATCGTGGAAGTTAGGGTTTTCTTTGAGTCGTAAAATCCGGTCAGCTTCATAGGTTTCAAGATAGAAACGGCCACTGTAGGAAGTCGTTTCAGCACTCGTTCCGTATTCGTCACCGACTTCTTCATAAAGGTCTAAGTTGATTGGGGTCATGACGAAACCGGATAACCAGTAAATGACGTTCCATTCACTCATGAGTGGGACAAATTCAAAGACAATGTTGTTGCCTTCCACAGAGATACCGACTTCATCCCATTCTGCATCACCGTCAACGTATTCTTGCATGTTGACGATTTCTTGCGCTGGGTTCAAGAAGTCACCACCGCCGGAAATCGCACGGAACCAACCGTTATCCACGGCAAGTTTATAGGTATCTAAGAAATCTTGAGCGGTAATATCGCCGGCTTCAGCGCCTGTATGATCGGTCCAAACAAGTCCATCACGAACTGGGACGCTCCATACATTGGCCACTTCAGTCCCAAAGACTTCTTGAGCATCCGATGGGGTAGGCATGCCTGAGGCCATCGAAGGTTGAAGTTCGAAACCTGAGAAATCAGAGTTGTAGTTGAAGAAATAAAGCGCATCTAAGAATGTCGTGATGACATCACTGGAGATGGAATCTTCATAAATCCATTGGTTAAGGGTCGCTGGGTTTTCAGTGAGGCGCGTACGGTAAGTGTATTCACCGGCTTCACCCGCTTGACCATCATCCATAATGACTGAAGAGTCATCTTGACTCATCGATGCGTAAGCAATCCCAAAGCCCATAACTGGGTCATAGCCTTCGGTTGGAAGTTGCATACGATCTGAGAATAAGTTGAATGATGATGAGGCCCATAAGGGAATCCCACCAATATGGTTGGTGACTAAGTAACGTTCTGCGGCGGCAAAGAATTGATGTTTCAAATCAACCGGAGCAAATTTGAAATCATAGACGCCACTGGCCGGAACAAAATCGCCAAGCGCTGGCTCATCGGGTTCTTCTTCAGCCGATTCAACGGTTACAGTCCGCGTGACTGAGACGCTTTCACCTTCAGAGTTTTCGACACTATACGTAAGTGTATACGTGCCTGCTGCGTTGACATTGACAGACCCAGAAACTTCGATATCCGAAGTTAAATCACCATCATTTTCATCGTCAGCACTAACCCCAGCAAGTGGATCAAAACTTTCACCCACTTCTAAGGTTGCATTTCCGGTGCCTGAAATGGTTGGAACACTTGGATCGCCAGCACATGCTGCGAGTCCTGCGACAAGCACGAGAAACGATAAAGCTAATAAAACTTTTTTCATTGTGTGTTCTCCTCTCTTTTTTACTTACACTATAATCCCTGAACACGGGGCTTATATATAAGGTTGTAAAAAGACTTGTGGAATTTGTGAAGTCTTTTGAATAAAATACCACTCTTTATGCCCTTTTGACAAGTTTTTTTATCTTTTTTCGCATAAAAAAGCGTTTTCATTGATAAATTACCCCCAAACCCTTCCAATCATGACGATATGTCATAGGTAGGCGGTGGGACAAAAAAAGCACTCCGTTTCGGAGTGCTTGATCCATTGCTTAAGCAAAACTGTCGTAATAGGTATGTTCTCTAGGGAGATCGTGTTTATTGAGGACGGCGATGCAGGCATGAATCATCCCGGGGGACCCACAAAGGTAGGCTTCCGAGCCTGCCAAGTCACCGGTCATCCGGTCTAAGACATCGGTAATGAGGCCGGTTTCACCGTCCCAGTTATCTTCCGGTAAGGGTTCTGAAAGAGCGGGAATGTATTCAAAGTTCGGAAATTCTTTTTGCAGTTCAACAAATTCTTCGGTGTAATAGAGATCTTTTTTGGTTTTTGCCCCAAAGAAATAGCGAACTTTACGCGGCATATTGAGGTCTCTTAAACGGTAAAGAATCGAGCGGATCGGTGCTTTACCCGACCCCCCCGCGATACAGACAATATCGCGATCGGATTCTTCTCTTAAGTAAAAGTCGCCATACGGCCCCGTGATTTTCATCGGGTCACCCGGTTGCATCACTTCGTGAATAAAGGTCGTGGCGACCCCTTTATGGACCAAACGGACTAAGAATTCCACGTGGTCTTTGACTTTCGCATCGCCCGCGAAGGAATACGCCCGGACCGCTTCCACCCCAGGAATGATGAACTGCGCGTATTGTCCGGGATGAAAATCCAAGGTTTTCGGATTAATCATTTTAAAACGGACCAGTTTGATGTCATATGTGAGGTCTTCTAAGGCCGCCAGTTCGACGTCGTATTCTTTGGCGCCAAATAGACTTTCGGGAATTTCAATTTTAGTATCTTGAGCAATCCGGGTTTGGCAAGAAAGTCTGATGCCGTTGGCCGCATCTTTCGGGCCAATGAAAGGTTCTTCCGTCGGTTTAAGATCAAAGGCACCTTCGGTTACTTTGACTTTACATAACCCGCATGTCGCTTTTCCTCCGCACGCGGAAGGAATATATATTTGATTTTTAGAGAGTATATTGAGTGCGGTATCTGATTCATTGATTGGAATTTGCAAGGAATCATTGACCGTTAATATTTTTTCACCACTGTTGCCAAAGGCGGTTTCGGCGGCAACGAGTAATAGACTCATTAAGACAAGCATGCCAATGAGGATGCTAATGACAATAATCGGTTCCATCGTTTCCTCCTAAAAGAATGAGAGTCCAGTAAAGCCAATAAAGGCTAAGGATAAAATCCCCATGATGATGAATACAATCCCGCGGCCGGCGAGGCCTCTTGGGACGGTGGAATGATTTTCCATTTTTTCACGAATGGCCGCAATCAAGATAATCGCTAAGGCCCAGCCAATCCCGGCCCCGAGTGAAAATGTGGCGGTTTCTGCAAAGTTATAGCTCCGGTTCACAAAGAACTGAGACACGGCTAACACGACGCAGTTCACCGTAATGAGGGGGAGAAATAATCCAAAGTTGTTATACATTCTGGGAGATACTTTTTCAATAAAGATTTCTAAAAACTGAACGGTCGTCGCAATGGTAATGATGAACACTAAAATGGATAAACGCTCAGTCCCAGTCGCTTCTAACAATAAATAAATGGGGTAGTTAATGACCGCGGTTAAAAAGACCACGAAAATAACGGCTAAGCCCATCCCTTTAGCATTTTTTACATTCGTCGAGATGGCAATGAGTGGACACATCCCTAAAATAAAGATGAGGGCAATGTTTCTAGAAAGGACCGATTCAATAAAAACTTCAATTAAATTAATCATCATCTACCCCCTATTCCGCTGCCACTTCAAAGTTTTGGGCCCATTCACGGACGCCCCAAATGATTAAGCCGAGGACGAAGAATCCACCAGGGGCTAAGGCCATAACGGTCCAGTTCACCCAGGTTTCTGGCATAACACGGAAGTTAAGGATGGTTCCAAAGGCTAAGGCTTCACGGATAATCGCCACCGCGATTAAAATCCAGGTATAACCCAAAGAGTTGGCAATGCCATCAAAGAACGTATACTTCATCGGATTTTTAACGGCAAAGGCTTCGGCGCGTCCCATGACGATACAGTTGGTGACGATTAAGCCCAAATACGCTCCGAGCGCTGCGGCAATCACCGGGAAATACGCTTCTAAAAACATTTGCACCATGATCACAAAAGCCGAAATGATCACCATGTAAGTGATCATACGGACCCGGGCAGGAATCACTTTACGGACCATGGAGACCACCAAGGAACTGGCCGTGACCACAAATGTAACGGCAAGACCCATGGCAATCGCGTTCTCCACACGGTTGGTCACGGCTAAGGCTGAACAAATCCCCAGTACAGCCACGACAATGGGGTTTTCTTTGAATAAGCCATCTTTGGTGATGTTAAACCATTTTGTGTATTGAATCTTTATCCAAAACTTTCGCATTATTCGCCTCCGAGTGTGGCTTGATACGCCGGTATAACTTGTTCATAACTATCGTTTAGAATGGTTTGGAACGCACTGGATGTTGAAGTTGCTCCGGTAATCGCATCGACTTGATTGGGTGCGCTTGCGCCTTCTTTTAATACTTCAACGATGGGGTCAAACACGACCCCTTCGTATTTTGCGAGGTAGGGAATTTCAACAATCCGGCCACCGAGGCCCGGGGTTTCTTGTTGGGCAAGGATGCCGATATTTTCAATGGTTCGAAGATCTTCGTTAAGTGTTAAAACACCAATGATCGGTCCCCATACACCACCGCCTTCAATTTCAAAGCTGATGCTTCCTGTGTCTGGGTTACGGTAGACTGGAACATCCACCCCATCGATGGTGAGTTCCACTTTTTCGACGTTCGCGGTGAACGTGTCATATATATTTGAGGTGTTATATTGGATTTCAAACGCATCTAATATTTTAGATTGTAATAACGCTTCTTCGTTGCGCGTGATACGCTCTGAGGTCAAGACGTCCATGCCAATGAGCAAGGTCGATGTGATAACCCCCATCGCCACGACAAATCCCATAATTTTTAAAATTCGGTTCATGCCGCTTCCTCCTTACCTGTTAGCCATGCATCAATGAGAGCCCCCACGGCGCTCATAATGATGATGGCAAAAATAAAGCCTTCTGCAAACGTCGCAAAATAGCGAATGATAAAGGTGATGAAGGCGACGCCGGCCCCATACAGCCATATGGCTTTTTTATTCACAGGGGCATGGACAGGGTCACTGGCAATGAATATGGCCCCAAAAAGTAATGAGCCCGTAAACACTGAAGGAATCGTCCCCCCGGTCGCGCCGAAGAGTTCGAATATCCCAGCAGTCACGATATAACTGACTAAGATCGACACCGGTAAGCGCCAATCAATGACTTTTAAGAAGGCTAAAATGGCACCTAAGCCAATGAGTAATAGTCCGAAGGTTTCCCCGGTGTTGCCCGGTACAAACCCTAATACTAAATCACTCAAAGGATAAAATGTCGATCCACTCGCATTAATCTGATGCAGCGGCATCACAGGTGCTAAGGCATCAAGTGAACTTTGGGAGAATGGATTAAACCAACCAAATGTTTGGGGGTCATACCACCCAAAGATTAAAGCTGGAAACGAAATCATTAAAAACATAATCCCTACAGCGGCGGGATGGAAAATGGTTTTTCCGTAACCACCGAATAATTGTTTGGCAAATAAATTTCCGAATACAACGCCCACTCCGGCCATCCACAATGGCGCACTGGGGGGAAGCATTAACGCATAAAGTAAAGGGAAGACAAGCCAACCTTCATCGATTTTTTTCTTTTTAGTACGGGCAAAGACATAATCAACCCCTACACTAAGGGCGATGGAAAGCCCCGCGATTACTAAGACATACCACCCAAAAATCATAAAGGATGCAGCTAAAATAACCCCTAAGGCGGCCTCTAAATAGAGCAGTTTTTTACCGGTAATAGCTCGGCTGACAAACGCAGGTTGCGAGTCACTCATGATGTCACCACTTTCTAATTAATATATGTATTACATCTTTTAACATTATAGCATAATCCCAAGTACAATTTGTAGGATTTGAGCGATGAAAGCGCCTTAATTATAAAGTTTTTAATTTATCGAATGGGTCGTCATATACCTTTCCGCAAAGTCAATGATTTCACGCATGGAAATCAAACGACTATCGGCTTGGCCCACCATGCCTTTATGGAGTGTTTGTTCCTTTTCAAATGCACGGCCACATCCTTGAAAAGTTTCCGTGGAATAATGATAGTCCCACACGTAACGGATTTTAGCGCCTGCTTGGGTGTTGACATAGTAAAGTTCTTTTTCACTTTTTTTCGTAGCCACTAGACTCTCGGCATAGTGAAGGGCTGTTAGAGTGTCATAGTGTGTCCCAATCATTAATAGTTTGAAATCAGCGTGATACATCCGGTGCAATGGACTCTCTTCATCAAACGCATGCCCTGGGTGATGCGGATGTAGGATGGCTTCTGCCTTTTTCCCCCAAGCTGCAAAGGCACTTCGGGGATGACTTGAGCGCTTCACTCCTGGATACGTCCTAAAGTATTCGGCCACCCGGCCGATGCCATAAGCCGGGGTTTTTAAGGGATCATAGGCCGGCATATGCGCTTTAATCTTTTCGACCCATTCCACAGGAACAGGGGGATTTTCCCACATAGCGGGATCGGATAGATTGCCCGTTTGAGAAGGCATCACGAGTGTGCCTTCTTCGCTTATCACCGTCATTAAGGCTTCAATGAGCGTTCGCTCACCGCCAATGATCCAGCCGATTTTGGCTAAACTCACATGAACCATGACTGAGTCGCCCGGGGATAGTCCCAAGGCTTTTAAATCTTCCACCAAATCCGTCTTGGAAATGGGGGATTTAGTTTTTTCAATGACCTTAAGCTCACTCATAGACTGGCCTTTTCTAGTTGAAGTTCGATGGGACAAATATCTTCATAAAAATCGCGTTCGTGTGAGACGAGAATCAAGGTGCCTTCATAGGCAATAAGCGCTTCTTTGAGTGCTTCTTTGATTGCCACATCCAAATGGTTCGTCGGTTCATCTAAGATGAATACATTGCTTTTGACCGGCCAAAGTAAGGCGAGGCGCACTTTGGATTGTTCGCCCCCCGAGAGGGTTTTAATCGGTCTTAACGCTTTATCATTGCGGATGCCAAACCGGGCGAGCGTTGCGTAGACTTTTTTTCGGTCATACTCTGGGAAATGACTTTGGACGATTTGATAAGGATTTAAGGCAGGGTCTAGGTGATGGTCTTGAGAAAAATAATTAACCTGGGCCGTGTCAATCCAAGTCACTAAGCCTTCTAACGCAGAGTGTTGATTCATGATGGTCCGAATCAATGTGGTTTTCCCGACCCCATTTTCACCGGTAATCGCCCATTTTTCGCCGCGCCGAATGGTGAGGGTAATGGGTTCAACCAGCGCTGAGTCATACCCAATGGATAGATCGTTAATCACACACACCTTTTCGCCCGTAGGGGCGGCCATGGGAAAGGAAAAATCATAGGCTTTCGCTTTTTCTAAGGGATCAATGCGTTCGAGTTTAGCCAGTTGTTTGCGTCGACTTTGAGCGCGCCTGGTCGTTTTGGCTCGGGCGATGTTTTTGGCAATGAATTCTTCCGTTTTTGCGATGTATTTTTGTTGGGCTTTAAAGGCTTTTTGATGTTGCTCGGCTCTTAACGTGCGTTCTTTGAGGTAAAAGCTGTAATCTCCCCGGTAAACTTGAATGGATTTTTGTTCAAGCGCCCATATCGTCGTGGCGATTTCTTCGGCAATCCGGGATTCATGCGTCACGACGATAAACGCATTGGGCAACCGTTTTAAATATTTTAATAGCCAATCGACTTGGCCTTCATCTAAAAAGTTTGAGGGTTCATCCAAGAGCATAATGTCGGCATTTGACAATAGTATTTCAGAGAGTTTGACTTTTGAGCGCATGCCACCCGATAAGGTTCCAATGGTTTGTTCTAAGACCGAAGCCTCTAAGCCTAAACCCGTAATGACTTTTAAGATTTCGGTTTGATACTGATAAAACTGAGAATCATTGAGTGTTTCTTGAATCCGACTGGCTTGGCTGATTTTTTTTAATTGAATGTCCGCATCTGCACGGGCAGCCTCGTCATATAACTGGTGCATCCGTTTTTCTAAATCAAAAAATTCTTGGTAAACGCCGGATAAATAATGAATGACCGTTTCATCTTTGGGTAATACTAAATGTTGATCCAAGGCTTTAAAGACTTTGTGGGGATGAAAGGTAATTAGACCGGAATCGGGGGTGAGCTGATGCATTAAAAGCCGGACCAAGGTCGATTTCCCCGTTCCATTGGGACCAAGTAAAACCACATGCTCACCCGGAAGTAAACGTGCGGTTATGGTTTCAAGGAGCGCAGTCCCATCATAATTAAAAGTTACGTCTTTCAAATCGATTAAACTCATCGGGCATTATTATAGCATTCTAAGGCATAAAAAAAACGACCCAATGGCCGTTTTTAAGTCTATTTGTTTAGTGCCTTGATATGAGACAAGGCAACGTCCATCACGGTTTTGTCATCTTGATTGGCATCAACAATCACATACGGCACATCGTGAATGAGGCACTGGGCCTCTAAGAGTTTGACATAATCTTTCAGCAACGTCTTGAAGTAAGGAATGTTGGCATCAAAATTATCAATTTCTTGTTGGCGACCCCGTTTTTTTAACCGATCTTCAAACGTGTCCCAGCTGACATCTAATATGATATACAAATCAATCGCTTTGACGTCATTCATGTAGGCACTGAAGACGCCATTGTAAAAGTTTTTAATGGTCTTATCTTGGATATTTTTTTGGGCAAACAGCCAGTGTTCGATCATATGACGATCGATGATGACATTATCATCATAGGTTTTTTGGGTTTTCCAATGTTTATGGAGGAAATATATTTGCAGAAGCATTTCAACATCATCCATGCCTTCATACAACCATTTTAGCAAGGTATTAAAAACCGGGTCTTCTTTCGCAAATTCATCCATAAATGGCACATCTAAAGCAGCGCCAAGTTTTCTAACTAATGTACTTTTTCCTGAGGCAATCATACCTCCAATGGCTACGCGCATCGGTTTACTCCTTGAATTTTTTCGTCTTTTTTATCATATCACTTTTAGTGAATATAATCTGAAAAAATCCAAAAAAAAACCAACCCCGAAAGGTTGGTTTTTTGAACAAATATTTAATTTACGCTTCCACGTATCCTTGTTCTTCAGAGAGCCATGTCGATGAAACATTAAGCATAACTCCATAGAAGATTTTGGATGTCACGTCGGCGATGGTGTAAAGCACTTGTTGTGCGACAATCGCTAAGGCTGCTACTTCGGAAGCTGAGCCACCGAATAAAGGCATTACGTAAGCGATTGGGTAGATGGTCCATGCCACATAGAATAAAGGTAAGATGGCGGCGAAGAGTGGTTCTGCTTTGCTGCCTTTCATATTAGCACGGCCTTCTTTAATCACTTGTGTAATGAGGACTAATACCCAAATGTAGAAGAGTGTTGAAATGACACCCCAGACGATCCACATAGTGATATCAGTTTCAGCGCCACGGCCTGGTTCATAGTACTGACCAATGTAACCAGTAATGATCATGAGTGACCCACTGGCGGTGAAACGCACTAAGTATTTCTTAAATGCGGCACCTGCAATCCCAGCTACGAAAAGAATTTGGATGAGAAGATGTGGGACATCAATCAACCAGTTCAAGTAACGGAATCCGTTGGTGAAAGTGCTTTCGCCAGAAGCCACATATTGGCTACCTTCTAAGACGAATGCATCGGCCCAACTTTGGGATTGTAAGAATAAGAGTAAGAACGCTGATACCATAACGACACCAGAAAGTACACTGGAAGGACGATATCTTGGTGCGTTATTTTTAATGGTTAATACGAAATAAAGAAGTGCTGCCCCCATAGCAGCAAATCCAAAGGTTAAAACATGTTGCACAACTTCAAATTGCCATACTGCTAAGCTGCTTAAACCTGTCATTTGTTCCTCCTTGATATATTATAAAGATACATTTATTGTACTCCTATCGATTAAACATTACAAATAGAAACGCTTACAAAGTATTTATTTGAAAAAAAATTTAGGCACATTGCACAAAAAAAGCATACCATTTGGTATGCTTATTAAACTATTTTTTATTCCGATTGGTTGGATTCACGAAGTGCTTCAAGTTCCTCTTTGAACTGCCTAAATTGTTCAACAAGTTGATCTTTTAATTCTTCGCGCGATTCCGGGGGCACTATTTCACCCGCTTCGACCGCCGCGTCGTATTCGGCGATGCGTGCTTCGACTAAGGCTTTGATTTCTTCTTTGATTACAGAGGCTTCTTCTTCACGTTCGGCTTTGTAAGCGTCAAAGCGCGATTGGAAATCAGCTTGTAACTTTTCTGTGAGCACTTCCGGATCGGTTTCTAAGGCCGCTTCAAAGGTGAGTGTCTCATCGTTTCGCATGGCGGCACGAATCAGGATAATTCGACCGACGGATACATCGTTGGCTTCAGCTTGCTCACGGATGTCTTCGTAGTACTCTGCACCATTTTCAACAGCCGCTTGAATACCACTGGTACTTAAGTGCTCGGCAATTTTTGCTTGCACTTCGTTTTGGAAGGCTTCGTAACCCGCTTCCGCTTCTTGTGTAATGGTGACAACGACGACATTATCGGTCCGAGTAACATCGACGTAGCCGGTTTCAATGGCGGCGTCTAGGAACAATGCTAACGCGTCATCGTAAGTCAACCCAATAAAGGTTAAGTCCGCTGCCACAATTTCGGCATCTTCATTCGATAGGACATATCCGGTAATCACGCCGTCTTCATCGAGAGTAAACGTGATGGATGGATTAATGTCCACCGTAATGAAGGTGGAGGCATCTTGAGGATCATACGTCGGGGTTTCATTGGATAAAGTAGGTTCTGCACACGCAGCTAAAAAGAAAACCGCTAAAAGTGTGAATGCTAGAAATAGTTTTTTCATAAGTATCCCTTCTTTCATCTATATTATATGCTTCTAAGTCACAGACTACAAGTAAATAACTTTGAGATTGCTAGATGTTTTACAGTTGCAATTATATACCCTATGGGGTATAATCACAACGGTTATAAACTATAGGAGAAACAATATGATATGTGACCAAAATATTAAAAATCGTATTAAGCGCGCGCAAGGCCAAATGAGCGGCGTTTTAAATATGATGGAAAACGATCTTGCGTGTGAAGATATTATTACGCAACTCAAAGCCATACGGTCGAGTATTGATAAAGCGATTGGCGTGCTGACTGCGGATAATATTTTACAGGCCTTAAATTTTGAATCGGACCTCGATAAAGAGACGCTTAAAGAAGCCCTCAATTTAGTCATCAAAGGCCGGTAGAAAGGAGACACTATGTTTGATTTTGCTGTTGAGACTCAATCCAAACAATCACTTTTTGAATCGCAAAAACATTTTGATTTTGCGATCATTGGGGGCGGCCCAGCGGGCATGAATGCCGCACTATATGCCATCCGTAAAGGATTATCAGTGGCCGTCTTTTCTTTAGAAATAGGCGGACAACTTCACAATACCAGTGAAGTAGACAATTATATCGGAATAGAGCATACGACGGGCGGGAAGCTTTCTGAAGCGTTCCACCATCATGTCTTAGAACTCGGTGTACCCATTAAAACTGGACACCTGGTCACCAAATTGGAAAAACCCGATGATTTTCACATTACCTTAGATAACAATGAAGTCTACACCGCTAAGACCGTCCTTTATGCAACGGGCGGGGCGCCAAGGAGACTCGGCGTTCCGGGTGAAGAAGAATTTGCGAATAAAGGGGTATCTTACTGCACCACCTGTGATGCGCCGTTCTTCAAAAATGAACACGTCATTGTCGCAGGCGGGGGTAATAGTGCCGCTGAATCCGTGGTTGACCTCGCGGCGTGGGCGTCCAAAATTACCGTGGTTCACCGATCACAGTGGCGCGCCGATCAGATCATTCTTGATCAGTTCAAAAATATCGAGGGCCTGGAAATCAATTTAGAGACGCAAATTCTAGAAATTTTCGGAGATACGAAAATGCGCGGGGTTAGAGTCTTAGATAAACCGTCCGGTAAAGAACGGGTCATTGAGGCCGATGGTATGTTTGTGGAAATCGGTAATATCCCCAAAAGTGACTTGCTCAAAGGTCTTGTGGACTTAAATGAACAAGGTGAAGTGATTGTATCACGCGATCAAGAAACATCACTCCCTGGCCTCTATGCGGCGGGTGATGTCACCACACAACCATACAAACAAATCATCATTTCTGCCTCGGAAGGCGCCGTTGCGGCGCTGGCAGCCACCCAATATTTAATGCATCATAAAAATTAAGGAGATAAACATGGAAAAATTATTGAATGAAGAAGTTACCAAACAAGTTAAAGAATATTTAAACCCGATGAAAGAATCGGTTACGATGGTTCTTTTCACCCAAGAAGGGGCGTGTAATACGTGCCAAGAAACGCGTCAGCTCTTAAGTGAAGTGGCCGCCTTAACCGACAAACTCACCCTAGTCGAAAAAGATCTAAATAAAGACGCAGCTCTTGCCGAAGAATACGGCGTGACCATGACCCCAAGTTTTGTCATGCTTGACAAAAAAGACACCTACAAAGGCGTCAAATTTAACGGCATCCCTGCCGGGCATGAAATCAATTCATTCTTATCGGCCCTGATGGATATGTCCGGCATTGATTTTGGCTTAGCTGAAACCATCGGCTCCCGTTTAGATAAACTGGATAAACCCGTTAATATTAAAGTCTTTGTGACATTATCGTGCCCCCACTGCCCCGGGGCGGTATCCAATGCACACCGTTTAGCAATGAGTCATCCACACATTGAAAGTGAAATGATCGAAGCGCAAACCTTTGGCGAACTTTCCCAAAAATTCAATGTATCCGGCGTCCCAAAAATCATCATCAACGATGAACACGAACTCGTCGGCAATCAACCCATCCAAGAGTACTTAAAAACCATCGAAGCCTTATAAATGTGAAAAGCCACCCATTGCGGTGGCTTTTTTTTGGCCAAAAAAAAGACACCCTCAGGTATCTAAATTGGTGCGAATGGGGGGAGTTGAACCCCCACAGCCTTGCGGCCACATGGCCCTCAACCATGCGCGTCTACCAGTTCCGCCACACTCGCAGGTGGTGGAGAATGACGGATTCGAACCATCGACCCCTTGCACGTCAAGCAAGTGCTCTCCCACTGAGCTAATCCTCCACAGCTGCAAAAAACATTGTATCTTAAGGCCTTCTGCATGTCAAGATAAAACGGGCCTTTTTACTCGGGATTTGTCGCTTGTTTAAAGCGGAAAAGCGTGTATGGAACCAAGATGAATACGGCACTCCAATTGACGATGACAATGCCCCACCAAACCCCGGAGACTCCGTACCCTAATACCCCGCCCAATAGATAAAAGATGGCCGCTGGGAAAATCTGGCGGTACACCCCGATAACCACGGAAAAACCTGGGCGTTTAATTGCTTGTAAGGTGGAGACGGAAATATTTAAAAAGATATACGACGTAAATCCAACCGTGGCGATCCGCAAGTAACTCACACCGATCTCAATCACGCTGGTATCGTCGATAAAAAGAGGCATTAAGATGGGGGCCATAATAAAGATAATAACCATGGATGTTCCCATGATGACGAGGCCAATAATGCCCGTTTTTTTAATCGTTTCTCGCATCCGGTCATAGGCTTTAGCCCCATAGTTTTGGGCGACAATCGAGAGCGCTGCGATGTTGAGGCCGATGGTGGGTAAAAAGAGCAGTTGTTCAATCCTTAACGCTGCGCCATACGCAGCCACCGCCGCATCGCCGCCATATAGCACAGCAAAATAATTGATCACAAAGACCCCTAAAGCGATGGTCGCGTTGGAAAGCGACACGGGGATGGCTTGTTGGGTGATTAAGCCTTGAAAACGCCAAGAGAGCTTGGCGGCTTTGAACTTGGCCCATTCGAAATAGTCGGATTTCAACAACTGAGTAAATAAATAGACGGTACCCGTGGCTTGGACGATCACCGTCGCCAAGGCGACTCCAAGGGTGGAAAGTTCAGGCAGGCCAAACCAGCCAAAAATAAATAATGGATTTAATAGGATATTTAAAAAGAATCCTAAGATTAAGAAATTGCGGAAGGGTTTCGTGTTGCCTTCAGCACTCAAGATACCGTTCATCAGATAATTAAACGCAAAGAAAATGGCCCCCAAATAAATCGTTTGGGTGTATTGAATGCCTAAGCGCAAGGTTTCATCGGTTGCGCCCATGAAGGCAAATAAATAAGGGATAAGGAAAATCCCCGCCGTGGCGAAAAAAATCGATAAGCCTAAGGTTAATACCCAGCCATTTTTGATGATGTCATGATATTCATCAAACTTCTTCTTCCCGATGTCATGCGCCGAAAGGGCGGTCATCGCTTGGGAAACTCCACTGGTCAGGGCGATAACCATGAAAAAAATGGGAAAAGAAAGGGATAAACCGGCCAACGCTTCCCTGGATAATTGGCCGACATAAAGCGTATCCACAACATTAAAAAGGGTGTTAAATAAAAAACCGACCGAAGCCGGGATGGCAATGACTTTGATGTGACTGAGGATGTTGCCTTGGGTTAAATCTCGTGAGTTTTTTTGCATACGGTCAGTGTATCACCTCTTTGGGATATGATGCGTGTTAATGCTAATCATTCATGTAAATATCAATCAAATCTTCCGGGCTTAATATCCCGAGCATCGTTTCACTCGGTTTTCCGTTTTCCGTGACAATGACGAGTTCAAGACGCTTATCATCCGTCGTTAAAAATGCAGAAAACCGATCCGCAATATCATCTAAGGTAGCGTGCCGGCTGACAAAGGTGTATTGATGAGTCGGGTGATTGGTGAGGTATAAATAATCTTGAAAATCTTTCAGTGGAGAATCCAACGTCACAGTTAAAGTCTTCAAATCCAACAAAGCGTAAAATAAAGTACTTTCATTGAACATACCGACACACCGGTCATTTTGAATAACGGGTAAATTTTGAAACCCATTTTTTTGCATAACCCTGGAGGCTTTTTCTAAAGAATCTTCAAGATAAAGTTTTTCGACATTTTGATAAGGCGTCATTTGATGTTCGGCTTTTAAAGGGTTTAAGATACGACTTGCAACTTTGGCAAAATGGGCCGCAAAATCTTGTGAAATAACGGCCACGTCTTCTTTGTGGGATAGTAAATTACGGAGTTGAGCCGCATTTTCTAAGATGCGTTGATGATACGAAGATTTAAACACACGGCGGTGCGACCGGTAAACCATCTCATTAAAAGAGACATGATCGCGTTCCGATAGCTTGAGTTCAATCCTGAGGGAAAGTTCGAGTTTTTTAAACGTGTCTAAAAAAGCGTCATTGGTCATAAGAACTCCTTAAATGAAGCGTTCCGGGAGGGATTCGAACCCCCGACCTGCAGCTTAGGAAGCCGTTGCTCTATCCTACTGAGCTACCGGAACGTGCGTATATTATAAAACGTTATCAAGCATTCGGCAAAACTCTAAAGCTTTTAAATTGTTATGTAAGCGTTTTTATGCTATGGTGAATGTGACATCAAGATTCTCATAAATAAACCTTAGGAGGTAAATAAATATGGGAAGAATTGAAGGAAAAGTAGCCATCATTACTGGTGGAGCTGGGGGAATCGGTATCGTTACTGCCCAGCGGTTTTTAGATGAAGGCGCGAAAGTCGCCCTTGTAGACATCTCACAAAAAGCGCTCGATGATGCAGTAAAAGAACTCGGTGCGCCCGACAAAGTCATAGCGATTCAAGCCGATGTATCTAATGAGGCTGACGTCAAAAAATATGTTCAAGAAACCGTCAAAGCCTTTGGCAAAGTGGACATATTCTTTAACAATGCCGGCATTGAAGGAAAATCAGCCCCCCTCACCGATGTAGCCCAAGAAGATTTTGATAAGCTTATTGGTATTAACGTGCGCGGAGTATGGCTTGGCATTAAACATGTGGTCCCCGAAATGATGAAAAACAAATCTGGGTCCATTATCAACACATCCAGTGTTGCAGGACTCACAGGATCTGCAGGCTTAGGCCCTTATGTAACGAGCAAACATGCAGTGATTGGATTAACGCGCGTGGCAGCACTTGAATACGCGCCTTATATCCGAGTGAATTCCATCCATCCGGGGCCGATTCACACTCGAATGATGAGATCCATTGAAGGGCAGTTTAGTCCCGATGATCCTGAAGCAGTGATGAAAGGATACGAACAAACCATTCCGCTGAAACGCTATGGTGAGCCCATTGAAATTGCTAACTTAGTGCTCTTCTTAGCCAGCGATGAGTCCAGTTACTCCACAGGAAAACAATTTGTTGCAGACGGCGGCTTTATCAATTAATCACACTAAAAAGCGATGACCCAGTCTTTGGGCCATCGCTTTTTTCGTTTATATAATTGAAATTATGATTTGGTGTACTTGGAGCGATAGAGGGGAATCGAACCCCCGTCTTCACCGTGGGAGGGTGACGTTCTACCATTGAACCACTACCGCATAATGATGGCGTTCCGGGAGGGATTCGAACCCCCGACCGACGGCTTAGAAGGCCGTTGCTCTATCCTGCTGAGCTACCGGAACACAAGCTTTAATATTATAGACCAACTTGGCCTTCAAGTAAACACACGCATAAAAAAAACCTAGGATATTCCTAGGTTAAGTGGGCCACGTGGCAAGCGCTTGTGATTTTGCATGATTTCGGGTCGTAATTGGGGCATTCCCCTTCGACCACGATTTGCATCTTAGAAATGTTAAAGCCTTTAAATATCTCGTGATTTTTAATCATTTCAAATAAGTCTTTGTCATCGATTTCTACGATCTTATTGTTCACTGAACATGACAAATGGATGTGTTGGTCCGCGGAGTGATGGCTTTTTTCACCCGCGACCAAGTCATAATGTTTTTTCCCCTTGATGTAAACTTCCGCGATGACTTTTTGCTCCATCAAAACATCGAGATTGTTGTAAATCGTCCCTAAGTTTTTATAGCCTTTTTCTTTCATGGCTAAGTGCAGTTCATAAAGCGTTAAGTGGTTTCCATTTAACGCATCAATGATCGCCCGGCGTTGCTGGGTGACCCGAATATTTTTATCCCGCAAGCGGTTGTAAAGTTCTTCAATGGGTTTCATATTATCACCTAAGGCTAGTTTAACATTTTTCTAAATAAGAAAAAAGGAATTCGTAATACAACTTTTTAAAAGGGGTTTAAAAAAGCGCTTTATTGAGCGCTTTTTTTTGTTTTTTCTAACATTTTTTCAGCCGCATAGGGGGGTAAAAAGGCCGAAATATCCCCGCCAAACCGGGCGATCTCTTTGACGGCTGAAGAGCTTAAGAAGGCGTGTTGGTTATCGGTCATGAAAAAAATCGTATCAATGGATTTATCTAACACACGGTTCGCGTTGGTCATTTGGAATTCGTAATCAAAATCGGTGAGGGCCCGTAAGCCTCTGACAATGTGGGTGGCGTTCATTTCTTTGGCTTTTTGAACGGTCAAGACTCGGTTTTCAATGATTTCAATTTGGGGGTATTCTTTTAAGACTTCTTCTAAAATATCTTGGCGCTCTTTAGCGGTAAAAAGCGTCTTTTTTTCAGGATTCACACTGATGACAACATAAAGTTTATCAAAGATTTTCAAGGCGCGTTCAATGATATCTAAATGGCCATTGGTAATCGGGTCAAAGCTCCCGGGATAAAGGGCAATTTTCATCGTAACTCCTTCAGGTGCGATATGAATGTGCGGCCAAGCTTGCGACTGGATACTACGTCAAAATCAGGCGCATTAAAAGGCGTTTCATGTAAACATACAATACGCGTATGGTCGGTGTATAACCCATGTTTTTTGATTGCCTTTAAAAACGGTTCGAGCAAAGCGGCTTTATAAGGCGGATCACACACAATGAGATCATATGGATCTTGCTTGGTTTGAACAAACGCAAAGACATCCATATGAATGGCTTTGATCGGCATTTTCAGTGCGTTGATGTTACGGGTGAGTAACTGAAAGGCCGCCCGGTCTTGTTCAACCGCATCCACCCATTGAGCCCCCCTAGAGATCGCTTCAAAGGATAAACTGCCAATGCCCGCAAAGGCATCTAGGACACGCTCATAATGAAAGGGTTCAAGTTGGTTGAAAAGCGATTCTTTCACCCGGTCTTTGACGGGTCTGGTTTGCGGCAAATCACCGGTTTCAAATTGCAAACGGCGGTGCGTGCCCGCAATAATCCGGGCTTTAGGCATCGTAAGTGATCGCTTCAACCGCTTTCGCATCCAAAGCATCGATCACGGCAATGAGCAATTTCACCAAATGGGTATAATCGTCTTCGTGAATCATTGAGGTGTGCGAATGAAGATATCTTACGGGTAAACAAAAGGCGATGCTTGGAGCGCCGTTTTTCGCTAAATGCATTTGTCCACCGTCGGTCCCACCACGCGTAAGTGATGTGAGTTGAACGGGGATATCTTGAGTTTTGGCGATCTCTAACACAAAATCTCTTAACCCTTTATGCCCAATCATCGATGAATCGCGAATCATAATGGCCGGGCCTTTGCCCAGCTGTGTCTCTTTGGAACCACCGGGAAAATCATGGGAAATCGTCGTATCCACGGCAATCCCAATGTCGGGAGCGACTTGATAGGCGCTGGTTCTGGCGCCTCTGAGTCCAACTTCTTCTTGCACGGTGGCGACGCCATAAAGTTCATTGGGATGATCGTTTTTGGCATAATGAGCCATCACATCTAAGACGGCCGCACATCCGACGCGGTTGTCGAAAGCTTTGCCTAAATAATATTTTTCATCGGATAACACAGTGGTTTCAATGTAAGGAGTCATCATGTCGCCGACATTAACCCCAAACGAAAGCGCCGTTTCTTTGTCTTTCGCACCGATATCTAAAAACATATCGTCCATATCCACCGGTTTTTTGCGTTCTTCAGGGGTGAGAATATGCGGCGCTTTCGCGCCAATCGCACCGCGCACTTTTTTCCCTTTTTGGGTGGTGATATTAAACTGTTGAGCCAGCATCACTTGCGACCACCAGCCCCCAGCGGGCGTAAATTTCACGTAGCCTTCATCGGTGATGCGGGTCACGATGAAACCGACTTCGTCCATGTGACCGGCCATCATAACTTTTGGACCTTGATCGCCATGTTTAGAAATGAACGAACCGAGCCGGTCGGTGGAGATTTCGGCTTGACCGTCTAAGGTAGCTTTCATGTAATCGCGGACTTCTTTTTCGAAGGACGGGATTGCGTTGAGCATGGTCAGTGCTTTTAAGTGTTTATGCATTTGATTCCTCACTTAAGTATGCCTGTTGGTTTTCGATGAGCTCTTGGATAATGTAGGTAAAGTTTTTTTGATCCCTCGGGGACAGTGAATGCAGTAAGATTTGTTCGCAATGACTTTCCAGTCCGTGGATGGTTGAAAGTTGTTCGGACGCTTTTTTTGTAAGATAAAGATGTTGTTTACGGCGGTCAGAAACATCGGTTTCTTTTTGAATCCAACCAGCTCCAACGAGCCTACGGATAATGCCTGAGAGCGTAGCTTTGTCTGAATCCAGTAAGACGATTAACGACTGCGCGAGTATACCAGGGGTTTGTTCGATTTCTTTGAGCGCTAAATATTGTGCATAGGTGACATCATAGCGTTCCAACATCCGGTTCATTATGCGTTTGTGATTCAGGGATATCTTTTGCAGACTGTTACACAGTTCATGCATCATGGTCGCTTACCTCCTTAACCTCGGGAGTGGTTTCTTGCCATTCAATGGATTTTAAATCTTGGACCGGTTCTTGTTTTTCTGTTTCTGGATTCTTATATGCTTTATACGCGACAAACCCAGTTTTAAGGGCTCGCTTAAGGGCCACGGTAACGACAATCCCGCTCATCACAGCGGGGGTAAACGTGCCTTCGATGATGAGGTAGGTTCCGGCCACTAAAGCCGCAATATGAATAAAAAAGGTCGCTAAATCTTCCGTTTGATCACTGACCCGGGTGCCATAAAAGTAAAGCGTTCCCCGGAGAATAAAAAGGCCACCAAGTAAATAACCAAACCAAACGCCTAAAGAGCCACGCGTCACCCAACCGATGTAAATAAAGACACCACCGATCAAGATCTGGCCCACAATTTCACCGAGATAAAGTTTAATGGTGAGCGTTTTTTCTTTTCGTTTAATGAGTGTCCATAGGCGCCACAACGCAAAAATAATGATAATAAGTCCCATTACGGGAACCATGATGGATTCGCTATTAAAGATTGTGAGGACCAACGCTACACTTAAGTAAAAAATCGTGTAAAGAATATTGAGAGGGCCTTTATATTTCAAGGCAAAATTTTTCATACACAGTCTCCTAAAAGAACTACAGACTTGGAAATCACTCAATAGCAGAACCGACGTCTACTAGGGGGGTCACCTCTTGTTTTAGCTTTAGGATTCCCGTTAGGGTTATCAACACCACTAAAACCTCAGTGCCTTATGCAATAATTTGGGGTCGCTTATGAGTGATTTCCAACCCTGTAGTTCTAAGCTCATTATAGGCTTATCAAAGGGCTTTGTCAATGAAGTGCCTGGGGGGCTAAGCCAAAAAAAACAGGAGAAATATCTCCTGTTTTATCGTTGGATTGAGAATTTATGCTTTTTCGATCAATGCAATGAGCTCTGCTTTTTTCAAACTGGAATAGCCTTCTAATCCTTTTTCTTTAGCAAGGGCTTTTAATTCAGCAACGGTCATGCCACTTAAATCTGCGGTTGCTTCTTTTTTCGCCGCAGGTTTAGCTTTAGGCGCCGCTTTAGCCTCCACTTTGGGAGCTGCTTTAGCTTTGGATTCTGCTTTGGGAGCCGCTTTAGCTTTGGGTTCTGCTTTGGGTTCTGCTTTAGGCGCCGCTTTAGCTTTGGGTTCTGCTTTGGGTTCGGCTTTAGGAGCCGCTTTAGCTTTGGGAGCCGCTTTAGCTTTGCTTTCAGCTTTAGGCGCCGCTTTAGCTTTGGGTTCTGCTTTAGGTGCTGCCTTTGCTACTTCCACAGGCGCTTTTGGATTGGCAATGCCTTCTTTGGCTTGAGCCACTAGCGCTTGGAATGCTTTGTCGTCGTTAATGGCAAGGTCGGCTAAGACTTTACGGTTTAAGACGACATTGGATTTTTTGAGTCCATTCATAAATTGGGAATAACTCATCCCATGAATGCGGGCCGCAGCGTTGATTCGGCTAATCCAAAGTTTACGAAAATCACTTTTCCGTTTTTTCCGGTCTCTGTATGCATACATGAGAGATTTCATTACTTGTTCATGGGCGGTTTTGTACAGTAAATGTTTCGATCCAAAGTATCCTTTGGCGAGCTTTAATACCTTTTTGCGTCGTTTACGGGCGACGGTCCCACCTTTAACTCGAGCCATGATTCACCTCTACTTGATGTTATCCAAATTAGCTTTAATCCGTTTTACGTCACTGGATGAAAGATAATTGGCCGAGCGATTATTACGCACGGTATTTTTATTTTTGTTCGATTTTAAGTGGTTGTGTTGTGCGTGGGCGACTTTAAAATTGCCATTCGCGGTCCGCTTGACGCGTTTTTTTGTGCCACTATGGGTTTTCATTTTAGGCATAGTGTGCCTCCTTGTGATTTAGTTTTTTTTGATCGGAGAAAGGACCATGTGCATGTTGCGGCCTTCTCGTTTCGGACGGGTTTCAATGGATGCTAAGTCTTCACATTTTTGGGCAAAATTAAGCATCACTTCACGCCCTCTTTCCGTGTGGGCCATTTCCCGGCCTCTAAAACGGATGGAGAGTTTAAGTTTGTTGCCTTTTTCCAGAAATTTACGGCCGTTTTTCAGTTTCGTTTCTAAGTCATGGGCCTCAATTTTGGGGGATAAACGAATCTCTTTAAGCGTCGTCGTGGCCTGCTTCTTCTTCGCTTCTCGCTGTTTACGTTGCATGTCGTATTTATACTTGGAGTAATCCATAAACTTCGCCACCGGAGGTTTCGCACCCGGGGCGACTAAAACGACATCTAAATCACGTTCACCGGCCCGCTCCATCGCTTCTTCTAGGCTCATTACACCCAGTTGTTCGCCGGTGTCGGTGATGACCATCATTTCTTTGACACGAATGGTGTCATTGACGTTGGTGACCACTTCACGCTTTCTTGGATTTCTGACGATAAAAATTCACCTCACAATAAAAAATGTGGACGCCAAGATGTCCACACCTACAAAAAAACACTTTGCACGGGCGATGGACCCATTGACGAAGTCAATCAGGTGAGAGTTTCCTCTACTTTCCTCGATTTACTCAAGTATTATAGCACGCTACTTTAAACTGTCAAGCCTCAAAGGAGGTCTTTTCTTAAGGCGATAAACCCCATCGCGCTCACGCCAGTGAGTAACATCGTTCCGATTTGCCAAAGATTGACCGGCGCTGATTCCATAGAACTTAGGGAAAATAAGGGCCACCATCCGTGCAGGAAGGGTATATTTGGCTCCAACCAAAAAAGCATGATTTGGAGGCTCGAAAGGGCGAGCCATGCCAGCGGCTTTAAACCTAACCCCATTCCGATACCGATCATTAGACTCCACGCGGCGATGGTTCTAATAAGCGCGCCCATAAAATCAAGCGGCACGGAATAATAGACGCTTAAAACCACGGTAAAAAGCGTGCTCATAGACAGTGAAATAAACACGCTGGAACTGTAAGAGAAAAATAAAAGAGCGATCGTTTTCAACCGGCCACAGCGTGACATGTAAGGCGTCCACTTCGCAAATGGGTGCCATAAAAAATAAGCTAAGACTCCAATCACACCGTGTTGAAGTATCCAAATGAAAACGACCCATTGTCGAATGAAGCCTTCCCCCGTGCGCGCCCACGTAAAATAGCTTAACCCGCGCGGTGTATGCATGAATAGGGCAAAGATAAACGCCAAAGCATGGGCTATGAACGTGGCTTTCAAAAGGAATGAAAGCTCGGGAAAGTGAAACATAAAGCGTTTCATGAAAAGTTGACCACTGGCCAACCGGGATAGACCGCCGGCGTGTGCGTGATGATGCTTACGGGGGGGTTAATGGCTTTTAAGACCCGCATGGCCCATTTTGCACTAAAAACATCTAACCCATGCAGGGGTTCATCCAATAAATAATGATCCGCTGGCCATGACAAGGCATAGACTATCCGGAGTTTTTGGCGCATGCCTGTGGAGCATTCATTGACCGATAAAACATATTGATCGGGGTGGAAAAAGTCATGAAACAAAGCCCGGGCGTCCCCTTTTAAAAAAGGAATAAACGCTCCGATGGTCTTTTTGGGTAAGGGAAATTCCACCGGCATGTAAAACACATGCGCGGGTTTAACCATCCTTCCTTGATAATCAACAAGTCCCGCACAGGCTTTAAAAAGGGTGCTTTTCCCGCACCCATTTATCCCGTTTAAAAGGCATTTCTCGGGAAGCGCTAATGTATTTAATTGAATGCTCGCATGGCGGTAGTGTTTAGAAAAATCATTAATTTGAATCATCCCGTTGTCCTTGGATTAATTGATCTATATGAATGCGCCTCTGGATAAATAAAAAGGGCGCGATGCACTCTTCTTTCAAGATTGAACCTTCTTTAAAGCCCAAGCAAACCGGGACTTCGCCGACCGGTGCGAGCGGATGATACGGGACAATCATCGTCTTAGTTTCACCGGGCTCGATGGGGGCTAATGAATGGGGCGTATAATCGCTCAATGGTTGACCTGCAATAAAGGAGTCATTCGTCATATGGATGACTTCACGGGGGGCCAATAAGTCGCTAAACCCAAGGTGAATCTGCGCAATGTCTAAGGGGACGCTGGTCCGGTTTTTCACCCGAATATAAAGACCTTCCAAGTGCTCATCTTGAAACAATCCGTAAAGACTTTCTATACTAAATGATTCCAAGGTATCGGGTGTAAAAACGCCCACATGGATGCCGCCAAATTCTATGACTTCATCGTTGATTAAGCGGATCGATAGCGTCGCATTCTCAAAGCGTGTGGGATGAGTCGCAGCGTCCCAAGGGAAACTGAGTATAAGATCCGTCGCATAAAGTGGCCCCGCTTCTAACGACTCACTGATGGCTTCTAAGCGAAGGGAGACCTCACTGTCTAAAGTCTTAAGTGTGATCCCAACGATGGCCTCTTGATAAAGAAAAGGGTGGGTTGAAGCCGGATGATATAGCGTCCATGTGAACGTTTCATCGGGGATGAGGGCAATGCGTTCAGGGGCCATATATAGGGTGGAGTCAATGGGCTTAAGCCGCATCCATGTAAGCCCTAAAAGACTAACGAAAAGAATGATCCAAAGGGACTTTTTCAATGCCGTAATACTCCGTCGCCAATATAAAATATTCGTATCCTCCTTCTCTGACCGGTCTAAAAAAGCGGTAAAATTTCGCCACCCCATTGGTGATATACCCTTCACCGTAAATGGCGACCCTCAGTGAGGTTCCCGGGTCCACTTCGATGTCTATTTGGGTTTGTTCTTCAATGGTTTTGACGGTGGAATTGGAATAAGACAAATCAAGCTTAGCCTCTAAGTTGAGATCAAACCCCTTGACTTTGCCTTTCATGCGGGTGGTGATTTGACCCCGGGCATCGTATTGAATTTTCGATTGTTCGCTCACTTTGAGCGTGTACGATTGTTCAATCGGGGTGATGCCCGCGTTATCAATCATGAGGACGGTTTCTTTGGTGAAAAGCACTTTTTCATGTTCGGTGACGGGTTCAACGATCCATCCCCAAAAGCGTTTGTCGTCAATACGGTTTAAATAGCGGGTCATATCCAAATGGGAAAAGTCATTTAAGAAAGACCGGTTAGACTTGGTGAAATGAATCGTTTGGAAGTGCGTGTATTCACTCGCCTGGACTGACTGGGGCATCCACGCCAGGATCATGCAAAAAATCAACAGCCATTTCATTACTTGCCTCCTTTTACTTAAACCATTCACTGAAAAGCGAAATTTACTCATAAAAAAAACACTTTATTTTTCAATAAAGTGTTGAAGCTCTGACAGTTTTTCTAAGGCGATGTGTCTTCCGTACGCCATCCGTTCGATGGATTTTTCCGGGACAAAATCTAAAATCCGGCCCAGTGATTTTTCTGGATGGACATACAAGACCTCTGCATCCCCCGAATAAAAGGTGCGTTTGAGATTGTATTTAAATAAATCAATGACGAGAATATGGGTGCACCCCGCATCCAAAAGCGGTCTTAAAGGCGTGTTGTTATACACCCCACCATCCACATAGAGCCCATCGCCGATTTTGACTGGCTTAAATACGACCGGCACGGCGGTGGAAGCCATCAACGTTTTCCGCATGACTTTTTGGCTGACCGTATGGAGAGGAATGTATTCGACGGGTAAATGCCCATGCATAATACTTTTAAGGTTGTGGGCAATAATACCCCCAAGGGTAGTATCCCCACTGCCTACCCGGGTGGTGCCGATATAAATTTCCCGGCCATCCAGTTTCGATTTAACCAACATCTCATCGAGATGCTTTTCGAGTTTGAGGGTGGGTAATAGCCCATGGTTTAAGACATCAAATTCATTGTTTTTAAATTTTTCCAGTAACGATTTTTCCGACTTAAAGGCATTTTTTTTATCCACGGTTTCCCACACAAACCGGGAATCATCCAGTTGATTGGAAGCCACACTAAAGGCATGTAACGCCCCAATCGATACCCCTGAAATGACAGAAAAAGCCTCTAATAGACCATTTTCATGAAGTACTTCTAATACGCCTTGTTGAAAGGCGCCTTTCGCGCCGCCGCCTGCTAAGGCGAGTCCGAGTTTTTTCATCGTGGAAGTTTTTCGTCTCCTTCATAGACCGCATCGATAAATCCCCCCCCTAAGCATTCTTCACCCTGGTAAAAGACCACGGCTTGACCGGGAGTGACGGCGCGGGCGGGTTCATTAAACATTACTTTAAAACCCGTTTCTACTTCGTGAATGGTGACGGAGTGATCGGTTTGGCGGTGTCTAAATTTCGCCGTACAGGTGAGACCGTCCACCGATAGGTCAGCAAGCCAGTTGAGCTCTGACCCAAATGCATGGGTGCCATAGAGTTTCGGATGATGATAGCCTTGCGCGGCAAGCAGCACGTTACGCTCTAAATCTTTCCCCACCACAAACCACGGCTCGGTATCGTAGGCTTTTAATCCCCCGATGCCTAGGCCCTTGCGTTGACCGATGGTGTAATGCATGAGACCGGTATGTTCGCCGATGACTTCACCGTCTAAGGTTTCAATCGCTCCCGGCTTGGCGGGTAAATAGTTGTTCAAAAACTGATTAAAATCACGCTCACCAATGAAACAAATGCCGGTGGAATCTTTTTTCTTCGCCGTGGCCAATTTGAGTTTTTCAGCGATGGCACGGATTTCGGCTTTCGTGTAATCGCCAATGGGAAACAGCACATTTTTCAGTTGATCTTGATTGAGTTGCGATAAAAAATAGGTTTGATCTTTATTATCGTCTTTGGCTCTGAGTAACCGTAAACGGCCCGTATGATCAATCCGGGCAAAATGACCCATCGCAAAATAATCCGGCTCAAAGCGTGATCCGTAATCAAAAAACTCCGCAAACTTGATCATCTTATTACACATGACATCGGGGTTGGGGGTTCTGCCTTTTTCGTATTCGCGGATAAAATACTGAAAGACTTTATCCCAGTACGTTTCAATGAAATTGACTTTATGCAGGGGGATTCCGAGTTGATTGGCCACTTTCTGCGCATCTTGGAAGTCTCTTTCTTGTTCGCAGACTTCATCGTTTAATGTGGGATTGCCTAATACATCTTGGTTGGTCGTGGCGTCCCAATTGCGCATAAATAAGCCGATGACTTCATGACCGGCCTCTTTGAGTAAGTAAGCAGCCACACTGGAATCGACCCCGCCACTCATGCCGAGGACTACTCTAGCCATTTTGATCTCCATAACTGATATCGCTTGGCAGTCTGAAATCCGTTCTTGGACTGAGCGCGATATCGATGACTTTCGGCGCATCCGGGGATGCTTGCCGTTTAAATTGTTGATTGAAAAAGCGCCCGAAAAACCGTGATACATACACTTTTGATTCCGCTTCAGGCAGCTTAAAAACTGTCTTTAGTAAAAAGGCAATCCGGGATTCTTTATCACCGTGTCTTAAAAAGCGCGCCATGATAAAATCGTTGATTTCATAGGATCCTATCATCGATTCACTTTCTTGACCCGGTATCAATTCCGGAGAGATCGGCGTCTTTATGATCGGGGTGGTAATAGGCGATAAATCCTCGCTAAATGCGTATTTCCCATACGCCCCGACGAGAAAGCGAACCAAGGTTTTTGGAATCCCTTGATTAATGCCATACATACTCATCTGATCGCCGTTATACGTCGCAAACCCGAGGGCAAGTTCACTCATATCTCCCGTTCCTAAGACGATGCCTTGATGCAAATTCGCGAGGTTCATTAAAATGAGTGTCCGCATCCGGGCATGGGCATTTTCATAGGTGGTATCCAACGTTTTCCCGTCATGCGCGATCAAGGAAAAATGGTCCCGCACCGCGTCATCAATAGGAATGACTTTGGGCGTAACCCCTAGGGCATCGGATAACGCGTCCGCTTGGGTTTTCGTCCGCGCTGAATTGGCTTTAGCCGGCATCATCACCGCCCATACCGCCGTCCGTTTAAGACCCAGTTTATCGGCCACTCGGGCCGCAATCATAAGGGCTAAGGCAGAATCAAGTCCGCCGGAGACCCCACAGATAATGGTTTGGGCCCCAATGTGTGATAACCGCTTATAAAGCGCGGCTTCTAATAAACTTGAAAGTTGCTTAAACGCCGACTCTTCTTCTTTTTTAGGCACAAAAGGCGTCGCATCGAGCGGATGATCAAAGCGATAACTTAAAGCCGGTTCAACGTCAATTTTGACACGTTGAACCGGATAAGTTAGGGCGACTTTAAGGTCTCTAAAGCTTGAATAGTGTTGGCGTTTAAAGCGGATGGATTCGAGGTCAATATCCCCGGTAATGGTCACGGTTTCGGGATTAAAGTCTTCGGTTTCTTGGATCAATTCACCGGTGGAGGCCATGACTAAGTGGCCACTGAATACCGTTTCAGACGTTGATTCACTCGCCCCAGCACTCGCATAAATGTATGCGCCCATGTTTTTGCGAGAGTGTTCGATGATGGTGCGTTTTCTCACCTCGCGTTTCCCAAAGGTTTCGTTGGAGGCACTGATATTAAGTATCATTTTGGCGCCTTTTAACGCGAGTAAGTTTCCAGGCGTAAACGGTGCCCACATATCTTCGCACACTTCAACGCCGAAACTCACGGTTTCATCGTCCGTGGTGAAAAGCAATGACCCAAACGGAACTTTCTGACCGTCAAAGGTGACTTCGCTGACTTCATTGATAATTTTTAACCCGCTGGTGAACCAGCGCTTCTCGTAATATTCTTGGGTATTGGGGACATACAGTTTCGGAACGATGCCTAAGAGGCGGTTCTTTTTGATGACCCACGCCGCATTATACATGAGCCCTTGATAATCAAAGGGCGCGCCCAAAACAATGAAACCGTCATACGGATTATCTTTGAGGAGCGCTTTAATTTCCGCATGCGCCGCACTTAAAAGCTGGCCTTGGAAAAAGAGATCGCCCGCCGTATATCCCGTCACCGATAGTTCAGGGAATACGACCATGTCGGTCTTTGCGCGTGCTAAAACATCCCGCATGATGCGCATGTTGGATGCAGGGTTACCGACAAATACTTCGGGCGCAGCGGCCATTACTTTGATAAAGCCTAATCCGGCCATGAGGTCTCCTTATATAAATGATGATCCAGAATGTATTGATGCACGTTTGGGTCTAGGATCGACGCATCTTTGTTGGCGCGATACGCGGTCGAAGACACCGCTTCATCTACGTCTAATATACCATAAATAGCGCCTGGATAGTGAGCTTTGATGGCATCTATTGCCGCTTCCTCCACGCCTGGGCGACGGATCACTAAAAAGCGATTACGCGTTAATAATTGCTCGGCTTTTTTCCATGATAAAAGCGTAATGGCTTGGTCCATTCCGAGGACAAAAACCACTGGTTCACCGTATTTTTTTTCTAAGCGTTCCAGCGAATGAATCGCCCCTTTATATTCAGTGTCTTGGATTTCTAAATCCTCGACCCCCATGTTTGTTTCTCCGACTAGCATCGCTTGTACCATCGCTAAGCGGTGATGCGCTGGTACCATGGGCTTTTCATAGATATCTCCGACTGGCAAGAAAACAAAGCGTGAATCCGGATAGGACGCTAATACGGTTTGGGCAATTTTTTTGTGGGCGATGGTGGGCGGATTAAACGCTCCACCCAAACAAAATATCATGGAAGTACCGCCTTTTCATGAAGATTAAAGGACGCTTTATTTTACCATAAAAAAACCCCTTAAAGGGGTTAAGCCTTTTGCAGCTGGCCGTTTTCTAAACGATAGATTTGACCGCCTAAGGCTTTCGCCACTAAGGCATCATGGGTCACGGTTAAAACCGTTTGGTCAACGTCTTTAAATAGGGTTTTAAACCGATCAATCAAGGCAAGCTTTAAAGGCTCATCGAGTGCCTTAAAAGGTTCATCCATCAAGATGATCGAAGGCGCATATATGAGCGCTCGCCCAAGCATGACACGCTGAATCTCTCCGCCCGATAACGCATCCGGATAGCGCGAGGCTAAGTCGTTGAGTTCAAGCGCTTCTAACCACTTTTTGAGCAGGGCTTTGGATTTATTATTAGCCGTATAAAGCAAGTTATCTTTCACCGTCATGTGAGGAAAAAGCGTATCGTCTTGAGAGATTAACGTAATGGGCCGCTGATGAGGACTGATAAACGGACGAATTAGGGACGCTCCATTCACCGTGATTTCTCCCGATGTCGGTTTGAGCGTTCCCATGATCAGTTTTAACAGGGTGGATTTGCCCACGCCCGATGGCCCAATTATGGTCGTTCTTTCGCCTTTATTAACGCTTAAATCTAAGGCTTCAAAAAGTGTATTTGAGTCATACCCAAAGGTGAGGTTTTGAATCTTAAGCATCGAACGAGCGCTCCTTCATAAGCATAATGATGGCCAAAACGCTCAACATCATCATGCCTAAAGCTGGGCCTGCGGCCCGGGCGATTTCTTCATTTTGCAGGGAACGAAAAACAAGGGTTGATAACGTTTCAAACCCAAAGGGTCTCAGCATTAATGTCAGCGGAAGTTCTTTGAATAAATCAATCGCAATGAGTAACCCCGCTGAAATGAGGCTTTCTTTCAGCATCGGGATATCGACTTTATGCAAGGTTTCAAACCACGATTTACCCAAGTTTTGAGAGGCTATTGAGTAGCGCATCCCAACTTTTTTATAACCACTTTGAAGCGCATTCATGCCGAGGGTTAAAAAGCGGATGACCATGGCAAAGATGACAATGACCAGCGAATATCTTAAAAATGACACACTGATAAACGCAAAACCCATCGCTTCCATGTCGGCAGTCAAGGCCATTAATGAAACGGCGATGATACTCCCGGGAATCACGTAACCTAAGGACGCCATACGAATGAGCGGCAGGCGTTTTTTTCTGAGGGGCTGGATCAAAATGAGACTGATCATAAGAATGAGAGCGACCACCAAAGCACTCATCCACAACGTTCTTAAAAAAGCCATCCCAAACGCTTCTGGGACCGGAGCGATCGACAAATAATAGATGAGTTGAGCCAGCGGAATTCCTACGGTAATAAGTAAGAGTGCGCTCGCACTGAGGGCCGCCATCCATGGGTGGTTCAGATGTTGAGTGACCGGTTGAACCTTTTTAATTCTTCCTGCTCTTGGGCGTTTGAAGCGGTCCATCACCATCGATAAAACGAAGGTAAAGACGATGAAATACCCCCCAATGCGCAAAGCGGTGGTCAAATCACCCAGGCGAAACCACGCGTCAAAGATCGCAAACGAAAACACCGGAATATTAAAATACGCGACGGTGCCGTAATCATTCAAGACTTCAAATGCGACGAGCGATGCCCCCGCAATAATGCCGGGTGCAATCAAAGGAAGCGTGATGGTTCTAAATACTTTAAAGGGGGAAGTCCCTAAGTTTAAAGCCGCTTCTTCGTAGTGGGTCCCGTGATGGCGAACGGTCGTTTCGGTGAGTAAAAACACATACGGATAAAGCGCCAGGGCAAACATCACACTCACCCCAGGGATATTCATCCACGACAGCGAAAATTGCATGCCTAATTGAGCGATATTTCTCCCAATAAAGCCGGTCACGCTAAATAAATCCGCATAGATCATCGCATACACATACGACGGAATCGCCAGCGGTAAAATGAGAGCTAAGCGCCAAAATTTCTTTCCTTTAAACGTGTAGCGGGCAAAATAAATCCCCAAGACTGTGCCGATCAAAGTCGCTAACCCTACACTGAAGATTAAAACACCCGTTGTGTGCCAAAGATACGTCGGTAAAAGCGTGTCTTGGACGTGTTCCCAGACCCGATTAGACGGGGAAAAAAGCGCCCCAATGAGGGCGCTAAATGGAACCAATAAAAGAACCGAAAGCGCGAGGGCTAATCCGGTGACACGCCTTGGAATTATCACTGATCAAACCGACTTTCATCGACTTTAATGGACACGGTTTGGTACCAATCGCCCAAGGTCGAAAGATTAATGGGTTGTTCGTTAAATGTGCCCCACGCATCAATGTATGGATGCACCGTGGCCGTTTCAATGACCGGGTATTCATAGTTGGTGGAAGCAAACACATTTTGCACATTCTCACTGAGTAAATAAGCGATTAACGCTTCCGCAGCGGCTTTATTATCCGCATTTTTAACCACCCCGAGTCCCGTGATATTTACGTGGGTCCCAGTCGTATCTTGATTCGGGAAAAAGACCTCTAAAGCGGCGGCGACTTCCCGTTCAAATGGATCATCACTGAATGCCATTTTACCCATGTAATAAGTATTCATGATGGCGATGTCGGCTTCCCCCGAAAATACCGCTTTGGCTTGGTCGCGGTCATTGCCTGATGGGCGTCTGGCTAAATTATCTTTGAGCCCTAAAAGCCAGCTATCGAACGCTTCTTCTCCGTTGAGCTCAATGAAAGAGGCAAATAAGCTTTGATTGTAGACATTTTGCGAGCTTCTTAAGACAATCCGGCCTTGCATCGATGGGTCGGTGAGGGCTTCATAGGTTGAAAGATCAGAAAGTGCCACCCGGTCCGGATGATACACCAACACTCGGGCACGCTTGGTGACACCGGTATAAAAATGATCGGGATGCCGGTAACGCTCGGGCACGGCGCTTAATATAGAGGCATCCACCGGCGCTAAGATATTTTCATCCACCGCCCGTTCTAAACGACCGACATCCGTTAAGAATAGTAAATCGGCGGGGGTATTCACGCCTTCGGATTGAATGCGCTGGATCAGTTCATCGGCGCTGGCCGATAAAATTTCCACCTCAATGCCAGTTTCTAAGGTAAAAGCGTCATAGATGGCATCATCGGTTTCATAATGCCGATCGGTATATATAACCAAGGCTTCTTGGTCGTCACATCCCGTGAGGAAAATACTCATCACTAGAAGGCTAAAAAGGGCGATTTTCATAGACCACTCCTTGCTTAACGCTAGTTTATAAAAATTCTAAATAAGCCATTTCAGTATAACTTGTCATACATCTTTTGTCCACGGATATCATAAAAAAAACACCCGATGTGGGTGTTTATTCGTGCATGATTTTAAAGCGTTCATAGAGTTGGTCGACAAGCCCACCCGTAAAGGGGCCTTGTCTGGATTCAATCCATGTGATCAAGGTTTTTTGAGACGCTTCTAAGACATTTTGAAGCGTTTCAGAATAGTGCATTTGTTCGAGATTACGCCGGTATTCTTTACGGTCCAAAAGCTTATACGTAAAGTCTTTATTCACTTTGATATCGAGGTCGTAGTCGATGTATTTCAAAGCTTCATCGTCGATCACATAAGGGGAAGCAATGTTGCAGTAAAAGTAAATGCCATTGGGCCGGATGATGCCAATCACGTTGAACCATTGGTCTTTGAAAAACCAGGTCACGGATGGTTCTTTGGTGTACCAGAAGCGGCCGTTGGCTTCGATAACTTTGGTGCGTTCATTCGCTAAGATAATTTGGTCTTGAGTACGATCAATAATGGTTGCTTTCGCCCAAATGCGATGGAGACGTTCATCGTGCTTATAACTTTGCACGACGATGGGTTGGCCGAGGGCTTTATCCATACGCATCACATCCTTATTGCCTCCAATTATAGCATAGATAAAGGCGCAGGACGTGAGGATTACTTGATTAAATAATCTTTCCCTTTGTAATACTCGGGTTCAAAGCGCTCAAGGCCCGGATAGTCTTGCTGGCGCATGACTTCATACATCACAATCGCCACCGTATTGGCGAGATTTAAACTGCGAATATGCCCCGACATGGGCAATCTAAAACATGTTTCAATGTGGGGTCTTAAGATGGCTTTAGGGATGCCGGTGGATTCAGAGCCAAAAAAGAAATACCGCACCGTATCCGCATTCGATACATCTAAAGCATCGGGGGATTTCATCCCATAGCGGGAAAGAAAGTAATAGTCGCCTTTTTCTTTGGCAAAAAAAGCCTCAATGGAATCATGGACCACATAATCAAGGTGTTCTAAATAGTTGGCCGCGGCCCGTTTTAAATACTTTTCTTCCAAGGAAAACCCTAGGGGTTTAATCAAATGAAGCTTGGCATTAATGGCCACACAGGTACGCATGATGTTTCCGGTATTTTGGGGGATTTCGGGTTGATATAAGACAACGTGATTCATCGGCTACTCCATATCTTCAATGATTAACCTTACCGTGGATTCAAACCATGGCACATGCGCGTAATCGGCATACACTTTTTTGATGAGATCTAAATGCTCATAAAGTCTTTGATTGTACATCAACATGATGGCGTTACGTTTGAGTAAGAGTCCGCCTCTAAATGAAAAAGCGTAGTCTTTATAGCGGCGCTGAATCTCCCGGTTGGAAAGCGTTAATAGCTCCGCCAAATCAATGCGCTCAATGCCATCGGGTTCAAATTCCGGGTGGTTTTCCGGCATGATGTTGGTGTTTTTGGGACAGACGCGTTGGCAGATGTCACAGCCAAAAATCATCGCTTTAAAAGGTTTCACTTCATCGATGGTAAAGGGCAATTTCATTTGGTTTTGGTATGATAAACACTTGTTTTCAATGTAGCCTTCGGTGCTTAAAGCATCCCCCGGACACGCATCGATGCATAACCGGCAATCACCGCATGAATCATCGATGGTGACGACATGTTCAGGCAAGGATTCTTGAATGAATACGGTCCCGAGCATCATATACGTCCCAAACTTCGGATGAATGAGTAAATCGTTATAGCCAATAAACCCGAGGCCACTGATGAGCCCAAGTTGCCGTTCATCCACGGGCGAGATATCGGCTTTTCCTTCGATGTGATAGCCCAGTTTAAGGGCTTCTTCTTTCAGCTGTGCAAAACGTTTTTGAAAGGTGATGTGGTAATCTTCGCCGTACGCATACCGAGCCACGATGCCGTGCCCTTTCCCGCCCAGTTTCACTTGATCGGAAGAAAATGATAAACAGACGATGGCTAATGATTGATACGGTTCAAACACACTTAAATCTTCGTCTTTATGGGCGAAGTGGGTTTGGCGGTGTGCGATGTATTTGGCGGTATCAATGATGCGAACATCATCGAAGTATTCGTTTAATAGCTCACGCATACGTTAAGACTGACGAATGGTTTTTATAAAACTCGGGTCAAATTGACGAGATTTCACCATCTCAATTTCCAACTTATAAGGCGGATAAATCCGTTTTTTTGACGTCTCATCTTCCGTGACATACGGGGTTTCTAAAATCTTTGGAACATCTTTGAACCGTTCGGTTTCAATGACTTTTAATAAGGCGTCAAAGCCAATATGACCCATGCCTAAGTTGGCGTGGCGGTCTTTGGCCGCACCTAGCGGATTTTGCGAATCATTGACGTGCAGGACTTTGATACGGTCGAGTCCAACGATGGCATCAAATTCCTTTAAGACCCCGTCAAAATCATCTTTGATGGCATAGCCCGCGTCGTGGGTATGGCACGTATCAAAGCACACCGAGATGCGCTCATCATGGGTGATGCCTTTGATAATGGCGGCGATTTCTTCAAATGAACGGCCGATTTCAGTCCCTTTTCCTGCCATCGTTTCTAAGGCAATTTGAACGGGACTGCCGGATGTATTTTCTATGACTTGATTGAGCCCGTTGATGATGTTTGCAATGCCAACATCAGGCCCTTGACCCACGTGCGCACCGGGGTGTAAGACGATTTGTCTGGCGCCCATGGCTTCGGTGCGGCGTATTTCTTCGGATAAAAACTGAACCCCAAACGCTCTGGTTTCGGGATTGGGATTGGCGAGATTCATGATATATGGCGCATGGACCACGATATCTTCAGGGTTAATCCCCGCTTCTTTCATGGCCTGATGTGCAGCCATTATATTCATCTCTTCAATGGGCTTACGGCGCGTGTTTTGAGGAGCGCCGGTATACACCATAAAGACCGTGGAGCCATACGAAAGCGCTTCTTGGACACTCCCTAAATACATATCTTTACCGGATAAACCAACGTGTGAACCGAGTTTCATGGACGGACTCCTTTCAACGTAACAGTGTAGCCATACGGTTTGAGTTTTTCAAAAAAGGGTAAATCATTTTTTTCATAAAGCGTCATCTGCATGCCGGGTTTACCGATGCGCGCAGTCCTTCCAATCCGGTGAATAAAATACGATGGATCGGACGGTAAACTGACATTAACCACATGCGAGACATCGGGTAAATCAATGCCCCTGGCGGCGAGGTCTGAAGCTACCAAGATTTGATATTCAAACTTCCGGGCTTTTTTTAATATTTGTTCGCGCTCTCTCGGAGGTTTATCCCCATGCAAAAGCGCGATGTCTTTATAAATGGGCTTTAACACCGCATAAATGGCTTCGGTTTCTTTTTTGGTGGACCCAAAAACGAGCGCAAAAAACGGTTGAACTTGACCCATCACCCTCGGTAACTCTTGAATGCGCCGAGCTTTTTCAACATAGATGTATTTTGAGGTTAGGGCTTGGTCATTCAACATTTCCGGATTTAAATCCACGGTTTTGATGCCTTGGAATGATTTATCAAGCAGTTGTCTGAGCGCTGGATGCATGGTGGCGGAAAAAATGCCGACTTGGGCGGTCGGGGACAAGGCTGAAAAGATTAGCTCTAAGTCATGAATAAAGCCCTGATCAAGCATCATGTCGGCTTCATCTAAGACCACCGTATGAACGGATTTTAAGCCAAATAAACGCTGTTTAAAGACCGCATCAATCAGTTGATACGGCGTGGCGATGATGATTTCGTGATCACTTGCTGATTCTATTTTTTTATGAATATGGCGGACGTTGACAGGTAAGTTAAGGGCTTTAATGACCGATTCAGTTACAGTGAAAAGCTGTTTGGAAAGAATACTGGTGGGCGCTAAAATGATGGCTTGGGTTTTACCACTCGCCTTCACTTTTTCCAGTAACGGAACTAAAAAGGCGTGCGTTTTTCCGGTTCCTGTGGGCGAGGTAACCACACTATTTTTACCACTTCTAAAAATGGGCATGACCCGTTTTTGTACGATGTTTGCTTCTTTAAAGCCACAAGCTTTGACCCAATCATTCATGAAGTCTCCTTTTATTCCAGTGAGATGGGGCTGGTTTCTACCGTATTATAACTGTTTGAGGCATCCAGGTAAACCACGGCAATGGTGCTATCGATTTGCGTCATGTACATGGCTTCTTTGAGTTCGTTTAGATTATTGACATCCACAAAATCTACCAGGCGGTCATTTTTAAACTGCAAAATGATATCTCCGCTATCTAATCCTAAGTCATCGGCATAAGAACTGGCGGTCACCGTATCGATACACACGCCCACTAAAATATCCGTGTTACATGTATAAGGATTCGCGAAAGCGGTGATGCCAAACGTTAGACGGGTCTGGGCTTTATTTTCAACCACATCTAAATAGACGCGCTCCACAATGAGTGAAGGAATGGCAAACGCCAGCCCATCAATGTCGCGATCATCCGTCGTACTTTCTGAGCGAATGGTATTTAGCCCTAATAAGTGCCCGTTCGAGTCAACGATCGGCCCGCCACTATTGCCGGGGTTGATAAGCGCAGAATGTTGGATGAAAAAAGAATCAATCTGCTCGATGTTATCAAACAAGCGTTTATCGGAGACCAACAAACCTTCGGTGGTCGTATGGAAGAATTCAAACCCAATTGGGCTTCCCAGGGCATACACCGTTTGGCCCGTGTCAATATTAAACGAGTTTCCAAAGGCAACGGGGGTTAAAAGATGCGGCGTGTCAAATTCAATGATGGCCACATCATTGACTTGGGAGCTCCCTAATATCGTCACATTGGTGATTTCATACAGGTTTCCCCCGCGGTAAAACTGGATGTCGATGGAATTGTTTCCTTCAATCACGTGATAATTACTCACAGCCGTATACCGGTAAGCCCCACTGATGGAAGTTCTTGATACCACGGCGCCACTGCCTAGTGCTCTACCTCCGGCGGAGAGATTATTTTCAACGGTAATCACGCCATCTAATACCTCATTGATCATCCTTATACGATCTTCTTCATTGCGCACATCAAAGCGCTCAATGACTTCAAACGAAGGTCTGAGTGTAATGCTCCTGTCCGTTAAGAAGAGAGTGTCTAACGGCATCCCATCGTACGCGGGGACTTTTTGCCCATTAATCAGGCGGTAAAATCCCGCAAACGTGTAGCCTTCTGGGGCGGCCGGTGTGGGTAAGTTTAACGCCTCCAATGCCGTCAAGGTGAGGGCGCTTTGCCCGTCCGTAAAATTGACGGTGAGGGTGTCATAAGCAAGCACCGTCTCAATGATTTTCGATTCGGTAATATTGGTCATTGGCGCAGTGAAGCCTGAGACCGTTGCATACGAAACGGATGGAATACTACTGGGAGTCGTAACATTAGACCCACTGGCCACAATTTGCATGTCAAATATAAACCCACTAGGGTGTCTAAAGCCAACGTTTAGTAAATTCGCCAGAGTCCCTAAATTATCACTCACCCCGTCGGTGTAGGTAATGATGAATTGATTGGATCCATCAATGGCGACACTGGAAATACCGCGCCCTTCAGGACCCACAGGGCCTTCTAAAGCACTCAGACTAATCACAAAGCTATAAGGGTCGGTGGAAAGACCTCTCGAATAAATGGCTTCCCCGCTGACAATAATTTCAGCCGGCGGCGCTTTAAGGGATTCAAAATCGACCAATGGCGCGTATTCAATCGCCCCATCGCTGATGCCCCACACAATCGCATTGCCGGAAGTACTCAAGCTTAAATCATAGCCTCTAGGGCCTTGGAACGTCGCTTTAGAGGCGATGGAAGTCCACGTGGTTTCATCGGTGTATTTGGTTTCGATTTGGTCATTGGATGAGTTGTAACGGATTTCCAGTTCAGCGCCATCAGCGCCGTCACTTCC
>JAGYLV010000010.1 GCA_018400875.1 bacterium
ACCCTAACATGAATTACAATGGTAGCGATAGCCCTCTGAAGGAGTGTGTATGAAAAAATTACTATTATTTATCGGTATATGGGGACTTACGTTCCTGATGGTGGCGTGTTCAACGAGTCCATCTAATGACCCAGTCCCATTACCTCAACCCATCCCTAAATGTGAGGCTCCCTTAGTTTTAGAGGAATCTGAGTGTGTGTTTCCGCCGCTTTTAAACACCACCCAAATGCCTGAGCTGATTGGGGCGGGGCATTCCCCTTTGCCTTCCAATCATGTCTATGATTTTGATGTGGAAAGCGCGGTGATGTACGAAGTGAACATTCGCCAGTATTCGGAGGCGGGGACTTTTAAGGCATTTGAAGCCGATCTCCCGAGACTGCAAGCGATGGGCGTAGATATCTTATGGTTGATGCCGATTCACCCGATTTCTGAAACGTTAAGAAAAGGGGAACTTGGGTCTTATTATGCGATTGCGGATTATGAAGCCGTCAATCCTGAGTTTGGGACGATGGAAGATTTTGAAGACTTACTCGAAACCGCCCATGATTTGGGCTTTAAAGTGATTCTTGATCTTGTCATTAACCATACGGGGTGGGATCATGCGTGGATTACCGACCATCCTGAATACTACACGCAAGTCAACGGTGAAATCATTCATCCCGCCGGCACCGATTGGACGGATGTGGCTGATCTTAATCATGCCAATGATGACTTAGTGGAAGAACTCGCTGAGATGACCGCATTTTGGATTGAAAAAGGCGTCGATGGCTACCGGGCCGATGTTGCAGGGAGTGTCCCCCTTCATGTTTGGGAAGCGGTCGATGATGCGATTAAAGCCGTCAATCCCAATGCTTTCTTACTCGCAGAAGATAATTCTGTCTTTAACTGGTTTGATATATTTAATTCAAATTATGGGGGCTGGTGGTTGCTGCATGAGATGCACCAAATTGCCAATCACCAGACGGGTGAAATGGGCCTAATCAATTACTTGACCGTGACGCATGAGCGGTACTTAGAAGGATCATTCCCCTTGCTTTTTACCACCAATCACGATGTCAATTCATGGGAAGGGACCCATCAAGAGCGTTTAGGGCCTTATACCCCTTTGATGCAAATGCTTACCTTTACCTTACCGGGGATGCCACTGCTATATAGCGGTCAAGAAGCCGATCAAGAAACCCAACTGGCCTTCTTTGAAAAAGACTTGATCGCGTGGGGCGAATATTCCAATACCGCCTTTTTAGAAGAACTCATCGCGTTAAGAGATGCCAACCCCGCCCTTTATAGCACGAATATTTTTCAGTCCACGTACCTTCTAGACGATGATGATTTAAACGTGTTGAGTTTTTTAAGAACCTCGCAAGACCATGAAAATCAAGTCTTAGTCATCGCCAACTTAAGTGACCAAGCCAAATCAGTGAATGTTCATCTGCATGCATTCCGGGGGATTTGGGATGAAAACGGGGAGAGTGTGACGCTCGGGCAACAATCACGCATTGACCTGGAACCTTTTGGGTGGCGCGTTTTTACCTTAACCACCCCCTAATAATCTTAACAGCGTTTAACACAGACTTGACCGGTGGTTGATGTAAATTGAGTATCATATAAAGGATGAAAATACACCGCAATGAAGTGCTGAAACTCATCGGTTTAGGCCTCCTCTTAGGCGGCGCGGGTCTCATCCCTGGATTCTCCAGTGGGACCTTGGCTTTTGTCACCGGTTTATTTACCACGTTGATTGCGACGTTTTCCAATGTGTTCAAGCACCCCACTTCGTTAGAATCATGGGTGAAGCTTGGAATCCTGGTCCTATTTATGGGCCTCGGTGCTTGGGTAATCTCTGCGCCCGTTGACTTTTTACTCGATCGCTATGAGATTCCTTTAATGTGGCTATTTACCGGGTTTATTTTAGCCTCCATCATTCCCATTCAACTTGAACTTACCCGTTTATCAGTCGCCCCAAAAACGTTAAATCAAGCACGTTTCCTCACCGTCCTCACGGTGATTTTGCTCGCCAGTGCCATCTTAGCATTTGAACTCAATGAAGATACAACGCTCATCGATCAGGGGCCGGGTATCTTTTTTTTTAGTGCGTTTTTCGCCTCGCTCGCCGGCTTACTCCCCGGGGTATCGGGGTCGGTGGTATGGATTGGCATGGGCCAATATGGCCGGTACATCCCGCCATTCAAACGTTGGTCTGGGCCGATCTTATCATGTTTGCGGTGGCGACCATCTTAGAATATATCCTTTTGCCCGGCTCATTGAAGCGTTAATCAACCGGCAACCCGTCATCAGTTATGCCTTATTCTGCCGGGGCTGACACTGTCATCGGTTTATGGATCGTCAGGATTGACGACCTGGTCGCTCATCCGAGTGGACCACGAACGTCGCTTTGCCTTTAATTATTGGATACGCTGCGCTTCACTTACGCTTTATAAAATTCTACCGCTCAAAAGGAGATTGAATGATTTATCAAAGCCATGTGAGCATTGCCGAAAGATTTTATGAAACCTTGATGCATTGATCATGTGTGGATTTCAAGCGCGCCTTCATCAAAGGCGCCAATGCCCCGATGCCTTTAATTACCGGTTCAAAGGCAAACACATCCTCGATTCTTCCCGCAGACTTTTTCAATCGCTTGTGGAAGAAGTCTTAGATAGACAAAGCGCGCCAATATTACCTTGGCCATTTACTCGGTAGAGGTGTTGCATTTCGCCGATTATACCTGCAGCTTCCACGCCAATCCCAATTTTAATACGATGTATGTCCATCCCGGTGCATTTGATGTATGAAATCAAACTCCACCGCCTCTTAAAGAAAATGCCCGTCACGATTACACCGGTGGAATCCTTGAGTCTAGATACTCTCGTATCCGATCTGACCGACTACACGCTGCTGAATCGCGCGAGCAATGCAGACCGCGACAAAACATCATTGATGCGTATAATCTTTCGTATTCAATCTTTCATCTCATCTTTGGCGGCAACAACAAAGCGACACATCAAAGGTGCGTCAAACGCCGCTCAAAATCGCCATATTTACCGATACCTTTTACCGCAAATCAACGGGGTATCGAATACGCTTTATGAATACGCGAAATACTTAGAAGCCAACAACGTGCAGTACATGATGTATCGCCCGAAGTCGGTAAAGACGATCCCAAACACCCGTTTGTCAAACGCCTCAAATCGATTAGTTTGGTTTACAAAGAAGCGCGTGTGGTCTTTATGCGCTCGAAAAAAAGTCTACCGTGCCCTCGATGGGTGACGAACATCATTCGTATGTTGACCGAATTTGGGGTTGGGCGCATTGGGGTCAAATATGCAGAAAAAAGACAGATTCCACTCATCAGTAATTACTCAACCACTTCGCCCTCTTCTTAAAGCATTTAAAACTCGGCGCGTTTGTGCGACCCTTGGGTAATTTACCTCGCCCAATTTCGGCGCTCAACCATCACGACGACGCCTTCGGTGGATGCGAAAGGAACTCTTACATAATAAGATGGGAGTGCTCCAACGTCTATATCTTTAGCCGAGGCATCGATACGAAGAGATTTAATCCGAATAAGCGTTCCTTAGCCTTAAGACAATCCTGGGTGCGGAAAACCGTACGGGTAATATGCGGTAGTATCTCGCATTGCGGGAAAAACATTTAGACTTGGCGTTTGAAAGTTTCCAAGCCATGAACGCCACCGCCAAACAAAATAGCTTACTTGTCTCACCGGCGATGGACCGCTTTTTGGAACACTATCAAAAAATATCCATGGGCCCTTTACAAAATTATCAAACGGGCGATGATCTAGCGACCATCTATGCCCGGTGCCGATATCTTTGTTTCCCCTCACCCACGAAACACTAGAAACGTGGTGTTAGAAGCGCAAGCCTCGGATGTCCCCCATCGTCGTCAACCGGGGCGGGGTTCTCATGAATGTGGAACACGAAGTCAATGGATTGATTACCGAATATAATCAACCACATACCTTTAAAGAGGCGATGGAACGGCTATATTTTGACCTCTCACTCGAGCCAAACTCAAGGCACCTCACCCCGTAAGCCGGCGGACAAATCCTGGCCCCAATGTCTTTAATGATCTCATGGGCGTCTATCAAACGTTACTTTAAGCCCAATTAAAAAACAACCATTGTTATGCCCAAAGAATAATCCTGCGGTGAATATCACCTTTTCTCTATGGATGAACGTGCGCATAACGCTCCTAGGGGGTGTATGAATAAAGGGTAATTTATTGATAGCAAAAAAAATAAGACATCACTGTCTTATTTTTTAGTTTATTATGCAATTACTTATTTGGGTGTTGATATTCTACGCCTTGTTCAGACAAGGGGGTGAGTTTAATTTTCGTATTATCAAGCATTTCGTTTTTCGCGATGGTTCTGGGGGGATCTAAAACAATCCAATCATGACCCATCTTATGTTTGATGTGATAGACGATGTCATACAGACTAAACCAATCCGATGCATTTAAGTGATAAAGGCCCGGCGCATAATGTTCCACCAAGTCAATGAGGGCATCCGCGGTATCTTCGACAAACATGGCGGAGACAAAATGGTTTTTCGAGACGCTGATTTTACCGCGTTTATCCATTTGCGATTTAATGAAATACATGATGCCATAGTTTTCTGGCTGTTTGGTGATTTGCCACGCAAGACGGGCCACATAGGCGTTGGGGTTGGCTTCAAACGAAACTTTTTCAAGTTCAATTTTGGTTCTTGCCAGTTCATCGGTCCCATCCGGGGTGTCATACACCGTAAACGGTCCTTCGACTTTCTTACCCTTAAATACCTTATAAGTAGAGGTAAAGACATACGCGACCCGTTTTTCATACGCCCACGCCGCTAAGGCCTTGGTAAATGGTACTTCGCCTTTTGCCAGATGCATAATGGCATCGGGTTGGTGCTCATCTAAAAAGGTGCGTATTTTCACTTCATCGTTCACGTCAAACGCATCGTGAACGAGGGGGATTACTTGATGTTTTTTCTTTTTGAGCCGGTCTACAAGGACAGTGCCTACGACCCCTCTGGACCCGGTTACGACCACTTTCATGAAAGCCTCCTGTCGTCTCTTGATGTAAGCATGACGGTTAATTAAAGTGTACCAAACATGCTACACTTACACACGTAGAATGCTACACGAAGGATGAAAATGAAAAAAGTATTCAGTGCCTTAATTTTATCCCTTATGTTGATGGTCTTAGCGGCCTGTTCAGGGCCTTCTGAAACACCGCAAGTGCCACTGCCTCCCACCGATGAAATACAAACCATCATGCATGATGACCGGGAGCGAGAATATCAACTTTATATCCCTGAAGGATCGTTCGAAGGAGCCCCTTTACTCATTATGATGCATGGGTATACCTCTTCTCACCTCATTTTAAAAGGCCAATCCATGATGGATGAAGTAGCGAGAGAAAACGGATTTGTGGTGGCTTACTTGCTGGGGACTGAAACCATTGGAGGTCCGCATTGGAATGCCGATCTCACGTTATCCACCGTGGATGATATCGGTTTTGTTCAAACGGTGATTGACCATCTTACAACGACGTATAACCTGTCCGAAGATGATGTCTTTGGCAGCGGCTTTTCCAACGGCGCATTCATGACCTATACGATTGTCTGCCGAGCGCCGGAAACCTTTAAAGCCATTGCCCCCGTCGCAGGCATGATGAGCGGGGCGACGTATGAAGCGTGTGAAGATCCATCCCCTATGGACATCTTACATATTCACGGAACTGGGGATCTCGTCGTTCCCATAGATGGGTCAATGACGCTTCTCGGTGGTTTTGGCGGTGGGCCCGATGTAGCGGGTCATTTTGACTTTTGGCAATCCGCCATGAACGGAGAACCTGAAACCACCACCACCCCACTCCCGGGTATTACTGTGATTGAATCACGCAGTGCAACCGGGCATCATCTCAAACATATATACATCGAAGATTGGCCGCATACATGGCCGTTAAGTCCCAACCCCAATGAATTAGGCTCAGACCCTGGGATTCATGCGAGCGAAGAAATATGGGAATTCTTTGCCCAGTTTGTGTCTTAATCGATAGGCAAAATAATTCATTTGAAACAAAGCATAATGCCTCCATATTTTTAAAGAACAGTGTAAAGTGAAATATGCATGACACATAAAAAACAGGAGGAATTACCATGTTAAACATTGGAATTATCGTCGGATCAACCCGCGAAGGACGCGTGTCACCCCAAGTGGCAGAATGGGTCTTAAAAAACGGAGAAGGACGCGATGATATCGCTCTTGAAATTGTTGACATTAAAGACTTCGATTTACCCTTCTTAGGCACTGCAGATGCTCCAGGCATTGCCAAGTGGCAAAGTAAAATTGACAGTTTAGATGGATTTATTTTTGTCACCGGTGAATACAATCACTCGATTCCCGCATCGTTAAAAAATGCATTGGACCTTGCCAAAGAAGAGTGGGCCAATAAACCCGCTGGTATCGTCAGCTATGGATCATTAGGTGGCGGCCGGGCGACTGAACACTTAAGAGGCATCGTCAGTGAACTTCAAATGGCCGATGTCCGGAGCCATACGGCGATGAGTATGTTTACTGATTTTGAAAAATGGTCGGTCTTCAAACCCGCTGATATGCACCTAGCCAATTTAACCACCATGTTTGAACAAGTGGCCAAATGGGGCCAAGCCTTAAAAACCATACGGTAAATTAAAGAGTGACGATGAGTCACTCTTTTTTTTCATTTGGTGTATGATGGATTTAGTTTTTAATTTAATCTAAGGATAAATATGAATCCGAAATCCATTTACTTAGTCAGTCGCCTCTTCATGAGTTTTGCGTTTAATCTCATGTTTACAGCCGCCATCATCTACCGCATTGATGTGGTCAAATTAGAAATCTATCAACTCATATTATTGGGCACTGCTTTAGAGATTGCGGTGCTCGCGTTTGAAGTGCCGACTGGGGTGGTTGCCGATCTTTATAGCCGGAAATGGTCAGTCATTATCGGACTTTTGATTATTGCGTCTGGGTTTTTCTTAGAACTTTCCACCACGGTGTTCTTAGTGATCTTTTTGGCCCAAATCGTTTGGGGACTGGGGGAAACATTCATCAGTGGGGCGTTTGATGCCTGGCTTTCCGATGAAACCAATCACTCAGTTAAAGAGACGTTACTCACCGGCAAGCAATACAGTTTGCTGGGCAGTGTCGGGGGGATTCTTTTATCTGGCTTGATTGGGAGTATCAATCCCGTCTATGCGATGGCCACGGCGGGAATCATCATGGGATTGCTGGCTGGCTTTTTAATCCTTTTCATGCCCGAACAAAGAAACTTTGAGAAAGTCCACCAAACATGGAAAGACTATTTCAGTCAATTAGGCCAAGGATTTACCCACATAAAAAAACATCATGTTCTGCGCATCCTTTTCATCATTATGCTGTTTTTAGGGCTTTATTCCGAAGGCATCGACCGGACTTACCAAGTTCACGTGCTAGATAATTTAGGATTGAGATCCCTGGCGTTGTCCCCGGTTTGGATCATTGCGGGATTAAAACTCTTCATGGTGACCAGTGGCGCGCTTTTGATTGCGATCAATAAGCGGGTGTTCACGGAAGCTCATCATGTGAATGCCTGGCTCACGCTGCTTTTTTTCTTAATGGCGTTTGGCATATTTAGCTTTGGCTTTTTTAACGCCCCACTCATGGCGCTCTTAGGATTTGTCCCCTTCCATGCAGCCCGAGCCTCGAGTGAACCCATCTTGATTAATGTGATGGTCGAAAATACGCCCGCTTCGATGAAAGCCACGGTGCTTTTCGAGCTTTGGCCAACTCGATGCGATTGGCCAACTCGCATCAGGGGCACTCATGGTTTCCATTGGGGCCTTTTCTCACTCCCAGTTTTATATTATGTGACTGCGTTCATCTTATTAGTACCAGTCATCACCGCTTATTTTTTACCTAAAACCATTGAACTCGATGACCTGGTTTTATAAAAAAATGCTACACTTGAAAAAGGTGATAAACATGAATTATGTCGATGTCGTCAAAAACTACACAGCCACATTGGAACAAGAAAAAACCGATCAGGCCTTAATGAATGCGTTTTTCGAGCGCAATCCCGATGCCTTAGACCGGACCAATCTAACCGCGCATGTGACGTCTTCCGTATTTATTATGAATATGGCTAAAACCAAAGTATTGATGGGCTTTCACAACATCTATCAATCGTGGGGATGGTTCGGCGGGCATAATGACGGAGACCCCGATTGTCTGCATGTGGCGCTCAAAGAAGCCACCGAAGAAACCGGGATTACCGCGTTTGCGAAAATCTCTGAGACGCCCGTGGCCCTCGATGTCATCCATGTTCAAAATCACATTAAAAAAGGGCACTATGTGCCCGATCATCTTCACTTAAATATCACTTATGGGTTATTTGTGGATGATACTCTCAATATTGATTTTAACGATGCCGAACACAGCGGCATCCAATGGTTTGATTTAAGAGATTACTTAAGTCAGGTCAAGGAAGAACGGATGAAACCACTCTATCAAAAAATTGAAAAAAGAATGATGGCGCTCTGAAAGCCATCATTCTTTTTTCATTGGAGGATATTACCATGAAGGAGTGGGGTTATTCGTAAAATTCAGACGCGTGTTCAAGCGCGGCTAAAGCTGCATCAAGTAGTGCATCACGTGTTGCAGTGGCGCCTGCATATGCATCAAGCTCACTGCTAGAAAGGTCTGCATCGGACGCAACTAAATCATTGATAAAGTCAGTTTCATCAATGAGAAGGCCGCCATAATCAGCGCTTTCTTCGTGCGAAACTACATCGTAAGCCGTAATGGATCCAGACTCTACCGTCACATCAACAGTCATGTCATAAAATCCCGTGGTTTCTACGGTAAAGATATGGCCACTGCCTGATTCGCTACTTCCTGTGACGGTCGCATTAAAATATTCTACTGGGTAATCAACGCCGTCACTACCACATGCGGCTAATGTCAGCGAAAAGAGTCCCATAAAGATAATCAATCCTATTTTTTTCATTCTATCTCCTAGTCCGCCATATACGTTTCTTGGTGGTATTCTAAGACGGCTTTTGTAATTCGAATCATATTATTGGTGGACACACTGCTTCCTGAATATGCGTCAATCATTTCCGGTTCATCGATCGGTTTTGTATTGGCAAATTCACTGTACACCGCCGGGGTATCATCATAGAAAATATTAATCCCTTCTAAATCATCAAGGGTTTGACCTTCCAACCAAGGAATGAAATTTGATTTGAAGTCTTCATAAGTGACTCCGGTGTCTGGAATGGGGCTGGAATCTCCCCAAAAAGCGGCAATGTAATGATCGGTACTTTCCATATCAAATGACATGGTGATGACTTCTCCCGTATTCTTATCTATTTCATAATAGACAGTGCTCCAATAATTATCTTTTGGGGCCCGGCACGTACAGGATAAGTAAGATACTTGATATTTCACGAAATCACGCATTTCATATTCGAATAATACTGGGGCATCAAACATGGTCTCTTTACCATGGCCATCTAAATGGGGCCACTTAAGATTGGTGTAAGATAGAGGTTCTACTTCCACAGGACTTTCTGAACATGCGCCTAAGAATAATGCGGTCATTAATGTGACTGCGAGCAATAGTTTTTTCATTTTAATCTCCTATCCGCAATCATTCGATGTGTCATCGTCATCTAAATTAGGGCATTCTCCTGGGACAATGAGTTGATCACCGGAGTAATCCCCAAGGCCGCCCGCGTTGTAGACGTTGTCATAGCCAAGTTCTTCAAGGGCGAGTTTGACAAATTCGGCACGAACTCCGCCCGCACAAATCAAGACAATGTGTTTGTCTTCATCAAATAGACTTCTCAGCATTTCTTCATCTAAGATGGTGTCGGCGTTAAAATTCCAATCGTCATTTCTCACTAATATTTCATTGGCTTCTAAGAAATCAAAGAATGGAATCACCGTCGATTCAGAGTGCCAACCCACGCTCATCTTGTCAGTAAAATTTCTTAAATCAACAAACTGAACGTCTTCACGTCCGACATATAGATCGAAATTGTCATCTGTGAGGGCAAGGGTCTCAGGCAGATCACCGATCGTTTCGGGCGCGGGCATATCAAACGCATATACTCCATCACCAAACACTCGGTGGTCGCCATCATACGCACTCAATGCGCCGGCGTTATATACATTTTCATACCCTAGGTCTTCTAGAGCTTCCTTAACAAATCCCGCACGGGTTCCCCCGGCACACATTAAGACAATCGTTTTGTCTTCGTCGAAGAGTGCTCTTAATGCAGATTCGTTAAGAATTTGATTTCCATCATACGTCCATTCATTGGTACGGACTAAGATGTCGGTGTATTCGAGATAATCAAAGAAAGGGATAATCTCGAATCCGCGGACCCATCCGTCCGCCATTTGGTCGTCGAAATTTCTTAAGTCGACAAATTGCCAATCTTCGTTGAACAAGTACTCATCGACCGTATCCATCGACACGGTTTCAGGAAGTTCAACCGTTTCAGGTTCTGAAGGTTCAGACCCACAAGCAGCCAGTGTGAAGCTTAGTAGTAATACACTGAAAGCCCAAATAAATCTTTTTTTCATGATTCTCCTTGCCTTTCAAATAAGATTTTGTGATACACGCATAGTATAACTTGTATTACAAAAATAGTGCAACCACATAAAATCAATAAAAAAACGATTTAACCGCTATATTAAGCGAACTAAATCGTTTTATTTTCTTATTTATAAAGTTTCTAAATAAGCGAAATAAATGGAATTACATAATTTATCTCTATCCGATTTCAAAATGAGAAGTCCTCTAATATCCTGTGAAAATATCGGAATAGATAAATTTGCCTTTAACGCCTAAGCCTTTTATGGTTTTGGTCGTCCCACTGATGGCTTTCATCGAGCCACTCACATAAAATTCACTGGCGAGGGGATCGTCTAAGTGTTTAATTGCTTCGGCTAAATCGGTCCGGTGCTCTGTTTCTATCAAGGTTAAGCCTTGGGTTGATGCGAGGGTTTTAAATTCATCCAGATAAAGTTTATAAGACGCTCCGGCATAAATGAGTGTGGTCTGGGATAAATCCGGTTGACTCAACAGCAATGAACGAATAGGCGTGATGCCAACGCCCAATCCAATCATAACGGCTCTCGGGTGTTGGTTTTTCCAGAGAAAATCACCGTAGGGGCCTTTCACTTCAATGAGGGCTCCTTTTTCTAAGCCTGCGAGAGTCTTTTTGTATGTGGACGGTGGATCTGAGAGTTGCGTGCCAATTCTGATATAGGGTTCATCGGGGCTGGATGCAAAGGAAAGCGTCCGGGTTTTATCACTGGGCGCATCTTTGATTTTAAAGCCTCCATACTGACCGGCCTGATAGGTAAAGCCATCAGGCTTAGTGAGCACAACATCGAGTTTATTTTCATGAGCGGTCACCGAGATGACTTCTAAAAGGGTGGCGGATTTAAACATTGGGTTTCCTTTCAAATTGGGTAGGTTTATATTTAGATTATAGACGTATAAAAAACGCTTCTTGCGAAGCGTTCAAAGATTATTCAGATAAGGTGTCTGCGGTGACGGTGTAATCATCGGCCAGGCCAATCACGTCAATGTCTCTAACAATGATGACATCCCCAATTTCTGCGACGATATTATCGACTTCAAGGCCATCGATGTTAATCCATGATTGGCCATTATCAATGCTGTATTGGTAGGAATCTTTCGTATTTTCTAAAAGGACCGTCCCTGGCTCACTTCCTGCGCTCAATTGAACCCCGAGTCGGTCTTCATCAACGGGGGTGCCTAACCAAACGGCCAGTAAAATGATAACGCCGAGGGCGTAGCTGTCCACAGGTAAATTTTGCGTTTTTATTTTCCATGATTTCACCTCGACTTTATTATAAAGATATGGGTGTAAAAAGGCATTCGACTACTTTTTCACGGGATAAACCACGTTCAACCAGCTCTTAAGGTATCCATGACTTCAAGCATCTTTAACGTTTTAGCGTGCGGCATCGTTGCATTTCAGTTCTGCCGCTTGCATATCTTCAATCGCTATTCATATTCGAATCCATTGACGCGGTGCGGTTTAGAAGATGTTCAATCAATGCGCCGTGATCATCATAGATAAAGGCCTCTTCCGCCGCCCAAAACGAGGCACTTCAATACGTCCTTTAGACCCTGTAAGGGTCGCGTGACGAGGAGGTCTTTTAAGGGCAGATTCCAACTCCATCCCTAATGGAAGGGGTTTTGGTGAATGTGATTCCACGCATTTTTTGGTGGATGAAGGTGAACATCGCTTTGGATGGTGCCATCCAGTGAGCAAATAAATCGGCATAGGTTAATGGATAGATGCCCACATCAAGTAAGGCACCTCCGCCCAGTTCTTATTCATGGTCTTCCTTCAAGCGAAGATCCCCTTTAAATGAAAGGTTGCTTGAATGGTTTTTAAAGGCCCAATGACACCGGATTCCACACGCTTTAATAAGGTTTGATGGTGGTAGCGCGTCCACATCGCTTGTCACAAAAACATTTTGCTGGTTTGCTTTTTGAAAGACCGCTTGGGCATGCGCGCGATTCAGCGTAAAGGCTTTTCAGTGAGTAATGCTTTTATACTCAGCGCCTTGAGCATCTGTTCAAAATGAAGACCATGCGGGGTGGCGACATAAATCACATTCACATCGGGGTCATTAAATGGGCATCGTACGAATCGCCGCACTGAATAGCATGCGTGGTTTGAAAACGTGAGCTCTTGATAAATCCCCTTGAGGCGACTGCTTGTAATTTCCCTGAAGTGACTGTGATGGCCTGGGCAAGGTATGTGCAATTCTTCCAGCGCCAAGAATGCCAAATTTTACCATGAACCGTCTCCTTAAATCTTAGGTTCTTTTAGTATGACACAGCTTGAGGGTATCCCTCAATGTTTTAAACAAAGTTTGTATTGCGAACTGGGTTTAATGATAAAATACATTTAGTTTTGATTTTTGGAGGATGCCATACAGCAAACCGTTCAACCTTCGGGTGAAAGAACTCACTTTAACTTCAGTGTTTATTGCGGCGGTATTCGTGTACCTATATTAATATTTACGTGCCCATTCTAATGGGTCAAAGGGGAGCTTGTGCGTTTAAGGCACCTCGTGATGTTGTGATGCGCCGTCAAATGCGGAAAACCTATGGCGCATTAGCCGGTGGCATTGGGATGGCCCTATTTGATGTATTATCCATCTGGGCGATTTGGGCCCCTGGGACTTTAGTCGTCCGGTTGATTGCGAGGATTTGTCATGGGAAGTGTGGCTTTAAGCCCCAACGGCCAAGGCGCATCGATGGCTCGCAACGTCGCCTTGCACTCTTATGCGGGAGAGCGCCATCATCATCATTAGAATTGGCTTTTGAAGTTTGTTCTTAGGGGTCGGCAGTCCCTGCCTAGGCAGTGTCACATAGAATGTCTTGCAGATTGTCATTGCCTCATTAGGACTTTTCTTACTCAAATCGATGCTGAAATTAATGCTTAAATAATAAAGACCGACATTCAAAATGTCATTTTTATATTTGTGGGCTTGCTGTTTGAATGATTGATGATACGGTTTTTTCTTTTTCTTTTTACTGGATGCTTGGTACCTTTTTGCCGGGAGGTAAAAGGCCAGTTTTTCGAACGGTTCAGTTGGCAGGAATGAGATGAGATGCTCTAAATTGAGCGAGTAATTTAAATCCAATGTGTTGTTGAATCGCACTCAATAAATGGCGTTCTTCCGGGCTACACAGTGAAGAGCTTGACCGAGGGCCTTCACCGCACGAGCCGTACGGCCGATACCACGGTGCATGTAGGTTTCTTTGGTTTCTGGCATATCAAAGTTAATGACGTGGCTTAAGGCATCAATATCAATGCCACGGGCGGCGACGTCGGTGGCGATCAAGACTTTCATGCGTTTCGCTGAAGGCACCTAAGACACGTTCGCGTTCACGTTGGGATTTATCCCCATGATAAGCCTTGATTGATACCCGCTTTTGGAAGGTATTGGGCTAAATGATAGCCCCGCGTTTGGTGCGGGCGAAAATCAGCGCTGAGCTAAACGTATCCGGTTTAAAGATCCGTAAGTAAGGCTTTCTTATCTTCGCGTTTCACCATATAGACTTCTTGTTTGATGGTGTCTAAGGGTTGTTGATTTTGCGGGCGACTTCGTGCGGGCGAGTTTTTCAGTAATGAACTCGCCAGTTGGGCAATCGCTTTGGGGATGGTCGCAGAAAAAAGCATGGTTTGGCGTTCTTTAGGGAGCGCACTCATGATTTTTTTCACATCATCAATAAAGCCCATGTCCAGCATTTGATCGGCTTCATCTAAGACGGCCATTTGGACATGGTCAAGTTTCACCACACGCATATTCATGAGGTCGAGTAAACGACCCGGTGTGGCAATTAACACGTCCACACCGCGTTTGATTTTCACGATTTGATTGTGTTTAGAGGTCCCACCATAAATGGCGATGGCTTTGACGTGTGTTTTACGGTCATAGCGATCAAAGTTTTCTTTGATTTGCAAAGCAAGTTCTCGCGTGGGGGCTAACACAAGCCCTGAGATGACTTTTCCGCGGCCTTTATTCGGCATTTTTGCAAGCGTATTTATCATGGGAAGGGCAAAGGCGGCGGTTTTTCCTGTACCGGTCTGCGCACTGCCTAAAAGATCGTGTCCTTCCAGTAATGCGGGAATGGCTTGCGCTTGAATCGGGGTGGGAGTTTCATACCCGTCTTCGGCAATCGCTCTTAAAATGAGCGGGTGTAACTTTAATTCATTGAAATTCATAGTTCTCCTTGTTAAGGCAATAAAAAACGCTGTATTCATACAGCGTTTGGTTTGTCTGTTTGAAATAGTGATGCAAGTTTTCATCACATCAATGTGAGTATACCACATTTGGCTTTAAACACCTAATTTATAACGCTTCAGCCCACGCGGTAATTTCGTCTTCACTGTCTTCTGGTTCTCCGTCAACGCGTAAATTTTCAGCGACGATGTTAGCGCCTGCGGCTTCGCATTTTTCACGGATGATGTCGGTGGCAGCACAAAATTCATCGGGATAGCTCATTTCATCCCCACAGCCAAAGACAGCCACGTCTTTTTCGCCTACAAGTTCGGGGGTGATTTCGTCGATGAAATCTTCGAAATCTTCTTGCAGTTCACCGTCGCCCCAAGTGCTCGAGCCAAAGAGGACTAAATCCGCTTCTTTAATATCTGAAAGCTCAACTTCCGTGACATTCACAACTTTTACTTCATGGTTTAAACTTTCTGCAATGAGATCAGCAACCGTTTCGGTATTTCCCATGGTGGATCCAAATACAATGATGGCATTTGCCATAATCAATCACTCCTATCATTTTATAATCTAGGTTTAATACGCTATCATATTAACAGTAAAGAAGCGGTTTTAAAAGACTTATATGACACATTTTTAAGGTTTTTTCGATGAAAGATAGTATACACACCATAAAGTTCCACATTACCGGCCGCGTGCAAGGCGTTGGCATGCGTTTTTCCATTCAAAGAACAGCTCGAAAACTCGGGCTTTTCGGCTATGTTCAAAACGAGATGGATGGATCTGTCTTCGGGGTTATCCAGGGAAATGCTCAAAGCTGTGAGACTTTTTTCACCTGGCTCAATGAAAAAGCACCCGGCCGCGTTGACCAGATGCATAAAGAAACATTCGTCACTCAAGAATCCTTTGATTCATTCCAAATTCGCCGATAAATCAGACATCAGACTTGCTGGTTTTTTTACCCTAAGGTTACGAAGGAAAAACGGGAGATAAAAAAGATGAAAAAAGATGGGGACCCCGGCCCAGGCAATATTGATCAAATACCACGGCCATACTCCAAATAAATCAAACGCGGTATTGGGGCCTGGCTTAGCCATAAGAAATAGATAATTGCCATCTAACAACAGATTGACTGGGAATAAAATAACCGCAAGCATGAGTAACGTAAGGGCATTGATCCACACATACCGGTAAGTGAAATCTTTGTGGTATTCATAGACAAAAAGTAAATACGCAAAATTAACGACCAACATCCCATGGACCGCGAAAAACTGAAAATACCGGAAATGGGGGAATCCCCAGTTGCCTTGGATGCCGGGAGTGACAAGGGCGAGTATAGCACCAATGAGCATGATGAAAAAGGTCGCATTAAATACCCGTTGATTCCGCTTGATTAATACATACGATGACGTAAGCACCGCAAGCCCACACAAATGCAGTGGTAAAGACGTTGAAACGCTCCAAGCTCCCGCATAGATGCGCCACATATTGACGAGGACTTCAAGGCCTAAAGTGATGCCTGCTAACGCCACACCGATCCGGTATTTATAAGGGCTTTTCATCAATGAGCGTCTAAAATAAAAGATTCCAAAAACGACAAGTAAGGTCAACAGAACTGGCGTGTAATGTTCCCACGTAAACATATCAAACGTATCAAAATATCGATCATTCAGCATAGAAGCCTCCGAATCATATCCTAACAATTAAATATCAATTTTCTGTTAAAGATGACCGGTTTCTTACGATTTTTTTAGAGCCAAACCAAGGCAGTAGCAAGAACCAATAAGGTATTAGTGAAAATCGACAGTCCCGTTAAAATCACCATTTCTTTGCTGCCAGGAACCGTCACCATCCCGACCGTTAAAATCGTTAAGCCTGTAAATAAGGCCCCAAAGAGTCCATACATGATGATGGACGCAACACTTCCATTAAACCCAAGTAAGGCTGATATTCCCGTAAAGCTAACGGCAAACAATAAAAGCATTAACCGCTGCGCTCCCGCATTTCCAAAAAGCACAGCGCTGGTGCGTTTTTGACTTTGAATATCCGATGGCGCATCGGGCAGCGCCGTCCCGATGGCCATGGCGAGTTGACTGGGAAGAAGTACTAAAACGACGAGCCACGGAATGTCTGAAAGAATGCCACCTTGGGCCGTAAATGCAATAATCGGTAAAACCACGCCCACCCCAAGCATCTGCAACGTTTCGCCAAATCCTCGGTAAGAAAGCCGGATGGGATAAAAGCTATAGGCATGAAGCAGTAATAACCCAGC
>JAGYLV010000011.1 GCA_018400875.1 bacterium
CACCACCCATTTAATGGGGGATGTGGAAGCCTTGTGTGACCGTGTCGCATTTATTAAAGACGGGGAAATCATCGAATCCAATACGCCTAAAGATCTCAAAATCAAATACGGTGAACGCGTGGTTGAACTCGAATATATCGTCGGTCAAAAGGTTAAAAAAGAAACATTTGATTTAACCGGGATTGGGGAAAACCAAGCGTTTATTGATGTTTTAAAAACGCACGAAATAAGAACCATTCATAGCGGTGAAACAACCTTAGAAGATATTTTCATTCAAATTACTGGGGATGCCTATGTTAAATAGCCTCCGTTTATTAAAAAGTGAAATGATTCGGCTTTACAAATATAAGATTTTGACCATTTCTTTGGGGGTAAGTATTTTATGGATGGGCATTTTGTATCTGATTGGGGAAGAAGCTGCGGCGAGTTTTGTGGGACTTTTCATTGCGCTTGACGCGTCGGTCATGAGTATCATTATGCTTGGGGCTTCACTCTTTTTTGAACGCGAAGAAAATACCCTCAAACCCCTCTTAGTCACACCGGTGAGTGTCGGTCAAATCATTGGGGTGAAAGTAGCTTCGAGTATTTTAGTGGCCCTGCAAAGTGCTTTACTCGTTGGGTTGTTTGTCCAGTTTGTCTTAGCGATTGAAGTCCAGTTTATCGCGCTCATTTTACTCGTGGCTTTGATTGCGACCGTGCATAGCATGATTGGCTTTTTCTTAGCCATGAAAGCGAGTGATTTTACAGGGCTCTTAGTCAATATGATTCTTTACACATTTATTTTTGCGATTCCTTCTTTACTCGTGACGCTGGATGTCATCACGGGCTGGGGAGAAGATATCCTTTGGATCTCACCCATTCAAGATGCCCTCATCTATATGAACATGGTCTTTGGCTTAGAAGTGTCCATCACGTTTACGTCGGTGAGTTTCCTTCTTTCGGTGGTGTACTTACTCTTTGTATCGGGCCTTTTATACACCGGTTATATCAAACCGAACTATCCCCATGCGGCGGTGAAAGAATGACTCATTTAATGACGTTAATGCGGTATGAAATTAAAAATATTACCCGCGATAAAATGACGCTAACGATGCTGGTCTATCCGGTCATCATGGTCGGTTTTGGGGCGTATTTAATCCCCTTGATTTTAAATCAGTTTGAGACCGGCGAAAACTTAGCAGGGGCCTCACTCATTATCATGATTGTATTGGCATCTTTAGCGCCCATGTTGGCGGGGGCGATGCTGGGATTTTTACTGCTGGATCATAAAGATGAAAATACCTTGATTTCACTCAGAGTCACGCCGGTATCACTGCTGGATTATTTACGGTTTAAATCGTTATATACCGTTTTACTTTCGTTTTTTTCTTCCCTGTTCATTGTGTTAGGGGTCCGGTTTTTAAGTGGGGATGCCTATACGGTGCTCGGGTTTAATCCGTGGGCGGAAATAACGATTATCAATGCAATAATATTTAGCGCAGTATCCGCGCTGTTCGCGCCTACATTTGGGTTGTTGATCGCGACCCTTGGAGCGAATAAGATTGAAGGGTTTGCGTACTTAAAAACCTTAGGGATTCTCATCTTAATTCCCGCGCTTGTCACCTTAGAAGCCATGCAGGGAGCCGCGCAGTATTTTTTAGGTGTTGTCCCGACATTTTGGCCGGTCAAGGGATTATTAGAGGGCGCATCCATCTTACCGAATGCGGCCAATTTACCGGCTTTACTTTATAGCCTTTTAGGACTGATTTATTTGGGCGGGTTAATGGCTTTACTGACCCGCCAGTTCATCCGTTCTATTCAATCTTAAACACAATTATCCGAGCGCCTAAATCCTTTAGTGAAATTTCGTTAAATGGCTTAAAAATGCTATAATACAGCCGTGATAAAAACGAAGGAAACCATTGAAGTGACATTTGAAGATTTAACGCATGATGCACGGGGTGTCTGTAAAATAGACGGATACCCTGTTTTTGTCAAACATGCGTTAAAAGGGGAAACAGCCCTCATTGAAATCACCAAAAAATATAAGTCATATGGCTTAGGACGGTTAATTCGTATTACCGAAACGTCGCCGTTTCGAAAAGAACCGATTTGTGAACATTTTGCGACCTGTGGGGGCTGTAATCTCATGCATATGGATTATCAAACCCAACTCGATTTCAAAACGTTTAAAACGCAATCGACCCTGCAAAAGTTGGGTCAAATTGATACCGATGTCAAACCGACACTGGGCATGCAAAACCCCCTGTATTACCGCAATAAAGCAACCTTTCATTTCGATGAAATTGACGGAGTCATTTTTGCGGGGTATTACCGCGAAGGGTCCCATCGCGTCGTGGACATTCACCGCTGCCATACGCTGCCTAAAATTTTTTCTGAAATCCTTTCAGAACTTAAAGATGCGGCCGAAGAGAACCTTTTTCATGTGCATTCTAACGCCCACCCCAATGGGGGCTTAAAACGCGTGATCATTCGGCAGAGTTTGAGTACGAAAGAACTCTTAATTACGATGATTACGCATCAAGATAAACCGCTGAAATCCCATTCTTTAATCGAACGACTCACCAAAAAATTCCCACTCATTATGGGGATTATTTTAAACGTGAACCCCAAAAGTTTTGGTCTAGGAACGAAATCGTCCATTATCTATGGCGTCGACCAAATCAAAGAAACCATCGGCGGGTTGCATTACTCGATCAATCATCAATCCTTTTTCCAAGTCAACGCGATTCAAGCGGAAACCATGCTCGAAGAAATTGCCAAAAAGGCATCCATCCAGGGGGATGAGGTGGTCATAGATGCGTATGCGGGTGTTGGCCATATTGGCTTGTCCTTAGCAAAAAACGTGAAAGAAGTCATCGCCATTGAAACGGTGAAAAAAGCGGTGAGTGAAGGCATCAAAGCCGCGCGGTATAATCACATTGAAAACATCCGCTTCATTGAAGCCGATGCGAAAGAGGCGATGCAGGATATCCCCCATGCGGATCTCTTAATTGTCGATCCACCGCGCAAAGGATTACACGGAGAATTCATCAACCGCGTCTTAGAACAATCCATCCCTAAAATGATTTATGTGTCATGCAACGTGGCGACTTTGGCGCGAGATTTAAAACGCTTAAAAGCGGGAGGCTATCACGTGGTGGAAACCACCCCACTTGATATGTTCCCGCAAACCTCCCACATTGAATCCATTACCTTACTTGAAAGACCTCCGGTGGTTTAAATGTGTGGCCGCTTTACCATCACCATGTCGGCGGGTGAGATTCAAACCCTCCTCGAAGATGAATTCAACGTCGCGCTGGAATCGTTAGATGAGACACCCAGGTATAACATCGCGCCCACGATGCAGACGATTGCGCTTTTACATGACGGAAAAAAGTACCGGGCCGGATCAATTTCTTGGGGTTTTAGGTTCAACCACAGACCCAAACCCATATTGGCGTTTAATACACGAATCGAAACGATCCAAGAAAAACCATTTTTCAAGACCCTTTATAACGCGCAACGTATCGCCCTTTTATCGAATGGCTATTTCGAGTGGGACACCCAGGATAAGACGCCTTATTGGATGCACTACCCCGCACAGGCCCCAATGTTTTTAGGCGGTATCTGGCGAAAAGCATCCACATTCGAAAGCAGCATCATTACTTTAAAAGCCCCTGAACCCCTCGCCCATATTCATCCCCGGGTTCCCTTTTCCATGCCCTTAAAAAACGTGGCGGCGTGGCTGGCAGCCCCCTTCGGTTCACCGGAAATGCTTTTTGAAGCTCCCACCCAAATTGAACCGATTTCCAAACGGGTGAATACAGTCTCAAACAACGACGCATCCATCTTGAAACAAACCCCATAAAAAGTGCTATAATAAAGCACACTTTAGGAGGCAAACTATGAATCAAGTGAATGGAAAATTATCGTTTCGAAGCTTACGCCGTTTCAACATTTTCATGGGAATCTTACACTTTACCCAAGGCATATTGATGATTTTAATGGCGACCGTCTTTTTCACCGATACCGTCGGAGCCTTCCGGCTCGACGTGCGCCAAAATTTCCTCTTTTTTAATCTCGATACCTTTACGTTGGATCTCGATTACAATGTCTTATTTGGTCTGCCGATTGCCTTATTGGCCGCCGCATTTTTACTGCTTTCAGCTCTCGCACACGGCATTATTTCCATCCCGGAAAAAACCAATGCGATATATAACGCCGACTTAGCCAAAGGCATCAACCGGTTCCGCTGGTTTGAATACGCGATATCATCGTCGTTAATGATTATTTTAATCGCCGGACTCTTTGGCATTTATGACATTGGCTCGCTCATTCTCATTTTCTTCATTAACGCGGGGATGAACCTTTTTGGCCTTGTCATGGAACAACTCAACTCCGGCCGCTCAAAAGATGAACTCGATTGGGGACCTTTCTGGTGGGGCACGATCATGGGATTAATCCCCTGGGTCGTCATCATTCTTTATGTCACCGGAACCGCCTCGGAAGCCTTAGGCGAAATTCCCTGGTTTGTCTGGGCGATTGTGGGGACTTACTTTGTGGCGTTTAACACCTTCCCCATCAACATGGTCTTACAGTACTTAAAAGTTGGTAAATGGAAAAACTATATTTACGGTGAACGCGTCTATATCGTCTTATCCTTAGTCGCTAAAACCATTTTAGCGTGGCTCGTCTTCTTAGGCACGTTCCAACCCAATTAATGTTTGAGGCATCCTGCGGGATGCCTTTTTCATTTCGCAATATTAAATCTTTCCGATAGAATAAACGTATCTCCTAAACACGAAAGGCCCTGGATGACTTCTTATAAAATTTTATTGGTGGATGACGAAATCCAAATGACGGAACGCATGAAAACTGCGGTGCTTGCGCATGGGGGATTTACGGTGGTGGGCGCGGCAACCAATGGCCTGGATGCGCTGGAACACATAGATAAATCGGCGCCGGATGTCGTCATCACAGACATCCGGATGCCGTTTTTAGATGGCATTGGACTGACCCGCATTATTCGCCGGGATCACCCTAGCATTAAAGTGACGTTTGTCTCAGGGTATGATGAATTTGCTTATGCGCAAGAAGCCATTCAACTGGATGTCTATCAGTATTTAACGAAGCCAGTATCTAAATCGGACATCCAACAATTTTTAGATGATCTTAAAGACCAACTGGACGCTGATCAAGCCCGCTTATATAACGAAGAAAAACTCCGTGCATCGGTTGAACGCAGCAAACCGTTGTTGATTGAAAGAACGTTTAATACCGTGCTGTTTGAAGATCCCATCAACCCGCAAACCCTGACGGATTTACAATCGTACGGCATCCCTTTAGAAGCCAAGGCGTATACGGTATTGGTCTTAGAGTTAGAGAGAACCATGCCCGTGCAAGAACGTGACAACATCAGTATATTTTTGAGTCAAACATTTAAAGAATCATTTATCGCATACCCCGTTCATCATCTATTCAACGTCCAAAATTATTTGGTGGGATTACTGGGAAATCAACGGGTGGAGCAAAGCGAATTAGAACTCGTCATCAACGCCTGGATTTTGCAAGCGCAAACCATCCATGACACTAAAATTCGGGTAGGGATTTCTCGGACCTTTGAAACGCTCACGACGCTTAATCCATATTTTTTAGAAGCGGAAGAAGCGCTCAAACATAACCTCGCTCTCAATATCGGTCCATTGGTTTTTTTCGATGATATGCCAGGTAAAAATGAATCCAACATGGTGGGACTGAATCTCTTACACGCGGAAATTGAAGAGACCTTACGTTACGGCGATACACCGGCCATTGAACTCTTATTTTCCCGGATGCGCAATATCTTTTTACGCAATGAAAAACCCGTCGTCAATGCCCAACACTTAATGATCGATGTTCGGGGCATCATCTTGCGTTTGATGGATACAATCGACCCAATAAAAACGGATGCAATCCAACTCGATGACATATTTGAGACCAACGACATCGAACGTTTCATTGATCAGGCCGAACGCATCGTCCTTGATTTACACGCGCTCAAAAAAAAGGCCTTGGTGCAAAAAAGTCATCAAAAAATCGATACGATCATCCGCTTCATCGATGCCCATTATGACGATCCAGATATGCAACTGGAACTTCTGTGTGATAAATTTTCGATCAGTGTGTCGTATTTATCGTCACTCTTTAAGAAAAAAACCGGACTGCCCGTTCATAAATACGTGACGCAAAAACGCTTAGCGGCAGCGAAACATTTATTGAAATTTACCACCGACACAATCACCGAAGTGGCTGCGCAAATCGGCTACCGGGATGTATACCATTTTTCCTACACGTTCAAAAAGAATATGGGCATGAGTCCAAAGGAGTACCGTGATGGCTAAAGGCTTTCAAGACATCAGCATTCGCCGGGCCATATTTTTAACGACGATGGCCATCATCGTCGTCTCTTTGGCAATCTCCAATGTCATCGTATCTAGCCGGTTTTCGCAAACCCACCGTGCCCTCATTGAAGAAGCATCCCAAGAAGTTAACCAACAGATCGTCTTGAACTTTGAAAACTACATGGGCACCGTGATTGACAGTGCCCATTTACTAAGGCTTGAAAGCTTTTATAAAACCAAAGAAGGCGATTTGGATGGACTCTTAGAAATCTACGAATACGCCGTTGAAATTGACCGCAACGTGACGGGCATTATGCTGGTGAATCTCACGGGAAACCCGTTGCTTTCCACGTTTGATTCAGAAAATATCCGCCCGGGTCTTGACCGGCAACCCTTCTTTTTAAATGCCTTGGAAGACGACACGATATTTCATTTTACGGATCCGCAAATTCCTGGACATCTGAGCCACTCAGACGATGAAGTCATTACCGTCTCCCGGGTGGTGGAATACTACGACTTAGGGGAACGTAAAGAAGCCGTACTGATGCTCGATTTGAGTATTCAACCCTTTTTAGATTTAGCCGAAGACATCAACTTAGGCGATGCGGGTCATATCCTTTTGACCGATGCCGATAACGCGCTCATTTTCGACCCCATGAACGAATGCGAATCCGGGTGTGAAAGTTTGGATTCGATTGCCAACGTCTTTTTAGGGGGTGCGATCGTTTCTTTAACAGACGCCGAACTTTATGTGCACGTGAATACGCTTGAATTTACCCGGTGGAAATTGGTGACGTTCGCTGACATCGGGATTGTCAATCAAACCTTACAGACAAACTTAATTACGTTTTCTTTAATCTTTGTCAGTGCGGTGCTTTTAACGGGTTTAATGACGGCATATACGTCTAAGCGTATTTCCGATCCGCTCGATCAACTCAAAGAAAAAATGGTGGCGTTTAATTCCCAGTCCTTTGTGCCTGTTCACTTAGAAAAGGGCCAAAAAGAAGTCCGGGTCTTATCGAGTGCGTTTAACGATATGGCTGCCGAAATCAAACACCTTGTGGACCGGGTTTATGAAGAACAACGGGCGAAGCGCAAAACACAATTTCAAGCCTTACAAAACCAAATCAATCCACATTTCTTATACAACACATTGGAATCGATTTTATACTTATCCGAAGAAAATAAAGGTGAAGATGTACAGGCCATGGTGACCGCCTTATCGAAATTCTTTAGACTCTCCATTTCCAATGAGTCCGGGGAAGTCCGGTTGGCCGAAGAACTGGCCCACGCTGAAAACTATTTAGTCATTCAAAAGATTCGCTACCGAGATAAGTTTACCTATACCCTTGAAACCAGCCCCGCCTTGGCCGATTATTCCGTGCTTAAACTATCCTTACAGCCGCTCTTAGAAAATGCCATTCACCACGGAGTCGATCAGATGGACACACCGGGCCATATTTCCATAAAAACATCAGAACAAGATGGCTATTTATGGGTCGAAGTGACGAATACCGGATATGGCTTAAGTGAAGAAAAAATTGCGGATCTCTACACCTCCATGAAAACCGTTGATGATGCGTCTCACATTGGCCTAAGAAATATCTACCGGCGCATTCAATTACAATTTGGCCCAGACGCCGACGTGATTATTACTTCGACCATTGATCAAACCACGACCGTCACCCTCAAATATCCATTGAAAGTAGGAAAACGCCCATGAAAAAACTATTCTTTCTCCTCCTTTTAGCGCTCAGTGGATGTGCCACGGCCCCTGCGGATACGATTCCTTTGATGATCTATGATTTGTCCGATAATTATATGGATGTCTTCCGAAATCAAATCATCACCGAAGCCGATGGTGCCTGGATGATTCAAACGTATGGCGCCAATGATTCGCAGTTGGTTCAAAACAATCAATTTGCGAATATCTTAGAGGAAAATCCGCCCTTGATGATTGTCAATCCGGTGGATCGTTTGAGTGTCCATGGGATGGTTCAAGAAGCCACCCGCCAAAGCATTCCCCTCATATTTATCAACCGGGAACCGTTATATGAAGATTTATCGCAAAGTGATCAGTTTTATTACATCGGTTCGAAAGCCCAAGAAAGTGCCGAACTCCAAGCCGGCATTATCGATCAAGCGTTCGGTCAAAATCCCGAAGCTTTAAACGACCTGGATTTGAACGGAGACAATCACATTCAAACGGTGATTTTGATGGGTCAGCAAGGACACCAAGATGCCGAACAACGAACGAAATATGTCATCCAAACGTTGGAAGATCAAGGCTATCAACTCGACATTTTAGAAATCCGTGTGGCCAATTTTGATTACACCGAAGCCCATCAAGAAATGCTGGAAGCCTACGCCACCCACGGCGATGCGATTGAACTGGTCATTGCCAATAACGATGCGATGGCCTTAGGGGCGGTCGATGCTTTGATGGAAGAAGGGGTAATTTCAGCGGTAAGTGAAGAAGCCCCGCATATCAACTTGCCGGTGGTCGGCATTGACGGATTGCCAGACGCGGTCAATTACATCGAACGCGGCCTTTTGTATGGCACCGTCATCAACGACTCCCAGACGATGTCCGAAGCCCTCATTGACCTCATTGAAGCCATTCAAACCGACGATTTTGATGCCTTTGATTGGCCGATTGAAAACGAGCATTACATCTGGATTGAATACCGGCCCCTCATCTTAGAATCATCCGACATCTCCGACTAATAGTTAAAAATCTTAAACTTTGAGTAGAAATTCCCATGGTTTAAGATTTTTTTATGACGTATTATGTAAGCGGTTTTATAAACTATAGGAGGATTTATCTAATGAAAAAATTATTTGCATTAATGGCTGCGGCATTACTCGTAGTGACCCTTGCAGCCTGCGGCGGAAGCTCCGTCGATATTGGGATTGTCTTACCCACCAACGAAGAACCACGTTGGGTTCAAGACGAAACACGCTTCAATGAACTCTTGGAAGATTCTGAATATAATGTTGAGATTCTTTTCTCACAAGGATCCACCGCGACCGAACGTTCCAACGTGGAATCCTTGGTGAACCAAGGCATTGATGTATTAATCATCACCGCGCATGATGGGACTGCAGCTGCTGCGGCCGTGGAATTTGCCAAAGCTGAAGGCGTCACTGTCATCGCCTATGACCGTTTAATTACGGATACGGATGCGGTGGATTATTACGTAACGTTTGACAGTATTGCTGTGGGCGAAGCACAGGCTCAATACTTAGTCGACAATGCCACCGGCACTGGCAACCCACTGTATTTATACGCTGGGGCCGCCACGGACAACAACGCGTTCTTATTCTTTGAAGGCGCATGGAATGTCTTACAACCTAAAATTGCCGATGGAACATTCTACATCGTCAACTCCTCAGAAGCGCGTGATGTTGAAGATAGTGCCACGCTGACCCGCGATCAAGCGAGTGATGTCATTGGCCAAATCACGACCAACTGGGATTTCAATACCGCTTTAAACTTAGCCTCGGCTAACTTAACCGCCGCGGGCAGTGACGATAAAGGTGAAGTATTCATCTTAGCTCCCAATGATGGAACCGCTCGTTCCATCGCCGATACGTTTGCCGATGATCCTGAAGTGACCAATTACTTTGTTACAGGTCAAGATGCGGAACAAGCATCCATCCAATACATTCTTGATGGCAAACAATCCATGACCGTCTTCAAAGACGTCCGGATCTTAGTCGAAGATGCCATTAACATGGCGGTTGATGTATTAGACGGTAACACCGTAACCACCACGGGTTCATATAACAATGGTGTCATCGATGTACCTGCCTTACAAACTGAAGTCATCGTCGTTGAACAAAATAACGTTCAAGCCGAAATCTTTGATTCAGGTTACTACAGCGAAGACGACTTCGAATAATATCACACCAGAAAAATTCAAAATGTGGGTAAAATAGTGGTGTAGTTTGCCACTATTTTATCTATGTTAAAGGACAGGGTTATGGCCACGATTTTAGAGATGCGCAACATCACCAAAGAATTCCCTGGGGTAAAAGCCTTAGACCAAGTGAATTTTCAAGTGGAAGCCGGTGAGATTCATTGTTTAGTCGGGGAAAACGGAGCCGGAAAAAGTACGCTCATGAAAGTCCTCAGTGGCGTGTTCCCACACGGTGAATACGACGGTGATATTTTAGTTAAAGATACCATCCAAACGTTTAAGGGTATTAAAGATTCGGAAGCCCAAGGCATCGTTATTATCTATCAAGAACTCGCCTTGATTCCGGAATTACCGATTTACGAAAACATCTTTTTAGGACACGAAAAAGTGTCCAACAAGATCATCAATTGGAACGAACAAATCGAAGCGTCTGAACGCTATTTAGACCTCGTGAATTTGCATGTTTTACCAGCCACCAAAGTGAAAGATATTGGCGTGGGCAAACAACAATTGGTGGAGATTGCCAAAGCCCTCAGTAAGGATGTCAAAATCCTCATTTTAGACGAGCCTACGGCTGCCTTAAATGACGAAGAGTCGCTGAACTTGTTGAGACTATTAAAAGAACTCAAAAAAGAAGGCGTCACCTCCATTATGATCACCCACAAACTCAAAGAAGTCATGGAAATTGCCGATACGGTGACCGTCTTACGAGATGGTAAAACCGTGGATCATATGACCCGCGCTGAAGGCACGCTCGATCAAGCCCGGATGATTCAATCCATGGTTGGCCGGGAAATTGAAGATGTCTTTCCCAAACGCCAAAAAGCGGCTCCTGGTGACATCATGTTAGAAGCCATGAACTTAACCGCCTATCATCCATTTTTGGGGCGGGATCTGGTAAAAGATTCAAGTTTAAATGTCCGCGCCGGTGAAGTCGTCGGCATTGCGGGTTTGATGGGTTCAGGCCGCACCGAACTCGCTCTCAGTATTTTCGGCAATCCAAAAAACTACCGCGTCAGTGGCACGGTGAAAATCGAAGGGAAAGAAATTGCCTTTGACCGGCCGAAAAAACTCATTGATGCTGGAGTGGCTTACGTCAGCGAAGACCGGAAAGGTAACGGCCTCGTTTTAATTCAAGACGTCCGGGAAAACATTACCTTGGCGAATTTGAAAGCCTTGGTGAGTTCCCTGGTGATCGATCAATCCGAAGAGATTCTCGTGGCGGAAAAATACCGCAAAGATTACAACATTAAAACCCCAAACATCGAACAAAAAGTCGTCAACTTAAGTGGCGGCAATCAACAAAAAGTATCGCTCGCTAAGTGGCTCTATACCCAGCCCAAAGTCCTCATCTTAGATGAACCGACAAGGGGCATTGATGTGGGGGCCAAATATGAAATTTATAAACTCATCAACGCCTTGGTGGAACGCGGCCTAGCCATCTTACTCATCTCGTCTGAACTGCCGGAAGTTCTCGGCATGTCTGATCGCGTTTACGTCATGAATGACGGAACCGTGGCGGGAGAACTTCCGATTGCGGAGGCCACTCAAGAAAAAATCATGGCCATGGCCACAAACTAGAGGGAATAATGAAAACATACTTCAGTGATTTAAAAGCATTGCTTCAAGAAAACATTCGCGATTACGGCATGTTTATCGCGCTGGCCTTTATCTTCTTAATCTTCTCGATCTCCACGGGTGGATTATTCGTCAGTGCGCGAAACATTTCGAACTTGCTTAACCAAACCGGATACATTGCGGTCTTATCGATCGGGGTGACGCTCGTTATCATCATCCGGCACATCGATTTATCGATTGGCTTTGTCAGTGGATTCATCGGTGCTGTGGCCGCGACTTTACTCGTGGGCGGCGGCATGAACGTCTTCTTAGTCATTGGGATTGTCCTAGTCATCGGGACGATCATTGGGCTGTGGCACGGCTTCTTAGTCGCATACATGAAACTCCCTGCCTTTGTGGCAACCTTAGCGGGCATGCTCATCTTCCGGGGCGCGATTTTACAAGTCACCGCGGGGACGGGGACGATCATCATCAACAACGATTTCTTCAACGCCATATCCAATGGCTACATCCCCGATTTATTTAACGCAAACTTACACATCCTCACGATCATTGTCGGGATGCTTGGCGTCATCTTATATGTCTATTCCGATTTAAAGAATTACCGAGTTAAAAAATCGTATGGCTTTAAAGTTTTAAGCAAAGAAATGCTGGCCTCGAAAATGATCTTTGTGTCGTTTTTAATCTTAGGATTATCACTCGTCTTAGCCTCACACCGAGGGTTACCTTACACCTTGATCATCATCATTGCGATTGTGGCGATTTACCATTTCTTCTTGAAATTCACCGTCTTAGGCCGGCACGTGTATGCGGTCGGGGGAAACCCTGAAGCGGCCGAATTATCCGGCATCAGCGTGAAAATGATTACCCTGTTCGTCTTTGGATCGATGGGCTTTTTATCGGCGGTTTCCGGCATCATGTTTGCCTCCCGCTTGCAAAGTGCCACCACCACAGCGGGGACGCTCTTTGAGTTGCAAGCCATCGCCGGCGCATTCGTCGGTGGGGTGAGTGCTTCAGGGGGGGTCGGGAAAGTCACCGGATCCGTCATCGGCGCACTCGTTATGGCGTCTTTAACCAATGGGATGAACTTGATGGGAATCAACATTTCTCTGCAATACATCGTGCAAGGATTTGTCTTGATTGCGGCGGTGATCTTTGACATTCGCACCCGCGGTAAAACCCGCTAAAAAAACCAAAATAAAAGACGGCTTTGGCCGTCTTTTTTTAATGCGTCCTGTAAAGAATCGTGGAGATTAATTGCGCAAAGGGTGTGCCCTTTAAGTGCAGGGTCACAAGACTTTCTTGAATGGCCTTTTCATAAGCGGCATTTAAGGCTTTGGTTTTTTCCAGACCTAAAAGCGTAATGAATGTGGGTTTTCCCCGGCGTTCATCGGAAAAGCTTTTCCCCGTGGTGGCTTCATTGCCTTCGACTTCCAGTAAGTCATCTTGGATTTGGTATAACAACCCCAAATTTCGGGCCAGGGATTCATAGGCATGAAGCGGCGCACGCTTTGAAGTGATCGCGCCAAACAGGATGGATGCTTCCAGTAAGTGTGAGGTCTTATGCAAATTAATTTTCATTAAATCATCGGACGTGACGGCTTGACCCTCACTGGCGATGTCTAAAATCTGGCCGTAAACCATCCCGCGTGATCCAATCTTTTCAGAAAGTATATGAACCATTTGAACCTTCGTTTGAGCGTCTAATGCGTTCGTGTCGCTGATGAGTTTAAAAGCATCGGATAATAATGCGTCGCCCACCAAAATCGCCGTGGCCTCATCAAACTGAATATGGGTGGTCGGTTGACCCCGTCTTAAGTCATCATCATCCATAGCGGGTAAATCATCATGAACGAGCGAATACGTATGCACCAGTTCCAAGGCAAGTGCCGCTTTTAAAAAGGGTTTCGAATCCATCCCGTGCGATTCAATCAAGGAAAGCATCAACTTAGGACGAAGTCTTTTCCCCGATCCCCCTAAGGCGTACGCAACGGCTTTTTTAAGCCTCGATTCAGGGATACTATCAATATAATTTTGGGTGGTTTCATTCAAATAAGGGTCTAATTTTTCCATGGGTTTAGTATAGCATAAGCGCCAAAGTCTTTGCGCCATTTAACGCCGCAGTGTGGTACGCTTATAGGTAGAAAGAGAGTCGATATGAAACCGGTAGAAAACCATTTAATCACCGTCAAAAAACTCGGCATCAACGGCGAAGGCATTGGCTATTATAAAAAGATGCCTGTGTTTATTGATGGGGCATTGCCCGGCGAAGAAGTGATCGCCGAAATCACCCACAAAGATGCCCGCTTTATGAAAGCCAAAGCGGTACGTATTAAGAAAAAATCCAGCCAACGGGTGACGCCTTTTTGCCCGATTTTTCATCAGTGTGGCGGTTGTCAGATTCAACACCTTTCCATCGACGGCCAACATCAAGAGAAGATTAACCTAGTCAAAGAGTCTTTATTAAAATATGCCGGGCTTACGTTAAAGCCTTCGCAAATTAAACCCTTGGAAACCGGCTTTAAAGACCGGTTTTATCGTCATAAAGCCCAGATGCCTTTAGTGATGACGAAATCGGGTATCATGACGGCCCTTTATCAAAAAGATTCACGGACGCCCGTGCCGATGAAAACTTGTCCGGTTCATCACCCCGTGATTAATACCGTCAACCAAAAAATCATCGAAATACTCAATCAATACGATCTCGATCCGTTTGACGTTCGCCTGAAAAAAGGGTTACTAAGAACCTTGGTCACCCGGGTGTCTTCATCCACGGGGGATGTCCAAGTCACCTTAGTCGTCACCATGTTTCACCCATCGATGCGAGAAATCGCCCAAGCGATAGAAAAAATAGACCAAGTAAAAAGTGTGGCCATTTCTAAACTTTATGAAGCGAACACGCACGAAATTTTTGGTGAAACTACGGAAGTCTTAGCCGGTCAAGAAACCATTGAAGAACACATCGGAGATGTGTCATTTAAGCTTTCACCCAAATCGTTTTATCAACTCAATCCCCCCGTGGCCCAAGCGATTTACACGTATGTCAGTGAATTAATCGGTCCCGCTAAAATGGCCGTGGATTTATACACCGGCAGCGGCACCCTCGCCTTAAAACTCGCAGAGTCTATCACGAAAGTGGTCGGGGTTGATCTTTCCAGTGCCTCCATTGAAAGTGCGAAAGCCAACGCGGCGTCCAATCAGATGAACCATGTGATTTTCCTTAAAGATAAAGCCCATGATGGCTTGAAATACATTCTTAAAAAAGACACACCGGATGTGATTACGTTTGATCCCCCGCGCAGTGGGTTGGATGAAAAAACACTCGCCTTAGTCGCCACTTCTAAAGTGCCTCAACTCGTCTATGTGTCATGTAATCCGAGTACACTCGGGAAGAATTTGAATGTGCTAAAAAAACATTATGAGGT
>JAGYLV010000012.1 GCA_018400875.1 bacterium
GATAAAATCAAGCCAGGAGAGACGCGATGGAATATCTGATTTATTTAATCCTTGGTTTGATCCAAGGCATCACCGAACCTTTGCCCATTTCATCCAGTGGGCATTTACTGATGACCCGTTTGGTGTTTGATATTGGGGAGATGGATGTTTTTTTTGAAATCATGATGCATTTCGCCTCACTGTTTGCGGTCTTAATCATCTTTAAAGATAAACTCATCGCCCTTTTTAATGGGGCGCTTAAAACCATAAAAAAAGAAGCAGACCCCACGGGCTCTCTTTCGTATATTGGGCTGGTGTTACTGGGAAGTCTTCCGGTGGGAATTGTCGGGATTTTAATTAGGAGTCCGTTAGAATCGTTACTCGAAAATTACGGCTTGATTGTGATTGGGGTTAGCTTATGGGTAACCGGCCTATTTTTATGGGCTGTAAAACCTTTAACGCTCACCAATCAAGGCACGAAGATTACGGTGCAAGATGCCTTACTGATTGGCCTCGCGCAAGTGATCGCCATTTTACCCGGCATTAGTCGTTCTGGGGCGACGTTTGTTGGGGGACTTTTTAGACGCCTCAATGTGGCGACCATCATCGAATTTTCTTTCATGCTTTATATCCCGGTGACTTTAGGGGTCAGCCTTTTAGAACTCTTAAGTTTAGACACCTTAAGTGTTCCCATTGGGCCTTTAGCCCTCGCGTTTATCGCCAGTTTCACGATGACGTACTTTTCGTTAAAGTGGTTTAGAAGATTGGCCATTGCGGGGCACTTAAAAGGTTTTGCGCTTTATTGTTTTTCTGCGGGAACCTTCGCGCTTGTCTTTTTCTTCCTTTAAAGCTCAATCGAATAAACCAAGAAACCCACGTTGGTGGGTTTTTTTATGGACCACGGGGGTAATCCAGCCCCAGTCACCCATAAAGCCCTTGACAAAGATTATATGTGGGGATTACTCCCACGCATAAATGGTAATTAAATTTACCAATTTATAGAAATGTATTTTAAAGAGTGGTAAAATAATGTAAAGAGGGAGGTGGTACGATGGATGTATCAAAAGTCATCGGGGCCAATATCCAAACGCTCATGGAAAACCATCAAATGTCTCTGAGGAAACTCAGTGACATCATCGGTGTATCTCACCCAACCTTAAAAAAATACATCGAGGGGTCACATCCCATTGATAGCGATAAACTCATGACGATCGCCCGGTATTTTCAAAAACCATTTGAATACTTTTTTGCGGAAAACCACGCTGAAATTCCTTTATTATTTCGGGCCGATCGCCCAGATAAATCGGTGCATGGAATGGATTTAGAGCGCTTCCGTGAAACCATCAAAAACATCATCGATATCATGGGCAACACGGCGGTTTATTATCGCCCCCAAAAATATCAGTTTCCACCGTCCATGACGTGGGAAGCCCGTAAAGAGATGCTAGAAAAGATTGCGCGAGAACAAAGGCGCTTAGCCAACATTGAAAATGTCATCCCGGATAATTATTTTGATGTGATTGCGCATACCGGCATCCAAGTCATTGCCCGTGACTTTCATCATGATGCATACTTTGGCGTGTCGTCATTTTCTAAAGAATGGGGAAGTTTCATCTTAGTCAATGATGCTGAATCGATCAGTGAAGAGCGGAAGATCTTTTCTTTGATTCATGAATACGCTCATTTGTTATTCCACACACATCAGTATGCGCAAGCCGAAGAACACGCTTTTTATGTCAACGCTAAATCAGATATTCACGAGCGGATGGCCGATCGGTTTGCCGGATATTTCCTCATGCCACGCCACCTGGTGGATAGCTATATAGATTCACGAAGCTCCGTAGATCTTATCGACATGAAACAGACCTTTAAAGTGAGCATTCAAACGCTATATGTGATGCTTTATGAATATAAAGTGATTTCAAAAGCGAAATATCAAGAACTTTGGAATCACCTCAAGGAATCGGGCGACCTTAAAAAAGAACCGCATCCATTAAAACCCATGGACATCCAATCAAAAAATCAACCACTCATCGAACACATTAAAGCACTTTATCATCATGAAGCCATCAGCGCCAGTAAGATATCGGAGGTTTTAGGTCTCGACATTATAAATACCCGACACTTACTCAAAGAATGGGAACTTTTAGATAATCCATACCTATTTGAGATTGAATAATACATTTTGCATGAGCATCGACCCACAAGAATGTAAAGATGATGAACCCTCTTTTTTGAAAAAAACCTAATACTCTGTTTATGCATCTGAACAGTGAATATTTTTTAAATTATACATATAATTCTTTATATTAAAAGAAAAACGTGCTATAATTTAAATATAAATCAATTTCAATTCACTGTGATCATTGCTAATTCCTGGAGTATGATAATGAAAATATTTGAACAGTTATCCCAATATGCGACATTTTCCATTAAGGATGTCGAAGCGCTCACGGGGAACCTTAAAACCGCGTATTCTTCACTCCAACGCTATTTAAAAAAAGGGCTTGTCATAAAGGTTAGAACCCACTTATATTCACCCATTGAACTTTCCACGGGGATGATTAAAGCCAACAAATATCAAATCGCCTGCGCCATCCATGAAGACGCGTACTTAACCTTGCACAGTGCGCTTGAATTTCATGGATTGGCCAACCAAGTATTTAATGAGGTTTACGTATCAAGTTCAAGGCGGTTTAACCATTTCGAATTTCAAGGAACGACCTATAAATACATAAAGCCAAAGATTCAAAGCGGTGTGATCACGGCTTACCCTCTGAAAGAAATAAGACTCACGGATTTAGAACGAACCTTAATTGATAGTATTCATTCGATGAATAAAATTACGGGGTATGAAGAATTCACCGAAGCCCTATCGAATGTCCCCGCCGTGGATGAAGATAAGTTGATTGAATATCTTGGTGCCTACCATGTCCAATCTTTATATCAAAAAACGGGCTATATTTTCGAAAAACACCGTGAGTCACTCCGTTTGTCGGACCGTTTTTTCACCCATTGTGCGGCGCATATTCATCAAGGTGTCGTGTATTTGACCCAAGAGTCCATGGAGACGTCTACCTATAACCGCCGGTGGCAAGTCATGGAACCTTCATTTGACTATATGACGGAGGATGACCTTGGTTAATTACAATAAAATTTATTTAAATGATCACGCTTTAAAGTTAGGGTTTAATCGAGATATTTTAGAGAAAGTATCTCGTCTATATGATGTCTTGAGGTTTATTAATAATAGCCCTTTTTTAAATCAAAAGCTCGCATTAAAAGGGGGTACTGCGATTAATTTCACTGTCTTAGAATTACCCCGCCTATCCGTTGATATTGATTTAGATTACATGAAAAACAATTCCAAAGAAGAGATGCTGATGGATAGAAATGCCATCAACGAAATATTAAGTAAATTTATGCAGAATAACGGCTACACATTAAGTTCAAAGTCAAAAAACACTTTTAGTTTAGATTCATTGGTTTTCAAGTATTTAGGATCAAGTGGGAATATGGATAATATTAAAATTGAGATTAATTATTCATTAAGAGCTCACATAGATTTATCTGAAAATGTATATGCCATCCACTCATATTTTGAGAATGACTATTCAATTCATCGTTTAAGTCTAATAGAAATATTAGCAAGCAAAATCAATGCATTATTTATGCGTACTGCTCCCAGAGATTTGTATGACATTTATCAAATTTTCACGCATAAAACCTTGAATGAATTAGAGTTTAAACATCTCAAAAAGTCTATGATATTTTATTATACGATCACATCTAAAACACCCGAGAAGTGGCTAGATATAAACTCAATAAACAAAATTGACAGAAGAGCAATAAAGCGCACCCTATTGCCTGTGTTATCTAAACAGGATGATTTCAATATAGAAGAGGCGATGAAGATTATCAAACCCATCATCTCAAGATTATTAGATCTATCATCAAGTGAACAATTGTATATAAATAAGTTTAACGAAAACGTATTTGTGCCTTCATTATTGTTTGAAGACAAAGAGACTCTAAGTCGAATAAACAATCATCCCATGGTTAAGTGGCGAATAAACTCAATAAAAAAACAAGGTGTCTCGCTCTGAGCGATATACCTTGTTTTTATATTCATTAATCATTAAACAATGCTTTAACTTCAGCGGCCGTATCGGCGGCTAAGGCTTTTTCTTTGAGGGCTTTCAGTTCATCCAGGGTGTATCTGGATAGATGGTCTTTGACATCTAAAAGGGCCGCGGCACTCATCGATAATTCATCCATCCCCATCCCCGCAAGGATTAAAGCAGCCACGGGGTCTGAAGCCATTTCTCCGCAGACGCCAATTTCAGTGTTTTCCGCATGGGCGGCCTCGACAGTGCTTTCCATGAGTCTCAGTAAAGTCGGATCTAAGGGTTCATATAAATAACTCACCCCATCATTCATCCGGTCGGCCGCATACGTATATTGAATGAGGTCATTGGTCCCGATGGAAAAGAAATCCACATGTTTCGCGAGCGTTCTCGCATTTAACGCCGCGGCGGGGATTTCAATCATGATGCCCACTAAAATGTTGGTTTGATAGGGAGTGTTCGCTGCTTTGAGTTCTTTTTTTACATCGTCTAAAATCGCTTTGGCTTTTAAGAGTTCATCAAGCCGTGCGATCATCGGGAACATAATTCTCACGTCCGGATAATCTTTCCCGGCGATGAGTAAGGCTTTAAGCTGGGTTTTAAACAGCTCAAGTTCATTGAAACAGAGCCGTATGGCTCTGACGCCTAAAAAGGGATTATCTTCATGTGGCATCTTTAAATAAGGCAAGGCTTTGTCGCCCCCGATATCAAGGGTTCTCACTATCACGGGCTGCATCAATTTAAAGACAGCCGCATACGCCTCAATTTGGCTTTCTAAACTGGGTGCTTTTTCGCTTTCCATAAAGAGAAATTCGGTGCGGAATAAGCCGATGCCTTCGGCCCCATTTTCTAAGGCTTTCGGCATATCTTTGACCGAGCCAATGTTCGCATATAAAGGCACGCTTTTTCCGTCTTTCGTGAGGCCTTTTAAGGCTTGAAACTTCGCTTGACGTTCAAGGGTTTCTTCATACGCTTGTAAGGCTTTTTCAAAAGCCTGAAGTGACGCTTCATCTGGGTTGACTTCAAGCACCCCGGTATTGCCGTTGAGCAATACGAGATCGCCTTCATTAAGCGTCATGATTCCGCTCACTCCGACGACGGCCGGTAAACCTAGAGCCCGGGCCATGATGGCCGTATGCGAGGTATACCCACCGATTTCGGTGGCGAACCCTTTGACTTTGGATAAATCCAGCGCCGCCGTATCCGAAGGCGTTAAATCATCGGCCACAATGATCGCATCGTCATCCAGTAAGGCGAGATCTTTCAAAGGCGTGCCGGCCATGTGGGCCAGCACGCGCGTTTGAATGTCTTTAATGTCGGAGGCCCGTTCTTTAAAGTAAGGATCGTCCATCGCTTCAAACATCGCTTTGAAACTTTCCGTCACGTCATAATACGCCGCTAAAGGGTTCATCCCAGCGGCGATTTTTTCTTTAACCTGTTTGACGATTTCAATGTCATCGACCATCTGTAAGTGCGCATCAAAAATCGCCAGATGTTCGGCATCCAACGTGTCTTTGGCTTTCGCTTGAATCGCTTTTAAATCATCCTTAGAAGCCTCTAACGCGTTTTCAAAAGTGTCTAAACACGCTTCTTGATTGGTGCACTTAGTCTTTGGTATTTCAATGGTTGGACGTTCAATCTTAACGACATTCCCTTTGGCAAGCCCCTTGGATACTGCACTTCCTGTCATATCAGTCATCTCCTTAAATCGTCCGAATACATCATTCATTGTAACACCTGCATGCGTTTCTTAAAACGCCGATTCCATGGGTGTAACTTGAATGCAGTTAAACGCCCTCTCACTGGGTATCATTGAGCTTAAAAAACCGCGAATTTCAGACGGTTTTTAAAAAATTGGACAGGCCCATTGATTTCCCTTTATAAAGCGGTTTAAGCCATGTTTGAATCTTCCTAATGTGCAATTTGTCCAGTTTTCATTGTGCAAGTTGGCGCGTTTTCATTGTGCAAGTTGGCTGTAATAACCGATAAAAAAAACACCTGAATCTTCAGGTGTTTTTAGCCTTAGGCTTGCGTTTCTTTCTTGACCGCTTTATAGCCGAAGCGGCCCACCGAGTCTAAGATAAACTGCCGGTCGACGTGGGCTTCATCGTAAGTCACAACGATGGTCGTTTCATAAGTATCGGTCACGACGCTTTCGACAAACTTGTTTTTTTCGAGTAATTTGCGGATGGCCCGGCCACAGCCGACGCAATGCATCCCGTTCACTTTGTAGGTTTCTACTGTCATTTTATCCTCCTCATGTGCATTCATTATAAATAAAGATGCGGGTGAATGCATGCTTAATGCGTTTGCGTGCCCCCGTTGACAAAAAGCGTTTGGCCGCTAATAAAATCCGCGTCACTGGACGCGAAGAAGAAGCACGCCTTCGCAATATCTAAAGGCGTGGCTAGACGTCTTAAAGGAACGCCTTGGCGGTAAGTTTCCACTTGCGATGCATCATAATAAGCGGTCATTTCCGTGGGGATGAGCCCGGGGGCGACCGCATTGGCCGTAATATTAAAAGGCCCCAGTTCTTTGGCGAGTGAACTGATCAAACCGTTGAGCGCACTTTTAGCCGTCGCATAGGGCACATTGTCGGCTCTGCCTTGATAGCCGATGCCGGAAGATAGGGCAATGATGCGCCCATGCTTTTGCGCTTTCATGCGGGGAACGACGGCCTTGAGTAAGGGGATGAATCCATGCACCGAGACATCCATCACGGCTTCAAAATCATCCAGTGAAAATGCGTCTATCGGTCCGTCAATTTTAAGTCCGGCGTTATGAATGAAAACATCCACCTGGGGGACGCTTTCTAATAAAGCTTCACACGTTGCTTGAAGCGTGGCTTTGTCGGTGAGATCGGCTTCTAAGATCCAGACGTTTGTGTCTGGGTAGTCTTTTTTAAAGGCATCTAATTTTTCTTTGTTTGTGCGGGTATGTAAAATCAGGTCATAGCCGCGCTCGGCAAACAGCTTACTGAGGCCTGAGCCAATGCCGCCGGTGGCCCCCGTAATCATCGCAATGGGTTTCATACGCACTCCTTATAGTGGTACTATGGTTGGGTGAAAGGATGGTTCTATGGAATTTTTCATCATGGTATTACTGATCACCATCATCATGGCCATCGCCGCATTTGTCAAAGGCATCATTGGTTTTGGCTCCAGTCTCATCGCCATTCCCCTCATCTCAGCTTTTGTCTTAGCCCCGGGAGATACCCGGGCGATCGTCGTGACGATTAATTTAATGCTCAATTTATATTTACTCATCCGGGCCGATACGTTAAACCTGGATGGGATTAAAACGTTTTTACCGTTGATTGCCTCAGTCTTTGTGGCCTCACTGGTCAGTGGGTTTTTCTTGACGAGCTTTAATAACGATGCGTTTAATATCGTCTTAGGTCTCCTCTTGATTTTAACGGCCCTGAATAAACTTTTCAATTTGTCTTTCGTCATCCCCCATCCCAAGCGGTACTTCATTCCCGTGGGACTTTTAGGCGGGGCGCTGAATACCTTGGTGGGCGCGGGGAGTGTGCCGGTCCTCATCTTTTTAGGGAATACCGATCTGAAAAAAGATGACTTCCGCACGACCATTATATTATTTTTACTCGTTTTAAATATCGGTTCACTGGGCTCGTTCATGATCAACGGGGCCTATGATTACACGCTATTACTGATTGCCTTGGGCATCATGCCTGTGTTACTCATCGCCTCGAATTTAGGGATTGCCTCCAAAAATAAAATCAACGACGCCCTCTTTCAAACCATCATTTCGCTTTTTTTACTGTTTATCGGACTCAACAGTATCTTCGGTTGGCTTTAAAGGGATTCAATCGTCCCATCACACCGTTTTTCAGTCGCCCCAATCAATCCGTCTTTGGTTTTTAAAATGATTTGCCCGCGGCCAAAAAGCCCGGTCTGGTCGCTCACGTGAATATCGTGACCGGCCTTTTTTAATGCCTCTAAGGCGCGCGGGTCAAAGTCGGGTTCCACGTCCAATTTTAAACCTTTATCGTAATAATACCGGGGTGCATCGAGCGCAGCTTGGATGTTCATGCCTTTTTGCAGGTGATTCAAATAGACTTGGAAGTGCCCTTGCGGTTGCATGAATCCGCCCATGACGCCTAAGGGCCCAGAGCCTAATGGCGTATCGATAAACCCCGGCATCAAGGTATGATAGGGTCTTTTCCCGGGCGCGTACTGATTGGGATGGTTTTTCAGTAAAAAGTTGGCCCCCCGGTTTTGCAGGGCAATGCCGGTGCCGGGTACGACGATGCCTGAGCCATAGCCCATGTAATTGCTTTGAATGAGCGAGACTTGGATGTCTCTATCGCCCGTAGCTAAATAGACCGTCCCGTGGTCTTCACTGAAGGGATCGGCAAAATCTTCCGCTTTATCCGTAATTTTCAAGGCTTCATTTTTCGAATCTTCGGGGTCCAAATAGCGTTTAATTTCTGTGTCTTGCATCATACCGTGCATGACTTTTTTTCCCGCCACAAAGGCCCGTTTTAAACTTTCAATTTCTCTGTGCAGTGAAGGGGAAGCGTGTTGGTAAATGTCTAAGGCTTTTAAGGCCACGATGCCTTGCCCGTTGGGGGGCAGTTCATAGAGTCTACCCCCGAATGCCTCTTTAAATAGTGGGGTTTGCCACAAGGCTTCATGCAATCCAAAATCTTCTTTCGTAAGATATCCGCCGGACTGTTTAAAATAATCCACCATCGTTTCCATGAGCGCTCCGGTGTAAAACCCATCCGGGTCTTTCGCGATCCTATCTAAGGTTTTGGCGTGATCTTTTAATAGATAAAGCGCGTCGATATCTTGATCAAAAAAGGTCTTTAAAAACGGTTGATGAATGGCGTCAGTTAACGCTTTTTGATAGATTGCTTGGGCCCGCTTCATGCCTTTTTTGACCGTAGGCGCCACGTAAAAACCGTCCGATGCGAGTGTGATGGCGGGTTCAAAAAGCGTCTCAAAAGGAAGCGCTCCAAACCGTTCATGCAAGGTTTTCCACAGTTTCACCGCCCCGGGGACCGTAATTGGTTTAAAGCCAAAGCGGGGGACTTTACCTTCTTCACTGAAGGTTTCTAAAGAAAGGTTCAAAGGGCTTTTCCCCGACGACGTCAGGCCATGCATTTTCCCTTTCACTGAAACGATGGCAAACGCATCGGCGCCGATGCCGTTGGATGTATTTTCCGTGACCGTAAGCGTAATGGCCGTGGCAATCGCCGCATCCACGGCATTGCCGCCTTTTTCAAACATCATAAGGCCCGCCCGGGCCGCGTGCGGTTCACTGGTGGCGACCATGGCGTGGCGGGCTTTTTGAGGGGTTCGCATAAGACCTCCTTAGGGGGCGTTTTTAAAAGTATAGCACAGCAAACTGCCTTGTCATCAGGCGGGCTTTAAGGTAAACTAAAACATAGATTTTTATTGCCTTCAAAGGAGCGGCTCATGCATCCCAATTGGTCCGTCAAAAGTGTCTATTTCATCGGTTTGTTTGTCCTTTGGCTCATCTTGGCTGAATTTGGCCCCTGGAGTGAATGGATCATCGGCGCCCTGGCCAGTTTTTTGGTCTTATTTTGGTTGCGTGAATCGTTACTAACGGCCAGTGCGTTCAAACCTTTAAACCTCAAACGCCTCGGATCTTTTATCCCGTTTTTATTCCGTTGGCTTTGGGACTTACTGAAAGCCAACATTGAAGTGGCGAAAATTGTCCTATCTAAAGACATGAAGATTGATCCGAAGTTTTACACGCTGGATCAACCCGTCCAATCTGAAATCAATCAAGCCATATTGGCCAACGCCATCACCTTAACCCCCGGCACCCTCACGGTGGATTATGATGATTCAACGCTCACCGTTCATGGCCTCAGAGCCCATCACATCGATGATTTAAACGCATCGGCGTTTCTTTCGCATCTGAAAGCGACGGAGGCTAAGGATGAATAATTTACTCCTTGTGTCGACGCTTTTTTTGAGTGTCTTATCCCTCGCAAGTATTTACCGGGCCTACCGGGGACCCAAAGCCGCTGACCGCGTCATTGCGATTAACTTGATGACGACCCTCATCATTGCGATTATTTTATTACTCAGTGCGTATTTTGCTGAACCTTCGTTTGTCGATGTGGCGATTCTCTATGCGATGATTGGCTTTTTAATGACCGTGGCCGTCGTCAAATACTTACGCAAAGGAAGTCTCAAATGATGACGCTTATCCAAGAGATTATCGCCGGGGTGCTCATTGTCAGTGGACTTTTCTTCTTTTTAGTCGGGGTCTTAGGCTTGCTGAGGATGCCCGATGTATTTTCAAGAATTCATACCACCACCAAGGGGGACACCCTCGGGGTGGGGCTGATTATTCTTGGCTTAATGGTGTTATCGGGATTCACCTTTTTATCCCTCAAACTTTTCATCACCCTCATTTTAGTGTGGGTGACCACGCCCACCGCGGCGCATTTGATTGCTAAGTCTGAATATGAGAAGGAGCAATCATGACATTACTCACCATCTTTTTAGTTTTACTCTTAGTGCTCACGGCTTTTGCCGTGGAGCGCACCAAAGATCTTTTATCGGCGGTGATTGTGTTCGCGGCCTTTTCCTTGGTTCTCAGTGTCTTATGGTTGATTCTAAAAGCGCCCGATGTGGCGCTCACCGAAGCGGCCGTGGGGGCGGGCATTACCACGGTCATCTTACTCGCCGTCTTAGCGAAAACGGAGAGGTATGAGCGATGAAAAAAGTGCGCGTCATCATGACCTTTATTTTAGGCCTCGTCCTCGTCGTCTCCGTCTTTTACATGCCCGCAGGGGATCCATCGTACACCTTTACCGCGGCCACCGAAGCCTACTTGCAAGAAGGCGTTAAGGATACTGGGGCCACCAATATCGTGGCGGCCATTATTACCGATTACCGCGCCTTTGATACGCTCGGTGAAACGTTGGTGTTATTCACCGCGATTTTAGCGGTCGTCACGGTTTTAAAAAGTACGAAAGAAGAGGGTCACAAATGAACGATCGACTCCTTTATACAATTGTTAAATTGATGTTGCCAGTGATTGTGGTGTATGGCATATTCATCATCTTACACGGCCACGTCACCCCGGGTGGCGGTTTTTCCGGTGGTGCGATTTTAGGGGCGGCCCTCATTTTGTATGGCCTCACCTTTGGTCAGGATGCCTCATTAAAACTCTTTCCAGAATCCGTATCGAAACGGCTTGAATCCGGTGGCGTGTTAGTGTATATCGGCATCGGGCTTATCGGCCTGGTCTTAGGCGGGGCCTTTTTAACCAACGCCGGGGTGTTTCCCCTCGGGGACCCCGGCAATATACTTTCCGGTGGGATGATTCCTTTACTCATGATTGCCATTGGGATTAAAGTGGGCTCCACGATGATGACGCTATTCAATGCCTTATTGGAGGATGAATGATGAGTGTCTTAGATACGTTTGTGGCGAACATTCATTTCATTGGCGCGATGATTATTTTTGTCATCGGTCTTTATATGGTCATCGCTCATCCGAACCTTTTTAAACGCATCATCGGGATCAATGTCATGAGCAGTGCGGTGTTTTATTTCTTTGTGGCCATTGGGGCGATTGCCGATGGGCGTGTGCCCATCGTGGAAGGCACGGTGACGCCGGCCGATTACATTAACCCCGTCCCTTCAGCCCTCATCTTAACGGGCATTGTCATCAGTGTGTCCTTTACAGTTTACGCACTTTCTTTAGCGATTAAAATTCATCAATCCTACGGCACCTTAGATCAAGAAAAAATCGTCGAGATGACCACCCGGGATGATAGTTATGACTAACATTCCGATCATTCAACTGACGCTTTTTTTAGTCGTCGCTTTAATCAGTCCGTTAGTGACCCAGCCGAAGCGTATCCCACGTTTACTCATGGGCGTCATGGTGGTGAATATCATTTTGTCATTGAGCCTTCTATGGACGGTCATTGACGCGCCTTTTTCCATTGAAATCGGCGGCGTGCATCCGCTGTTAGGGATCGAACTTTTAATCGATGCGTTTGCGGTATTTTTTAGTTTATTTGTGATGATTTTGGGCGTCATTATTTTAATATTTGCCTATCAATACGTCGAAACGCCGTTAAAAAACGCGCCCATCAGTAGTTATTATGGGCTTATCAGTTTACTCTTTTTCGGCATGGTGGGCTTGCTTTATACCAACGATCTTTTTAATACGTACGTGCTCATCGAAATCCTCTCAATTGCGACGTGTGCGCTGATCTCCATGGCCCGGACGAAACGTTCATACATGGCCGCGTTTCGCTATTTGATGCTCAACGAACTGGCCTCCATCTCCTTTTTATTTGGGGTCATCTTGATATACATGGTGACCGGCACGCTCAACATTACGGCGATTTCGGCGCAGATGGCCGGTGCCTACGCGGCCTATCCCATCAATATCACCTTAGCGGTCGGCTTTATGGGGGTTGGCTTGGCCATGAAAACGGCCATTTTTCCTTTCCATGAATGGCTTCCCGATGCCTATGCAAGTGCCATTGCGCCTTCCAGCGCCATCCTTTCGGGCATCGTTTCAAAACTTTACATGCTGATGCTTATTAAAGTGATTTACCGGGTGTTTGGGCTGCCCGTCATTGATTCACTGGGAGCGCCTTTCGTCATGGTCCTTTTTGCCAGTGCGGCGCTGGTCATGGGCAGCATCTTTGCGCTTGGTCAAACGAACTACAAAAGGATGCTTGCGTATTCATCGGTGGCCCAAGTGGGGGTCTTATTATTGGCCCTATCGGTCCGTTCGGACGCGGCGCTTTCGGCCCTGTTTTTTTACATGGTATCCCACGGGTTCATCAAAGCGATGCTCTTTTTAGTCGGCG
>JAGYLV010000013.1 GCA_018400875.1 bacterium
ATTATCGATGGTCGTCATCGCCTCGATGATTGGGGCCGGTGGCCTCGGGAGTGACGTACGCGCGGCCTTGTCACGCGTCAACATTGGCTACGGCTTTGAAGCCGGTATCGCCGTGGTCATGCTCGCCATGATCATCGACCGCCTTTCCCAAGCGATTGGGAAACGCACCCAACAATATTAATTCGACTTTAAACGATAAAAATAAAAATTCTTTAGGAGGAATTATTTTATGAAAAAATTACTATTACTAGCAGTAGGGCTCACCTTGACTGTTACCCTTGCCGCATGTGGCAATTCAGAGTCAGACGGCCTTACATCCATCGTCGGGATTGAACCAGGCGCTGGGATGATGTCGACCACCGAAGATGTCATCGATGAGTACAATTTATCGCTTACCTTGGATGCCACCAGTGGTCCCGTTATGGTAACGGAACTCGGGAAAGCCATTGAAGCAGGCGAAGACATTGTCGTCACTGGCTGGGCGCCCCACTACAAATTCGCGATGTATGATCTGAAGATCTTAGAAGATCCCCTGGGTCTTTATGGATCGGAAGAAAACATCTATACCGTCGCCCGTGCGGATGTCCGGGATGATTTCCCACTCGTCGCTGATTTCTTTGACGATTTCTTCTTTGACCCCGCCACCATTGGGGACTTAATGGGTGAAATCAACGAACGCGGTGACAGTGAAGATACGCTTGACATCGCCGCCGACTGGATGGCAGCCAATGAAGATGTCTGGTTAGACTGGGTCCCTGAAGGTCTAGATGGCGCCGGCCGCACGATTAATGTGGACTATGTCAACTGGGCTGAAGGCGTTGCGATGACGTTCTTAGCGCATGCGATTTTAGAGTCTTATGGCTTTGAAGTGGAATCGGCTGACTTAGAACCTGGCGTCATGTTCCAAAGCCTCGCAGACGGTCAAACCGATTTCTTCTTAGATGCATGGCTCCCGGTCACGCATGAAAGCTACATGGAATCATACGGCGATGCCATCATTGAGATTGGCCTCAACTATGAAGGCGCCAAACTGGGCCTCATTGTTCCATCGTATATGGACATCAACTCGATTGATGAACTTCCAAAAAACGACTAAGTTTTTTTCAAACCACCTCCGGGTGGTTTTTTTTTGGTCTTTTTTGGCCTAAAAAAGTTATAATAAAAGGTATGTTATTTATAAAAATGGACAAACGGCTCCGCTTACCTTATTACAGACAAATCGTTGATAGCATCGAAAAAGCCATCCGAGATGGCCTTTTAAAAGACGGTGACGTCCTCCCTAAAAATAAAGAGATCGCCAGTTATTTTGGCATCTCGGAAATCGTTGCTCGGCAAGCCTATGATGCACTGGAAACCAAAGGGCTGATTGAACGCATTCAAGGCAAAGGGACCTATGTCAAATACCGCCCGGTGATTACCTTACCTTTAAGGTCTTTATACGATACCGCCTCGATGTTTATTAAACTGGGGTATAACTATGACCGTGCCTTAAAGATGATTGATGAAACTAATGATTCAATAATAATTCGGACGGTCGATAGTGCCGATGGGTATCCAGTGGCCCACCAAACGTGGTGGCTCTACCATAATCCAGAACTTTTGTTAGAAGCCATTCAAGAGCAAGACGGTACCTTTGAAGTTTACCAATCGGTTATGGATCGGCCCATTAACCGCTTAGAAAATAAACTTTTTGCTCGCAGCGCCGACAATGTGGATGCGATGATTTTAGGCATCAAAGAAAAAACACCGGTCTATTTCATTCGGTCATTGGTATACGATGTGGATGATAACTTATTATTAAAAGCCGAGTCGGTATTTACGGCCGAATACTTGAAATTTGAGGTGGAAGAATGATTCAGATTGTTTTAGACAAGCGCATGAAAGATTCTGAACATTCACAGATTATCGATCAGTTAAAGATGTTTCACGTACAAAGTACCTTGGATGATGGCGCTTTATTTCCGGATTATCAAGCCGTGGCCGTGGCCAATCATATTAGTGAAACGGTGCTCAAAAAGGCTTATGATCAGCTGGTTAAAGACGGGTATTTAAACGTAGATAAAGGCCGATATACGGTCCGTCGAATATCAATCCCCCGCCCGAAACGGTTTTATGATGTTTTTGCTGATTTTGAAAAAATCGGTATGCAACCAAGTTTTGAGACGCTTTCGGTAGAAATTAAAAATCACCTTCCAGCCGTATTTAAAGTGGACGGAACTTTAAGAAATTTACGCTACGTCAAAACCACGCGTATATTTTATGCGAATGACATCCCAATTGTTTATGTGGAAGCGTATTATGATATTCGAGACTTCCAAGATTTCGCTCACTTTGATTTTAACAAGGAACGTATCTTTCCATACCTTGAAAAAACACACGGAAAGACGTTTTCTCATTACCATCAGTTGATTGATGTCGTCCAACCATCCATAGACATTAACAAAGCACTCAATCAGCCAGCGAATGCATCTGTGTTTCGGATGAAGTTTGAAATTTATGATCAAACGTATCAGCCCATGGAATTTGCCATTTTCCACGCGTCGATTCTTTATGCTTTGGAATCGGCGATTACTGTGAAGGACATCAATTTTCATTCATGAATCCTTTACTCATGTGTGTGGCCGGTGGCTCAGCGTCAGGAAAATCCACCGTCGTCAGTGAAATTGTTCAAAAAGCAGGGCTAGACGATGTGCTCATCATCAAGCATGATGATTACTACAAAGCGATGCCCGATTTGGATTTTACGGCGCGTAAAAAAATCAATTATGATCACCCCGGGGCCTTAGACAATGCCCTTTTATATACCCACCTCCAAGCGTTACTAAAGGGAGAGTCCATTGAGAAACCGGTGTATGATTTTGTCAACTTTAAACGGGCGTCCGAAAGTGAAACCATCAGGCCCCATAAAGTGATGATTGTGGAAGGGATATTGATTTTAGATGATCCACTCATCCGCGAGCTTTCCAACCTCAATGTGTTCGTCGAACTCGATGATGACACGCGGTTTATCCGCCGGATGCTCCGGGATATGAACGAGCGTGGCCGCAGTTTAGAAAGCATCATCGAGCAATATCAAACCACCGTTAAACCGATGTTTCATCAATTTGTCAGACCCACTAAGCGTTACGCCGATGTGATCATTCCCAATGATTCCAAACACGACATCGCGGTGGATTTGATCGCCGCCAAAATCAAACAATTCTTACAGGAAAATCAATAAAACCTTGTATTAGGACCGTTTCTTTTATACAATGGTAAATTAAGGGGCCATAGCTCAGCTGGGAGAGCGCTAGCATGGCATGCTAGAGGTCGCGGGTTCGAGCCCCGTTGGCTCCAAATTGACTCACACGTTTAGCCCGATGTTTGGGCTTTTTTATTACCCCTTTAAGGAGATTTTATGGCCATCCAAGCGCTTTATGATCAATTAAATCAAGGCACAACCCATTCTGTCAGTCTTGTGCAAAAGGCGCTTATGGCCATTGAGATGCATGATGTGAAATATAATGCCATCGCTGAAATCAGCGGCGATGCGCTCAAAGAAGCGAAAGCCTTAGACGCTGAGCGGGCCCATTCCGGCCCCCGGTCCAAACTCCACGGGATTCCCATCCTGTTAAAAGATAATATCAATACGACCGACGGGATGTTAACCACCGCTGGGTCTTTAGCCCTCTTAGATAACCATGCGACGTATGAAGCGACGTTAGTCAAAAAACTGAGAAAAGCCGGGGCGATTATCCTTGGCAAAACCAATCTGTCTGAATTTGCTTATTTTATGCACCAAAAAGACATGCCTTCGGGGTATTCATCTCGGGCTGGTCAAGTGGTGAATCCGTACGGGAAAGCCTTAGACCCCTTAGGTTCATCCACCGGCTCGGCCGTCGCCGTGGCCGCGGACTACGTGCCTTTAACCGTTGGCACGGAGACCAGTGGATCCTTGATGGCTCCGGCTTATCATACGTCGACGGTGTCGATTAAACCGACCGTGGGGTTAATCTCCAGACACGGTATCATTCCGATCTCGCATGTGCAAGATACGGCGGGCCCGATGGGTACAAGCGTGGAAGATTGTGCGATCATGCTTGAGGCCATGAAAGGGCTGGATGTCGACGATCCTGCCACACTCCCTGTACCGACGTGGTCCACCGATTACACGTCTGCCATCCACGGGCCCCTGAAAGGCTTGACCGTCGGTGTGTTAACCGATCATGACTTTTCTGATGAAGAAGACGCCTTAGTGCAAGAACTGACCCATATCATGGAAACCCAAGGCGTAATCATTAAAACCGTGCCCTTTACCCCGTTTAAGCATGAGGTTTACCCGGCGATGCTGCATGAATTTAAAGTCGGGATGAATGCCTATTTAAAAAGCGTGCAGCCGATTCAAATGAAAAGTTTAAGTGATATCATCGCCTACAACCAAAAACACGCCGATGTCTGTTTAAAATACGGTCAATCGATCTTAGAAGCGGCGGATGCTTTACCCGGTGATTTAACCCACCCCGATTATCTCAAAGCCAGAGAAAACGCCAATGAAGAAGCCGAACAGTTCGCCGCGCTTTATGACACCCACGCGTTAGACGCCATCATCTCGTTATCGTGGAATTCGTATGGGCCGGCGCTGGGACATCCCAGTATTGTGGTCCCCGCCAAAGATTTAAATCAAGATTTAACGCCGAAATCGTTTGTCTTCATGGGCCCCAAATGGCGTGAAGCAACACTCATTGCGCTCGCCCATCATTATGAAGTATCAACCCAGCACCGAAAGCCTCCCAAACCGTAAAAGACTCCCCTTCGGAGTCTTTTTTTTGGTATAATGAAGCGACATTTTATTAGGAGAATGCATGCTTAAAGTTCATCTTGGCTCCCTCATGTTTGCGCTGATTTTCGGCCTTACCTTTATGTTTTCAAAAGTCGTACTGGCCGAGATTACCCCCATGGCGCTCATTGCTTACCGGTTCTTATGGGCCATCCTCGGTATGGAAACCTTAAGACGCTTCCGCATCATTACCATCCGGTTTGACAAACGGTTTATCAAACCGATTTTTTATGTCGTTTTATTTCAACCCATTTTATACTTTTTATTTGAAATTTACGGGCTCAACTTAATCGCCAGTGCCGAAGCGGGGATGATGATTGCCCTGATTCCAGTCTTTGTGGCGATTTTTTCGGCCCTCATCTTAAACGAACGCCCCACCAAAGCCCAGGTCTTTTTTATTGGTCTATCCGTCTCAGGGATCTTACTGATTCAACTGGCGGATCTTCAAGGGGGAAACTTGTTAGGCTTTGGGTTGATGCTGCTGGCCGTGATGAGCGCCTCGGCGTTTAATATCGCTTCCCGCAGCGCTTCTAAAGTGTTAAACCCCGCGGAAATTACCTACTTCATGATGCTCACGGGGGCGATCACCTTTAACCTTTTTTATCTCGTCCAACTGACCATTGAAAACCGGCTTGCCGATTACCTTTTAAATCTCACGTTACCCACCGTGGTGTTTCCGCTTTTATACTTAGGCTTAGTCGCAAGCATTGGCGGATTTTTCTTGGTGAATTTCGCGCTTAAACACTTACCGGCGCATGTCTCAAGCATTTACGCCAACTTAGCCACCGTCGTCTCTTTGATTGCGGGGGCCATCGTTTTAGGTGAAGTCTTAGGGTTGAATCAATACATTGGCAGCGTTATGATATTGATAGGCGTTTACGGTACTGTGTATTATGGGAGGAAAAAATCCAATGAAGTTATTAATGGTCGTCTCTAACGACAATGAAGATGTGGAAAGCTTAGGCACCGCCGCTTTATTAACCCGGGCGGGATTTGACGTCTTTAAAGGCACCTTTCAACAAGGCTTAACCATCCACACGGCGTATGGGACCCCCTATCACGCCGACGGAAAGATCCCAAGTGATATCAGCGCGTTTGAGGGCCTCATCATTCCGGGCGGTAAATACGTGCAAGCCATCGTCGATGAAGACACCCAGATTAAAGATCTCGCCCGCACATTTAAAGCCCAAGATAAATATCTGATGGCCCTGTGCGCCGGTCCCCGGTTTCTCATGCAAGCCGATCTCATTGAGGGGAACTTTACGTGTTATCCCGGCGCTGAAAAAGATCAAAAGCGCGGGCACTATCTCAAGGATCAAAAAGCCGTCGTGGATGGCCGTTTGATTACCGCGCGGAGTGCGGGGAGTGTCTATGATTTTGTCTTTGCGATTATCGAAACGTTACAGGGAAAAGAAGCCCTAGAAGCATTCCAAAAAAACATCGCTTATTAGCCATCTTTAAAAACCGCTTAATAAAGCGGTTTTTTTATTATATTGGCTTTTTTTAGGGGGAATAATTGTGTCAATTTGGCTTTTTTTAGGGGGAATGTTATAATGAAGTGAGGAAAATTATGAAAAGAAAAATGTATGACACGCTTTTAAATTGGAAAAAAAGTTCTCCGGAATCGCTGCTGATTAAAGGCCCCCGTCAAGTCGGAAAAACCTATCTCATTGAGTCATTTGGGAAAAACGAGTTTGATCATATTCTAACCATCAATTTTGAAGATCAACTTGACTTACGAAACACTTTTGAGCAAATGCCCAATCCCAACGAAGCGGTTGAAACATTACAAACGTATGGGATTTCTCAGGGCATATTTAACATTGAAAAAGATCACACCTTGATTTTCTTTGATGAAATTCAACTATCCCCTCGGGCCTTTTCGTTATTAAAACCACTCACTGAAATGAATCGTTTTAAAATCGTTGCCAGCGGTTCACTCTTGGGGTTAACGCTGAGTGCTGAACATTTAAACCCAGGTCCTACGGTCAAACATGTCACCATGGATCCGCTGGATTTTGAAGAGTTTATGTGGGCGGTCCATGGTGAAAAAATTCAAGAGGTGATTGAAGAGGTTCGCCAGCATTTCCGAAAGAAAAATGCATTATCAAATGCTATGCATCAGCTCTTTAGTGAATCCATCCAAAATTACATACTCGTAGGCGGAATGCCTAAAGTGGTCCAATCATTCATTCAAACGCGTGATTTCGGAGATGTTTTTCAAGCCCAAACGGCCATCGTGAATTTATACCGAAACGACATTCAGTTGTATCAAAACACCAAAGAAAACCAAATGCGAACCCTCCTTGCATTTAACGCGATTCCCACACAATTAGCGAAAGAGAATAAACGATTCATTTATAAAGAGGTGCAAGCTAACCGAAGATCACGTGATTTTAAGAATGCGATGGCTTGGCTCGATCAATCGGGTGATGTGTTAATGTGCCACCAGATTAAACATACCAGGGGGTCACTGATTGACGGAAAAACAGACTTATTCAAACTCTACATGAATGATATAGGCTTGTTAGTATCGATGTTTGGACCTGAATATGTCTACAAGATTCAATCAAACATAGGCGATATATTCAAAGGCGCCATTTATGAACAATTAGTCGCCCAAATTTTAAAATCCAAAGGGTATCCGCTTTATTACTATAAAGAAACATCCTTGGAGATTGATTTTTTAGTGTCCCATCAGGGACAAATCATTCCCATCGAAGTGAAAAGTGGCCACAATACGAAATCCAAATCTCTGCAGTCGTATCTAATAAAAAAAGACCCTCCATGGGCCTTAAAAGTTTCTTTAAACCCCTTTCAAAAAGGGAATAAAAACGTTCAACACGTTCCTCACTATACGCTCGCCCTTGTTGAACTCGAAGATTTAATGCCTCAATAAAAGTCGGTTCATCCCCATAGGATGAACCGATTTTTATTAGCGTTTCGAAAATTCTATGAGGCTTTTATCAAGAATGGGGTTAAGGTGGGCCAATTGGGCGATAGATGCAACGCCTAAAAGTGCCATAATTTTTCTCAGATCATCAATGAACGTGCCGAGGATCTCTTCGGCCTGAGCGTGATCATAATCAATGACCAGTTTTAAGAAGTAGCGCGATAACCCAACGGCTTTCGCCCCAAAGCTTAAGGCTTTAATGACGTCATAGGCATTCCTTATTCCACCGGAAGCCAAGAGTTCTACGCCTTCAACATTCTTTGCATCGAGTAAGGATTCAACGGTCGAAAATCCGTAGTTTTTAAACCCATCTAAGGGATGGGAGCGTCTGGCATTTTCGATGGTGATAAAGTTTGTGCCCCCTGAGCCTGCCACATCAATCGTTTGGATGCCTAAGGCTTTTAATCCTTCTAAATCACGCCGGCTCATCCCAAAGCCGACGCCTTTAACAACGACAGGCACGTCGACGGCGGCCTTCATGGCTTGGATATTTTCGCCCCAGCCTCTAAAATCACGTTCGCCTTCTGGCATCACGGCTTCTTGCGGGGCATTCACATGAATTTGTAAGGCGTCCGCGTTTAAGAGTTCCACGACCTTTTGTGCATCACTTGCCGATTTATCGGCGCCAATATTGGCGAGGACAAACCCATCTGTTAAGTGCGTGCGAATGACTGAAAAACTCTCCACCGATGCGGGCTCCCTCAAGGTGACAGAAGCGCTGCCTGAAGCCATCGGAAGTCCAAACGTGGCGGCGAGTTTAGCCAAGGATTCAT
>JAGYLV010000014.1 GCA_018400875.1 bacterium
TATTAGGCATTGAAATTGTCATTGAAACCAGTCAAAATCCCGTCAAAGCTCTGCTTTATGCCCGCGGTGAAGCGGGGTATTATGCGTTATTAAAATGCGAGACGATATACGCCTTTAAAGGGCATTTAAGCATGCAAGATGTGCAGCCGTATCAAGCCGACGTATCACTTATCATTTGGCCGGATTTACTCCAAGACATTGATCTTGAAAACATCCATGCGCACATGGATTGGGTGTACCGCGCGGACCGGTTAGATATATCCTGTAACCGGGTTTTAAGAAACGATGAACCCGTCGCGTTAGAACGTTTAATGAAATCCATTTTAAATACCCCATCGGATGATTCAACGCCGCTATCAGAGTCCTTTCAAGATTCGGATGCGGGGGCGGATTTTTTGGCGGTCCATGGCCTTTCTTTCACGCTAAAAAAAGCCACGCTTCCCCGGTTTAAAACCCCTGAAGATATCCGTTCCATGGACTATTTAAAAGCCCTCGCCAAAAAAGGACTGACCCGGCGATTACAAATCAATCCGCATCCTGAAAAACCATACTTTGAGCGATTAGATAAAGAACTAAGCGTCATTGAAAGCTTGCAATATGAAGATTACTTTTTAATCGTCTGGGACATTATCAAAGAAGCCCGCAGACTCCAAATTACTGTGGGTCCAGGAAGAGGGAGTGCCCCAGGAAGTTTAGTGGCCTATGCGTTAGGCATTACCCATGTGGACCCCATCGAACATGGCCTTCTTTTTGAACGGTTTTTAAATCAAGCCCGCAAGACGATGCCGGATATTGATCTTGATTTTCCCGATGATGAACGGGATCAATTATTGCACTATCTAAATCACACGTATGGGAAAAATCACGTTGCCTTGATTGCCACATTTGGCACCTTTTTAACCAAGTCAAGTCTGCGGGATTCTGCCCGGGTGTTAGACATTGAAAAAAAACGCATCAACCAAATCATGGAAGCGGTCAAAGCCTATTCATCCGTTAAGGAAATGATGCAAGAAGACGCGAACGTTCAAGACTGGATGAACCGCGATGAAAAAACCCATGAATGGTTAACGTTAGCCTCGTATTTAGAAGGCTACCCCAAACACATTGGGACCCATGCGGCTGGGGTGATTTTAAGTGAAGAACCACTCACGGATTACACGGCATTATCCCTTGGACTTTCTGGGATGAGTCAAACCCAACTCGAACAAAAAGTGTTGGAATCGATGGACCTTTTAAAAATCGATTTATTGGGACTGAGAAATCTTTCTTTGATTCGTGATATTTTAGCGATCGTCAATCCCACCATTAAACGTCCCATTGAACTTTCAAGGCTTCGCCTCAGTGATGCAAAAACCTACGACGCCTTTAAAATAGGCTCGATGAACGGCATTTTCCAGATGGAATCTCCGGGTATGCGCCGGTTTATTAAACGCATGCAGCCCGACCGGTTTGAAGATATCGTCGCGTTACTTGCGCTTTACCGGCCTGGGCCCATGGAATCGATCAATGAATATTTAAAACGGCGGAAAAAAGAATCGGCCGTTCCTTTAGTGCATCCGTCCATCGATCCAATTTTAGAACCGACCTATGGCATCATCATTTATCAAGAACAAATCATGCGGATCGCGACGGATTTTGCAGGATACACCTTAGAAGAAGCAGACCTCTTGAGACGGGCCGTCAGTAAAAAAGACCGTAAAACATTAGAAGAAGAACGCGGCCGGTTTATCCAAACCGCCACCGCTCACCGCCAAGCCAAAGCCTTAGCGGAATCCATTTACGATCTCATCGTACGTTTCGCGGATTACGGGTTCAACCGGTCACACTCGGTGGCGTATGCGATGATTGCGTACTGGATGATGTATTTGAAAGCGCATCATCCAGGGGCTTTCTTAAGTGTCATGATGCGCCAAGCCTTCCATCAAGAATCATTGATGCATCAATACATCATGGATGCCAAACATCATCACCTCGATGTCTTAGGCCCCAGTCTTTTAGAATCTGGGACGCAGTTTAAACTCGAATACCAAGCGCTCATCTATCCGTTATCAGGCATCAAAAACATCGGGCAAGATACCGTCCAAAAAGTCATCGCGATTCGGGAAGAAAAAGGGTTTGAATCGTATTTGGATTTCATTCAAAAAACTCAAGATGTGCTCAATACGAGGCAATGGACGTTTCTCATTTACGCAGGGGCGCTGGACGTGTTTAATCTGACCCATCAAACGATGATTGAAAATTTAGAAGCCTTAAAAACCTTTGCGCAAATGACGGGCGAATCCTTGAGTGACTTTAAACTCACACACCACGATGAATATCCGCCCAGTTTACTCGAATCCCATGAGAAAATGGCGCTTTCCATCAACATCAAATATCACGTGTATCATCCGTATCAAAAGTGGATCAATCACCCGGAAGTTAAAACCTTGGATGAAGCCTTTGAACAAAAAATCAACGGGCCTCTCTTAGCGGCGATTACGCGGATTAATCCCATTACCACGAAGCAAGGCGAACCGATGGCGTTTCTGACACTCAAAGGTCGTCATGTGGAAGTCGATGCAGTGATCTTCCCCGATGCGTTCAAAGCCTTCAAAGAACCCCCTCAAGAAGGCATGGCCATGCTTAATGGGGGATTCCAATACCGCCAGAATAAATGGCAATATATCATCACAAAAGTTAAAGAAATCCCATCCGAATGAGGGTGGGATTTATGCTATAATACGCTCGAGGTGAATGGCTTGAAAAAAATCGCAGTGTTAACCTCTGGAGGCGACGCCCCAGGGATGAATGCGGCCATCCGAACCGTCCTTAGAAGTGGGCACCATTACGGCATGCAAGTGTATGGGGTCTTTGAAGGATTTAAAGGCTTGGTCGAAGGAGAAATTCAAGAACTTAAACGCCATGATGTGTCCCGGATTATTAACCGTGGAGGGACCGTTTTAGCCAGCGCAAGATATCCCGAATTCAAAGAATTAGACGTCCAAAAAAAAGCCCTAAAACGCTTAAATGATTTGGGCATTGAAGGGTTAGTCGTCATTGGCGGGGATGGGTCATTTAGAGGGGCGCTCGCCATGCATAGGCTCGGGGTGAAAGCCATTGGCATCCCCGGCACCATCGATAATGATATTGCCTCTACCGATTATTCCATCGGGTTTTATACGGCGTTAGAAACCGCCATGGATTCCATGGATAAACTACGCGATACTTCATTTTCACACCACCGCTGTAGTGTGGTGGAAGTCATGGGCCGTCATTGTGGTGATTTAGCTCTTTATTCAGGCATCGCCGTCGGCAGTGAATTCATCATTACTCCCGAAACCGGATTTGATTTAGAGCGAACGATTGCGGCCATTCAAGATTCCTATGCCAGGCACAAACGCCACGCCATCGTCGTGGTTACGGAAAAAATGACCGATGTGTATGCGCTGGCCAAAACGATTAATGATCGCACGGAGTATGAAGCCCGGGCGACCATTTTAGGACATGTCCAACGGGGGGGAAGCCCGGTGGCATTTGACCGCGTTTTAGCCACTGAACTTTCCGAACATGCCATATCCTTATTGAATCAAAATGACGGCGGCTATGTGGTGGGACTGCGCGGGATGGATATCACGCACACCCCCATTGAAGACGCCTTAGCCATGACCAAAGAAGTGTCGAATAAACGCTATGGATTGGTCGGTAAATTACGCAATAAGAAGGAGAATCATTCATGATTCACGAGTTTAATCAAACGAAAATTGTCTGTACGGTGGGGCCTGCCATCGAAGAAAAAGGCCGGATGAAACAAATCATCCAAGCGGGAATGGATGTCATGCGTTTTAACTTTTCGCACTCCACGCACGCTGAACACGAAATTAGACTCAATACACTCAGAGAAATCAACGCCGAACTCGGCACCCATGTGGCTGCCCTAGTGGACACGAAGGGGCCGGAAATTAGAACCCATACCTTTGAAGGGGGCGAAGCGTCTTTTAAAGTGGGTCAAAAAGTATTCATCCATATGGATGAAATTGTGGGGGATTCGGAACGCTTTTCGGTGTCGTATCCCGCGCTGATTAATGACGTCAAAATTGGCGGTATCATCGTCGTGGATGATGGGTATTTATCCTTACAAGTGTTATCGGTGAACCAAGCGACCGGGATCATTGAAACGATTTCCCAAAATACGCATAAGATCCGCGATCGCCGCGGGGTGAACGTGCCCGGGATGGAACTGAACTTAGAATATATCTCAGCCAAAGATGAATCCGATATCAAATGGGCCTGTGAACACGACGTGGATTTTTTAGCGGCCTCCTTTGTCCGCCGGGCGGATGATGTGATTATGCTAAAAAACCTTCTCAAAAAATACGGTGGGGAATCCATTCAAATCATCGCCAAGATTGAAAACCAAGAAGGCGTTTCCAACATTGACGCCATCATCACCGAAGCCGATGGTGTGATGATTGCCCGCGGTGATTTAGGGGTAGAAGTAAGGCCCGAAGAAGTCCCCGTCATTCAAAAGATGATCATCCGAAAAGCCCACGCACACGGGAAACTTTCCATTACTGCGACGCAAATGTTAGAAAGCATGCAAGAACATCCCAAACCCACACGGGCCGAAGTCTCGGATGTGGCGAACGCCATTTTAGATGGCTCCGATGCGATCATGTTATCAGGGGAGAGTGCGATTGGAAAATACCCCGTCGAAACTGTCGAAATGATGCAACATATTGCCTCCCGCTTAGAAAAAGAAATTAAACGTGAAGAATTCATCGTCCGTGACCATACCGATGCCGGTTCCATTCCGATTAATATCGCGACCAGTGTGGCGTATGCGGTGTTACAAGGCCAAGCCGATTTAGTCATTACTCCGACCATCACGGGAAATACCGCTCGGCTCATTTCTCAGAACCGGCCCAATACCGTGATTTTAGCGCTCACGAAAGAAGCAAAGATTGCACGCAGCTTAATGCTATCGCATGGGGTATACCCGATGGTCTATGACATTGGGACAGATACCGAAAAACTGATCCGCGAATCCGTAGAGATGGTCAAGGATAAAGGCTTTATTAAACCTGGCGGCCGCGTCATTATCACTGGGGGATTCCCGCTGGGGTCCACCACCAACAGTCTCCGCATTATTGACGTGAAATAAGAGCTTAATTCTAAGCTCTTTTTTTTACGCATTTTTTACATAGGTTTTTATTTTTTTGTGATAATATTAGACCCGACCGACCGTTCGGTCAGAGGAGGACTCATGAAGAATTTAATTACTTTTTCGGTGGAAAAAGCGATCACCGTATTTATGGTGA
>JAGYLV010000015.1 GCA_018400875.1 bacterium
GATGACTTCTTTTTTGGGAAGACGTTGGAAGGTTCCATCTTCTTCCATGCGTTCAATGTCGGTGAGACGACGAATACTTTTACGGATGGTTTTAAAGTTGGTAAGGGTTCCACCGAGCCAACGTTTAGACACATAGTAATGACCCGAGCGGATGGCTTCTTGTTCAATCGCTTCAGCGGCTTGTTTTTTCGTACCCACGAATAAAACTTTGCCACCTTCTTTGGCGATTTCCACGAAGCGTTGGTACATGTCTTCGATGTATTTTACGGTTTTTTGTAAATCTAAAATATGGATTCCGTGACGGGATGTGTAAATATACGGATCCATTTTGGGGTTCCACCGGCGCGTTTGATGCCCGAAGTGGACTCCTGATTCCAAGAGTTGTTTCATTTCTACGACTGCCATTAAGGCCTCCTAATTGATTTTTCCGCCACATGATTCATTGCTGTTTAAGACCCGTAGGCTCCTTTAAACGGCTCCTCATGTGTGTGTATTTACGGCGTGATAAAGTATATCAAATAAAAAAGGCTCTTGCAAGCCTTTTTGCCTTTACTGTGTGGCTTCTTTTGGGATCATCGCCCCATAAATTTTTTTCAGCGGGGTATAAAGCCATAAGATGGTGATGAAATTACTGGTGGCCATAATCAGTTGAAACGGCAAATCAGCCATGAGATAAATCCTTGGGTCCACGCCGGTTTGCAACACCGCAAACGGCATAAAGATGACCCCGTAGATAAATCCACCCACCAGGCCCAATGTGGCCATCAAATATATGTTTTCATGCTTTTTAATGAGCGTGTGGTAAAGCACAGGAAGCGTGGCCCACCCTAGATACATGGGCACCATGTAAAACGGATTAAGCGCCCCCATATATAAACTATCCAAGACGACATAAACAAAAAGCATCAAGAGGCTATCACGCAATTTAAACGTCGAGGCAAACAGTAAAATGAGAAGCGTCGAAAATTGGACGTTTGGAATGAACGAAAGCGCCTGTTCTTGGATGAGTAATAATGTGGTTAAGATGGCCATCATGGCCATTTTTTTTACGTGCATGAAAAACTCCTATTCGTCTAAAGACACGGCATTTAAATCGATGATGTCCCCGTCTTTTAATGGCAGTTGATCGATGCCATAGTTGGCTTTATTTCCGTTGACACTGATTTCAATATATGAGGTAACCCAGTCGGTTTCTAACTCGTTCACATGCATGAGAATGCGCCCTTCAACGCCTGAGAGACTTAAGGGTTCGCACGCTTCACTCGGGGCATAGGACGCATCGGCACATTCGATGTCATAATGTCTTTCAAGTAATGTGTAAAGCGTATCGTCCTCGGTGAACGCATGGTCCGCTTCTTGGACCAATACACCGGCCTCACTCAAAGTAAGTGTTAATGTCCCTGCCGTATTCGGTTCTAAACTTAAATCGTAAATAAATAGTGCGGCGGCTAACATGACCATCGAACCGATGGTCACCCATATTTTTCGCATGAAAGACTCCTATTCGTAAGGGACCGCAGGACGGCCATTGAGATACGCTTCCAACGCACTCAAGGCTAAAAAGCTTTGCGGTGAAGAAAACTGTCTTGTGGAATCTGGACCGCTCGCAAAATCATATAAGAACCCACCCTCTAGGGTTTGGAGGCGCATCAACATGTCCGGGAGACTCACGCCACTTTCGTGCATTGAGTCAAATGGGTTCTCATCAAGCGCAATCAGGGCCATGATGGCAAATGCCAAGGACGGTGCGTTGTCTAAATTCACCATCCGCTCTCGCATCGCATTCATGAGATTAGCAGGCGTTTCATCTTTTAAGTGCATCACCGTCATCGCCAGATCATCAAACGAAAGGGTCGAGGGATTGGCGTTACCCAGGCGCCTCAGGTATGAGGCTTCTAACGTCTCATAATGGGTGGTTTCAGATAAAGCCATCATCCCGAGACTCGCCCGGAATAAGACATCCGTTTGAAATGCATTCGCATAATCCGAAGCGGCGTGGGTCGTATCTTCACCAAGGGCTTTGAGGACCAGGAGATCTTTTAACGTCCCACTTTCGCCCTCGTTTGCCGCCACGTATGAAAGATTTGGCGTTTCATTCAGTAACGCTAAAGCGTGGAGCACGTCGTAATTGTATTCATCGGTAAATGCATGAATTTCAGAGGCCAAAAAAAGGTCTAAACTCTCCCGCACTGAAGCGGCCTGTACGTCCCAGTAAACCAATGAGAAACGGAATACATCCCCGTCATCCACCAAGGCGTCTGAAAAACCAACCGAAAGCGGGACATTATTTTTTTCAATCATGATATAGGAGCCATAGCTCGGTTGAATGGGGCCAATCGATTCAATGAAGACCCCATATTCACTCTCGCTGTAGGCAACTTCGGATTCCCCGAAGGCATTCAGTAAAAGGGTCATCGGCTTTAAGGGTTCATTCGGTTCAAACGATAATGAGCGAACCATGGGTTGATCCCCATCGATGACAAACGTCACCAGTCCTTCTTGACTTTCATAGGCTGAAAGTTTAGATTCTAAAGCTTCGTTGTCTTCTTTTAAAGTTTCAATCTGAGCCTCTAAGGCCTCGACTTTAAGGTCTAAACTTTCAGGGCTTGATGCGTTTTGTCCACACGCCACCAAACTCACTAAAAGCCATCCCATTAAACCGAAAGAGAACAGTTTTTTCATGTTTAACCTCCTCCATAAAAAAAACCATCCTCCTAGACGGTTTTTACGACTGACCATATATGCAAAAAAAAGCACTATAACCACCGTAAAGACTCACACCCAGGAGTACTACGTACTTTGTGATTTAGGCAGGTCTACCGGCTCGTCATCATCCTACTTTGCGGCCTTCCCATTTATCACTAAACAGTGGCGTGTCGCATTTCGTCAAACTTACGGTTGCTGGGACAGCTTTGGTCTTTCACCAAATTCCCTTTTCACCATTTGCATGGACCTAAAACGTTTGAATAAAGTATACCCCCAAAGGCTTATTTCGTCAACTTAATTCATGCTATAATAGCCCCATATTTGAGGTGATAAAAATGCGTGGATTTAACGTCGCAAATGGCTATCAAAACATTAAGCTTCCAGAGCGTAAAACCAAAGCCAGTGCCGGGTATGATTTTTATGTCGCCACCCCGATTACCATTGAACCTGGGGCGAAAGCACTCGTTGAAACTGGGGTGAAAGCCTACATGGCAAGTGATGAAGTGCTCAAGCTATACTTGCGAAGTTCAATCGCCAAAAATCAATCCTTACAAATGCCCAATCACGTCGGAATCATCGACGCAGATTATTACGAAAACCCCGATAATGATGGGGCCATCTTCATTTTGGTCCATAATTATGGGGATACGCCGATTTTTTTAGAAAAAAACAGTCGCGTCGCCCAAGGCATCTTTCAAAAGTATTTAATCAGCGACCAAGAAATCAAACCATCAAGACCGCGCGCTGGGGGATTCGGTAGTACTTAAAAAAAGCCGTCCCATGGATTTATTCACTGGACGGCTTTTTTAATAGGGTTTGATATAGATTGTTTATCTTAATGCCATAATTTTTTTTAGAGAATTGTTCGACACTGGACGCCACTTCGTATGGATCCATCGTATACCGATCCGGATGTTGGATAATGGCATGCATAATCTTGATAAAATCTTCGGGGGTATCAAATAGAATTCCGTTTTTATTCGGCTGAATCCACGCCTTTAAATGCACATCGCGCCAGGCGATGACAGGTAACCCACTGGCGAGCGCTTCGATGTAGGTAAGTCCTTGTGTTTCCGTCTTGGAAAAACTGACAAAAAAATCGGCCAGATGGTAATAATGGGGTACTTTTTTAGGCGGAATCATGCCCGTGAATTGAACGTGAGCATTTAAACCTTCACGGTCCACGAACGCTTCATATTTCGGTTTATCTGGGCCATCTCCAATGATGGTAAGATACACATTTTGTCCGTGATTTTTTAAAGTAAGTAATGCATCCAGTAACGTCTGGATGCTTTTTTCATGAGAGATGCGTCCGACAAACACCAAATGCGGAAAGGGTTTTTTATACTGATTTGATAGTTCCGAACGATCGGTATCGGTTTTTTCAGGATTAAAGGCGGTTAGATCAATGCCGGTGGGGATGATGTGGTAGGGGTTTTTGAATCCATACCCTAAAAAGGTTTGGGCGACTTTTTCAGTGGGGAAAATGACCGCACTGGCAAATTCGGCGTAAAACAAACTGACCCATTTGAAAAAACGTTTGAGCGCACCACTTCCCCGTTTTGAAATGAAGTGGGTGTAGTCTTCATACATCGTGTGATACGTGTAGACAAAGGGAATCTTATCAAGCTTCGCGACTTTCCGGGCGATGCGTCCCATGGTAATTTCAGAGTGACAATGAATGATGTCTAGATTGTAAGTGCGTGCTTTTTTAATTTTGAAATAACTAAATAGACCAATCCGGTATTCTTTGAGTGCTTTTTTCGGTGGGCGAATCGCTTTAAAGCGAATGACGTGATCTTCCGACGTGGCATGATCGTGCACATTGGTAAAAATGAAGACGTCATGCCCTAAGCGGATGAGCTCTTCATACAAGTTATGGACGCTCACACTGACGCCATTGATGGAAGGGAAATATGAATCGGTGAATAAGCCTATACGCATAGATTCCTCTACTGAGTTGATCATTCATTATAGCCTAAAAAGCGCGGTATAACATTAAAAAAATCCTTAGGACTGACCTAAGGATTTTTTAATTAAACCATTATTTAAGTTGTTGAGACGCAAACCAAATGTGTTTGTCATAGGCGCCTTCTAAGTCATCGCACATGGCGGCGGTCACGGCGTCATCTTCCGATGCATCTCTTAGGGATTGCACGGTGGATTTTAACGCTTGATACGTCGCTAAAACAATTTCAACGACTTCTTTCACATCAAAATCTTTTTCCGGCAGTTCATCGAACTGCGTGAGCGAAAGATAATCTTTTAACGTGGCTGGCGCGTATACATCCAACATCCGCATCCGTTCAGCCACTTCGTCGTACTGCGCGAAGAATTCGTTGTACATGTCTTCTAAGGCTTCGTGGACCGGAACAAAGCGGGGCCCTTTAACGTTCCAGTGTAAGTTGTGAAATTTCGTATTGAGGACGGATAAGTCGGCCACGAGTTGGCGCATGATGTCTAATTTTTTCATGAAAGTACTCCTTTAAAACTAAGATACTTTCATTATATTGTAATCATT
>JAGYLV010000016.1 GCA_018400875.1 bacterium
GCCGGTTGAACCTCTCGGTCCGACCGGGCCGATCACACTTCCCACGTTAAAACTGCGCCCGTCGGTCAACACAATGATCAACTCACTACGAGAATTGGTATAAATCGTGTCAATGGCCAGCGTATCTAAAAAGGCGGAAAACGACCCTAAGTTATTTTGCGTGCCATCATCAAAGGTGACGACGAGTTCTTCATCGTCATTAAACGATAAATCTTCAATCGAGGTTCCGGTATCCCCTTTGAGGGTGGATAAATCAAATAAGACTTCACGGTCGGCGTCATCCACGTAATTCCAGGTCAATAAATCCCCGTCCACATCCAGTTCGATGAGCGGGGCGTCTTCACCCGTAATCCGGCCTAAATTCACTTGCGTTTCATCGGTATAAGTGACCACCAGTTCGCCCAACGCGTTGATAAAAAGCTCATCAACCCCGAGGCCGTCTTCACCGGCGATGGATGCTTTCCACGTGTCATAGTCGGTCCCGATTTGCTGGTTTTCTGACCCGAGCGTGTAGATGTTGGATAACTGCATCGATAGCGCATCCGATTCTAAGACGAGGTCAAAGACCGTTTGAATGCCGGCTTCGGATACGGTGATGACGTGATGGCCTGGACGGGAAAGTTTTTCTACGTCGCGCGTTTCGACCCATTCCATGGCAAAAGGCACGCGTTCTTGCGTGCCATCTTCATAGATAAAAGTGGTTTCAATGGCGCCCGGGGTAAACGAATCATACGAAAAGGTTTGATCGTTAATCTGAATGGCATCCACTGGATTTGACTGACACCCACTTAGCATGAATACGAGGACAAATAGAAATAAAAGTTTCTTAGTCACGGTCATCAGGGTGGAGCACAAGGGGTGCGTAATCGGTAATAATCGTTTCACCGTCGCGAATGACTTCCACGCGGGCATCTTGACCCACGCGGGAGTTGAGAATGGCTTCTCTGAGTTGTTCAAAGTTGTTGGTGCGTAACATTTCGTCCATCGTATCGTTTTGGAATCCAATGATGACATCCCCTTCTTGAATGCCTAAACTTTCGGCGCTGGAATCGGCCACAACGGCTTGGACACAGACGCCAAAGTCTTGATCACAGGAGGATACTAACACGGCCGATGAAATGCCAAAGAAAGGCCGTCTGATTTCGCCAAATTCTTCTAAGTCCCGGGTGACTCGGGTGATGGTATTCGAAGGCACGGCAAAGCCTAAGCCTTCCAAGTTCCTACCCGTCGGGGAAGAATCAATTTTAAAAGTATTAATGCCGATGAATTCACCGGCACTGGTGAATAATGCCCCCCCACTGTTCCCAGGGTTAATCGCGGCATCGTGTTGAATGACGAATCCCGCGAATTCACCGAGTCCATCGGAATTCTCAAAAAACCGTGAAAGGCCAGAAATGATGCCTTGGTTGACGGAGTTGAAATATTCAAATCCTAATGGTGAGCCAATCGCATAGACGTATTGACCGAGTTCTAAGTCATAATAATCTTTGAATTCTGCCACCGCAAAATCGAGCTCTGAGGTAAAGGTTAAAACCCCAATATCGGTGGTGGGATCAGAGCCAATAAATTCAATGTCTTCGTTATCAATCGTAAAAATGAGATCGTTACGTTCATAGATGATTTCCAGTTCGGTGAAATCTTCCAAGACGTGATGGTTGGTCACGACCCAGTATGTATCGCCTTCCCGGCGGTAAATAACCCCGCTCCCAGAAGAACCCGTCCCTAAATCGGCATCGATGATGTTGGAAATGCCAAGGACTGAAGTTCTCACTTCTTCGACCATATTAATGATTGAGGTTTCGTATTCTAAAATATTGAGACTGGTTGAGCCATCATAGCGCCAGTTGGCATAAAGCGTCGTGTCTTCAGTGACCTCAAGGGGGAGTTCGACGCGGCTTTGTAGGTTCGGGTCTAGAAACCACCCCTCAAACACATAATTTAAACGCGAGGGCGTCGGCAGCGTTTCTAAGGGTTCTTCCGCCAGCGTGGGTTCAATGTAACCCCCGTCCCCGCGGTCATACAATACACGTACGGGGGATGACTCAAATAAAGCCACCAGCGTCACATCTTCAAAGACGGGGTCAAATGAGGTCAGCTCATACCGCGGATTATCCGCATCATACCAGCCCAAAAAGGCTCCGTCGCCTTCCACTTCTGGCAGATCTGCGGGTCTTCCTACTGGAATTTCAAGCGGGTCAAGACTGCCTTCAAAATCTCCCGTAAACGTGAGGGTCACGGTGCTATTAGAGATGGGATCTTCAATCGCTTCACAGCCCAGTAAGCCGAGGCCAATGAAACCCATTGCAATGAACATTAATAATCGGCGCATAGTATCAACTCCTTATATAGTAAAGAGGCTTGCGTTATGCAAGCCTAGATGACAAAGTTTCCTTGCACCATCACGGGAACTTCTTCACCGTCATGGGTGACGCCGGTCACGTCTAAATCGGCCGAGCCAAACATGAAATCCACGTGCGTCATGGAGTTATTGGCACCAGCTTGGTCGAGTTGTTCTTGACTCATCGACGTACCGCCTTTGACATTCATCGGGTAGGCACGGCCTAAGGCCATGTGACAGGAGGCATTTTCATCAAAGAGTGTGTTGTAAAAGAGTAATCCCGTATTTTGAATCGGAGAATCGTGTTGAATGAGGGCGATTTCACCGATGTACCGAGCGCCTTCATCAAATTCTAAGATATTAGTAAGCGCATCTTTGGCGGCTTTCGCGTCGTAATCGACGACTTTACCGTCTTTAAATTCTAACCAAAATCCATCGATCAAATTGCCTTGATAATCTAAGGGTTTGGTGGCGTATACTCTCCCCCGCGTGCCCGGTTTATTCGGCATCGTGAAGGATTCCTCGGTTGGGATATTGGGGTTAAACGCCACGCCTTTAGTCGAGTGCTCTTGGCCCCCGGCCCAGACGTGATCTTTCACGAGTTCCACAATGAGGTCAGTCCCTAGACTGTTTTTAAAGTGCAAATGTTTGAATTGATAGTTGTTTAAAACGTCATTATGCTTACCGAGCGTTTCATTATGGGCGTCCCAAAGGGCTTTAGGATCTTGATCTTCATAAACGCGCGTAGCGTTAAAAATGGCTTCCCATAACTTTTCAGTGGCAGCTTCTTCCGGCACATCCGGGAAGATTTTTTTCGCCCACTCAGGATTGGCTGCGGCCACAATGGTCCACTGGGTCCGGTTGCCCATGGTATGTTCTCTAAAGAAACTCATTTTTTGCATGGCGGCCATGGACGCTTTTTGCATTTTTTCCGCTGGCACCCCTTTATTGATTTCGGGAATCGGCGATGTAATCGAAATCAAGCACGCACCGGTATCGACGTCTTCTTGAAATTTTTGAACGATCCATTCAGGGACTTCTTGCAAGGTTTCTACACTCATCCCGTCATATCCGATGCGGCCGGCGTAAGGATCGGCATAATCAATGCGGACGCGTTTGGCGCCGGCTTCATAGGCGGATTTGGCAATGGCCCGGGCGAGTTCGGTGCTTTCGGTGGATGAACGGACCACCACGGTTTGATTCTTTTGGACGTTGGCTCCAATGTATACGGCTAAATCCGCATATTTTTTCATCAGTGATTTACTTGGCATAAGTGCCTCCTTTGAGTTGGCTGATCTGAGTTTCAAAGCTCCCGATGATATCATCGTTCGGGATGTAGGTGATGTGATTAAACCTCGGGCCTTTCAACCCGTATTTGGGATGATAGCCAATGGCGTCAATAAATGGATCAATGGGTTTTTCAAGGTGTAATTGTTTTAAGACTTCCGCCGTGGCCAAGACATCATCGATGGCCCGGTGGGTATTGGGAAGTAAAACATTTAACGTCGAAATGGCATTTTTTAAGGCATGCGGGGGGTGATACCGGTCTTTATAGATCGCCATCACATCCAGTAAGTGGGCCTGGACGGTTTCGCCGGGGCGATATTTGTCAAAAAGCGCTTGGATAAAGCCGATGTCAAACTGGGTGTTGTAAGCGCCCCAAAGCGCATCTTTGGTGTTGTACGTGGCGAAGAGTTCAACCACTTTTTCAATAGCTTCACCGGTATCACTCATCCGTTTGGTAATGCCGGTGAGTTCGGTGATCTTTGGGGGAATGGCCCTTGAAGTCTTAACAAAGAAACTGTGTTTTTTATTGGGAGAAAGCGTGTCATCTAATAATAAGATGCCCACTTCGATGATGGCATCTTTTTGCGGGGAAAACCCCGTGGTTTCTAAGTCAAATAATAAAACCGGTGAATAATCTTTAAACGTCTTTAACATGTCGATATTATAGCATATTTCACATGTTTCTCTTGAAATATTGATGGAAGGTTGTATACTATATTCTTGCGGGACGTGGCGCAGTTTGGTAGCGCACTTGCATGGGGTGCAAGGGGTCGCAGGTTCAAATCCTGTCGTCCCGATATTAGCTTCTTTTCTAAGAAGCTTTTTTTATGGCAAAAATAGGCGCCATCCAAAGGTTTTGAAGGGCTAAAAAGCCAGGCATACCGACCAATAAAATAAACGTTCCCAGCGCGATATTCCCAAGGCCTAAACCCCCGAAATACGCCACAATAAACGAAATCACTAAAATACTGCCTTCGACTGATAACCGGGAAATAAAGATTCGCTCGGTTTTATAAAGCGCTTGAAAAAACTTCATATATTCCAAAAGGGGGGTGGCTTTAAACATCGAAAAACGGACGAGGTTTTGCCCAAAAGATATGATAAATAACCCCCCAAAAAACGATAAAAACTGAGCGGGAAGTCCTTCCGGATAAAAGTCTCTTAAGACGATGAGATCCCAAAAATCAAGGCCAAACCCAAGTAACGTGGCGGCCACAAAAATCAAGACAGATTTGACCTCTTTGAAATAGACCATTACCAATCCGACAATGAGAGCTTGTAAGAAAAAAGACGCGGTCCCTAAGGTGATCGGCGTCAGTTCAGCCACGTGGGCCGATAAGCTTGCCAGAGGCGGGGGCCCTA
>JAGYLV010000017.1 GCA_018400875.1 bacterium
TCTTTCATCCCTTGATGAATCGATTGAATGCGTGGATCTGAAGACCGCAATACCCTAGCAATGGATAAAGCTTCCCACTTAAAAGCAAAAGCGAATTGAATCCCCGCAATCATGATGTCTTCATAAAGCTCGATGAATGGTTTTGTGCCCCTCTGATTCATCAGCGGTTCCATGTAGGCCATTTTCTTTTCGGCCATGTCTTGAATACACGCTTCAAAGACATCGGCTAAATCATCAAAGTACTGATAAAAACTCCCACGGGAAATCCCTGAGAGTTGGACGATGTCTCGAACTGTCGTCGCATCAAAACCTTGACGCGCAAACATTTGATGCGACTGACTGAGTATATGGGCTTTTTTTGCGGACTCTAAATGGGTAAACGTATCTTTAATCATGCCTTCATTATGACACAAGTGTCATAATAGGTCAATATGTGACATTCGTGTCATAAAAAAGCATCCCATTACAGGGATGCTTTGATTTCAAAGATGAGATCGCGTAAACTGGCGGCTTCTTCAAAGTCGAGATTCTTCGCAGCTTTTCGCATTTGTGATTCAAGATCATCGAGCATCAGTCGTTTTTCTTCTTTCGAGAGTTCGCTGATGCGTTTAGCCTCGATATCCGCTGCATCAATTTTCACTTTGATGGAATCGCGGACATCTTTGCGGATGGTTTCTGGCGTAATCCCAAACTGGTCGTTATGGGCTTTTTGAATGGTCCTTCTTCGCTCGGTTTCACCGATTGCTTTTTCCATCGATGGAGTGATGCCATTGGCGAATAAATCAACTTCACCGTTCACATTACGGGCGGCCCGTCCGATGGTTTGAATGAGTGAGCGTTCACTCCTTAAAAATCCTTCTTTATCCGCATCTAAGATTCCGATGTAACTGACTTCTGGGAGGTCAAGACCTTCTCTGAGTAAGTTGATCCCCACTAAGACATCATACACACCCAGTCTTAAATCTCTAATAATATCAATCCGATCTAACGATTTAATTTCGGAATGAAGGTAGGCGACTTTAATACCCATCTCTTTAAGATAAGCGGTGAGGTCTTCGCTCATCTTAATGGTTAAAGTGGTAATGAGTACGCGTTCATTCTTTTCCATCCGATCATAGATTTTTTCCATGAGTCGCTCGATTTGACCTTCTTTGGGTCTCACGGTGACGACCGGATCTAAAAGGCCGGTGGGCCGGATGATTTGTTGGATGATGTGTGGGGTTTTAGCCATTTCATAATCGCCGGGTGTGGCCGATACATAGACGGCTTGTTTGATTTTGGCTTCAAACTCGGTGAAATCTAACGGCCGGTTATCCATGGCTGAAGGCAAGCGAAACCCAAAATCAACCAGGGTTTGTTTCCTGGCTCTATCCCCGTTATACATGCCTCTCACTTGGGGCAAGGTAACGTGTGATTCATCAACAACCAAGACAAAGTCGTCCCCGAAAAAGTCTATAAGTGTCGCGGGGGTTTCACCCGCTTCTCTGAGGGATAAATGTCTAGAATAGTTTTCAACCCCTTTACAAGAACCCGTTTCTCTGAGCATTTCTAAATCAAAATTCGTCCGTTGTTTGAGTCGTTGGTGTTCAACCACTTTCCCCTCTTTTTCAAATTGTTCTAAGGTTTCTTCAAGTTCTTTTTCAATACGATTTAACGCTTCATCGAGTTTATCTTTATTGGTCACAAACTGCGTCGCAGGAAAGAGGGTTAACACTTGATATTCTTCAAAAATCTCACCGGTTAAGACATCAAATGAACGAATGCGTTCAATCTCATCGTCGAAAAATTCAACCCGGTAGGCAATCGTCTTTTTATAGGTCGGTAAAATCTCAACGGTATCGCCTTTGACCCGGTATGACCCCCGCTGAAAATCAAAGTCATTGCGGACAAATAACATATCCACCAGTTTTCTCAGGAAATCATCACGGTCAACCCGTTCACCGGCTCTTAATGTGAGCGTGGCTTGTTTATAATCATCGGGATCGCCAATTCCATAAATGCACGACACTGACGCCACCACGATGACGTCTTTGCGTTCTAAAAGAGAAGCCGTGGCGGAGTGTCTCAGTTCATCGATTTCATCGTTGATCGAGGCGTCTTTTTCGATGAATAAATCACGGCTGGCACGTAGGCTTCAGGCTGATAATAATCATAGTAAGAGATAAAATATTCGACCCGCTGGGGAAGAACGGATTTGAATTCCGAATAGAGTTGACTGGCCACGTTTTATTGTAAGAGCACTAACACGGGTTTATTGATCTGTTCAATCAAATTGGAAATGGTGAACGTTTTCCCCGTTCCAGTCGCCCCTAAAAGGACCTGCTCACGCACGCCATCATTAATGTTTTGAGCCAGAGTCTCAATGGCTTTTCTTGGTCACCTTTCGGCTGGTATTGACTGGGTGAGCGAAATGTATCCATAACGTTAGTATAACAAACAACCATGTGAAAAACTGGAGGTTTAAACCTCCGGTTTTCAGACACAAATCATTGATTAACTCAGTTCATCTAAGTAAACATCTTTATCAAACGGTAAGCCTTGATGAGACATTTCCGCCATGGTTCCCACCATCATCGCTTCGATGGCATGCTTGCGTTCTTTAGAAATCGGTCCTGTGATTTCTTTTGATTTCAGTCCGAAATCCATCAACATCCAAAAGTACTCACGGTTGGCTTGTTGGACCTGGCGCATCTTTTTTTCCAGGCGCACTTGCAGCGATGCCGGCAATGTATTCACCTCGGGGTGATAAATGAGGTTTTGCATCATCCTTTTTTCCTCCACCAATTCCATGAGTCTCAAAAAATACGCTTTTAAATTTTCTTTAAAATCCGTGGAGGGTAACGGTTTAATGAGAATGGATTTATTCATTTCCATGAGGTGTTCCAACGCTTCGGTGATCATGTCTTGTTTCGACGGGAAGTATTCATACAGCGAGGATTTGGATCGCCCCAAATGATCGGCTAAATTTTTCATGGTAAATTTTTCTGGGGCGTGCGTATGAAGTAACTCTAAAACTTCTTCTAAAATGGTTTCTTTCTTAGTCACGAATCTCACCCGCCTCATCGAGTGCGGTTTCAAAATCCGTCGCGATGAATGGGGGGGTGTCTTCTACCGGAGTGGATTTTGCGGGCGAAGTGCCGCGGCGTTTAAAGATCCATGCACCACCTCCGATTATACTCAAGGTGAGTAAGGCTCCTCCGCCAATGAGGATGGTCCATAACGGCTCGATGATTTCACTGGTCCATCCGTAATAGCCAAGACCTAGAGTGACAAGCCCTAAGAAAACCAACAGAATTCTCAGGCCGTGTCGGGAGACACTGTCATACATGAGTGGAACCACGAAGATGGTAAGGAACGTTCCGTAGATGAGCCCCCCAATGGAGGTGAGTGCCAAGGGTTGGGTAAGTTCGGTCCCGTCGCCAATCCCAGCGGCCAGCCCTGTAAGGGCCAAAATCGTGGTGAGCGCCGTCATAAAGATCGGACGTAAACGGGTTTGACCCGCTTCTAATATGGCTTCTTTGAGTTCGACACCTTGGTCGCGGAGTTGGTTGATGTAATCGACCAAGACGATGCCGTTGTTGACGATGACGCCGGCTAAGACAATGAGACCCAGGAGCGCCACCACACTCACCGGCGTATTAAAGATGTATAAAATCCCCAGTCCCCCGGTAAAGGCTAAGGGGATGGTAATCATGATGATGAACGGGTATTTGAGGGATTGGAACTGGCTGGCCATGATCATATAGACAATGACAATCCCTAAAAGGGCCGCAAGCGCTAAGGTATTGATCGCCTCTGCAATCTCTTCGGATTCACCTTGCAAGGTGATCGCATAGCCTTCTGGGACGTCATAATTATCGAGCGCTGCTTGGGCGTCTTCGGCCAGGAGTGACGCGTTGAATTCGGTTTCGACTTCCGCGGTCACGGTCACCGAGCGCGTGCCATCAATGCGGTTGATGCTGGTAAAACCAGGGATTTCTTCAATCACCGCAATATCCGATAAGAACACAGGATTGCCCATACCATCAACGGAGACGATGATCGATTCAAACGATTCAATGCTGGCGGCAACAGCGTTCTCTTTATCATCTTCATCAAAGATTCGGACGGTAAATAAATCGCCCGCTAAACTTAACGTGGTGACTTCTTCAGGGGTCGCCAGTTGGGCGCGCATAATGCCAAAGACTTGGGCCACGGTTAAGTTGTATTCAATCGCCGCATCTTTATCGACGGTGACTTTAATCTCTTGAGACGTCCTACCGAGACCCGCATCCACATCGCGGTATCCTTCAATGCCCGATAATAAATCGGCCACATCTAAAGCGATTTCACGCAGGGTTTCAAGGTCAGGGCCTTGGACTAAGACTTCCGCCCCCGATCCGACTAAGAATGCCGTGGAGTTTTCAGTGCCTTGAATGTCGGTTTCTAGGCGCGGATAATCCGCCAGTATAACCGCCACTTCATCGCGCAATTCATTGGTGGAAAGCGTGCGGTCTTCTTCTAAGACAATATTCACAGACGCAGACCCGTTATCGGTGCCCCCAAACGGTCCAAATCCACCGCCTAACGTAATCCCGACACTCTCCACATCCTCAATCGTGGTAATGTCTGCGTAGATACTATCAAGATCTGCGGTAAAGGCCGCAAAATCCAGCGGTTCATCTTCGGGCACTGAAATGTTGCCGCTCAAGGTGCCTTCATCGGTGGCGGGGAAGAATTCAAACCCATTGGAGATACTGCCGACGACGGCGAGTCCAAATAAGGCTAAGACAGCCGCATAGACGAGTCCTTTAAAGCGGTAAAAGCCGCCGAGGATTTTTCGGTAGACTTTTTGGTACGGTTTCATTACGTTGGGCTGATCGTCTTTTTCCACGCGAATGACTTTATTCGCAATGGCCGGCACAAAAGTCAAGGCGATGATTAAGG
>JAGYLV010000018.1 GCA_018400875.1 bacterium
ATAGACCTCAAAGGAGGCCACCATGCAACGAATCGACAAACTGATTTCATTTAATAAGTGGATGGGACTTTTCCATTTAATCCAAGGCACAGCCATGGTTATCTTGGCGTTAACCGTGGATGTCTTTAGAGATTTTAGACCACAAATTTACGCCCGTTTTTTTGAAACGGATGGAGATCTTTATTTCCCCGGAACGCAAGAATTATTTGAACTTCCATTTTCTTTATTGGTGGCTTCATTTTTACTCTTGAGTGCGATGTTTCATTTCATCATTGCATTTCCTATGAAAGATAAATATCAACGGAATATTGTGAACGGGATTAACCCCTATCGTTGGTATGAATATGCTCTTAGCTCATCGGTGATGATTGTCTTACTCACCACGATGTTTGGACTGTTAACCATCGAAGCGTTGATCTTGATTTTTGTCATCAACGGATTGATGAATTTATTTGGCCTCTTGATGGAAAAAATGAATCCTCCGCACCGTAAAACGACCGATTGGCAGCCGTACATTTTCGGTTGGATTGCCGGCATGGTTCCATGGATTTTAATCCTCATTTATCTATTTGGTAATACCGATATTTCACTGCTTCCATGGTTTGTGATTCCCGGCGTCCTTTTTTACTTCTTAATATTCAACGCGTTTGCGCTCAACCAATATTTACAGTATAAAAAAATCGGCCGATGGGCCGATTATATCTACGGTGAACGTGCGTATGTATGGCTTTCACTGTTTGGAAAAAGCATCTTGGCTTGGGTGATTTTTACCGGCGTTTTACTCGCGTAACGATTCAATCAAGAACGAAGCGGTTTTAATGTTCGTGGCCAAAGGAATGTGATACACATCGCTGAGTCTAAAGAGTGCCGACACATCCGGCTCATGCGGTTGTGCGGTGAGTGGGTCTCTAAAGAAAAAGAGCATGTCCATCTCGCCGTTGGCAATTTTTGAGCCCATTTCTTGATCGCCGCCTAAGGGCCCGGATTTGAACCGGTGAACATTCAGTCCCGTGGCTTCGGTGATTTTTAAGCCCGTTGTCCCTGTAGCAAATAATGCATGATTTTTTAAGATATGAGTGTGTTCTTGACAGAACGTAATCATATCTTTTTTCTTCTTATCATGGGCAATCAGGCCAATGTTCATTTTACGCTCCAAACATATCAACGAGTCGGTTGATTTTCTGCGCGTCGATAAATCGTGATTCTCTTAAAAGTTCCTTACCTTCAGAATACACCATGACTGTGGGAACGGTGAAAATCATGAACTTCCCTCGAAATTCATCGTGGTCGTCAATGTAGATTTCGACAATGTTCATTGCGCCTAGTTTCGGCACTTGAGCTTTCAAATAGTCGAGCGTGTTTTTACATACACTGCACGGATGCGTTTTGGCTAATACAAGCGTAAGGGGTTTATTAAGTTCGGTGTCTAATGCGTCGATGGAATCGATGATCATGAAAACTCCTTGAGAATATGATTTGCGTGATGTGACATGAGGTGAGTATACTATAATCCTTACAACCTATTATACGCAACGAGGTGGTAATAAACATGAAAAAAATCATAAAAGTCGAAGGCATGACATGCGCCATGTGTGCCAAAACGATTGAGAATAGCTTTAAAGATAATCCCTATACCACGGTGAAAGTAAATGTCAGTGCGGGCAAAGTCATTACAGAATTTGATGAAACCAAAACCTCACTGAATGCGATTGCCGACACCATTAAATCTGTGGGCTACCATCCGGTATTGGAAGAAAACCTCAAAGAAAGCGCGAAACGTGCCAAACAACTTAAAATTGAGCTTTGGATCTCTGCGCTTTTATCGGCGCCTTTACTTTATGCGATGTTTGGGCATTTGGCATGGTTTTCGTTTGTCCCAGTTCCCGCGTTATTGATGAACGGGTATTTCCAGTTAGCAATCGCCACGATCGTCCAGTTCGGGATTGGCCGTCACTTTTTTATCGCCGCGTATCATGGCTTGAAGAAAAAAGTTTTAGGCATGGATATTTTGGTGGTTTTAGGGACGAGCAGTGCGTATTTTTACAGCATTTATCTACTCGCCAGTGATGCGGTCAATCCTCGGATGCATCCAGAATATTTCTTTGAGATCAGTGCGTTAATCGTCACCATGGTGCTCTTAGGAAATTTCTTTGAAGATAAAGCCAAAGAAAAAACCACCGATGCCTTGGTGGGCCTTTTGAAACTGGAAGCCAAAGAAGCCCGTAAAATCACCGATGACGGGTTTGAAATGGTCCCACTTGAGTCGATCGAAGTCGGCGATTTAGTCCACGTCAAAGCCACTGAGAAAATTCCGGTTGATGGATTCATCACAGAAGGAAACAGTTCCGTTGATGAATCGATGTTGACGGGGGAATCCATGCCGGTGGATAAAAAAACCGGCATGCCGGTGATTGGGGCGACGATCAATCAATCGGCCCCGCTGACCATTAAAGTGACCCGAATTGGGAAAGATACGATGCTATCTGGCATTATCGCCTCGGTCGAAGAAGCGAGTGCAGAAAAACTTCCCATCCAACGATTGGCCGATCAAATCTCGGGCTATTTTGTGCCGATTGTAATGGCCATTGCGGTCCTCAATTTCTTCGTCCAATGGGCCGGCTTAGGGCTTGATTTTCAAGTCGCATTTACTCGGAGTGTCGCCATCTTAGTCATCAGTTGCCCCTGTGCGCTGGGACTGGCTACACCGACGTCCATTTTGGTGGGGAACGGGAAAGCCGCGGAAAATCACATCTTATATAAAGGGGGCGATTTCTTTGAAATTGCGCCGCATATTTCCGTTGTTGCTTTTGATAAAACCGGCACCCTCACGCAAGGAAAACCTGTCGTTAAACAATTTGAAGGCAGTGAAGAAGCCCTTCGTTTAGCGGCCAGTGTGGAAGAAGCCTCAACGCACCCACTAGCTCAAGCGGTGTTGGATTATGCCAACGCCCGGAATGTGCTGTTAGATCCTGTGAAAGATTTTGCGATTTTACCGGGTCAAGGCGTTCAAGCGACCGTTCAAAATGCGCGCGTCATTTTATCATCGATGGCGTATGTTTTACGCCAAAATTTAGCCAACCCGTTCGCCAAAGTTTCAGAAGCATGGATGGCGAATGCTTACACGCTTAACTTTGTGATTAAGAACGATGAAATCATTGGGGTATTTGCGTTTGAAGACCCTCTTAAAGAAACGACTCCGGCCGTGATTGCTGAGATGAAAAAACGGGGAATCACTCCGGTGATGATTACTGGTGATCATGAGAAAGTGGCTGAAAAAGTTGCCCATGATTCTGGTATTGATGTGTTTCATGCGTCGGTGTTACCGCAAGAAAAAGCATCGTGGGTCAAACAGTATCAAGCGGATGCGGTGGTCGGATTTGTCGGTGACGGTATGAACGATGCCCCAGCCCTTAAAACCGCGGACATTGGGTTTGCGATGGGGTATGGGACCGATGTGGCGATTGATTCAAGCGATGTGACACTGATGAGTCATGACTTGAATAAAGTCTTGCAAGCGATGGATATGTCGAAAGCAACCCTCCGAAACATCAAGCAAAATTTCTTGTGGGCCTTTTCTTACAACATCGTGGCCATTCCCCTAGCCGCACTCGGGGGATTATCCATGGTTGTTGCAGCGATTGCCATGGGCTTTTCTTCGATCATGGTCGTACTCAATGCCTTGCGTTTACGGTTTGTAAAACTCAGTGAGATTGAAGTGCCTTTAACCCATGCTTTCCGTGTATCGAACATGACCTGTGAGCATTGCGTTAAAACCATCAAAACGGTGTTGAATGATTTAGGCCTCACCCGCTTTGAAATTGAACTCAAAGATAAAGAAGTCCATTACGAAGGTGACACCCCGGATTTTAAATCCATCCAAAACTCGTTAAAGAATAACGGCTATGACGCCGAACCTATTTTGTAAAATTTCTTTAGATTAATGCCATATAAGGTATAATAAA
>JAGYLV010000019.1 GCA_018400875.1 bacterium
GCCGTTAATTAAAAGGTTGGGAAAACGGGCCGGTAAAACGACCGGTTCAAGTTCTTCATCGTCAAAGTTAGGCACGAAGCCCACGGTTTTTTTATCGATGTCTTGGAGGAGGTACTGCGAAGCCTTCGCCATCTTCGCTTCGGTATAACGCATGGCGGCGGCCGGGTCCCCGTCAATGGAGCCTTTATTGCCGTGCATGTCAATGAGGGGCACTAAAAACTTAAAGTCTTGAGCCATGCGGACCATCGCATCATAGACACTGGAATCGCCATGGGGGTGGTACTTGCCGATGACATCCCCGACAATCCGGGCCGATTTTTTATACGGCTTATCCGGGGTTAAATGGAGCTTATGAAGCGCATACAAAATGCGGCGCTGGACGGGTTTGAGTCCATCGCGCACATCGGGCAGGGCCCGGTCTTGAATGATGTATTTGGAATATTTTCCAAACCGGTCACCGACGATGTCTTCTAAGTTTTGGGTTTCGATAAACTTATCAATGAGTGCGGAGAGATCGGGTTTTTTCTTTGCCATTTACGATTCCTCCACGTTAAATGAGTCTTCATGCGTAAAAGCCACATTGGCTTCAATCCAATCGCGGCGGGGTTCAACTTGATCACCCATAAGTATTTTGATCCGGCGTTCAGTGTCGGCTAAGTCATCCACTTTGACTTGAATGAGCGTCCGGGTGCCGGGGTTCATCGTCGTATCAAAGAGTTGATCGGCATTCATCTCGCCGAGTCCTTTGAAGCGTTGAATGTTTTTCAGTTTCCGTTTCTTCTGGATGGCGTCTAAGGCCGCATCATCCCAGAGGTATTCGGTCTTGGATTTCCCTTTTTCCGTATAGGTCACTTTATATAAAGGGGGTCTGGCAATGTAGATTTTTCCCGCTTCGACGAGCTGGCGCATGTACCGGAAGAAAAAGGTGAGGAGTAAAACTTGGATGTGTGCCCCATCGGTATCGGCATCGGTCATGATGATGATCTTCGAATAATTACACGCATCCAGATCAAAATCGGCGGCGAGTCCCGCCCCAATCGTATGGATGATGGTGGTGATTTCTTCGTTTTTTAAGACGTCTTCAATTTTCGCGCGTTCGGTATTAATGACTTTCCCGCGTAAGGGCAAGATGGCTTGGAAGCGGCGGTCTCTGCCTTGTTTAGCCGAGCCCCCGGCGGAATCCCCTTCGACTAAAAAGAGTTCGAGGTGTTCTTTATCTTTCCACTGCGCTTGAGCGAGTTTGCCGGAAAGCATCGGTTCTTTCTTACGGGTTTTTTTCTCCATGCGCGCTTCATCGCGAGCTTTCCGGGCCGCTTCACGTACGTTTTGAGCTTTCATCGCCCGGTCAATGAGTTCTTTGGTGAGTTTGGGGTTTTCTTGGAAAAAGTAGGTGAGTTTTTCACTGACCACTTGATCGACGGCATTGCGGGCTTCGGAGGTGCCCAGTTTATTTTTCGTTTGGCCTTCAAACTGGAGGAGTGGTTCAGGCACTAAAATCGAGACAATGGCGGTGAGCCCTTCCCTAATGTCCGCGCCTTCGAGTTTTTTCTTTCCGTTGATGACCTCGAGTGAGACCGCAAATTCATTAAAGATTTTAGTCAGCGAAGATTTAAACCCGGTTTCATGGGTGCCGCCGTCTCTGGTTCTCACGTTATTCACAAAACTTAAAATCTGATCGGAATAGGCGGTCGTAAATTGTAAGGCCACTTCCACGTGAATACCGCCCGCATCGCCTTCAATAAACAACGGCTCATGAATGGCTTTTTTCGATTGGTGTAAATATTCAATATATGAAATCAGCCCATCATGATATTGATAGGTCGCTTTTTGTTTGGAGCGTTCATCGTGAATGCTGATGGCCAGGCCTTTAATTAAAAGGCACTTTCTCTGAGGCGTTCTTCAAGGGTTTGAAAGTTATAAACCGTGGTCGAAAAAGGTCCGCCATCGGTTTAAAGTGCACCCGGGTGCCGGTTTTTTTAGAAGTGCCTACCGTACTTAAAGGTTCTTTCAGTTCCCCACCGTTTTCAAACCGCATCTTGTAATGTGAGCCATCCCGGTGGATATCAATCTGGACAAACTCAGAAAGAGCATTGACGACACTTGCGCCCACCCCGTGGAGGCCGCCTGAGACTTTATAGGCACTGCCGGCTTGACCGAACTTACCCCCGGCGTGGAGTTTCGTAAAAATGATGAACGCCGCGGATACACCGGTGGAATGGTTCGCCACTGGGATCCCGCGTCCATCGTCTTCGACGATAATCGAGTTATCTTCAAGAATGGTGACCGTAATTTTTTTCCCATATCCAGCCAAGGTTTCATCGATGGCATTATCGACGATTTCCCACACCAAATGGTGCAGGCCCCTCGTATCGGTCGAGCCGATATACATGGCCGGACGTTTTCTTACGGCTTCTAGTTCTTCTAAGATTTGAATGGAATCGGCATCGTAATGAGCCGAGTTCGCTTGCGTCATCTAGTCACGTCCTCAAATAATCTTATTGTATTATAACAAAAGCGACCATTTCATGCGAAACAAAGATTAATCCATGCTATAATAGTTTTGTAAACTTTAGGAGATTATTTATGAATTTTATACTTATCGGGGTGGCCTACCTCATTGGAGCCATTCCTGTTTCACTCATTGTCGGTAAAGTATTTTTAGGCATTGATATCCGTGAGCATGGGTCTAAAAACCCCGGGTCCACCAACGCCATCCGCGTGATGGGGAAAAAATACGGGGTGCCCGTATTCATCTTTGATGTCCTCAAAGGGGCGATCATTGTCTTTATTGTCAATATGGGATGGTTAGACGGCTTAAGCGATCAGCTCTTTCATCCTTTAGTCTATGGGATGGCTTCCATTGTCGGGCATGTCTATCCGGTCTTTATCAAGTTTAAAGGCGGTAAAGCAGTCGCCACCAGCCTTGGCGTGTTCTTAGCTTACGCCCCGGTGATTGGGCTGGCGGGGGCACTCGGTTTCGTCATAAGCTTGAAACAAAATGGCTGGGTGTCTGTATCTTCCACCGTTGGGGCTTTTAGTTTATCGACCGTGGCGATTATTGTTTATTTCTTCGGTCCAACGACGGCGCCATTAACGACGTGGTTTGGGACACGGGGCATCATTGAAATTCCCGTGATTGCACTTATCGGAACCACACTCATTATCATCCGGCACAAAAAGAATTACCAGCGATTGCGTCAAGGCATTGAACCGAAAATCAAATCATTTAAAAAGAAATAAAGCCCACAGATGTGGGCTTTTTTTTAACGAATATGAGCGAGAAACGATTGGGCTTTTTCGGTCTTCGGGGCTTTAAAGAAATCATTTGCTCGTTCATCTTCAATCACTTCACCGTCTTGCATAAAGATGACCCGGTCGGCGATGTTTTTGGCAAACTGCATTTCATGGGTGACGATGATCATCGTCATTTTCTTTTTTGCCAGCGCCGTCATTGTCTGTAAGACTTCCCCGACGTTTTCAGGGTCTAGGGCACTGGTCGGTTCATCAAATAAGATGACATCCGGATGCATCGCGAGACTTCGCGCAATCGCGACGCGTTGTTTCTGACCGCCAGATAACTGGGAAGGCTTCCGTGATTCAAACGCACTCATCCCCACTTCATCGAGTGACGTTTTGGCTCTTTGAGTCGCTTCTTCTTCGGTGAGTTTTAAGACTTTCTTGGGCGCTAACGCGCAGTTTTTGAGCGCTGAGAGATGATCAAATAAATAAAATGACTGAAAGACCATGGCCACGCTTTGGCGGATATTCTCTAAAACCTTCGGGTCTTCTTTGAGGGTGATGTCCCCCATGGTGACCGATCCGCTCGTGGGGACTTCTAAGTAATTGAGGGTTCTCAGCAGCGTACTCTTCCCCGAG
>JAGYLV010000002.1 GCA_018400875.1 bacterium
GACCTCAACGAGCCTTCCCTTTTGATGAAACGTACACACGCATCGATGATGATTCACCTAACATCTTAGAAAATGGCTACGCCCTATTAAAAAAGAATCTCGAATGAGATTCTTTTTTTTGGGTTATCCTTTGTTGGCGCCGGCGGTAATCCCTTCAATGAGAAATCGCTGGAACACAATATATAATACAGTGATTGGAACCGCGACTAAAATGGCAGCCGCTGAGAAGGCAGGGTAGTTAATCCTTGCTTGATCGTTGATAAACCGGAAAATCCCGACCGCGAGGGTCCATTTTTCTTCGGTTTCAATGACGAAGGATGGCAAGATGTAATCCAGCCACGGCGCCATGAACTGCGTGACCGCAACAAATGAAATGATCGGCACCGATAGCGGCACGATGATGCGGAAGAATATTTGAAGCTTATTCGCCCCATCAATTTTCGCGGATTCATCCAGTTCTTTAGGCACCCCTTGTAAGTAGCCTTTAATCAGCCAGACATTAAAGGGGATGGCCCCCGCTGTGTAAATGATGACGAGTGCCAAGGGTTGATCGAGTAAGCCAAAGGTTTGGAAAAGCGTAAATATCGCGATGAGGCCTAAGAAACTCGGGAACATCTGTAAGACTAAGATGGTTAAAAGCCCCGCGCGCTTTCCTTTAAATTTATAGCGGGCAAACACGTACGCGGTCCCGGTGACAAAAAGTACCGAAAAGACCATGGTGAGCACAGCGACTTGCAGCGTGTTGATGTACCATGAGACAAATTCATTGGTTTCTTCACTGGTTCCGTACATCGCCGAACCTTCAAAGAGAAATTGGAAGGCTTTTAAGGATGGTTCATCCGGCCATATGGTGGAAGGAATCCCGGAGTTTGGGTTCAAACTCGTCCCGATGATATAGGCCACCGGAATTAAAACGATGACGCCCAGTAAAACAAGTTCCGTATAAAGCAGCCCGGTCCCAAAAATGTTTTTGAGATTAAAGACGGATTTAACTTTCCCTTTATTGGAGGGGCGCATCGGAGGTTTGATTTTGAGGTAATAAATCAAGCCAAAGACGGGAATGAGTCCGATGAATCCGGAAAGCATTCCTTTATGGCCGAGTTTTTCGGCGATTTGATGCGTCAGTGATTGGTGCGTGAATAAGAGGATAAGAATGATAATCGTCCAAGCAAGCCAACCCATTACATCTCCTCCTTAAAGGCGCGGGTGCGCGTAAAGTTCCACGCTGAAAGCGTCCCAATGATTAAGAATATGAGCAGTGAGAACACACTGGCCATGGAATACCACCGAACGTTCGCATCGGTAGTCAGTTTATAGATCCAGCTGATGAGAATATCGGTTTGCCCCGCAAAGGCCGTGGTGAAATCGCCGCCGGGACCCCCTTGGGTGATGAAGTAAATGACCCCGAAGTTATTGAAGTTTTGCGCAAAGGTCATGATAAGTAAGGGACTGGTTGCAAACAAGACAAGTGGCATCGTAATGAATCTAAACTGTTGAAGGCCCGTCGCTCCATCGATTTCCGCGGCTTCATACAAGGAGCGGTCGATGCTGGTCATAACCCCGGTCATGAGGGCCATAAAGAACGGGAATCCGAGCCAAATATTCAGCGTGATGATAAATATCCTCACAAACCAAGGATTCGCCTCATTGGTGATCCATTGAATGTTATCTTCGCCAAAATAAAGAAGTCGTTGCAAGCCGGTGCCCGCATCTTGGTAACTCCGACCGAGCATCCCCCATTCGAATAAGCGGTCATAAACGCCGACCCGTTCGAGCATTTGATTGACCCATCCCCGGTCCCGAAACATGACGTTGAAGACCATCTGGGAGATGAGGGCGGGAATGGCCCACGGTAAAATGAGGAGTGATCTCCACGCTTTTCTAAACACAATGCGTTTATTGGAAAGCACCACCGCTTGGATAAACCCACCGAAAAAGACGGTGAATGTGGACGCAAACGCCCAAATCAAGGTCCAGCTAAATACTTTAAAGAACTGCGAGCCAAAGGGCAGTCCCCCTTGTTCAGACAGGGAGAAAATGACCCGGAAGTTTTCAAATCCGACCCACGTAAAAAGGTTATTGGGCGGAATGTGTTGGGCATCAAAGTTGGTGAATGCCACGAGCATCCCAAATAAAATTGGCATGATGGAGACAAACGTAATGACAAAGAGTGCAGGCGTCAAAACAATGTATTCAAACGCATTTTCATAGACGTCTTTGAAATACTTGATTTCATTGGGTTTTTGTTTGGTTTCATCGATGATTTTCGCGGTTTTATACGCGTCACGGACGTTCCAAATATAAACGCCAATAAAGTAAATCAAGAGTAAATTGGAAATGATACCGCGCAGTAAAAGTTGTTGGGAGAAGTTCCCTTGGAGTTCCACCCCACGGCGCGAAAAGCCCTCTGGGATGAAGAAACTTAAGTCATAATGCTCAGTTACCGTTCGTGATGGGGTCACCCCTAAGGTGATCACACCCCAAATCCCTTTGACAAAGAAGCCGCCATTTTCATGGAAACGATTGGTAAATACTTCATCGTAGCGGTTAAATAAGGCTTCATCGTACCGGAATAAAATTTGCACCAGCATTTTATTGTAATCATCAGTCGTATAGTTATCGCGTCCGCCAAGTCCACCCACGAGTGTATCTTGGAACGCTTTAAAGCTGTCATAATCCAACAAGACTTCATAGCCGTCGGTGGCAAAATCTTCCAGCTCACCAATGCGTGTCATTTCGGCTGCTAAAAAGTCATACAGTTGGGCTTCAGTAAATTGAATTTGATTACTTTCAGGTTGAACGGGACTGCCGTTTTCATCGGCAAAATACTGTAACTCAGCATTATACGTAAGTCCATTGAGTTCAGCGACGGTCTCTAATAACCGGGTGTCTTCGTATTGGTCGTCTAATAGATTGTAATAATAATCATTGACATACCCTTTAGATGTTTCCACCGTGATTGGATTCCCCGCCAATTGATCGTATAAACTAATCGGTTGGCCATAAGATCCTGTTCCTAGTTCAATGCCGATGAGTAAGGCAAAAAAACTGAAGAAAAAGAGTCCTTTCAGCCATTGCTTATTAAGAAGTTGTCCGGTTCCCCAGACCAGGGATGATGCCAGTGTTTTAAGCATCACAACAGGGTTAAATTTCATCGTGTCACGTCCTTAATATGTAAAGAAAAGGCCATGATTTTCATGGCCTTTACCTTTATCTTTGTTAGTTACCTATTCCAGATTGGGCGGTAAAGCCGTTTTCAGCGGTTTCAGCCGCATCTGCGGGAGAAACAATGCCGTTCCATGCATTGGTATACATACTACCGGCATTTGACCAGAAGAATCCCATTTCAGGAATAATCGGCATCGGTTGAGAGTAATTCAACTGATTGGAAATCCCTGCTAAGTTCTCATCATCAGCCACACCCGGGACGACACTAACGTCTTTAAGGGCAGGTAAGACAAGTTTTTGTTCGTAAAGAATTTCTAAACCATCCACCGACGTCATGAATTCCAAGAGGCGGAACGCCGCATCCGGATTCGGAGACTGACGGTATACCGATGCCATAATGACACCGGAGAATGAGGTTGGACGTTCACCGCGGATGGTGGGCACTAAATCCACGCCATAATCCACTTCGGCATTTTCATACCGATCAATGGACCAAGGGCCGTCAATGATGTAAGGAATTTTTCCTTCTTCAAAGAGCGTCCGGTTGGCTTCACCGTCTAGATCTGCCGCTTGCAAGTTACCAAGGGCGGGACGCACTTCTTGGTTAAAGAACGTGAGCGCATCAATCATTTCTTGCGAACCTAGATTCGATGATGTCGCGTCAAGGCCATCCGGGCCAAAGAGCTCAAAACCGAATGAAGTCGCTAAGAAGTGCATGTCATACGCATTCCCGACATCTAGGCCAATGATGGGATTACCATCTAAGAAAGCCGCCATGTCTGGATCCGATGCTTGGGCTAAGATATCTTCGAAACGCTCAGGCGGGGTGCTGGATCCTGTAAGTTCTTCGAGGAGCGCTTTGTTATAGAATAAGGCGACAGATTCCCCAATGAGCGGTGCGCCAAAGAGGGTTCCTTCACTGGCAGGATCGTCACAGTCTTCAATTTCATTATTGGAGAAATCGTAGCAGGCCGAAGCCGTTTGCCACGCGGAATCAATCATCCGGGTGCGTAAATCTTCGGCAAATGAACCTTCAATCGACGCTAAAAGTCCGGATTGTAAGGCCGCCCCAATATGGTCATGGGGATAAAGAACCACGTCCGCCGCTTGGGTAGACCCTGAATAAAGCTCTAAACGTTGACGGGTATCGACGTTACCCACTTCGGTAAAGTTAAGAGTAATGTCTGGGTTTTGTTCTTCAAACGCTTCTTTAATGGCTAAGAAATAATCTTCATCATCGGTCCAAACACGAAGTTCAACCGTTTCACTAAAGTCTTGATCAAAGTTGTAAACCACACCTTCACTGGCCCGGTTCACACAGGCTTCTTCACCGTCTCCACAGCCCGCCAGTAAAAGTGTGACGGAGAGTGTTGCGATGAAAAAGATACTTAAAAATCCTAATTTTTTCATATTATTGGTCCTCCTTGCGACGAAGTGCAATGTAGGCACCGGCTAAGAGCGGTAAACCTGCAAAGAGTGTGATCGGTAATACGGTGTCGGCGGCCGTCGCGTCATCGGCACACGGATCCACCACCGTTACAGTAATCATTTGTTCGGCCACATTGCCAAAGCGGTCATGGGCTTCTAAAACGATTTCATACACACCGGCTTCACGGGTGGATAAGTACCCTTCACCCTCTTTAACACGGGCATTGTAAAGGGGTAAGTTTTCACCATAGAAGTTCTCAGTCGCGCGGAACGTGGGGAGTGAGTAACGATCCCCAAGTTCTAATTCAACATCGGTGGCCCCAATAATCGTAATGGTAGGCGCATCCGATGGCACGGCGAAATCAAATTCAGCTGGTAAATCCTCTTCGTTCTTTTGATACGTCATCGTGTACGTTTCAGATTTATCTAAATCTTCATCGAAAATAAGCATGAATTCAGCCACAGATTCAGTCCCTTTTTCATAGGAAATGTTGGCGATATCCACCGCATTCCCTGCCGAATCAACCACGTTGAACCACGACGCATCAAAGATATCGTTTAAGACACTGTCGACTTCTTCTGCCACTTGCACAGGTTTATTGAAGTTTAAGAGAAGTGAACGTTGATCTTCGAGTTGACCTACTTCAACTTCAAACGCATTGGCGACCGCATCAAATTCTTCGAATGTATCATAGAAATCAGGAGCTAACCCAACATAAAAGAGGGTCCGGTAGCCCGATCCTTTAAGGTCGGTCACATCAACGAAAAGATCTTCTTCATATTGTTTTTCCCAGGCATCCGTCCGAACGATAAAGCCGATTTCATCGGAAGCGTCTTCGCCAATGGAGAAGAAGGCAATCCGGTACATTTCCTCGCCTACAGTCCCTCCATCCACATCTAACGGAGCTCTAAAGGGAACACCAGTTCCAGTTTCGTCAACCATTTCATGGGAACCACCAGTTCCAGTTTCCCAGGTCCAAAGGTTCCATCCTTCATAACTTTCAGCGGGATCGTAATAGACAACAGCTAATGTGCCATAGCCATCGCGCATCGGGCCATGAACGGGATCTTCGTAGATGACTTCATTCATCCCTTCATAGACAAAGACGTGTTTGACACCGTTTTCATCGAATCCAACAAATTCACCGTCTTGCTTCAAAATTATTTCTTTATCGGCGATTTTACTAGAATCAGATGGATCAATTAGACCATCACGGTCATTGAAGTTGTCCCCCCACGCATCGCTATACCGTAAGATGAGTCCGATGGCGTCGCCGGCATCATCATCGATATAAATTTCAAAATATCCACCGAATTCATCGGTGCCTTCTAAGGCGACTGGCGCTTGGGAGCCATTGGTCCCGGTATTCCAAGTCCAGATGTTCCGGCCTTCATAGTCGCCGTCCCAACGATGATAGTGGACGATGACTTTACGATCAGTGGGCGCTTCTCCATCTTCATGTCCATCGGCTAAGACTGGACTTAAAGTTGAAAATAACCCCATAATGAACGCAAAGACCACAAAGAATTGCAGTACTTTTTTCATCAAATTCCTCCTATATTTTCACTATGGAATAGAGTTTATATCCACCTTAAATATATCAAAGTAGCCCCAAAATGTAAACGTTTTTACATGATTTGACATACAATTGCATAAATATGGAAACGGTTACATATGAACCGCTTTTAAGCACTGAACTCCATAAAAAAAAGACGCCAATTTTTGGCGTCTTATGAATTGTGTGACTATACCTTGATTTCAGGGTCTTTTCGCCGGTATAAAACATAAACGAAAAACGGCGTGAGAAAGTTATAAACCAAACTCGAAAAGGCACTGAGTCCGAATAACCCAATAATCAGATTGATAACGCCGGGGACGGTGGAAGCTAAGATAAAGAGTTTCACCATATTGGGATATCTTGGTAAATCATAAATCGTCAGTTTAAATAGCATCGCAAATCCCGCGAGAGTAAATAATAAAACGGTGTTGGTCAGAATGTACCCACCGACAAAAATGAATGTTAAAGGGAGCGCTAAAAACGGTCTTAAAGACGGATAAAACCCGTCAAAAAGCAGCGTATATGCCGTGTCGGGATCTTCTTGATTGAGATCGGAAAACGGCGTGTAATCAAATCCCCGGTAATCCATACGAAGCGTCGCATCCGCGAGTCTTAACTCTGCGGTTTGTTTGCGCATGATAAGTTCATAGCTTTCAGCCGTCATGGTTTCTGATGCATTTATCACCACGCGTATGGGTTGATCGTTGACTGAAAAACTCGCTTCATAGATGGTGTCGTCTTCACAGATGAGTTCTTCATTGACGATTTCACAGGGTTCAGGAAGACCGGCAAGCCCCGCCGCATCCGTGAGCTGAATGCCTAAAAGAGTTTGAATGCTGGAATCGAGTTGGTAAATGGAATAGGTTAAAGGAATAAACATAATTAAATTGAGTAAGAAAAAATAAAAGAGAAACTTTCTTAAGGGCCATTTAAATAGTAAAAAGCTATCGGCGCTAAACGTGAGCCCTTTTTTAAAGATGGTTCCCAAGGACCTATTCATTCGCATCGATCCTTAAGATAACAGTACTTCTTGCGGGGACCGCTTCTTCAAGGGTACCGTATATCACTTCATAGGAACTTTCTAAATGAATCACTTGAGATTCTTCAGACACATTGTGTAAAACCAAGAGGGTGTCTGATTCAAACGACCGGTAAAACCCTTGAAGCCCCGGATGGTTATCTTCAAACGCCTTTATGTCCCCGTATTTGAGGGCAGGTTCAGCCCGTCTTAAATGAAGCATGGCTTTATACGTATTAAATAACGAATCGGGATCACTCATCTGCGCGGCTACCGAAGGGGTGGAGGCATTGGGCGTGTCGACATACGCATAATCATCAAATGTCCAGGTGGTGAGGCGCTCATCGTCCCATAAAAACGGCGTTCTAACGGTCGCATCCCACATCGGTGGAGCCCCCGCTTTCGCCCCGCTCATGCCCAGTTCATCCCCGTAATAAATAAACGGATTCCCCGGCACTGAAAGTAGCATCTCCGCGGCCAGTTTTAACCCTTCTAAATCATCCCCAATATTTGGATACCCCGGTTCTGAAGGACCGGCTAAACGGTTTTGATCGTGATTTCTCAGGAACGGGCTTTGCACCGCCGTCGCATTTTCAGCGAGCGCATTTTCATGCCATTTGATCACGTCTTCGACATAAGACCGGGAAAAGCCTTGTGTGACGGCATTGACTACAGCGTTTCCATAATCAAAGTGAAATACCGAATCCATGGATCTCAAAAAAGGTTGATAAATCGACGCATTATCCCATACTTCACCGACGATGAAGGCATCTTCGTCGTGATTTTTCATTTGAAAGGTGAAATATTCCAGTTGAAATAAACTCTCATCCAGGCTCGAAGTCCCGGCCGGGAGTTCATTCACACTAAATAAGTGAATGGCCGCGTCAATCCGGAAACCATCCACCCCTTTATCCAGCCAATAGGTGCCGATATCCACAATTTCTTGAACAACTTCCGGGTTGGACCAATTGAGATCGGGCATATACCCGCCAAACACCCCGGCATAATAGGTGTCTTCACCGGCCGCATGCCACATCGTTTGACCCCACGCTCCCGTTTGACCAACGCGGTCATCGGAGGCAGGTATGCGGCGATAATAATCTTGATAATCCGGGTCTCCAGCCAAGAACGCTTCGAACCAAGGATGCGTATCCGATGAATGATTGATCACAAAATCAATGATCACATCGATGCCTTTTTCATCGGCCGCGCTTAAGAAAGACTCAAAGTCTTCGAGCGTCCCATAATCGGCATGCACGTCATAATAATCATCCACATCGTACCCATGATAAGAAGGACTCGGATGAATGGGCATCAACCAAAGCGCTTCAATGCCTAAATCCACAAAGTAATCGAGCGATTGTTCAAGGCCAATAAAATCACCGATGCCATCATTATTGCCATCGGCGAAGCTCCTGACAAAGACTTGATAGTAATTTTGGATGCGCGGATCACCGACCGGCACGACTTCTTCGGGGGGCGTTTCTGGGCCGGTTTCACAGGCCCCGAGTAAAAGGACCGATAAGATAGTTAATATTAAAAGGATGGGTTTTTTCATGAGCTGCCTCATTTCACAAATCGGTGCGTTTTTAACGGTTGACCGATGACAGATTTTAAGGTAAGGGTGGCTTCATTTTCACTCACTTCTAAAAGGCCGTAGCTTTCAGGGAACGAACTTCTTGAATGGGACACAGCCCCCGGGTTGATGAGCCAGCCCCCCTGCACTTCACTGATGCGCGCGGCATGCGTGTGACCGTGGAAAAGCAAATCGGCTTGATGCGCTTTTAATAACCGGTAAAGCCCGTGATCGCTCCGGTTAACGTGTTCATGGTGACCGTGCGTAAAAACGATTCTAAACGCTTCGGTATCTAAGACATGCTTCGCTTCGCCTGGATCTAAATAGGCGTTGCCGTGAATCAAGATATCGAGTTGAGCCTGGGTTTCTTTAGAGACCTCTAAATCGCCTAAAGATACCACCATATCAACGGTTTCTATTTCTAAAACACGCTTTAAGCGGTCTTCATATCCGTGGACGTCACTGATGATAAGCAGAGATTTCATAGATGCGTTTTTAAATGCTCAATCAGTTTGAGGGCCGCCCGGTGACGATGGGAAATCTTTGATTTTTCAGCCGTTCCCATTTCAGCGAACGTTTCCGCATACCCGATGGGAATAAAAATCGGATCATACCCATGGCCGGTTGTCCCGGCTTCTACCGTATGAATATACCCCGGACACTCACCTTTAAATAACGTGATTTCACCGCTCGGGTCTTTCAGGGCAATGACCGCCACAAAATAGGCAAGTCGGTCAGTGACATTTTCCATCAGTTTGAGGACTTTTTGGTTATTCGCATGCGCATCATCCAGCCCAGAAAAACGTCTAGAATAAATGCCCGGGGCTCCGTTTAAAGCCTCAATCACCAAGCCCGAATCTTCGGCAAATAAAAACTGATTCTCAATGGGGATTTGGGTGACTTTTTGAATGGCATTGGCTTCAAATGTCTCCCCCTCTTCTAGCAAAAGCCCTTTAAAACTGGAATCTAAGGGTTCCAGTTTTAAAGGGAGTGATTTAAAAAGGTGTTGGTACTCGGCATATTTATGCCGGTTGTATGAGATGAGGGTGATGGCTTTATTTTTCATCTTTTTCGGTCTGGCACCACGATTTAATAAAGGTTTTCATTTCTTCGTTCGAGCCAAATAACCAAAGGACCGCTTCTAAGTTAATGTTGACATCTTCACTGGGTAAATAGACCGAATGGTCCTGTTGAATGGCAATTAAATCCACATTCGCATCCATTTCCGAGCGGATTTTTTGGCGAAGGGTGGTGGCGTTGATGTGCGAGACTTCCTGACCGGACATTTCTTGGGCACACATGGGGACGGCGAAGAATGAATGTTGATCGCCTAGATCGTAGTAATCCACGACTTTGGGTCCGGTCGCCAAACGGCTCGCGACGTTACGGCCCGTGACTTTTTCTGGGAAGACCGTATCGGTCACCCCAATTTTTTGGAGGACTTTTTCGTGATAATCGTTTTGGACTTTCACGGTAAGTTTGGCCACTCCAAGTTCGAGTAAAATGAGCGACGTCATAATTGAACTTTGAATGTCATCGCCGATGGCCACGATGACGTGGCTGATCGAGGTGATGCCCACTTCTTTTAAGGATTCTTTATCGGTTGAATCCACCGTGGCGGCGTGGGTGACTTTTTTGGATATCCGTTGAATGCGTTCGGGGTCTTTATCCAGGACTAAGATATCGTGGTCTTGTTCGAGCAGTTCATTGACCACGCTCTCGCCGAAGCGTCCGAGACCGATGACCGCAAATGATTTTTTTGCCATAATTTTTCCTCTTTAAAAAGGTGACATCTAGCGGTCAAATTATATCACACGCGCGCTTTGAATGTCTATGAAGCCTCCCGCATGATACAATAATCGTATGAAAAAAATCATCCGTGAAGAAGTGTTTCAAGCCCTAGGTATCTACTTACTTGCTACCGTTTTATTGATTTCGGTGCAAGCGTGGATTCAATTGAGTTATCCCGCCTGGTGGGACGGTGGAGCCGGTGAAGGGCAGTTGCTCACCTTTTTAAATTTGGGCTGGTACTTACTCATTACTGCCGTGTTTATCCTCGTTTTTAACCCCGCTCTTAAAAAAGAATGGGCGGCCTTTTATAAGGATGGTAAACGGACGGCGTGGGCGTGGATTTTACAAGGCGTCATTGTCATGTATTTCATTCAAATTGGCCTCGGACTCATCCTCAACGCCACGGGGCTTTTTGAAGTCAGTGAAAACCAAGCCTTATTGGTGGGGTTTTTGGAAATGAATGTGGCCACGCAGCTTGCGGTGGCGGCGTTTGGTATCTTTTTAGCGCCTTTTACGGAAGAATTTTTATTCCGCCGGAGCCTGTTTGGGTATCTCCAAAAAAAAGGGCCGCTCGCCGCGGCCGTTATTATCACGAGTATTCTATTTGGGTTTTTGCATGCGGTGACGGAACTGACGAATATCCGGGTGATTATCCCGTATGTCGTGATCGGAATCGTCTTGCAGCTTTATTACATTCGCTCGGGGAGTCTATTCGTCACCATTGGGATGCATGCGATTTATAATGCGATCAGCATCGGACTGATCATCTTAGTCAATGCCATCCAGTTTATCCCGGATATGCCGGTTTAATTCAGATAATTTTTTAACGCGGGATGTTTATCTACGTACGTTTTTTCAAGCGGCGTGAGATCTTTAAGTAATCGATGGGATTTAAGCACGTCTAGAAGCGATGATTGTTTGTATAGTAAGCTCATCATGACCAGTGATAAGCCATGCGTCTGAAAAGCATCAGTAGGGTGGCCCGCTTCAATGAGGGCATTCACCAGATACGCCTCTTGACGAATCACCGCATAAAATAACGCACTTTTCCCGTACGTATCATAAAGCGGGTCAAAGGTGTGTTTTTTCATCAGCACCATGGCCCGGTCAATCTCACCCGTCCGGATCGCGTGATGAAGCGGTGTTTTCAGCCGGTAGGCGATGACACTTTGGTGTCTGGGAAACGCCTCAAATAGTGTTGTCAGTTCCTGATCTGCCAGCCGGGTGGCCGTTTTAATTGGGCTTTCTTCAAAATGATCTTTTAAGCTTGGCTCCAAGCCTAAATCAAGCAACCGCTCAACCATTGAAATGTGGCGTTTAAACGTCGCCAGATGGAGGGGACTTTGGTGGTGAATATTGAGCGTATACGGCGATACTCCGGCTTCTAAAATCACGTCCAGTAAACGCACCTCACCCAGTGTGGCCGCCTCGTGGACGAGAGAATGGTGTTGGTCATTGAGATGATGCACCCAAGCCCCCGCGTCAATGAACCGGTTTAAAATGGAGCGTTTGCGGCCTCTTAAAGCGTAGAATAAAACACTATCGCCCATCGCATCTAAGGCATTTAAGGACGCGCCAGAATCTAATAGTAGATCAATGATTTCATGCGCGCCTTTCGCCGCCGCCAGCATCAACGGGGTTTGTTTATGATGATTGGACATCCGCACATCGGCGCCCGCCTTTAATAACTTTTGAACGCTGGTGACATCACCGATGCGGGCCGCGATATGTAATGGGGTTTCGTTTTGATAATTCGTTTGATTAACGCCTAATCCCTCGTTTAATAGAAAGTCCAACGTTTTAAAGCTTTGCGCTTTGACCGCATAAAAAAGCAGCGTTTGTTCACGGGTGTCTATGCCGGTTAACGCGTGGTCTTCGGATAAGATTTTGAGCGCCTCAACATCATTGTTTTTGGTCGCTTTGATCAAGCTTGTGGCTAAGGGCTGCACGTCATCACCTTCTAAAAAAAGGGTAGCACAAAGACAAAAAAAATACCACCAGAGGTGGTATTTTTACTTGAAGTAATTATCTTACAGCATCCTTGAGTACTTTTCCAGCTTTGAAAGCAGGAGATTTTTGTGCAGGAATTTGAATGGATGCGCCAGTTCTTGGGTTATGACCCGTACGAGCTTGGCGTGCTCTCACTTCAAAAGTTCCAAAGCCTGTAAGTACGACTTTATCCCCTTTGACGAGTGATTCTTTGACACCATCCAATACTGCATCTAATGCAGCTTGTGCATCTTTCTTGGTGAGACCCGCACGATCCGCAACCAATGCAACTAATTCGGTTTTATTCATGGACATGCCCTCCTTTTTTAAAATCTAAAGATATTATATCAATAAACACAAATTGATGCAACTTATTTCGCTTACTTAAGCGAAAATGCGTCTATTTTTGTATTTTTACTGTAAAAATATTAAAGATTTTTCTCTCTTAAGAGGAAATGCACCGGCGTTCCAGATAGGTCAAACGCCTCTCTGAGGCGGTTTTTTAGGTATCTCTCATACGAAAAATGCAGATAGTCTGGGGAATTGACAAAGAGAATGAACGTTGGGGGTTTAACGCTTGCTTGCGTGACATACGACACATTAAAGGTGCCACCTTGGAACCGTTTGGGTGGGGTGAAGGCCAGGGCGTCATTGAAGACATCGTTTAAAACTGAGGTGGAGACTTTCCGTGTATAGTTTTTAAAGACGGTGGATAAGCTTTCAAAAATGGTATGAATCCGTTTATTCTCTTTGGCGGAAACAAACACCATGGGCGCGTAGGCTAAAAACTGAAATGAGGCTTCAATTTCTTCTTGAAACCGGCTCATGGTCATCGTATCTTTAGCGACAGCGTCCCACTTATTGACGACAATGATGCTGGCTTTACCCGCTTCGTGGGCATACCCGGCAATCCGCTTATCTTGTTCGACGATGCCTTCGGCCGCATCCAATACAATGAGACACACGTCGCTTTGATCGATGGCTTTTAAGGCTCTTAAGACGGAATACTTCTCTGAATCTTCATAGACTTTACCTTTTTTACGCATCCCAGCCGTATCAATGATGACGTATTCTTGATCGTCTTTTTTAAAGAGGGTATCCACCGCATCGCGTGTGGTCCCAGAAATATCCGAGACAATGACGCGCTTTTCCCCTAAAATCGCATTCACGAGGGAGGATTTTCCCACATTGGGCCGTCCAATGACCGCCATTTTTAAGGTCGCTTCCGTGTATGCAACTGGGATATCTTCGGTTTCTTCGAAAATGCGTTCGAGTAAATCCCCAATGCCAAGCCCATGAATCGTTGAGATAGGGTGGGGGTCACCGAGTCCTAAACTGTAAAATTCATACAGCGTATCATGCGCGCCACTGTCGAGTTTATTGACGATGGTATAGACTTGTTTTTTCACCCGGTAAAGTTGCTTGGCGATGTCCATATCTAAATCGGTGAGGCCACTTTTACCATCCACGACGAAAAGAATCACATCGGCTTCATCCATGGCAATTTCCGCTTGCATGCGGATTTCATTTAAAAAAGGGGCGTCATTAAAATCAATGCCGCCCGTGTCAATGAGTTGGTACGTATGCGAAAGCCACGTCGCTTTCGCAATGATGCGGTCTCGGGTAAGCCCGGGGGTATCATCGGTGATGGACTTGCGTTCGCCCACCAACCGGTTGAATAAAGAACTTTTCCCCACGTTGGGCCGGCCGACAATGGCCACTGTGATCAAATGAGACTCCTATTTTTTTAAACTGGCAAATTTCTCTGCGAATAGTTCCCCAAGCGTTTGGGCTTGGTCTTCTTGGTTTTCAGTTTTCATATATTTTTTGTATTCTTCACGAATGGCTTGTTGTTCACGTTTGATTTTAGAAATCACCATTTGCCATGCACGCGGATTGAATTTTAAGACGACCGCTTCGATGACATCGCCTTCTTTGAGGGCATCTTGGACGCGTTCCACACGGTTTTCTTGAATTTCACCAATCGGTAAAAAGGCATTGATGCCTTGGATTTCCACCAACGCCCCATTGGTTTGTAAGGCTTTGACTTCACCGGAGACTTTATCGCCAATCTTAGCTTTAACGTCGTCCCAAGGGTTATATTCTAAGTGTTTTTTTGAAAGGGCCATTCGGCGTTTTTTGGGATCAATGGAGATGATTTGCGATTCAATCGCATCGCCCACTTCCACATCACCGGCTAAGTTATAGTTGGGGTCCCATGAATAATCATATTTATTAATCATGCCAACCACATCTGGGGCCACTTCGACTAGAAAGCCAAATTGCATTTTTTTGACGACTTTCCCGGTGATTTTTTCGCCCACTTTATGAACGTCGGCAAATTCTTCCCATGGGGTTTTTTGCAGGGCTTTCATCGATAAGCCGCGTTTATCGCCATCGGCATCAATGACTTTGACTTTAACTTTTTGGCCTTCTTTTAACATATCGGATACTTTGGCGACTTTATGGTGCGAAAGCTGAGAAATATGGACGAGTCCTTCGGCATGGTTAAACCGGACAAAGGCCCCAAAATCAAGAATCTTCACAACGGTGCCTTCTAAGACATCGCCTAAGTTGATGCTTTCAAGTTCTTTTTGCTTCGCGATTTTATCGGCTTCTTTTTCAACAATTTTATGAGAAACCACGACTTTGTCACGGCGAATCTCAATGACTTTTACAAGTAAGGTTTGACCTTCATACGCGGATAAATCATCGATGAATGTGGTGGAGATTTCACTGGCCGGCATGAAGCAATCATACCCATCATAATCGGCGGAGAGTCCACCTTTATTGACGCCTTTGATTTTGACTTCAAACGCCCCGTCTTGAACGAATTTTTCTTGCAGTTGATCAAATGCCTCTGCCACTTCGATATCAATGCGCGAAAGTAACAAATATTCATCGGTTTTTTTGCGAACGATGGCCTCAACGGGATCGCCTTTTTTGAAAAGCTCACTCGCTTTGGCGATGGGTTTTTTGGTCATTTGGTCTAAGTTCATTGTGCCTTCGATGGGATAGCCTTCAATGGCCACAATGATTTCGGTGTCTTTGACTTCATAGACGGTGCCGGTAATTTTAGCGCCTTCTTTGACTTGGTTGATTTCCATATTTATCCTTCTTTCACCATGCTGTATAGTTTTTCTACGAGCGCTGCAATTGAATAATCTTTGGTGTCAATTTCAATCGCATCTGACGCTTTTTTAAGCGGATTATGCATTCGGTTCGAATCATAATCATCGCGGGTTTTAATATCATTCACGAGCTGTTCTAGGGAAACGGATTCACCACTTTTGAGCATGTCTTTCATCCGGCGCTTTGCCCGGGTCACGGGATCGGCGGTCAAGAAAAACTTAAACGGTGCATCGGGTAAGACGACGGTGCCAATGTCACGCCCATCCATCACCACGTCATGTTTTTCTGCGATGGCTTGCTGGCGGTTGACCAAGGCTTCCCGCACATATTTGTGTGAGGCCACCAATGAAACATGCTGCGACGTCAGGGGGGAGCGGATTTTCTTTTCGATGTTCACGTTGTCTAAGATGAGTTCACCGTCTTGGAAATAAAAATCGGTCGAGTCAATGAAATCAAACGCGGCTTCATCGGCGAGATCGATTCCTAATTCTAAGGCTTTGACAGTGACGGCCCGGTACATGGCTCCTGTGTCGAGATGCATGATGTTGAGTCGCTTCGCTAAGGCCTTAGCAATGGTGGATTTTCCAGCACCTGCGGGGCCATCAATCGCGATTTGTATCGGGGGCATTTTTTCACCTCTTTAAACGTACCTATTATATCATATAGAAAGCCCTAAGGCTTGTCAAATAGGGCCAAAAACCCACTTTTTATTGAACCCTTAATGGTTAGCATGCTACACTAAATTATCTTAAACTTTACGGAGGCACACATGGAATCGTGGATTTTTCTCACCTTGATTTTTGGCGTCATGGCACTCCTTTATGCGGTCGTATTATTTCGCAAGATTAAAAAAGTACAAAAAGGCGATGCCCGCGTGGAAGAAATTTCCGGTTACATTCGCGAAGGCGCGATGGCATTTTTAAGAAGAGAATATACCATATTGGCTGCCTTTGTCCTTATTCTCAGTATGGTCTTAGCCTTAGCCATCAATTTAGGCACCGCGGTGACCTTTGTGTTCGGGGCCACCTTATCGGCAACGGCAGGCTATTTAGGGATGCGGGGCGCCGTGGCGAGTAATTCCCGTGTGGCAACATCCGCCCGGGATGAAGGGATGAATAAAGCCTTAGATATTGCGTTTTCCGGCGGTGCGGTCATGGGGATGGCGGTGGTCGGCTTAGGGTTACTCGGCGTCATCGTCAGTTACATCGTTGGGATTTATCTGTTTGATATTGGGTTAGAAGCGATGATTGGCGTGATTACAGGCTTTGGACTGGGCGCTTCTTCCATCGCGCTGTTTTCCAGAGTCGGCGGCGGAATTTACACCAAAGCCGCCGATGTAGGGGCCGATTTAGTCGGTAAAATTGAAGCGGGGATCCCCGAAGATGACCCAAGGAATCCCGCGGTGATTGCCGATAACGTGGGCGACAACGTCGGCGATGTGGCCGGGATGGGCGCGGACCTGTTTGAAAGTTATGTCGGTTCGATCATCGCAGCCATGACACTCGGCGTCGTGGGATTCACTGAATTTCAATACGAAAAAGTATTATTTCCACTTTTACTTGCGGCCGTCGGGATTTTAGCCGCCATCATCGGTACGATGACGGTGAGAACCAAACAAGCCGACATGCCGCATAAAGTTTTAAAACAAGGGACGTATGTCGCGGGGGCGGTGTTTTTTATCTTTACCGCGGTCATTACCTGGTATTACGTCGAACAAGGTATCTTTGAGGATTATGGCATCTTCTTTGCCATCATCGCGGGACTGGGGGTTGGATTGTTCATTGGATTTGTCACAGAGATGTATACGTCCAGTGATTTCCAACGCGTCAAAGACATTGCCAGACAATCCCAAACCGGGCATGCGACCAACATCATTGGCGGGCTTTCCATCGGTATGCAATCCACAGCGGTTCCCATCATCGCGATTGGCTTGGTCATTTTAGTCGCCTTTGAACTGGCGGGCCTTTATGGCATCGCCCTCAGTGCGGTCGGCATGCTCGCGACCACGGGGATGACCATTGCCATCGATGCGTATGGACCGATTGCCGATAACGCGGGCGGCATCGCGGAAATGTGTGGAATGGATCCCAAAGTCCGGGAGATCACCGATAAACTCGACAGTGTGGGAAATACCACGGCCGCAATCGGTAAAGGCTTTGCCATCGGATCGGCGGCGCTCACCAGTTTGGCCCTTTTCAGTGCTTTTGTCAGCGCGGCGGGATTAACTTCGATTGATCTGACGATTCCGAAAGTCATGGTCGGCATCTTAATTGGCGCGATGCTTCCGTTTTTATTCAGTTCGCTCACAATGTCATCGGTGGGACGAGCCGCCAACAAAATGATTGATGAAGTCCGTCGCCAATTTAAAGTGATGCCTGGCATTATGGATGGTACGGAAAAACCCGATTACGCCGAATGCGTGGATATTTCCACCAAAGCGGCACTCAAAGAAATGATTTTACCTGGAGTTTTAGCTGTTTTAGCCCCACTCACCGTCGGCTTCTTACTCGGCGCTGAAAGCCTGGGGGGATTACTCGGGGGTGCCTTAGCCAGTGGCATCGCCATGGCCATTTTTATGGCCAATGCAGGCGGGGCGTGGGATAACGCGAAAAAATTCATCGAAGAAGGCAATGAAGGCGGGAAATCGTCCGAAGCGCATAAAGCGTCCGTCACCGGAGATACCGTCGGGGATCCATTTAAAGATACTTCCGGGCCATCGATCAACATTCTCATTAAACTAATGAGTATCGTATCACTTGTCTTTGCGGCTCTATTCGGCACTGGTTTATTTTAAAAAAGTACAATTAAAAAGCGCGCGACCTTAGGTCGTGCGCTTATTTTTTTAAAGTTGATGTAAGGTTTTACGTTCATGGGGTTTTAAATCGCGGTACTGGCCTTTTTTTAACCCTTCTAAGGTTAAAGGACCCAGCTGCACGCGTTTAAGTCGTGTCACTTCGTGGCCAAACTCTGAAAGCATCCGCTTAATTTGATTGTTTTTGCCTTCTTTTAATGTGAGCTGACACGTCGTTTTTTCACTCGTCGGATTGACTTTGACATGGGAGACTTGAACGGGCTTTAGTTTAACTTTATCTAAAATCATCCCTTTTTCAAAGATGTGCGAGGTCTTGCGTCTGAGGACGCCGGTAAATGACACTTCATAGACTTTTTCGATTTCTTTATTCGGTTGCGTCAGATGATTGGCAAGGTCGCCTTCATTGGTAATGAGGAGCAGCCCTGAGGTGTCATAATCCAACCGGCCAACCGGGTAGAGTCGCCGTTTATCGTGGATGAAATCTAAAACGGTGGGGCGGTCTTTATCATCGGAGGTGGTCGACACGCACCCTTCCGGTTTATAAAAGACATACGTGATGGGTTCTTCTTTGGATAAAGCTTTTCCATCGACCACGATATCATCGCTCGGGGAGGCTTTCGTCCCTAAGGTTGTGACGATTTGCCCGTTGACAGACACTTTGCCTTCGGTGATTAAACTTTCGGCTTTGCGGCGAGAAGTGATGCCGCTTTGGGCGATGATTTTTTGTAAGCGATCCATTAGGACTCCTTCGGTTTTTCCTCAGTTTCTATGGTTAGTAAGACCGTTTTAATCCGCCGCTCTTCGATTTTCTTAATGACAAACTTGAGTTTGAATACGGTATCCGGGACGTCGTGATCATAACTGGCTTTGGCGTGCTGGTAAGTCACCACCGTGCCTTCTTCGACAATGTCTTCAAATTGATTGTAAATGTAAGACCCCACGGATTCATCGGGGTTTTCAGGTTCGCCCAGTTCCAACTCATCAAATAAATCATGCATCGAAATATCGGCGTTGAGTAAATAATCGTTCGCACTTTCCCGTTGGATGAAATCCGGTTCAATGTCATCGTGCTCATCGTAGATTTCACCCACCAGTTCTTCTAAGGCATCTTCCATCGTGACAATGCCGCTGGTGCCCCCGTATTCATCGGTGACGACAGCTAAATGCATGTTTTCGCGTTGCAACGTTTCAATGAGCGTATCCACTCGCATCGCTTTCGGGACAAAGATGGGTTTTTTGAGTAAGGCTCTCAGATCAAAGGGAGCGCCGGTGATCAGCATGGTGAAAAAATCACGCTCATTGAGAATCCCAATGACGTTATCACGGGTTTCTGAAAAGACCGGCATCCGGGAAAATTGGTGTTCAAAGAACACCGCTTTAATCGTCTCCACATCATCGGTTTCATCGAGGGCAATCATATCGACGCGTGGAGTCATGATTTCTTTGACTTTTTTGTCTCTTAAATCAAGCACACTTTGGAGCATTTCCGCTTCATCTTCATCGATGGAACCTTCTTCTTCCATCGTATCAATGATGGTTTCCAGTTCATCTTCGGTGACCGTGATGGTCACGGTGTGATTGTCTTTGATCATCAACCGCTTAATCCCGATAAAGACGGCCGTGATGGGTCTTAAAAGTTTGATGATGAAATACATAATCCCGCTGATTTTTAAGGCGATGGCATCGGAATAAACTTTACCGTAACTTTTGGGGATGATTTCCCCAAAGATTAAAATGACCGTTGTCATGATGAAGGTATTGAGCGTCGCACTCACCGCATCCGACGTATTAAAAAGCGTCACGATGACGCCTAAAGAGACGGAGGCTATGGCGATATTGGCCAGATTGTTTCCGACTAAAATGGTCGAAAGGGTAAGGTCAAAGTGGTCATGGACCCAGAGGGCTTTCTTACTCCCGGGTTTTTTCTCATCGATGGCATGTTTCAAACGAATTGGGTTAATTGATGAAAAAACAGTTTCACTCATAGAAAAAAAGGAACTTAAAATTAAGAGTCCGATGAGTATGATTATCGATGGCAGCATAAATTCACCGCCTCGTGAGGGTCAGAAAGGTCCAAGAAACACTCACTCCTTTAGGCTTTCGCCATGTATTTACCGGTTGAGGTATTAATCCAAATTTTATCGTTTTCGTTCACAAACAAAGGCACTTGTAAGAGATAGCCCGTTTCCACGGTCGCATCTTTGGTCGCATTGTTGACGGTGTTGCCTTTGACGCCGGGCACGGTTTCACTCACAGTCAACGCGACTTTTTCGGGTAAGTCAACGCCGATGATTTCATCTTTATAGCGTTTGATTGATACCATCATGGTCTCAATCAAGAAGTTTTTTTCGTAATTGATGCGTTCAATGGGAATTTCGATTTGATCGTAAGTTTCCGTATTCATGAAGACATACGCCGGGCCGTTGGCATAAAGAAACTGCATTTCTTGTTTGTCGATCATCGCGGTTTGCACTTTTTCTCCGGCGCGCCACGTTTTCTCGATGACAGCTCCGGTTCTTAAATTACGCAGTTTGGAACGGACAAAGGCACTGCCTTTTCCAGGTTTGACATGTTGAAACTCCATGATGGAAAAGATATTCCCATCGTGTTCAATGGTCAAACCGGTTTTAAAATCATTACTGGTTGTCATTGGGACTCCTTCTTGGGTTCAATAAAACTATTATAAAGAAACGACCTTCTTTTGTCTATATTAAAGACGGTACCAAGCATCCCCTTCAAAGGCGTTGAAGCCCACATAAAGAGCGTCTGCTTGAAAGGTTAATGTGTAGGCCGTCCCGCTTTTTTCCAAGGTCACCGTGTGAACATGGTCCGCGGTTTGATCCATCTTGACGATGCGCATATCCTCAATCAATGTTCTTAAGGTTTTAAAGGGTTTTTCAACCGCTGTGTCCCCTTCGTCTAACCGGATGACTTCAAACGCTTTAAATACCAAAATACCTGCATCGGTTTTTTGCGTTTTCATTGCCCCATTGGATGGGTGCGTCGCGGTCACCTTCACGGATTTAAACGTCACAGCCGCGGTCCGGTCTTTAAGCCGTTTGAGTCCGGTGAGTTTTGTCCCAGAAAATTCTAACGTATCCCAGGTCACTTCGGCGTAATAGCGGTATTTCTTTGAAAACCGTTCATGAACGGAAAGCTCTTCATGGGCCGTGGTTTCTTCCACGACCAATTTTTCTGGGGTAAAATAAATTCGGTACGGATACGCGGTTCCCGTAAGCCCTTCGGCTTTGAAGATCTGGATCAATCCATCGATCACGGGTTTAGGAAACCGCGCCCGCGCTAAGAAAAACCGTGTATCTAACCCTTCAATGAAAATGAACTGGGGTTGAATGCGCACCTTTTGAATCGCTTTGAACTCAATGGTTTTAAAACTTTTTTCATCGTCCAAGCCAAGCCCGTCGCGGCAAATAAAAAGCCGTTTGGGTTTTAAATGACGCGTCAGCCAAACATCGATGACGCCCATAAGCCCTGCCGTACTTATGAGCCCTAGCAAAATGCCAGTCGTTTGACCCACTAAAAGCCATACGGGAATCAAGGCGGTAAATAATAAACCGAAAACCATGCGACGTTCGTGGTGATAAATGACCGATGATACGGTAAACGCATCATCCAGTGTGGTTTTATGACGCCATTCAAAGGCATCTTTTAAAGGAAGGGTCGTTTCAATCTTTGCCATAACATCTCGCTTTAAATACGATATAATTAAATGGGAGGTTTCTATGGAAATATTCATTACCTACATCATCCCCATTATTTTAGGGGTGACCATTGGACTTGTTTTGATGGCACTTAAAGACTATTATACCGCAAAAATTACAGGCTTAGACACCGAAACCTTTCAAGAAGGCATGCGGAAAGCCCAACTGATTGACGTCCGGCCGAAAAAGGCCTATGAACAAGGAAAAATCAAAGGCGCCCGACATTTCTCTGTGGCGCAATTGACCCATAAAAATCAAACCAAAGTACGGAAAGATTTACCGGTTTATTTGTATCATTCATCAAAATTCAAGGTCAAAAGAGCCGCCCGGCGCATCGCACTCGCCGGCTATCAAGACGTCTATTACTTAAACAATCCTTATATAAACGAATAAAACGGGCTTAATCGCCCGTTTTTTCATGCATTTCGATGGTGGTAAATGTGATTTCTTGTAAGAGCCCTTCAGCCGTTTCTAAGCGAATCCAGAGGCCATCATCCAACCGTTTAATGTCAAAATCATGGATGTAAAAAAGCGTGTCATTGAAATGCGCTTTTTTAAAACTGAAACTTTGCACCCCATGACAGATGACGATCACGCGGGTATCACGCCGAAACCGGGGATTATGGGTTTTTTTCAGCGTCAGATCAAGCGTGATCTGATCGCCTTCTAAATAGACGGCATTCACGACGCCGTCATAAAAGACCGGGACATCCCCGATGCGTTTCATCAGTGCGGTTTCTTGAAGAATCTGAACGTGGTATTTCATCTCAATCGTCCTTTAAGATAAACCGTCCACCTTCGGCCAAGATTTTTTGCCAACGGTGCAGGCGTTCAAACATTAAATCAGGGACTAAATCACTGGTGATCACCGTGTTAATGGGTTCTTTGGACGCGAGTTTATCGCCCCATAAAGGATCGGCAATCAGCGTCATCCCCGTCGCCACACATTGATACCCAGATGCGAGGGCTTTTTCAACGTCTTCGAGATCGTTAATACCCCCCACGCCAATCAAAGGAATGTCATCGTTTAAGACATCACTTAAGCGTTCAATGATGGGGGTCGTATTGGCAGGGTCTCTGAGCGAGGATTGGAGGTAATGCCCGGTGGAAAGATGTAAATAATCCACTTTGAGTGCGTTCAATTGTCTGATTAAATAGCGCGTGTCCGCAAGGGTAATCCCTGGCGTTTCCCGTTCTTCCGGGGACAGGCGGTACCCGAGTAAAAAGGGTTTTGTGGCTTCTTTTTGAATGCGTTCTTGCGCGGCTTTCACGAGCTCCACAATGAAGCGACTACGATTTTCGATCGATCCGCCGTATTCATCGGTGCGCTGGTTACTTTGCGGGGAAAAGAATTGCTGCAATAAATACGTATTCGCCCCATGCAGTTCAACGCCATCATAGCCCGCTTGAATCGCCCGGGATATGGCGTCTAAAAAGTCTTCTTGAGTTTGTCTGACTTCATCTAAAGTCATGGCTCTGGGGGTGACGGTAAAATTCCGGTCTGCTTGAATCGCTGAAGGCGCTACGATATCATTCGGATCCGCAAATAAACTCGCATCGGCCATCCGGCCTCCATGATGCAGTTGCATGACGGCTTTAGCACCCCCCGCTTGAATTTTTTCTGCGAGGGTTTTGAGTCCAGGAATAAAACGGTCATCTTCAATGCTGATTTGTCTGGGAAAGGCGTGGGCACTTTTAGACACAGCCACGGCGGCGGTAATGAGCATTCCTACCGTTTGACCGCGGGCTTCATAGTACGTGTATTCTTGATCGGATACGGTGTAATCTGGATTGGAACTGTACGTGGTCATGGGCGCCATCACGAGGCGATTTTTGAGGGTGACGGGTCCGATTTTCGTCGGCGTATTATACATAGATGTCATGCCTCCTTATCCGCATTATAGCACTCTTAAATACGGCTTAATGGGTGGACGCTTTATTGTTTATGTCAGCGATAATTTGACGCGCGAGTGTATCTGGAGATTGGTTTAGGGCATCCATCCAAGCCACGGGGAATTGGCGGGTAAAATAGGTCCGTTGCTTTTTAATATATTGATGCGTGTGAACTTTGATTTGTTGGATGACTTCTGCTTTTGAGAGGATGCCCGCAAAATACGCCTTCCACTCTTTATAGCCAATGGCTTCGGCGGCGGTGGGAGACATCCCTGCATTCATGACCCGCTGAACTTCTTCTTCCAGACCTGCTTCAATCATCCGGTCAATGCGGATGTCGGTTCTTTTTTTGAGCTCTGGAAGTGCCACATCTAACCCATAAAGTGTATATGGATAGATGGGCTCATCAACCGGTGACCGGGCCTCTTTACTCACGTAGCGTTGATACCGGTTAATCAATCGTTTGTGATTATTGGGATGAACATTTTTTAGAAGGTCCGGAGCATTTTCACTTAATGTCCTCCAGATGACTTCAGGTTCAGGAATCGCCTCGGTGAGCGGGGTTTTCGAAAACTTAAAATCATGCAGTAAAGCTTTCAAATAATAGCCCGAACCCCCCACTAAAAGAACAGTCTTTTGGGCCGCTTGGAGCTTTTCAATGATCGCCCGGGCTTCTTTTTGATACATGGTGACATCATAGGAGGTTTGGGCCGAGACATGGTCAATGAAATGATGGGTGATACCGCCTTGTTCGTGTGGCATCACTTTCGCCGTGCCAATGTCCATGTCTTGATAAATTTGATACGCATCCACGGAAATAATGTCGGTGGACAATGCCTGAGCTAAAGCGATGCCTACCGCACTTTTACCGGACCCCGTGGCTCCGACAATCCCGATGATCATGCCATACTTCTGCCAAACATATTTTCCAGCGACGCTTGCGTAAATTCAATCAAGGTCGGACGGCCGTGCGGACACTGAAACGGCTGCGCGCACTGAGCCAAATCTTTTAAGAGTGCGTCAACTTCACTCCGGGCAATTTTTTGATTGCCTTTGATCGAATGTTTGCACGATAAATCTTTGGCTATTTGATCGATTAAGACGCCACGCGTCAGATTTTTTTCTTCAATCAAGTGTTCAATCATCGTGAGTGTATACGCATATTCTAAGCCCGGATGGAAATAATGCGGGATTTCATGGACCCATAACGCATGATCGTCCAAAGTCACTTTCAAGCCAAAGGTTTCAAAGGTATCTAAGTGATCCACCAAATGGGCGGTTTCAATTTTTGAAAGTGGAATCTCTAAAGGCGTGAGTAAAGCGGTGGACTTTCCTAAATCTTCTTGCATGTGGGCGTAATATTTTTCATACCGAATGCGCTCGGCGGCCGCATGTTGATCCATCAAATACATCCCCGAAGCTCCTTGCATGACCAAATACGTGCCGTGCACTTGACCGACGTATTCTAAGATGGGGAAGGGTTTTGACCTTTCTTGCATCCCAGCGGTGGATTCTTCCACCGCAAGCGGCGGATTTTCATGCAGCGATTCAAACCTTAAAGCCTCTGGTTTAGATTGGGGGGCACTCATAAATGAAGCTGCTTTGGACGTCTTTTTAAGCTGGGTGCCAAGCCCTTCAGTGAGCGTGACTTTCAGTCTTTTTTCTTCGGCCAATTTGATTTCTTTTTTCTGCGGGTGGATGTTGACATCCACTAAGATCGGATCACACGTTAAAAAGACGACCGCAACTGGGTATTTCGCCTTGGGGATATACGGGGCATACGCCTCTTTAATGGCTGAGATCAGTGAACGGTTCCGGACACTGCGTCTATTGACGAATAGGTGCATCCGTTTGGACGACGACCGTTGTATCATGGGATCGGCGTACCAACCTTCAATGGTGTAATCGCGGTCATTGAGGCTAAAGGGATGTAAACTTTGCATGATCGATGCCCCATACAAATCAAATAACACACGCTGAATATCCCCTTTGCCTTGGGTGCTTAAAAGCGTTTGACCCTCATTCGAAAGCCGAAACGCAATCGCAGGATGGGCGATTGCGAGGTGAAACATTTGATCTAAAACCCCGGTGAGTTCTTGGGATGGACTTTTTAAGTATTTGAGCCGGGCGGGCGTTTGATAAAATAAATTTTTTGCGATGATTTGGGTGCCTTTGAACGCTTTTCCCTCACTTAGCTCCTGGGACGTTTCTTGCACCTTCAGTACTTTCGAAGGCGCTTTGACAGGCGATGAGGCTATGGTGAGTTCAGCCACCGAAGCGAGTGAGGCGAGCGCTTCCCCGCGGAACCCCAAACTGAGCACGCGAAATAAATCGTCCGAACGGACGATTTTACTGGTCGCATGTCGTTTGATCGATAGCATTAAATCCGCTTCATCCATGCCATCACCGTTGTCGGTGATGCGGATTTCTTGCAGACCCGATTCCACTAAATCCACCGATATCTCACTGGCCTGCGCATCGATGCTATTTTCGACGAGTTCTTTGACCACACTTTCGATGTTTTCAACGACTTCACCGGCCGCGATTAAATTGGCCACCTCAGGGGTGAGTTGTTTGATCTGACCCATAGGAGCTCCTTACGACTTTTTTTTCCATTCATACAACCAATTAAGCGCATCAATCGGGCTTAAATCATCGAGATTCAACGCCTTAAAGGCCGCTTCTAGAGCCGATGAAGCCTGGACTTCTTCGGAAAAATCAAACAAGGTGGGGCTTTGGGTATGGGGCGCTTGCTCGAATGTTTTTAAGAGTTTTTCAGCCCGCCGGATAATGGTTTTGGGTAACCCGGCCATGGCCGCAACTTCAATCCCGAACGACTCATCGGTGGGGCCTTCTTTGACGAGGTGTGAAAAGGTCATGACCCCGTCTTTTTTCGTGGCCGAAACATGAATGTTTTTGAGCCTTGAAAGCGACGCTTCTAAGGCCGTGAGTTCATGATAATGGGTGGAAAAGATGAGTTTAGAATGAAGGGTTTCATGGACGTATTCTAAAAGACTCCACGCTAAACTTAAACCGTCATAGGTGGACGTTCCACGGCCCATCTCATCGAATAAAATGAGCGATTGATCGGTCGCTTTATCTAAAGCTCTTTGCGCTTCTAACATTTCAACCATAAACGTCGATTGACCCCGAATCAGGTCGTCACTGGCCCCGATCCGTGTAAAGATCTGATCAAAGATAGGTAACTGAGCCCTTTCGGCGGGAACATACGACCCGATTTGGGCCATGATGATGGTGAGGGCCAGTTGACGCATGTAGGTCGATTTTCCTGCCATATTCGGCCCCGTTACCAATAAGATATCGGTGGCGTCGTCCATGATGATATCGTTCTTGACAAAAATTTCTTCCGGTCGCAATGCTTTAATGACCGGATGAACACTGCCTGTAATATGGATTACGCGATCATCGGTGAGGGTGGGTTTCGTAAGATTTAAGGTTTCAGAGACGTCGCAAAGCGCGAGATAAAAATCGACTTCGGCGATGATGGCGGCACTTTTTTGGAGCGCCGTCAAATAGCCTTCAGCGTCGGTAATCAATTGTTCAAATAATTCTTTTTCCAAACGAATCTGTTCATCCGCCGCTTGGAGAATCGCTTTTTCTTTTTCTTTGAGGGCGGGGGTAATGAACCGCTCTGCACTCACGAGGGTTTGTTTGCGGGTATATTCGGAGAACTGGTCCAGGATTTCCGATTGACTCTTTGGCACTTCAATGTAATAACCAAAGACGGAATTCATCCCTATTTTAAGTTTTTTGATGCCTGTTTTTTCGCGTTCTTCCGTGGCTAAACTATCTAAAAATTCATCGCCTCCTAAAATCAAGGCCCGGACATCATCAAGCGCTTGAGAGACGCCAGGTGAAAATACGCCCCCATCTGAGAGGCTCATGGGCACATCTTCATTTAAGTCCCGTTCGAGTCGATTTTGAAATGCTTCCAGATCGGGTAACGCCTCGAATAAACGGATCGCGGGTTCAATCTCTAAGGTTTGAAGACTCGTCTTTAACACCGGTAGCGCGCGCATGGAATCTCTTAACTGAGTAAAATCACGCGGCTTAATGGTCCGGTTGGAAAGTTTCGTTAAGATTCGCTCGATGTCATAAATCGACCCGAAGGCATCTTTGAGAGCCGATCGAGTCATGAATTCACGGTTTAACGTATCAATCATTAAGTAGCGTGATTCTAAGCGGGTTTTATCTTTCAATGGACGCATGAGTTGGCGTTTTAAAAAGCGCGCGCCTAACGCCGTTTGGGTTTGATTGAGTAAGGCAAATAAGGAGCCATGTTCGGTTTGGAATCGTTCATTTTTTAACAGTTCTAAATGTCTGAGTGTGGTCCCATCCAGATACATCGCATCATCATGAGCCAAGTTTTGACACGGCTTGATGTAGAGCAAGGCGTGTTTTTGTGTGTCATAGACATAACTGACCAAACGGTGGACGTTTTTCTTTTCTAAATCGGTGGGGAGTGCGTCACTGAGACGGTCAATCCAGGGTATTTCTAACGGTTTACCCGCATACGAAACCAAAATGTTTAAGCGTTTAAACGCCGCGTGTAAAGCCGAGGCTTCGAAGCCTTTGGGTAAAATCACTTCTTTGACGTCTTTGGCAGTCAGTTCAGTGGTTAAAGTTTGGATGTTGAGCCAAATTTTTTCGGAGAATAATTCGCCTGTGAGCGCGTTGAGATACGCCACGACATAATAATGATCACTCGGCGTAATACTAGCAAGGTGGACATCCCCGCGCGCCGTCTCATCCAGGTGCGTCCCCGGCGTTAAAATCCGGATGACTTCACGCTTGACCAATTTTTGGCCTGTGGCCGCTTCGACTTGTTCGGCGATGGCGACTTTAAACCCTTGATCGATCAACCGTTTGATATAACTTTCGGCGCTATGATAGGGCACCCCGCACATCGGGATGCGTGCCGCTTGCCCGCCGTCTCGGCCGGTGAGTTGGATGTCTAAAGCTTTGGAAGCGACCAGCGCGTCTTGGAAAAACATTTCATAAAAGTCACCCAGACGAAAAAACAAAATCGCGTCCGGTTGGGACGCTTTGATCGAAAGATATTGTTGCATCATCGGGGTGTAGGTGGCTTCGGACATCGTTTTTCCTTTTTTTATGCTTCCTCATCCAGTTTAGGATGTAAAGCGGCGTTGATTTGGGACTCAATTTCACCCATGGTCCATTGCAAGTCATAGTTCAACTCTTCAATAAGATCGAGGTATTCTTCGATGAATGGATTGGATTTAAGGGCCTCTAACTTGGCGTCATAAGCCGCTTTCTTTTCTGGAAACCCGGGGGTTTTATTCGCCTGGGCGCGGACCATGATTTGTTGGGCCACTTTAAGGTCTTCATAGGCCTGTAACAATGTGGGATGGCGCTCAATCTCAGTTTCTAAGGCTCTAAAGCGTTCAACTCTTGGGTCATGTTTAAATGCGTCAATGAGTTTTTGTTTCGGATTCATTGGGGCTCACCTTTCGCAAAGTAATCGGGCGCGTCCAATAACGCTTCATAATCCCAAAAGGATTGGGTCTTTATTTTACCTTGAATCTCCCTCAGTGACCACCAATCTGTGGATAAAACCTCATCGGACAAGGTAAATGGCTCAGGGGCTTTTTGCGTTTCGTAAATATAGGCAAACGTCTTGTAGGGGCCTCTGTGCGTAGGGATGATTTTTTTCAGTATGATATCCGAAGGGGATAAAAGAATACCGAGTTCTTCCTGGGTTTCCCGGAGGGTCGTGGTTTCAGGGGTTTCACCGGTGGTCACAAGCCCCGTGGTAAACGCCCACATGTAAGGATTTAGATCATCGGCTTTCCCGCGTTTTTGAACCAACCACTTCCCGTTATAAATCCACCAAAGATGCACCACGCGAAAATAACACGGGGAGCCCTTTAATTCCGGCCGTGCAATGGTTTGGTGGGTGGGGTGATTCAATGCATCAAAACAGTCAACAAATTCCATCATCTAAAGAGAAAGCCTCCCACGTGGAAGGCTTAAAAATTATTTGGCAATATCTTGCGCGCGGGTTTCTCTAATCACGGTCACTTTGATCGTGCCGGGGTACGAGAGTTGTTCTTCGATTTGCGTTTTAATATCGCGGGCGAGTTTGTGGGATAAAGCATCATCCACTTCATCGGGTTTCACCATGACGCGCACTTCACGTCCCGCTTGAATGGCGTAAGCTTGGGCCACGCCTTTTTGATCGTTGGCAATGCTTTCGAGTTGTTCAAGGCGTTTGATGTAAGAATCAAGTGATTCACTGCGTGCGCCCGGGCGCGCGGCACTTAAAGCATCCGATGCGGCCACTAAGACCCCAATGATGGTCTCCGCTTCGACATCCCCATGGTGGGAATGAATCGCATCTAAAACCGCTTTAGGTTCTTTATACCGGCCGGCTAAATTAAACCCAATCTCGACGTGTGAGCCTTCCATTTCATGATCGACGGCTTTTCCGATGTCATGGAACAATCCGGCCCGGCGGGCCAAGGTCTCATCCTCACCCAGTTCGGCAGCCATTTTACCGGTTAAAAAGGCACATTCAATGCTGTGTTTCAAGACGTTTTGACCGTAACTCGTACGGAAGTGTAAACGACCTAACAGTTTGACTAAGTCGGGATGGACACGGCCAATCCCCACTTCAAAGATGGCTTCTTCGCCTTTGTCTCGCATGAAGCGATCCACTTCTTCACGGTTCTTTTCAACCACTTCTTCAATACGGCCCGGATGAATCCGGCCGTCACTGACTAAGGTTTCGATACTCCGTTTGGCAATTTCGCGGCGAATCGGATCAAAGCCACTTAATACGACGGCTTCCGGTGTATCATCAATGATTAGATCAACCCCGGTGAGGGCTTCAATGGCCCGGATGTTTCGACCTTCGCGGCCGATAATCCGACCTTTCATGTCGTCGCTGGGGAGTGTGACAACGGATACGGTGCTTTCACTCGTCACATCTTGGGCGTATTTTTGCATGGCGCCCACCATGATTTGTTTAGCCTTTTTATCGGCTTCATCTTTGGCGATTTCTTCTTGCTCTTTGATGTATTGGGCAATTTCTGTGGCCATGTCAGCTTCAACGCGGTTTAAAATCATCTGACGCGCGTCTTCGACTGAGGTTTGGGCGATGGTTTCTAGTTTCTTGTTTTCTTCTTCAATCAGTTGTTCGAGCTTACTGTGTTGTTCTTCCAATTGTTGTTTGCGATCTTCAAGCGCTTCTTCTTTACGATCGATATTAGATTCACGTTTGTCTAAATTAGACGCACGATTTTCGAGCGTTTGTTCACGGTTTAAGAGCTTATCTTCAGACGCTTGCAATTCTGCTTTGCGTTCTTTGACCATTTGGTCATGCTCTTGGCGAAGTGTGTGAAGTTCTTGCTTGGTTTCAAGAATCGTTTGTTTCTTTTTTTGTTCCGCGATTTTGGAAGCTTCATCGGTGATTTTTTTGGCTTCTTCTTTCGCGTTATTAAAACCTTTTTCAACAATGATGGCGCGTAGCACAATCCCGGCTACGACACCCAGAACGAGGGCAAGTAAACTGAACAGACCAATCAATAGGGCAGATTCTCCCATATTAACCTCCGTTCAAAATGTGGTTTATTTAAAGCATTACGTGCATAAATTTGCTTGGCAATAGTATACATGAAAGCCCTTTAAAAAACAAACCCAAATGGCGAAAAAAAAGAAACCCAATGGGTTTCTTTTAGGCGCTTACTTCGGCGTCTGGGGTTCTTAATTTTCCTTCAATTTCAGCCAATATATCCGGATGTTCGTCTAAATAACTTTTGGCATTTTCACGGCCTTGGCCAATTTTTTCTCCGTTGTAAGAGAACCATGAGCCACTTTTTTCAACGAGATCTTTTTCTAAGGCTAAATCAATGATTTCACCCGTATGGGAAATCCCTTTTCCGTAAATAATGTCCACTTCCACCTTTTTAAACGGGGGAGCAACTTTATTTTTGACCACTTTAATTTTGGTTTTATTCCCGACAATTTCATCGCCTTGTTTGAGCTGTTCAGACCGGCGAATTTCTAAGCGAACACTGGAATAAAATTTGAGGGCACGTCCCCCCGGAGTGGTTTCAGGATTGCCAAATAAAATGCCCACTTTTTCTCGAATTTGATTAATAAAAATCGCAATCGTCGAACTTTTAGAGATCGCGCCGGAAAGCTTGCGCATCGCTTGAGACATGAGGCGGGCTTGCAAGCCGACGTGGGAACTTCCCATGTCACCGCGGATTTCGGCTTCTGGGACTAACGCCGCCACACTGTCGATAACTAAAATGTCGATCGCATTACTGCGGATGAGCGCTTCGGCGATTTCTAAGGCTTGTTCCCCGGTGTCGGGTTGGGAAATGACCAAGTTATCGGTATCGACGCCTAAATTTTTGGCGTATTTAGGATCTAAGGCATGCTCCGCATCAATGAATGCAGCGTAGCCCCCTTTTTTTTGCGCTTCCGCAATCGCATGCAACGCAAATGTGGTTTTCCCGGATGATTCAGGGCCGTAGATTTCTACGATGCGTCCTTTGGGATACCCACCGATGCCTAAGGCAAGATCTAATGCAATCGAGCCACTGGGGATGGCTTCAATGTTCCGGTCGGTGGCGTCGCTTCCCAGCAACATTACCGATCCTTTTCCGTGCGCTTTTTCAATATCTTTCATGGTTGCATCAAGGGCTTTTTGCCGGGATGCATTTTCTTTAGTCATAACGCCTCCTCATTCAAACTATACAACGACGTTTAAATTTTACTTACTGAAATATTTGACGGTTTTTAACGAAATATTCAATGCCTGAAACCACGGTTAAAACCACGGCGACATAATACAAGATAAGTCCGATATCTACGATGGTGATAAAGATTAAAGTCATCGCCACTAAGGTCACAAACGTTTTAGCTTTGCCCAGCTGACCGGCGGCAATCACGATGCCTTTTTGCACCGCAAGTAACCGAACCCCCGTTACCATAAATTCACGGGCCACAATTAAAAATACACTCCAAAGCGGTACCAGCGTCATCTCTTGTAAGATGAGAAGCGCGAGTAACACTAAAAGTTTATCCGCCAGTGGATCTAAAAACTTACCCACGGTCGTCACCATGTCGTATTTACGCGCAATGAAGCCATCTAAAAAGTCCGTAAACGATGCAAACACAAAGGTTCCCACAAATAAATATGTCCAAAGATTGAGGGCTTCAGGCTCAGGATTTAAAAGGTAAAACACCAGCAATAACGGTAATAATAAGACACGTATCGCGGTGAGTGTATTCGGAATATTCATAAAAAAACTCCTTTAAAATAGTGTATCACAGACGTCCCATTCTAAGGTGATTTAACGGACCGCATTTCCAGAGACTTTAAGGCGTAAATTGACCCGGTCGGAAAGGGAAATTAATAAAAAGGCAAGGCCAAACATCCCGGCGGAAAAATAAAAGACTAAAAGTGGATTGATTTCATATAAAAACCCACTGATTAAAGGCCCTAGTACCATCCCGATGGAAAAAAACATTTGTCTGACGCCCATCAGTGATGCGTAGGTTTTGGGCGTCGCAGAGAGGGAAATGTAATGCTTTTCTAAGGGTTCAAACATCGCCTTCATCACCATGTATATTAAAAAGATTGTATATAACCCCAGCATCAGCGGTTGAATTTGAAAGGTTAAGACGATGAGTAATGCACTGGCCAGTTGTAAGTACCGCATGATCAGCATGTCTTTTTTGAATTTGGCCACCCAAGGAACGATGACGAAATTGGTGAATATACCCACCACGCCTGTAACTAATACGAACGTGCCTAGCTGGGCGGGGGTATAGCCCGAATCAATGATATATACATCTAAATATTTGGATAAATTCGTCGCCGCGATGGTCGCTAAAGCGAGTCCAATGAGAAATACAAGTAACGATCTATCTAAACGTAAAGCAGTCTTAAATTGATCGGTGAGTTTGGCCCCGTTAATATGTTTCCCGGAAAACTCTTTATACGTGAGTGCGACATATCCGGCATAAAGGGCATTGGCTCCGGCTTGGATGTAAAAGACTTCGCGGATAAAAAGATTTCCCAAAAGGCCGCCAACTTGGTAGCCAAAGGTCGTCCCCAGCGCTAAAAGTGCCGCGGTAATCGCGATGTTTTTCACCCGGTCTTCAGCGGGGGAATGATAAATCGTATAGGCGAGCAAAAGGGTGATTGAAGCACTGACTGAAAAGCCGGCTAAAAAGCGAAACGCTGTCATAATATAAGGATTGACACTGGTCCCAAACCCCACTTGCGCGATGCTGTAAAATAACAACCCAAAAACAATCAGAGGGCGGTTTTTATACCGGTCACCTAATACGCCCCAAAATAAACTTCCGACCACGATGCCTAAAGACATAAACGAAAAAAAGAATCCAAACATGCGTGGATTCAATGCCAAGTCATTCACATACGTCGGAGTAATGGGATGCCCCAAGTTATGCAAGGTGCCTTGGATGAGGTAATACGAAAAAATGAGATAAAGCGTCTTTTTCATTCGGCGTCCAATTCTACGTTGTGATACACGTGGGATACATCATCCACATCATCGAGCATGGCGAGCAATTTTTCGAATGTGGTTTTGGCTTCACCGTCAAGCGTTAAGGTTTCCATCGCAAACCAGCCTTGGTCTTGATGGGAAATGGTTAAAGCTTCATCGGTTTTTAATACGTCTAAGATGGCGTCTAAATCATACCCTTTAGCGGTGATTAAACTGCCTGGGTCTGCTTCTTCAATGTCGATCACTTCGACGTCATTTTCTAAAAGTAACTCGAGTAAATCTTCGGCCGATTTACCTTCAACCGCGACGTGCGATAAATGGTCATATCCATGTTCAACTGACCCGGAAACGCCCAGTTTCGATTGCGTTTTCGTGAAGCAATTACGCACCTCTGAAATCGTCCGGTTCACATTATCGGTCATCGCATCAACTAAAAGACTTGACCCACCGGGGCCAAACCCTTCGTAGCGAACGGCCAAATAATCTTCCCCCGCCGATTGGGTGGCTTTGTCGATATTACGTTTGATGACGTCGGTGGGCACTTGCTCACTTTTCGCTTTTTCCATCAATTTCTTAAGGGCTTGATTGGTCTCAGGATTGGTGCCACCGTTTTTGGCAGCCATGTAAATTTCTTTGCCGTAACGCGAATAGAGTTTCGCTTTTTGGAGGTTGGTTTTGGCCATCGCCTCTTTACGGACTTCAAATTTACGACCCATGGTTATTCCTCTTCTCTCAGTGTGGTTTGGTGGGGAGCGAGACGCACTTTACGCTCTTTGTAAAGTGTTCCTAAAGCACGTTTAAACGCGGCTTTTGACATGTGAAATTCTTTAAAAATGGCGTCGGCATTGCTTTTATCGCCATAGGGAATCGATCCTTGCTTTTTTAAAACATCCAAAATCCGGTCGGCATCACTTTCTAAGGCCAATTCTTTTTGGGGCGTCAATGTGCCATTGTATTTCAGCCGGCTCACCATGTGAGTAATGGTAATCTCCAAGGTTTCACCGATGCGGTGTTGTTTACGGGTATGTTTGTAGTAAACGTATATTTCAAACCCATCTTTGGTGAAACACACTAAGCCTTCGGGGCCTAAATTAAACACATACGCCTGGACCGTAAGTCCTACCTCAAGCTCACCTTGAGGTTCTAACGTTTTAGACAGTTGGAAGCGAGCGGGAATCTTGGCGACCATTTGGGACTTTCCCGGTTTTAAATGGGCAAACACTGTATCTCCTTTTTGGGGCCACTCTTCTTTCAAGTGAGGAAGGTCGTCTTTCGATAACAACATGTCTTTTTTCAGACCGATGTTGACAAATACTCCGAGTCCAAATTTTTGTTCCACCACTTCCACCCACGCACAGTCATACGCGGTGATGGTCGGGACATGGGTCGTGGCGACCACGGATTTGGACTGATCAAAATATAAAAACGCATCCACCGTTTCATTTTCATGAAGCGGATGTTTGGCGAGTGATTGATTTAAAAAAATGGCGCCATCGTCATTTTCCAACTGGTAGCCATCGGATTCTACGCTGATGACGCGCATGGTATTCATTTGAGCGACTTTGAGTCCTGGCATATCTATGCACCTCGTTAAAGTATTATAACAAAAGAGATTAAATCACGCACCGCTTATATTTGGGTTGCTTTTAGCATGCGCCTTTGGTACAATGATTTCGCATATTGATTGAAGGAGGAAGCTCTGTGGCAAATATCAAACAACAAGCGAAACGGATCGGTCAAGACGCCAAACGTCGTCAGGCCAATGTGATTTTCAAATCCAGTTTAAAAACGGCCATCAAAAAAGTGGAAGCTGCTGCGTCAAATCAAGACGTTGAAGCCGCCAAAGCCCCACTATCTACGGCGTTCAAAAAACTCGATAAAGCAGTATCTAAAGGCATTCATCATAAAAATTACGTCAATCGTACCAAAGCGCGTTTACAAAAACTTGTCAACGACATCAATTCAAGTCCTGCCGCTTAAACAGTGGTTCGGACTTTTTTTTATACCCCAAGCACAAATAATTCGAGCGCTAAGGTTTTATCCATCAGACCTGTTTTAATCTTGAGATCATACTCTTCTAATTGCTTGAGACTTTTTTCCACATGGGATCTGGGATATTGACGCGCGTTTTTCATCATGTAATAGGCCCGCCCACTTTTCACATTCAAATACTGTTGGATGGCATCTTGATTCATGCCTTCGGCCAGCAAACTTTGGGTGAGAACCATCTCCCGGAATTTATTGATAAAGGCACTGAGAATTCTCAGTGGGTCTTCTTTGGCTGCGAGCATTTGGCGAATGCGTTTAAACGCGGCTTCTTTTTCGTTCGCAAACAACAAATTCATAATATCAAATACGTTATCTTCCATTTGAATGGTGATTAAATGGTCTAAGGTTTCATCATCCACATGGGTTTTCCCCGCCGCATAAAGCAATAACTTCTGCAGTTCATGATAGGCCGTTTCAGGGTCGTGGGTAATGCGTTCCATTAACAGCTTTTTCCCATCGGACGATAGCGTGAGCTGAGCTTTTGATAATTGCCGTTCGACCCAGGCATTTAAATCTTGGGGTTTTTTACTCGGCGCGCTGATGATTTCGGCGTGTTCATAAAAAGCTTTCATTTCTTTATTTTTAAGCAGCGTCGCATGCGGCACTTGAAAAATTAAGAGTACCGGCGACTCACTGGTGGAAGTAATAAATTTAAAATGGGTACTTTCAGTCATCTGCGCTTTGGCTTTGGCATCGGCAAAAAAATGCGCATTTTTGATGACCACACATTTTTGATCAGCCATGAAAGGAATGGTGAGGGCATCTTGCAGCGCGGTGTCTAAATCGACTTCATCTAAATCGTAAACGCTTTGATTAAACGCATCGATCTCGGCACTTTTAATGAGCTGATTGGTTTTATTTTTAATGAAGAAAAAATCAGGGCCATGCAGGATATAAATCGTCATAAAAACCTCCCCATTAGTGTAGCATATTTTAAGGCCAAAACGCAGGGAGAGAAAGCGTCCACTTAGGTCCGATAATAAAACGTGTCGTCCCATGTACATCGGTTCTAAAAATCTCGATGTCACGGCTTTCTAAGCGGTCAATGACCTCGTCACTCGGAAAATCAAAGCGGTTGGCATGCGGCAAATTAATCAACGCAATATCCGGATTCACGTGGTCTAAAAAAACATCACTGGTCGAGCTTTTGGACCCGTGGTGTGAGACTTTTAAAAAATCGATGGCAGGCACCGGGCGTTCAACGAAGTCGGCCTCTCTTAAGGCTTCGATGTCGCCGGTAAATAAACCGCTCCACCCTTTTCGCTCAAGGGTTACCACCACGGATTGTTCGTTTTTTGACGGATAAGAGCGGGCGGGCAAGTCAAAGGTCAACAAGGCGTCCCCACACGCTAATGCCTCTGGGATGTTTTCCGGGGTAATGTGATCATCCCACGTGAAATAAGGATCATTCATCAAGGCTTCTATCCCATCGGCGTGATCGGCATCATCATGCGTCGTAATGAGGACCTGAAAATGATTAATCCCATGATTTTTGAGATGCGTTTTGAGCGCTTCACTGGTCATTTCTGTCCCCCCATCAATTAAGATATTACAGCGGTTGAACGGGGCTTGATATAAAAAACTATCTCCGTCCACATCGAGCACCGATAGGACGGGGTAAAACGCCAGGCTAGACACGATAAACCCGGCCGCAATCAACACACTAGAGCCCGTGATTAAGCGATACATTGACCCTTTTGAAGTGATTAAAATGATCACCCATCCGGCGTAGTAAAAAAGCGCAAAGACGCCAAATGTAAAGGGCACACTCACCGGGATATACACCCACTCATACGCCCAAAGCAACATCGTTTCAAACCCCATGAAAAGTGGATCAACGATGACTTCTAAGGCTGGGATAAAAAACGTAATATAAGAAAGCGGAAGTAAATAAAACCCTAAGACGATGACCGCGATGATGTTTAAAAAGATACTGCTTAAGTTCACACTCCCACTCATCATCATAATCAGCGGAAGCGTAGTCATAAACGCATAGATAGAAACACGCACTGGGGCCCCCTTTAATAAAAGGGTGGGCGCCATGAGTAGTAAGATTAAAGTCACCGAATAACTGAGTAAAAACGCCGGTTGGTAAACGACATTGGGCGTGATTAATACACTGCCTATAATGAGCAACCCCAGTCCATCAAGCGGGGTTAACGTTCCTTTAAAACGCCGGTTTAACTGAATGAAGCCATAGAGTAAACTCGCCCGCATGAGTGAAACTGAAAAATCCGTCAAAACAAGATAAATCCCTAAAATCCCGCTGATGATCAATAGCCTCAAATCACGTGGGATTTTTTTGAGTATAAGCTCTAATGCCAAAGCTAAAAGCCCGACATGAAGGCCCGAAACCGCAAAGATATGGGCAATGCCAAGGGCTCGAATTGGGGTGATTAAATCCTCATCAAAACCGTCCGTAGACCCCAGAAAAAAAGCCGTCATGTAGGGTTTTAATGTGCTGAATTCACGGTCGATGTAGGCTTGCACTTTTTCGGGTAAACGGATATTTGGCGCTTTATAATCGGTGACGTCTACGGTCTTCGCATACAATGTCCCGCGGATATTTTGACTTTTCAAATACTTGGATTGATCGAATCCTCCAATCAAACTAGAGGCATTTTCAGGCAGTAACTGAAAGGTTGCACGTACGGTACTGCCCGGGTTTAAAGGGGCGGTCCCCACATATAAATAAAACGTGCCTTCTGACGTTTTGAGGGTGTGCTTGGTGTCTTCCACATGAATGATGGTGCCTTCTTTCGGCACGGTGATGGGACGCATCTCTAACACGCCCCAGTGTACAACTAAAAGTACACTGAGCACGAAGCCCCATCTCAACAATCGTTTATCCAGGCGAACCAGCCACATTCCAATGATTGGTAAAAGTCCCCATAAAAAAAGGTGCGTTAAAGCAAGCCGGACGATAAAAAGCGTCACCCCTAATGCAATGTAATCACCACTACGGGGTAATGAGCGTTTCAATGTTTGCAAGCGTCTGCGCTCCAATTCCTGGGACATCGAGAAGATCTTCGATGGTTTTAAATGGGCGTTCACTGCGGGCTTGTATGATCGCTTCGGCCGTGGCGGGTCCAATACCTGGAAGGGTTTCGAGTTCACTGGCCGTCGCGTGATTAATCGATATTTTCCCGTCATCGTTGGATAAGTGTTCATTTTTTGAAGGAATGAGGATGAGCCAGCCATCGTAGACGGTTTGGGTTTGATTGAGCGTGGATATATCGGCTTCATCCGTCAGTCCGCCCGCCCGGTGAATCACGTCAAATAAGCGGCTACTATCGGCCACCTTATAAATGCCGGGGGTATTGACTTCCCCGCGTAATTCCACATACACAAAAGCCTGAGCGGGCGGCGAATTAAGCACCGGCTCTTCAGAAGGGGAAGTGAAACGGTCAAATCTCAGACCAATGACCACCAACCAACACGCCCCGGCAATGATGAGTGGCCACTTCTTTTTCAGCATAAAAAAACACTCCTTCATGCAAACGATACACGCTTAGGAGTGTTTTACTTTTTTAAAATATAGATGGTTCGCTCGGCCCAATGAACCCTATCCAATACATTAAAAGGATGAAGTAATGTTTCAATGGTGGAGGAATCAAAGCTTCGTTGATTGAGCGTAGTCACGGTATCTTGGCGTTTTAAGCGATGTCTGAAACTACACGGATAAGGGCCTTTAGAAATGCGCCATGTTAAGGTTTCATCATGCCAGCTTAAGGTTTCTTGATAGCCGATCATCGTGTCAATGTAATCACAATTTAAGGTGTCGAAAAAGACCATGCCTCCGGGCGCTAATGCTTCATGCATATGCGTGAAAACTTGGGCAAATTGATCCAAGGTTTCTAAATGATTGATCACATCAAAGCCCATCACGATATGATCCATCTTAAAAGGAATCGGGTCTAAAATATTATGCGGCGCCACATCGATGTGACACTTTGCGGCTTTCGCATTGGTCTGCGCTAGGCTTAAAAAATCCGGGCTAATATCTGTGGCTAATACCTCAAAACCTTTTTGTGCGAGTTCAATCCCAATAAAGGCGGGACCACACCCCATCTCTAAGAACTTCCCATCCCGGAGATGCGTTTGAATGATGTCTAAATAAAACTGTTTTAAATCGTGGTCGTAATGTTGCGCATAAAAGTCATAAAAAAGCGCATACGGGTCATGATTCATCAGCGACCGTCCAGTGCGGTAAGTCGAACCACAATTTTTCCAAATGGTAATACTCACGTTCTTCTTTTAAGAACACATGGACAATAGTATCCCCGCACGTCACCAACACCCAATCGGAATTATCGGCCCCTTCGACGTGGTTGGTCATAGAAGATTCTACGGGTAAGTCTTTAAGCCGTTTCATCGTCGCTTGGAGTTGCCGCTGGTTGGTGGCGGTCGCAATCACGATGTAATCGTGAAACGGGTTGGATGTTTTCACATCATAGACGATGCGATCGACCGTTTTCATGTCGCTTAATGTGGTTAATACAGGATCAAGTTGACTCATTCAGCCATCCTTTCTTTAAGGTAATGCGTGTACGTTTCTAAGCTATAAGCGTTGAGGCGGTCATGCTCGATGTCGTATTCGTATAAATGCGCAAGCATTAACCGAAACGCTTTCTCAAAATCCGTTTCGGCGATACTTCTTAACTGCGCGGCTTCCTCGTATGGACGCGACGGCTCAATTTTATCGGCGAGCATAAGAATTTTCTCTTCGAGGCTCATCTGGGCCCGGCCCGTCGTGTGATATTTTATCGCATCGACCAGCGACTTGGAAAGCCCGTCGTCTTCGGCGAGTAAACTTGCAGAATACCCATGCATCATGAATTCAGGGAGGCTTTTCCAGTTCGCCTTTTGATGGGCATCAAACACATCGAAATGAAACGCAAGGGGGTCATATTTGGTGAGATCGTGATAATACGCGGCGGCTTCTAACCCCGCGGGGTCTAAGCCTTTTAGCCTCGCCCAGTGCATGGCTAAATCCCTGACACCTTCCACGTGGGGAATGCGCTCAGGAATCGCTTGATACACCTTATAAAAACGTTCTTTAATCGTCATCCGATGACTCCTTGGTGAAAGACTAAGTGGACCGGTTTATAGGATGCAATCGTGACTTTTTTTACGCCTTGGAAGCGAATAAACCCTAAGCCTGGGAGAAAACAACTGATACTCTCTTTATGGAGATCGGTCGTTTCAATGCTTAAAGGCACGGACGGATCGGTGCTCGCAGGTGGATTCAAGAGATGCCCGACTTTAGCGTGATAAAAAACCTCAGGCTCTTGATCTAATCTCGCATGAACGGTCAATGGATTGGCAAAATATGTCACCACCGATCCCGTGGGTTCTTCATCAAAATAAAAATATGCCAGGCCACCAATGAAAAAGGCCCGGTGAGACACCGTTTGAAATACGACCGGTTTGATTTCTTTGAAAGGCATGATTCGTCTTAAAGAATCCCCGCTTAAATAGTACCGATAAGACCCTTTAGAGGCCATGCCTGGAGTGTCATAAAGCGTATGAGCCCCGAGTCTAAACGGGATGAGGCCTTGGGTAATGTTGGATTCAAAGGAGGTAGTGATCGGATTTTTCACGTCAGACTGAGCGGCTAAAATCGCGTTTAACACCGAACTTTTTCCCACATTCGATACGCCGACAAGGGTCACATCTTGACCGAGAGATAACGTCTCCATAGCCTCAATCAAGGCATCGATTTCGGTTTTTTTAACGGCCGAGACTAACTGGATGGCATCGACTCTCAACCCGTAATCGGCCGCCATGGTTAAGTACGCTTGTTCCAGTTTCTCACGGGATAAACTTTTCGGTAAGATGTCGATTTTATTCACAACAAGCAGCGTGCGTTTATGCACAGAAAGCGCGTTGAAATGCGCATGCATCGACCCGTAAAAATCGAGTGCATCGGCCACCAACAAAATGATGCCGGGTCTTTTTTCCACGGTGTCTAACGTTTCTAAAATGACTGACTCGGACACAAAACTCGGTTTAATTTGACCGTAATGGCGAATTTTATAGCACCGCTCACAATAAATGGGAACGTCTTTTTGATAAGATTTGGGGGTGTAAAAAGGCGCATCAGGATCGGCATTTTGCAGCGGACCTCCGCACCCGATGCATCGCCACTCAGCCACGGTGAATCTCCTCTAAGGGCACCCGGAGCTCAGGATGTTTGGCAATCACTTTTTGTTTCATGTCTGATTCGAGTTTTCTTAAAATCTTGGTGTACCACTTCTCACTTTTGCGTTTGATGGGATTCACTAATATCGTCGGCATACCCACTTTCGAGGCTCCGTACAAATCGGTCATGAATTGATCGCCCACCATCATGGTTTTAAAGGCGGGTAACCCTAAGGCTTTTAACGCTTTTTTATACCCTCTTTTGAGCGGTTTATTGGCGGCCATAATCACCGGAACCCCGCATCCTTCCGCGAAGGTTTTTACATCACGGTGATGATTATTCGTCAGCATCATCGTGACCATACCTAAATCATTTAAAGTTTTAAATAACTGCTCATGCCACGGCTTGACCGCACGGTCATCATAAGGAATCAGAGTATTATCCACATCAAAAACCACGCCTTGAATGCCGGCTTTTTTCAGCGCGTCAAAGTCAATGGCTTGGACGGTTTTGACCACAGCGTGGGGGATGAATTTATGGGTAGGTAATAGACGTGAAATCATAACTTCCTTTCAAAAACGACCGGTGCACCGATTTTAAAGCCGCCTGATCGGCCCGGTAAGAGGGATATAGCTTCGTGAGGAGTTGATAAAAACGCGCTTGATGATTCGGTTCATTGAGATGCGTGATTTCATGCGCGTAAATGGCCTCAATGAAAGGTTTAGGATAATGCACCAACATTTGGTTGAAGCGAATGATTTTTCGGTTCGGGTGGCAACTGCCAAATTTTGATTGATACGGTTTCACCGAATACGTGACTTCGCTTAAATCAATCGCCGATTGCGTCTTTTCATAGAGGGCATGCAAACGCCAAATTTCTTGCATGAGTAAGGCCTTGACATCCACCGATTCCCAGGCCTGCCAGGACCCAAATAAGTGCCCCTGTGGACGGTTTAAGTACGCCTGATAATCAAAGGGGACCGGCAATTTTAATAAAGACTCAAAATCATGGGTAATCATCTCTTTTAAGGCGCGTAGACTCATCGTTTTTGGCCCGTGGACGATAAAGCGGTGAGCACTTTTACGCCGGACACTCAACCGAGTGGTTTTGATTTGTTTGAGTTCAATGGTGTAGTCTTGGTGCTCAAAAATCATGCGAAGACCACGTCGATGAGTTGGGCAAATGGCGTCATGACTTTGTCTAAAAAGAGATTGAAATCATCCACTTGTGAATCGCTGCCCACTTCATCGCTGATGGCTTTGAGTCCGACAAACGGAATGCCGTGTTCATCCGCCACTAAGGCAATGGCGGCCGCTTCCATTTCGGCGGCTTTAATGCCTTTGACCCGGTCTAAGATGGGGTAGATGGTATTTAAGTCTGTGACGAATTGATCGCCCGTGATTACATGCGCTTTCTCTAAAGGGATATTGAGACTCTCGGCCGCGTGTAAAAATGCGTCGATGTAGGTTTTATCGCATTTGAATACGGGTGGCTTAGCGGGGTATTGACCCCTCACATAGCCAAATGCGGTTACATCCACATCGTGGAATAACACTTTTCTTGCCACAATTAGATCGCCTTTTTTAGCATTGACGCCGCCGGCGACCCCGATATTTAAGATCACATCTGGTTTGCCTTTGACAATTAAACGTTCGGTGGCGATGGCCGCAAGGGGTTTTCCCACCCCGCTGATGATCACTTTGAAAGACTCATCATCCGATATATAAAAAGGATCTTCATAGAGAAAAGACCCCTTGTAGTGGCGTTTAAACACGTCAAATTCACTTTCTAGTGCAAACACGAGCCCTTTAATCATCGCGTGACCTCATTGAAAAAAAGAATGACTCGCATTCTTTTTTTAATAAACTTTTTCAATCGTGACGTGCACTTCCTTATTGGAATGTGTTTTGACGACTTTCGAATCGCCCTCTTTAGCGCCAATGATGGCCCTTCCGATGGGGGATTCATTGGAGATCATATTTTGAAACGGATTGGCCTCTAAGGAGCCGACAATGGTGTAATCAACGGGTTCTTCATCATCCAGTTTTAAACTCACCTTACGGCCAATGTGGATGGCTTTTCCGCGTTTCGTATTTTTGATCAAGGTATAATTCTTTAAAATGTTTTCAATTTCTTTAATGCGGCCTTCAATGCGTGCTTGTTCTTCTCTGGCCGCATCGTAATCAGCATTTTCAGAGAGGTCGCCTTGGGCTCTGGCTTCTTTGAGCGCTTCTAAGTTTTGATCACGCTCCACGGTTTTGAGCTGATCGAGTTCTTCGGTTAAGGCATCGAGCCCCGCTTGCGTTAATTGATATTTATTATTTTCCATGAATACTCCTTTTGATATTATTATAATCGATTTGAGCCAAAAGCACTACGCAAATGGCTTGGAAACGGGCGTAATGACGGCAATGCCATCGCCTAAGGGCAGTGTTTCGACATGCCACTTAGATTCAGCTAACAGCCATGTCATGAAGGCGTCGTGCTTCGCTTCAAGCGTTTCTCTTGAGGCGGAGTGGGGGGCATTTTTAATGCGTGATAAGTGAATGTTGTCAATCAGCATGAACCCCATAGGATTTAAGACGGGGAAAAACCGTTCGACTAACGCTTGTTGCTGTGCCTTGGATGCATCCAGTAAAATGCCATCATACGTTTTAACGGGGTAAAACCGATGGGCATTTTCATGATAAACATGAATTTGCGACGATAGACCGAGTGACCCAAAGAGTTGAAAGGCTTTTTGGGCAGCATCGGCATTTTTTTCCACCGTGTCGATTTTCATCATCGGCCGCTTTAAAGCCAGCCACGCCGAGGTTTCACCGAATCCGGTCCCAATTTCTAAAAACGTTTGAACGTGATGACGCTCACACAGCGTTTTTAAATGGGCTCGAACGTCATCTTTGAGCGGCGTCGCATAAAACGCATGATCAGTCGTGGGGGTGTCCATCGTCTTCTAAAAACGTATTAAGCACTTCTTCAATCATGTCAAATTCTTCGTCGGTTTCAATGGCGGATAATTGACCGCCATCTTTTTCTTCTTCATTGAATGAAGCGGCAAATACTTCATCTGAATCGCCGGGTTCTTTATAGACCACATAGGATTTATTCAGTTCATCGGAGTGAAACGTGAGGACAATTTCAAAGAGTTGGGTATCCCCATTTTCATCGATGACTTCGAGTCTTTTTTCTTCGGGAATGTCAAATTCAAACGGAACGTCGAAATCTTTCATACAGATCCTTTCGATGCGAGATAATCTTGCAATAATATGGCGGCAGAATATTGATCAATTTCTGCGGCTTGTTGCTTTTTAGATAGGCCTTGCGCTTCCATGAAGTGCGCAGCCATTTTGGTGGTGAAACGCTCATCAAATAATACCACAGGTATTGCTATTTTTTGGCCCATCATTTTCTTTAATCGTTTGGCTTGCTTGGCCTGGGTTTTGATTTCCCCGGCTAAGGTTATGGGATAACCGATGACGAGTTCTTCGACTTTTTCTTGTTGGATAAGTTCGATGATTTCATCCGTGAGAGTGTCATAGACCAAAGTTTTAAAATGGATGTTTTTGAGGCCTCTAGCAAGTTTTCCGGTTGGATCAGACACCGCCACCCCACACGATTTAGTGCCTAAATCAAGCGCCATGACTTTCAATAGAGTCGCTCCTTAAGGGCCTTGATGATGGCCTCTTTTTGGGTGATGTCTTTAGCGCCTGCTTGGGCAAATTGGGGATTTCCACCGCCGCCACCCCCGGCCATTTGAGCCATTTCTTTGGTGAGATTTCCCGCGTGGACATCTTGTTCGTTGGTTTTAATGACAATCATCAATTTATCCGTCACATTAAGAGCGGCCACGGTGCCTTCTAACCGGGCAAAGAGTTCATCCACCAAGGCTTTAAAAGCATTGGCATCAAGCCCCTCACTGGCCAATACTAAACGCTTGCCCGAGGCTTCTTTTAAATAGCCATCCAAATCGCTCACTGCAGCTTCGGCACGTTTGGCTTTGAGTGTTTTTTCAAAGGTTTTAAGTTCACGTTGTAAATGTTCGGTATGGGCTCTCAGATTAATGATGTCTTGGTAGGAGTTTTCAAGCTTTGGCCGTTTCGGCCATGCGGGGGTGAGCCCGTATTCCAGGCCTTCGTTTTTGAGGGCGACGGCTTTGTCTTCCAGTGTCTTTAAGGCGTCTAAATAGCCTTTGATGTAGTGATCATAGCGGCTAAACGCATCTTTGACTAGCCCCATAATCCGGTAAATCCCGGACCCTTTTGATTCGATACTGACCAGGGCATATCCGCCGATATTCTTGGTATTAGCCACGTGGGTTCCCCCGCATAAATCTAGGGTAACCCCCATATCCACCATCCGCACATCCCCAGTGTATTTCTCTCCAAACTCCGCGGTGGCACCGCGGGATTTTGCTTCTTCAAGTGAGGTAACGGTTGTTTTGACGGGGTGGGCGTCTTGAATATTTTGATTGGTGTTTTTTTCAATGGCTAAAAGCGTTTCGTCGCTCAGTAATTGGTCGCTCGAAAAATCAAAACGCATGTGATCTTTTGAGACAAACGAGCCTTGCTGAGACACGTGCTCTCCGACCAATTCACGCAGTTGATGATACACCAAGTGGGTCACCGAGTGGTGTTTTTCGGTGAGCCTTCTTACCGCCTCATCGACGTTTAAAGTCACGGAATCCCCCAACGCGCCATCAAAGCCTTCAATCACATGAAGGTGTTGCCCGTTGGGAAGTTTCACCACGTCTAAGACTTCATAGGTGTCGTGATGATGCGTGATGATGCCTTGGTCGGAGACTTGCCCACCGCTTTCAGCGTAAAACGGGGTCTTTTCGGTCACGATGCCTTCTTCGGTGATGAGTTTCACGGTGGATGTGACTTCCAGAGTGTCATAGCCGACAAATAAAGAGGGGGTTTTAAATTGCATGAGGCGCTCATCTTGCGCGCGCATACTGGCGGTTTCACTGCGGGCCGAACGAGCCCGTTCTTTTTGCGCATTAAGCGCCACGTGGAAGCCTTCAATATCGACTGTTTTACCTTCGGCTTCCACCATTTCTTGGGTAAGTTCCACGGGGAATCCATAGGTATCATATAGTTTAAACGCCGCTTCCCCTGAAAGGACGTCCTTAGTTGTTTGCAGCATTTCTTTGAGCCGCTTTTCACCGGCGTTTAAGGTTTCTAAAAATTTGATCTCTTCGCGTTTGATGATGTGTTCAACGCGGGCTTGCTGGTCTTTTAAATACGGATAGCTCGGTTCCATAACCGCGACAACGGTTTTGACCAACGTATGTAAAAACGGGGCCTCAAAGCCTAGGCTTTTGCCGTGTTTGACGGCTCTGCGTACGAGCCTTCTTAACACATAGCCTCTTCCTTCATTGGAAAGTTGAGCCCCATCGGCCAGCGCAAAGACGACACTCCTTACGTGATCGGCGATGACTTTATAAGCCATTTGGCCCGTATATGGAATTTTCGACACCCCAACCACTTTTTCGATGATCGGCATGAAGCGATCGGTTTCAAAGTTGGTGGGCACGTCTTGAAGAATGGACGCCATCCGCTCTAACCCCATTCCCGTATCAATGTTTTTATGGGGGAGTTCTAAGTAATCTTCACGGTCGACGCCTTTTTTGGCGTTGTACTGAGAAAATACGATGTTCCAAATTTCAATGTAGCGGTCGTTTTCAATGTCTTTTTCAATCATTGATGGGTCGGTTTTTCCGTACGCATCCCCGCGGTCATAAAAAATCTCGGTGGAAGGGCCACTGGGCCCTTCCCCAATTTCCCAGAAATTATAGTCCGTGGCGATGATGTGATCTTTGGCCACCCCGAGGGATTCCCACAAGGCCCGAGATTCATGATCGGTGGGATAGACCGTAAAATAGAGGCGGTCTAAGTCAAATCCGTAATAATCTTTAGACGTTAAGAGTTCAAAAGCCCAAGGAATCACGTCATCGCGGAAATAATCGCCGATCGAAAAATTTCCCAACATTTCAAAAAACGTATGATGGCGGGCGGTCTTCCCGACTTGGTCAATGTCATTGGTGCGGATGCATTTTTGGGCATTGACCAGCCGTTTATTAGACGGTATTTCGGTGCCTTCAAAGTAGCCTTTTAGGGGGGCCACCCCGGCATTGATCCACAGTAAACTTGGGTCATTCACAGGAATTAAAGAGGCGCTGGGTTCCACACTATGGCCTTTGGCTTTAAAAAAATCCAGCCAAATTTGTTTAATCGTGTCGGTTTTCATTGAATCCTCCAAAAAAAAATCGTCCTAAAAAAATCGATTAGGACGTGGGATACGCGGTACCACCTAGATTCTGAACCCATGGTTCAGCACTCAAGACGTCTGTAACATAGACGGTAGACGAATCATCTTAAATCAAAAGGAGCAAATCTTTAAGGCGGGGGTTTGAATTTCACCGTCATCAAACTCGCTTGGCACACCGCTTAAGTTAAAGATTTATGGCTTTTGAATGATTGGGTTTATTATATCAAGTTTGGGGCGTTTTTCAACGGCTGACAAAAACATCGTTGAACTGTCGGGCCGTCCGGACAAACGTCGTGCATTTGGATAAATCTTTGAGCGTGGGAGCGCCCACATACGTACACGTTGAGCGAATGCCACCTAAAATATCTTTGACGGTCGGATGCACATCTCCGCGGTAAGTGACTTCCACGGTTCTGCCTTCAGAAGAGCGGTACTCCGCCACTTCACCATAGTGTTTTTCCATCGCGGTGTCGGAAGACATTCCGTAAAATTCAACGGTTTTTTTCACTTCAGTTTTCCAATTAGACGCTTCAGCGTCCCAGTCTCCTGTGAATACATTCGTTTCTTTCACCGTGCCGCCGCCTTGATCGTGACCGGCAAACATTCCCCCGAGCATGACAAAATCAGCCCCCGCACCAAACGCTTTGGCCACATCACCGGGGCACGTACATCCGCCATCTGAAATAATGTGAGCCCCCAGTCCGTGGGCGGCATCGGCGCATTCGATGATCGCCGAAAGTTGGGGATAGCCCACACCGGTTTGAATGCGCGTGGTACACACACTCCCTGGGCCGATGCCGACTTTGACAATGTCTGCGCCTCTTAAAATCAGTTCTTGAGTCATATCGGCGGTCACGACATTACCTGCAATGATCGTATGTGTGGGGTACGCCGCACGGACGCGCGCCACGAAATCTCCAAAGTGTTCAGAATACCCATTGGCTACGTCAATGCAAATGGTCTCAAAGGATGGAGTTTCCGCTAAAATCGTTTTTAAATTGGCAAAGTCTTGCTCATTGGTCCCCGTGGAAATTGCCATATGATTGGCATCAATTTTTCCAGGAAAGGCTTTGATGTCGGCCGGTTTAATGCTTTTGACTAGGCAGGTAAAAAGCCCGTGTTCACTCAAGGCTTCGGCCATTTTTAAAGTCCCGACCCCGTCCATGTTGGCGGCCATAATCGGGACGCCTTCATAGGTTTTTTTCGAATGTTTGAAATGATACGTGCGGGTGAGATTCACATCCCGGCGCGATTTTAAGGTCGAGCGTTTGGGACGAAATAAAACATCCGCAAAATCTAATTTTAAATCTGCTTCAATGCGCATATAAATCCCTCTTAATCTAAAAAGTCGTATGGGCTGAGCGTTTTGGGAGTTGCTTGCATTTTTTCACTGAGTAACGTCGTGCGTTCGGGGTGGTGAATCGTGGCGGCCGCTTCAAATAAAGATAAGTCTCCCGTGATGACGCACGCATCAATGGCTCTGGTGAGGGCGGTATATATGAGAGGCTGGGTCAGCATATGCCTAAAGGCCTTGAAAACCGGTAAGATAACCACGGGATATCCACTGCCTTGGGATTTATGGACACTCATCGCATAGGCCAAGCGGAGTTCATCCAGTTTTCCCGAATCATAAGCGACGGTTTTTTCATCAAAATCGACCGTCAAATGATCAGAGGCAATCTCCGTGATGATGCCTTGATCGCCGTTCATCACATCATGGTCGTAATCATTCACCAATTGATGCACTTTATCGCCCCGTTTGAAGCTCCGGTTTTTGAGGGTTTTAAAGGGGGCTGGATTAAACTGTTTTTGGATGAACTGGTTCACTTCATCGATGCCGATTTTTCCCGCGTAAACTGGGATAATCACCGAGATATCATGAAGCGCATATCCTTCATCCAAATAATATTGTAACATGCGCGAAAGACGATCATAAAAGTCGCTTTCAGCTAAGGGTTTCAAGACGAGATCTGAAGGCATTTGAAATGCCGATAAGTCAACGGTATTTAGACGAATCATTTGGGCGAGTTGAATGATTTTAGACCCCGCCGCTTGCCGGTGAATGGTGGTTAAGTTCGTCCGGTTGAGATCGGTTTTGAGTAAATCTTTAAACACTTGACCTGGGGACACACTGGGGAGCTGGGCATCATCGCCTACGATGATCAAACGGACATCTTTTAACGCTTTTAACAGCGTAAAAAAGAGCACGGTATCGACCATCGATATCTCATCGATGATGATCACTTTTTGAGTGACTTTTTCGGGTGGGGTAAACATGTCTTGGCGAATCTTTAAAAACCGGTGGAAGGTCGCCGCTTTAAATCCGGTGGCTTCTTCGATCCGTTTGGCCGCTTTTCCTGTGGGGGCAATGAGCACAATATCATCCGCTTCAAACATGTCTTTAAAGGCCGCAATAATGCCTTTAATGATGGTGGTTTTCCCCGTTCCAGGCCCCCCCGAAATCATATAAACCGAATGTGAAAGCGCCCCTTTAATGGCCGTGATTTGTTCAGCAGTTAAAGCGATAGCATTCGCTTCTTGGTAGATTTCCAAGCGTTCTTCAAGCCTTTGAGGCGGCTCAACGTCGACGTTCGATAACTGTTTGAGTTTTTCCGAAATAAAAGTCTCGGCCTCCAAAAAGATGGGCCGGGTGATGCCTGCAAAGGCTCATCCCGGCGATTCATGCCCCCTTTGAATGACCCAGTTAAGGTGCGTTTCTAAGGTGTCTTCATCCCAATAGAGTTGCGTCCGCGCGCAACCGTTCAGCGATCTGTGAAAGCAATGTGTGCGGATCAATGTGTCAATATGACCGCGGCGGAACGTAACCTGTTCAAAGGTGACAATAAACAACGCTTCAATGTCTTTTTATCGGCTTTTTCTACCCCATTTTAGCCGCGATGATATCACGGCGCGTTCAAAGCCCACGCCCCTGCGCGTCTTGAATCCAAGCGATACAGTTTTTTCATAACTTGGTCTAAAGCACGATCGCCGTACACTTGAATTAATGATTTGACCATGTAACCCGTCAGACCGTATTTAAATAGGCCACACGGATATGTTCAAACTGGGCGTGTTCTTCCAACATCTCCCGGTAAATTCGCTTTCACTTTAGGGATTTTCAGCGGGATTAACACATCAGGGTTTTCCCGGATTTGGGATAAGGCATCCTCTCCGAGTCGTCCATGATGACTTCGACCGTCGTCCGGCCCAATGCCTTTAAATAAATCACTGGATAAGTAATCAATCATCCCTTCTTTGGTGGGGACGGTCTTTGATGTAATGCGTGAACTGAAATTGCGGGCCGAACTTCCGGATGCGTTTCCACAGTTCCAGTCAGGGTGGCGTGTTCCCCTTTTGCGGATCGATGATGGCTCCGGTTGCGGTAATGACGGGCGTATCCATAGAAAAAGAGGCAGGATTTGACTGCTTGCGCCTCAATTTTAAGCACACTGAATCCCGTCTCTTCGTTATGAAATGTAATGGTTTTAATGATGCCATCCAAGGCGGCGGTTTCTGAGAAGGTTTTTTTTCACGTTCACCATTATAGCATGAAACCATAAAAGAACCGCCAGTGGCGGTTCAAAACAATTTCTCAATGGCGGATGGGTGCTTTTTCAATGGCGGCTGAGAGGTTTTCAACCGTCTTTCGTCACAGGGGATATTATCTTCAATCCGGACGCCGACCCCTTGACATAAAGCCCCGGTTCAATGGTGAGGACCATACCCAGTTTAAAGGGTTCGGTGTAAACCCCCGTCATGGACATCAAGGCCTAGGAAGTGTCCCACAGAATGATAATAGACCTCGCCAATCGCATCGGCTGAATCGATCATTTTTAAGGCCACCGCTTTTTTCGCAAGGAGCGTTTGGGCTTCTTGGTTGAGGACTTTCCAGGTGAGGCCGGGTTTGACCATGGTAACCAGTTTCTTTTGCACGTCTAAGACGGCTTCATAGACGTCTTTCGCAAATCCTTGGTAGGTCCCATTGATGGGATACGTTCTTGAGATATCGGCATTATACCGGCCATGTTTCGCCCCTAAATCAAATAAAATTAAATCGCCTTGGACAGGGGCATCGTTGTTCACATAGTGAAGGACCGTGGCATTTTCTCCAGCCGCAGCAATCGTATCAAAGGCAGAACCACTACTTCCCAGTAAAGTGGTTTCATGCATAAAATCGGCGACCAACTCATATTCATAGGCACGTTTGGGGATTCCTTGAATGATTCGTTTTAACCCTTGATGCGTATAAAAAATGGCTTTTTTAATCGCCTCAATTTCGTCGTCGGATTTAATCATCCGGAGGCGCGCTAAAATACGGTTGGCATTTTGAATGGTCAACTCTGGATAATTTTTTACGATTGGTGCAAAGGTCTCTAAAGGGCGAGGAGTACTTTCTTTGGATTCGTGATAAAGATCTAGCCAAAGCTCAACCGGCGGTTCCCCATAAGGCGACCGCGCAAAATTCATGAGTTGATTAAACTGCGTGTCAAATTGCGCGAGGGAATAGACTTCACTGTCTTTGAACCCACCCACAGATAAAGCAGCATCTTTTGAGAATTTAGGCCCCTCCCATTTGAGGGAAAACGGCGTATCCGGTTCTAAAAAGAGCATCGTTTTTTCACTGGATTCAGTTTTGAGTAACAGTAAGCGGGCATTCGGGGCGTCAATGCCCGTCAAGTAGTAAAAATTATGATCGACATGAAAATCATGATACGAATCCAGGGATCGGTGGAGGGCTTTACCGGCATCTAATAGCATTAATGCCCCTGGATTTAACGCCTCAAAAACATTTTTTCTCGCTTGGATGGCATGGTTTTTCATCATAAACTCCTACGTGGTAAATAAGATGGATATATTATTAAATAGCGTAAAGAAAACGAGTAACAAAACACCCGCAAGGGGAAAAAGCGCGTAATGCTTTTTACTGCTGTGAAACATGAGAATCCCGATGGGTAAGCCAATGGGGGGAAAAAGAAAGCTTATGAACCCAAGAAATAACAGGCCAGTGTAAATCAAAATATATTGCATCAATATGATTGGCCAAGGTCGGATTTTCGATTGTTTTGGCGTCGGTTTAAACCAACGCGTATCAAATCGTGTTTTATCCACCGGCGCCCCCTAACAATTGGATTATTACGTATTGTACCACACGAATAGGCCTCAAAGGGTATAAAAAAAGCTTCAACCTGAGAGGTTGAAGCTTAAGAAAATGGATTATTTTAAATTTCCGAAATAGGCGAGGGTTCTCACCATTTGTGAGACATAGCTCATTTCGTTGTCATACCAGGAAAGGACTTTGTACAGTTTTTTCCCGTCGACTTCTAATACACTGGTCATTTGACCATCAAACCATGAGCCATACGTGATACCAATCGTATCCGAAGAGACCAGTGGGACTTCGGTATATCCTAACGTTTCACTGGATGCGGCTTTCATCGCGGCATTGATGGATTCCACTGAAGCGTCTTTTTCCAGTTCCACCACGAGATCGACAATGGAACCTGTTACGGTTGGCACGCGGAGTGCCATCCCATCAAGTTTTCCATTTAATTTGGGGAGTACTTTACCCACGGCGACTGCAGCACCGGTGGACGTTGGGACAATGTTTGCCGAAGCGGTCCGTCCACGGCGGGCATGAATGCCTTTCGGGTGAGGACCATCAAGCGTGGCTTGATCGTTCGTAAATGAGTGAACGGTGGTCATGTAGCCTTTGACTAAACCGAAAGTATCATCTAGGACTTTGGCGACTGGTGCCAAGCAGTTCGTGGTGCATGAAGCGCCTGAAATGATCGTGTCAGAAGCCTCTAAAACATCATGGTTGACGTTGAATACGACCGTTTTTAAATCGCCCGTTGCCGGCGCACTGATGATAACTTTGCGCGCGCCCGCTAAGATATGCTTATTAGCTTTTTCTCGGGTCGTAAAGAACCCGGTACTCTCGACGACCACGTCGACACCAAGGTCACTCCAAGGTAAATTTTCAGGATCACGTTCAGCGAAGATAGGAATTTGTTTCCCTTGAACGGTAATCGATCCTTCTTTGAAACTGATTTCTCCGTGCAAGAAACGACCTTGCGCTGTATCGTATTCGAGTAAGTAAGCAAGACTTTCTGCATCCGTTAAATCGTTGATCGCGACAATTTCAAATTGAGCATCTTCAAACATTCTACGGAAGGCTAACCGGCCGATGCGACCGAACCCATTAATTGCGACTTTTAATGCCATTTTATTCCTCCTAAAAGTTTTAACATCACAAAGAGTATTATACCTTTAAACCCATCTTTCTTCAAGTTATGTAACGCTTTTCAAGGCATTAAAAAACTCATCCTAGTGGGATGAGTTTTTGACAATGTCTTGCTCTTCAAAGTATTGTTCTAAGGCCGTGAGGTAATCGCCTTCTTCACCTTGTTGCGTGTTGGTGTACATAATGATTTCACGCAAACGTTTGGGAATGAAGGTGCGAATTTCATCTTCGTTGTAACCCACTTGCATCTTGTTGTTTTCAATGATGATAGGACGTCTTAACACACTCGGGTTTTCGATGATGAATTCAACCAGATCGTTCATTGACATCTCTTCGATGTCAATATTCATGTCTTGGAAAATCTTAGACCGCGTTGAAATGATATCTTCAAAGCCGTTTTCCGTGTTTTTGAGCATCATTAAGATGTCTTCACGGGAGAGTTGGATGTTGAAGATGTTTTTTTCTTTGTACTCGATGTGGTGTTCTTCAAACCACTTCTTGGCTTTCCGGCACGAGGAACAACTCGGTGTTGTGTAGATATGAATCATGTGTTACCCTCCTTCAAAAACTGATGGCTGATACGCTATGAAAATCTATGGTTCGTGCTTGCTTAATATAACACAGTTTAGAAAAATTATAAATAAGCAAAAGTCGATATGCAATGTGAAAGGGTTTCCATTCCGAGTTAAGCGGGTGAATCATGCTATAATAAGCGATAACTTAGCGAATATGAGGTGTTTTATGAAATGGAATCTTGAATATTTATACCCGAGTGTCGGAGCCTGGGAAAACGCGTATCAATCGGTGAACGACATCGTGGAAAAGATCCCATCCTATCAAGGAAAACTAGGCGATTTTGAAGCGTTTAAAACCTATTACACGACGCAACGTGACTTATCGGTTGAGCTTTACCGGCTGTATCAATACGCAGCTCTAAAAAGTGACCTCAATAAAAAAGACGTTGAAAATGCCTCAAGGGTTCAAAAAATGGGCGCGTTCGTGGCCAAACTCTCCCAAGTCAGTGCCTTTGAACGGCCTGAAGTCTTGAGTTTGGGTGAAGCCAAAGTCATGAGCTTTATTGATAAAGATGAAAGCCTGGCCGAATACCGTTTCCCGATGCAACAACTGTTTCATGGTAAAGACCATGTCTTGTCGCCTTCTGAAGAAGGATTACTCGCTAATTTCAGTGAGCTCAACAATTCCGGAAGTTCCATCTATACGAGCATAACCATCGCCGACCGTGAACCGGTAGAAGTGACTCTTAAAAGTGGTGAAACCATTACCGTCACTTCCGGTAACTACCGCTCACACCTCACCGATCTCAAAGATCCGGATGATCGAGAAACCGTTTTTGCGGCCTATTTTAAATACTACGTAGATCGTAAAAATGCTTACGCCAGTATTTATAAAACCGTGCTCGATGCCGATGTAGCGTCGATGAAATCACGGAAATACGCCTCCAGTTTAGAGATGTATTTACACGGGAAAAACATTGATCCCAGCGTGTTTCATAACATCGTCGCCGTGGCCAAAGAAAACACCGACTTACTCAAACGGTATTACGCCATTCGCACGAAAGCCTTAGGGCTTAAAAAACACCGGACCTTTGACCGGTTCCAGCCACTGGCGGAAAGTACGTCTAAATACACCTATGATGAAGCAAAAGCCCTATTCTTTAAAGCGGTGGATCACCTCAGTGATGACTTCAAAGATAAAGCGAAAGATGCCTTAAAAGATGGCTTTGTCGATGTTTACGAACAACCAGGTAAACGCACCGGGGCTTATTCTTGGAGTGCGATTAACCTGCATCCTTACATCCTTCTCAACTACGATGAAACCCTTGATTCAGTCTTTACCTTAGCCCATGAGGCAGGGCATTCGATGCATTCACTCTACGCCGCCGACACCCAACCTCCCGCCATTCAAAACTACACCATCTTTGTGGCGGAAATTGCCTCAACCTTTAACGAACATCTACTGCTGGATTATTTCATACAAAATAATCCCGGAAGCGTGGATGATAAAATTGCCCTCTTACAACAGTCTATCGATGACATCATGGGGACGTTTTACCGTCAAGTCCTCTTTGCGGCCTATGAATTTGAGGCCCATCAAAAGGCTGAAAACGGCGAAGCCATCACCCATGAATCCTTATCGCAAATCATGATTGATTTGTATGACCACTTCTACGGGATTGACCTGAACGAAGAGCCTGGGTCTAAATACGAGTGGGCGTATATTCCCCATCTCCACCACACGCCCTATTACGTGTATCAATACGCCACGAGTTTTGCGGCCAGTTTAAAACTGTATGAGATGGTGAAAAAAGATCCTGCAAATATTGCCTTACACAAACAACTCTTAGAATCAGGCGGCAGCGATTGGCCCCTCAATCAAACCAAAGCCAGTGGCATTGATCTCACCACCAAAGAACCTTTCTTAGCCGTCGTGAAACGTCTTTCTTCACTGCTGGATGAATTAGAACTTGCACTTGCCGCCAAAAATCAATAAAATAAACCCAACAAAGCACACGTGAAGTAATTCAACCCTTCTGGAAAAAAGCGAGTTTAGGACGGGTGAAACCTAGACCCAGATGTTGAATGAATGGGACGTGTGAAGACTTTGTCGCGGGCAATCGCGTTAACAGGCTTTAAGTAAAAACCAAGGTGGTACCGCGCACGCATGCGCCCTTCGCTTTATTTGCGACGGGCGTTTTTTATTGGAGAGGAGTCCCTATGAAAACCATCGTTTCAGGCATTCAACCGACCGGTGAACTCAATATCGGAACGTATTTAGGTAGCATTAAAAATTTCGTTGCCTTACAAAAATCCCATCCGGATCACCACTTCTTTTTGTTCATCGCCGATACCCATGCGATCACCGTCCCCCAAGACCCTACTAAACTGAGAGCAGCGATCAAGTCACTCGCCGCCATGTATGTGGCGTGTGGGATTCATTTAGACCAAACGTCTTTGTTTGTGCAATCGGAAATCACCGCCCATCAAGAGATGGATGTATTACTGCAGTCGTTTGCTTACATGGGTGAACTCGAGCGGATGACACAATTTAAAGATAAAGCGCAAAAACAAGTTGAAGGCATCCGGGCGAGTTTATTTACCTACCCCGTGTTAATGGCCGGTGATATATTGCTGTATGATGCTGAGTTTGTCCCTGTGGGGGACGATCAAAAACAACACTTAGAACTCACCCGGACGATCGCGGAGCGGGTCAATCACCAATACGGGGAGTTTTTCACGGTGCCGAAACCGCTCTTCCCTGAGCTCACCGCGCGTGTGATGTCTTTGCAAAATCCGGACCAAAAAATGTCAAAATCCGATCCCAATGTTAAAAGCAAAATCTTACTTTCTGATCCGGAAAATATCATTAAAAAAAGGATCCGTTCGGCCGTCACCGACAGTGAAGGGACGGTCCGATATGATCCTGAAAATAAAAAGGGCTTGAGTAATTTATTACGCATGTATGCGGCGTTAGAAGAAACCAGTGTGGACAACATGGTTGAGCGCTACAAAGGCGTCAACTACCAAACCTTCAAAGACGATTTAGGCACGAAAATTGCGGCCCACTTAGCGCCGATTCAAGCACGCTATCACGCCCTCATGCAATCGCAAGAACTCACTGACATATTAGATGATGGGAAAAAACGTGCGGAAGCGTTGGCCATAAAAAAAGTCCAACGTTTCAAAAAGAAACTTGGACTGGGCTTTAAACGTTAAGCTTCGGCGTTGATTTCGCTGATGGCATACGAAATGGCTTCTAAGACTTTCGCCGCATCGTCTCCTTCAACTTCCACGCGCACCAAAGACCCCTTCGGAATCCCCAGTGAGAGTAACCCCATGATTGATTTTAAATCAATGGTGGTGTCATCGTAAGTGAGTCGAATGGAATTATCAAATTCATTCGCTTTGGCCACGAGAAGAGTGGCAGGACGTGCATGTAACCCAGCATCGTGGGTAATGACAAAATCTTTGTGCATGACGAACGCTCCTTATCTGCAAAGGTTTTCAAAAAACCACCACTCAGTTTCTCATAACTCTTGTTATAATGAATATGTGGAACGCTTGAATGGCTAATTTAACGCTATTTTAGCATGATTCAAAGAAAAATAAAACCTTTTCAATCTAGGAGGAAATGCATGCACATTATCGAGGCGGACTCAAAGGAAGAAATTCTCGATCATTTTTCAATTCGGGGGCGCGTATTCATCATCGAACAAAACGTTCCCTGGGAAGAAGAGTATGATCACAACGATTACACCGCAACACTATTTAATGCGTACGATGGAGAAAAAATCGTCGGTGCAGCACGGTTATATGCGGGGAAAATTGGCCGCATTGCCGTCTTAGAAGAACACCGCGGGCAAGGGTTAGGCCGGAAGTTAGTGGAACGCTGTGAAGCGGAAGCCATCAAGCAAGGGTTTAACAAAGTGAAACTCGCCGCCCAGCTTGAAAGTATCGTCTTTTATGAAAAACTCGGGTATGAAATTTACGGCGACATTTTCTTAGACGCCGGCATCCCGCACCGCAATATGAAGAAACTGTTAGAGACCCCCGATGCGTAAAATTGTCGAAGCCATCATTGAAATCCCCATGGGGACTAAAAACAAATATGAAATTGACAAAGCCAAAGGGCGCATCAAGCTTGATCGTGTTCTTTATTCTGAAATGACGTATCCCGCCGAATATGGCTACATTGAGAATACCCTGGCCGAAGATAATGACCCCTTAGACATTTTAGTCTTAGCCAGCACGAAAACATTCCCCGGCTGCATCGTAGATGCAAGGGTCATTGGCTATTTAGATATGATCGATAACGATGAAAAAGATCATAAAATCATCGCCGTCATGGATAAGGATCCTCGCTTTGAAGACATCGATGAAATCAAAGATGTGAACAAACATACCATAAGAGAAATCCGCCACTTCTTCCAGACGTATAAAGATCTCCAGCAAAACAAAAAAGTCGAAGTATATGACTTTCATTCTAAGGAAGAAGCGTTACAATTAATTGAGGATTCACTCAATCGATATCAAAGGAGCTGACAACATTGGCAACCCACATTCAAATTGCTTACAATGGCCAAAATGAAGGCACACTTCATGCGACCGAAAACGTCTCTGTAGGAGCGATCGGTCTAAAACCCTATGACATGGTCTTAGGCGGCTTAGGCGCTTGCCTCAACTACACCTTTCAAGACGTCTTAGACAAAATGCGCACCGAAGTCGGGAGTGTAGATTATGACATCACCGGCATCAAACGCGACGAAGTCCCCACCATCTTAAAAGAAGTCATCGTCAACGTCACGGTGACCGGCGTTGATGAAAGTAAACAAAAAAAGGTCGAAAAAGCCTGGCTTAAAGCTACCGAATACTGCAGTATGTATGAAACCTTATCGCGCGTCGCCACCATGAAACCAACTTTAACATTCAAATAATCAAAGAGTAGACACTTTAAAAGTGCCTACTCTTTTTTATTCCGACTAAGACCACCAACCTTAGACTTTCATTAATGTCTCAATTCAAACGAATAAAAAAGGCTTGATTATAAAGAATCAAGCCTATACTTTTTAGTTGGAGCAGGTGAGGGGAATCGAACCCCCGCTATCAGCTTGGAAGGCTGATGTTCTACCGTTAAACTACACCTGCATGGCGTTAAGCTTGATTATTCTATCACGAAAAAATGATTAAATCAAGCCAGTTTTAGCCGGTTGATATTCGTTCAATGACGCGCATTTTTGCGCTTTTTGACCGGGGATTTAATGTGGTTTCTTCGGCATTTGGAATGACCGGTTTACGGGTGATGATTTTAAACGGGGCGACGGTATCTGGCATGGTCGGTAAGCCCGGTGGATGATACACCGTGGCGGCTTCTTTAAACACGGTTTTAACAATGCGATCTTCCAAGGAATGAAAACTGATGACGACACAGCGTCCCCCAACTGATAGATGATCTAAAACATCTTTCAAGGTGCGCTCTAAGACCCCTAATTCATCGTTCACCGCAATTCTTAAGGCTTGAAAGGTTTGTTTGGCGGGATGGCCTTTTTGGGATTTCTTTTTAGCCGGTAAGGCACTTTTAATAATATCGACGAGTTGAAATGTCGTTTCTATCGGCGCTTCTTCGCGCGCTTTGACGATGGCCTTGACGATGGGTCTGGCAAATGATTCTTCCCCGTACATAAATAAGATATGGAGTAAATCACGGGGCTCATAGGTATTCACGATGGTCTTAGCGGTCAAGTCACTCGATGGATTCATCCGCATATCTAAAGGCCCATCTAAGCGGTAAGAAAACCCCCGGTCCGCTTCATCAAAATGAAACGATGAAACCCCGAGGTCAAATAATACCCCGTCCACCGACGCAATCTCTAACGTTTTTAAGTGTGTGGTAAACGCCGAAAAATTATCGTGAAAAAGATGCACGGCATTGGTGGTACTATCAAGCACTTTTTTAGCTCGGGTGATAGCAGCGGCGTCTTGATCAAAACCGATGAATGTGCCACCTTTAAGTTGCTTAAAAATCGCACTCGCATGGCCAGCGCCACCGAGCGTCATATCGACCATGGTTTTTTCAGGGGATAGATTTAAAGCGTCAATGGCTTCTTGAAATAAAACCGGGACGTGCATATAAACTCCTGGTAAAGAAAAAACGCTTCACGCGTTTTTCTTTTGGGTTATTCGCTTGCGATTTCTGCACTTTCTTCTTTGGGTGCTTTCACAAGTTTTCCATTGTAGAACCCGCATGACGGACATACACGGTGAGAGAGTTTCATATCTCCACAGTTTTCACACACAGCCATACCAGGGGCGGTCAGCTTGAAATGCGTCCGGCGTTTTCTTTTGCGAGTCTTGGAAGTTCTCCGTTGAGGAACAACTGCCATAAACGCCTCCTTATTTGTATTTTTCTAAATCTTGCAAGCCGGGATGGCCCTTGGGTTTAGAGGGTTCATCAAAGTCTAAATCTTCAGCTTCAGGATGGACAACTTTGAGGGGTTTTTCCAAGTAAATATTAGACCACACAATTGGGTATAAGTCAACTGTGTTTTGTTCAATTAAACGGCTATCTTCACCGACAAAATGACTGAAGACTTCTTCGACTTCGATAAAAAGCGGCACTTCGACTGGTTTCAACGTTTTACTGCAGGCCATGGTAAGCGTCACTGAAATCGTTAAATCAAAGATGAAATCAGGGTCATGAAAGGAATATTCCCCGTCTATTTTTGCGGGCGACACGGCTAAGATATCATCGTTGCCCGTGAGCAGTGAACTGTAATCGACCGTCTCAGAAAATGTGAGTCCTTGGTGCGCGAGTTTAAGTAGTTGTTCACTTGACCATTTCATCATCTCACTCCTCATTTTAGAAAGGGGCCAATGCATAACTTAATCATAGTATAATGCTAGCGAGGTGTAAAGATGAAAGCACTTGGACTCATCACCGAATATAATCCCATGCATTTTGGGCATACCTATCATATCCGGCAAAGTCAAGCTCTCATAAAGCCCGATGTGACGGTCGCCGTGATGAGCGGATCGGTCGTTCAACGGGGTGATTTTGCGATGCACTCCAAATTCAAACGGACGGAAACAGCCCTTCACAATGGCGTTGACTTAGTTATTGAAATCCCGAGCTTCTTTGTCTTGCAAGCGGCGGATTATTTTGCCGAAGCCGGGGTTTATTTACTCGACCAACTGGGGGTTAATCATCTGGTGTTTGGCTCAGAAAGCGGCGAGATTAAAGACCTCAAAGCGCTCCAAGCCCTGCAAGAAAGCCCGGACTATGAATTGGCTTTAAAAGAAGCCCTCGATGACGGCATGTCCTATCCCGATGCGGCCTTTCAAGCCACGCAAAAATCTCGCGTTAATGCGGCTTTAACCCCCAACAACATTTTAGGGGTGTCTTATTTAAAAGCGATCAAGAAACTGGGTTCACCCATGCACGCGGATACCATTAAACGAGAAAAAAGAACCTATTATGACGCATTAAAAACATTTCAAAAGATTCAAAGTGCCACGGCTATAAGGACTGAACTTAAACAAGGAAAAAGTGTCGCGCGCTACGTCCCTGAGCCCTTAGCCTCAGAGATTGATCAACTCAAGCGGGTGGAACTAGACGATTTTTATGAGGCCTTCATATACCGCTTAAAAATGATTGATGCGGAAGCGTTTAAAGACCAATTCGGATTTTACGAAGGATTAGAAAACCGGTTTTTAAAAGTTAAAACGGCTCCTTCGATGCTCGAGTTTTTAGAACGCGTTAAAACCCCACGTTACACCTACGCCCATTTAGGGCGAGCCATGATGCACTTTCTATTGCATACACCCGAAACATTTAGTACCTATAAAACGCCGCCTTACATCCGAATTCTCGGCATGAACGATCGCGGCCAAACTTATTTGAATCAAATCAAAAAAACAACCAATTTACCGTTTTACACTTCCGCCAAAGCCGGTCAACACCCCTTGCTTGATTTTGAACTAAAAATCAGTCAATTAATTGAATCAAAAACCAAAGAAAACTTGGCTGAACAAGAAATAACGCCGCCGATTCGCGTTTGAAAGTCACACGTAAAACCTCTATAATAAACCTTAAGAAAGTGTGGTGAACCCATGGGCGCAAAAACCGACATTAAAGAAGCCATCGAATCGATCATTGATCCATCGAATGAGAAATCGCTCAAAGAAAACAATGCAATTCAGTTCATTGATATTACCGAAGATAACCGTGTCACCTTAATATTGGGGATTCATAAAGTCGATGAAGACACGAAGAAAAAACTCAACCGAGCCCTCGCGAAAGTCATTAAACTTGATATGGGCTATCAAGGGCTTAAAATCACCTTTGAAGCCCTCAAAAAACAAGGCAGCGTTGTGGATGAAAAACGTGAAATCACCTACATCGGTGTCGCCTCAGGCAAAGGCGGCGTCGGTAAGTCTACGGTGGCAGCCAACCTAGCCGTCGCCTTTTCACGCATCGGTAAAAAGACCGCCATCATTGATGCCGATATATACGGTTCATCGATTCCCAATTTACTCGATTTACCCGTCGAGCTTCCAAAAGCCGATGAAGACCAAAAGATCATTCCCTTTAAGGCCTTCGACCTTGAAGTCATCGCGACGGAATTTTTCCTCAAAGAAGACCAGCCCCTTATGTGGCGGGGCCCGATGCTTGGAAAAATGCTCAACCACTTCTTTTACGATGTAAAATGGGCCGAAGACACCGAATACATCATCGTTGATTTACCTCCCGGCACGGGGGATGTGGCGATGGACATTCAAAAAATCATCCCCAAATGTGAAATGGTAATCGTCACCACCCCGCATCCGAGCGCCTCTAATGTCGCAGTTAAAGCAGGATTTGCGGCCAAGCAACTTGAACACGAACTCTTAGGGGTCATTGAAAACATGACGGCCTTTGAAGCCGAAGGAAAAACTTACCCCATCTTCGGAGAAGGCGGCGGAAAAACGGTGGCAACTAAACTGGGAGTCGATGTCTTAGGCGAAATCCCCATCCAAGCGCCCACGTCCCATAAAGGCATCTATGACATGCATGAAGATATCGGGGTCATCTATCTGGGGCTGGCCAATAAAATTTTAAAGAAATTGACATAAGTTATATTCGAATATTTAACCAAAAAATCTCAACCCAAAGGTTGAGATTTTTTTTCGATTGATGGGATTAAGCGGTTGTGAGTTCAAGCTTAAATTGTTTCACTTGGTGGAAATAAAAACCGACTGAAATCAAACCTGCTAAAGCATCCGCGACCACAAACGTGAGCCAAATGCCATCGAGGCCAAACAGGCTTGAGAAGATAAAGGCGAGTGGAACAAATAAAATAAATTGTCTTAATAAAGCGATAAAAAGCGCCCGCTTCGCATATCCCATAGCTTGATAAATGGAAGACATCATGATTTGAAAGCCAATCAGGCCAAACCCTAAGGAAATAATCCTAAACGCCCGGCCACCCGTAGCGATAAAGAAAGCATCAGCATCTCTGGAAAAGATGGTGAAGAAAGATTCAGAAAAGACGACCGTGATGGCACTCATGGTAAAGAAATAAAGGGTGATTAAGGCGAGTGAAAAAGTAATACTTTGGGTTAAACGTTTAATGTTTTTCGCCCCATAGTTAAAGCCCACAATCGGTTGCAATCCTTGCACGAGTCCAATGCCTGGGAGTAACAAGAACGTAATCAAACGGGTGATCACCCCATAGATGGAAATATAAATGGCCGGGTCATCGGGGGCGTACTGATTGATCAATTGGTTGACGATGATGACCAAGACAGCCCCTAAAACATTACGGATGAATGTGGGCATCCCGATGATAAATATTTCACCGACCATTTTAAAATCAATTTTAAAAATATATTTCAAGTTAATCATCAACGCACTTTCTTTGGAAAGCGCATGATATAAGATGTATGCGAAGGATAACGTTTTGGCAATCAGCGTCGCAATGGCGGCACCGGTGACTCCTAAATCGAGGAGTTGAATTCCTAATAGAGAAGGGAATATGAATATGGGATCTAAGACAATATTGACGATGGCCCCAATCAACAAGCTTTTCATCGCAATGGAGGCTCTTCCCTCAGCCCGGGTTAAGTTGGTTAACACTAAACCCCCTGAGTACGGGATCAAAGAAATCATAATAAACCCTAAATAATCTTGAGCAAACCCAATATTAGAAGCCGTCGCCCCAAATAAACGAAGTAAAGGCTCTAAAAAGACGAGTCCTAATACCGTTAAGGTCGAAGATATGAGTAAGGTCATGGTGAGCGCCGTCATGACGGCGCGTTTCATCGTCTCTTGATCGCCTCGGCCATAGGCCCTGGAAAAAATAGACGCGGACCCGATTCCAATCATTAACCCTAAGGCTAAAATAATCAGTTGAACGGGAAAGGCAATTGCAAGGGCTCCAATGGCGATTTCACCACTGTCCCACGCGACAAATAACGTATCGACTAAATTGTATAAAGCATTGGCAAACATGGCGATGATGGCAGGGATGGCCAGTTTAAATACCAACCGTTTGACATTCATCGTGCCGAGCATCGTGCTGCGTTCTTCTGCGGTCATAAAGCCTCCTAATTACGTTCAAGTATAGCATAATCAGGGGGTATTAAGCCTTTAAAAAGCGCTTAAACAGACTCGATGCGTTGGAGGTATTTGGTGAGTTGCCGGATGTGACTATCGGCTTCTTTGTAGCGATTGATGCTGCGTTGGTACTCCGCCATTTCCTGGTAAACTTCCCGCGCGATTTGCGGTAAATAAACAATCTTGAGGTCCGGGAGTACATCACTTCTTAAAAATTTCGCGCGTTCGGATGGGTCTGTCAGTTTGGCCAGTTCATATAGCTTTTTATAAATCAACTGAAGCGGGGGGACCGATTCAAATGCTTCATCGTCAAATTGTTTGTAGGCTTTCGCTTGAATCCATTTGACTTCATAATACGCATCGTCTTTAAGTTTTTCATTGAGGACAATGTCAGGGCAGTGATGGCCGAGTGCGAGCGCGTTTTTTAAACAGATGAGCGTTTTAATGTTGAGCCAACGCTCAGGAACCTTAAAACTCGCGCGTTTGATGCATTCACTAAAGACATACTCTGGATCAGTCTCATTCAAAAACATCAAATGGTGCAGGTCTAAGCCTGCTTTATACTCGTGATTAAATAGCATACTAGCCACCCGATTTGCCCGGTTAAAAAAGCGCTGTGCCATGCGGGGATTTTCCACGGTTTCCGCAATCAAATAGCCATAATAATTCATTAAAAAATTATATTCATGGTGATTGACTTTTAATTGGTCCATTAATTGGATGGTATGATATCCACGGATGTGTTCATTCGCGTAATACGACTGAACCACATAGAGTAAACTGAGGCCAATTTGATCGTTTAACGCTAACGCTTGATAGCGACTCCAAAGGCCTTCGATGATTTCTTTAGAGACAAATAACTCACCTTTTAAAATCGCCATAAATCCTTCCATGAGTTGTTTGGAAGAGGTGAACATCGGATCGGTCATTTGCTCTTTAAGTGCAATAAGCGCATCCAAATCTTGATTATAAAACGCTTCAATCGCATCGAATACACCATCATTTACTTGGATGCTTTCAGAGTCATGGGCATTGAATTTAAATTCAAGTCCGACCCGCTCGGCGAGGAGTTTGAGGTTAAAATCTTCCCCCTTCATTGTATGGTTCTCGACTTTCGATAAATAACTGGACGCGACGATACCTTTGGTGGCTTCGTTTAAATTAAGACCTTTTTCTAACCGTTTTTGTTTGAGACAATCGCCAAATCGTGCGGATGCAGAATGTTCGGGGTGTTGATTTTTTTCGATTAAGACTTTCTTAAACTTGTACATTACAATTTCCCTTCTAAATTTTTTTTGCCCCATTTGGTTGGGACAAGAAATTCATTTTTAGAGAAAAAAGCAAAACTTTCAAGCGAGTAAGATTGAAAAAATTTCAAATAAAAAACGCCAAACGGCGTTAAGTGACTTTAATATGCGGAAAACGGCATTCTGATTTTAAGGGACAATTTTCACATTTTGGCGATTGAGCTTTGCAATGATACCGGCCAAAAAGTATCATTTGGTGATGGAGCCGGGTCCAACGCTCTTTGGGGAACTTCTTCATCAGTTTATTTTCAACTTGCAGTGGCGTATCTTTTTTGTAGGCCAGTTTGAGCCGCTTAGAGACCCGTGATACATGCGTATCTACAGCGATGCGGGGTTCATTAAATAACACCGATACCACAACATTCGCCGTTTTCCGGCCGACGCCGGGTAGTGTTTGGAGAAATTCCATATCATTAGGCACCACCCCGCCGGCTTCATTAAGTAAAATCCCCGCGGTTTTTTGGAGGTTCTTCGCTTTGGACTTATAAAGACCAATGCTTTTAATCTCAGCTTCAATGGCTTCTAGGGGCGCTTCATGAATGGCTTTTAACGTCGGGAAAGCCCCAAATAACTTGGGAGTCACTTTATTGACCGACACATCGGTTGCCTGCGCACTCAATAAAACCGCAATCAACAGTTCATAATCTTTATGGTATGTGAGTTCGGTTTCAGCGGTTGGATACATAGTATCGAAGACAGAAAGAATCGTATCTACTTTTCCCATAATTGTTTCACTTTATCTAAGACGTCTTTGGGGGGTGGGGTGTATTTTTTAACGGGGGCTTTATAAAGATTTTTTTGAATCGTTTTCATGCTGGGATAAGGACTTGAGACACTGGCCAGGGCGGCTTGTTTAATCTCTTCAATGGTATTTCCATTTCTAAGCATATACCCAAGCGCATCCAAATCTGCCGGGATGAGTGGTTTTTGAAAGGTTTCTTCAATGAACTGAATCAGTTGGTCTTCCGCCGATGAAATGCGCCGGTTCACTTCTTTTTCTAACACATTAAAGGCTTCTGAAATGAATGTATCGAGATGGAAAATTTCTTTACTTTTTCCTTCCTCATCCGAAAGTTCAATCGTTAAATAGCCCTTCTCAATCAGTGTATTTAAAAGGGTTTCTGCGTCTTTCGGGGTGACATTCACCATGCCCGCAAACAAAGAGGGTTTGATGAGCGAAATTTGTTTTTCCATCAACTTGTATAGTTTCATAAGGGCCATTGCTTCATTGGCACTCAGATCTAAGTCTTTAAACGTCGCCAAGACCAATTGATCAAAGGACAGAATATGTTTTTCCAATAATACGTTATAAATCGGTTTCATGCATATGCTCTCCTTTGGCCAGTTTATCCAGGGCTTTTTTCGCGGCGTTTTGTTCCGCTTGTTTTTTCGTGGTCCCTTCACCTTCACCCATTAAGATATCTTCCATGTATACACGGACAAAAAAACGTTTATTATGCGAGGGTCCTTCTTCTTTAAAAACTTGATAGGAAAGTTGGCGGTGATCGGATTGAACCATTTCTTGCAGTTCACTCTTGTAGTCTTGATAGATTTCAGAGTGAGGATTTTCCAGTTCAGGGATGACGATGGCATCGGTGACTTTATAGACTTCCTTTAAGCCTTTATCAAGAAAAATGGCACCCAAAAACGCTTCAAACGCATCGGCTAAAAGGGCATCACGCATGCGTCCCCCCGATTTTTCTTCCCCGATGCCCAGTTTTAAATAGCGCTCTAAGTGGGCTTTTTTGGCATAGACCACCAAGGCTTTTTCATTCACGTATTGGGCTCTAGTTTTGGTCATGTAGCCTTCGGTGGCATGGGCGTCTTTGCGGTATAAATAATCCGCAATAATCAAATCCAGCACGGCATCCCCAATGTATTCAAGTCGTTCATTGGACAAGGTATGGTGCTCATGCGCATAGGAAGAATGAGTCATCGCCCGCTCTAAAAGATCAGGTGTCTTAAAGTCGAGTTGAAATTGGGCTTCTAAAGCTTTCATGACGGGGTATCGGCCTCAATGATGGTTTTGACTTTGCCAAGCACATCTTTGCTCACCACATCTCGTGCTTGTCGGATGCCGTTGTAAAAACCGTTGGCTTTGGACGCCCCTTGGGCTTTGATCAATACCCCGTCCAATCCATAAATCATGGCCCCGCCAATTTCAGCAGGATCTAAGCGTTTCTTAAAGCGTTTCAAGTTACCGAGAGAAAAAATTAGGCCGATTTTACCGAAGATGCCGCGGCTTAATTCTTCTTTTAAAATGGTCCCCATCCCTTTGGCTGTTCCTTCAATCGTCTTCATCAGAATGTTGGCCGTAAAGCCATCGCTGAGTAAAATATCACACGGTGGACTCAAGACATCTTTGGGCTCTACGTTGCCATAAAACGTGACCGCTTCATGGGTTTTGAGTAAACTGGCCACTTGCGTATCCAGTAGGCGCCCTTTACCTTCTTCCGTACCGATATTAATCAGGCCCACCGTTGGCGATTCAACGCCTAATACTTCCCGCGCATACACCGTCGCAAAATATGCTTGTTGGACCATGTATTCCGCTTTGATTTCCACATTGGCTCCGGAGTCAATTAAAATGAAGGGTTTTTTGGGGTCTGTTGTGGGCAGTACCGGCGCAATCGCTGTGCGCTTAATCCCTTTCATCCGGCCGATTAAAATGTGTGCGCCCGCAATCAGCGCTTGCGTGGCTCCACTCGATACACACGCCGCATGCGTACCGTCTTTGACAGCTTTTAAGGCCATCGCCATTGAGCTTTTGCGGTTTTTACGGATGGCACCGATGGGATCTTTTTCACCCATTTCAATGACGCCATGGGTTTCCACAAAGGAAAGCCTCGGGTGTTCGCCTTTTAAATAAGGCGCCATTTTATCGTACTCACCGAATACGGTGAGATGAATATCATCAAACGATTTTAAGGCTTTATAAACGCCTTCAATTTGTTCTTTAGGGGCGTAATCGCCCCCCATTCCATCGACTGCAATATGTATCATGATTCACCTCTAAATGTTCCCATTATAGCATAGCCCCTTCAAGGCTCAATCGTATCTTTATTATAAGGCAAAGCCGCATGATTTAAGGCGTAGACTGTAAGGTTTCTTGAATTGTTTCAATGAGGGCCAATGTTTCTTCATAGGGCCATGCTTGAAGCGCGCTAAAGCCGGTTTGATCGGTGCCAAACAAAGTCCCAAAGCCACGCATTTTTAAATCCATCTGGGCAATCTCAAAGCCATCGGTCATGGTTTTTAAGACCGTCAGCCGCTCTTTAACCTGGGCATTTCCCTGGTAAAGGAGATAACATACGCCTGGAATGTGATGCCTTCCGAGTCTTCCTCTGAGTTGATGAAGTTGGGCGTAGCCAAACCGCTCTGCGTGATAAATGAGCATCAATCCCGCATTTTTCACATCAATGCCCACTTCAATCACCGACGTGGCAATCAGTAGATCAATTTCATGCGCTTGAAAAGCCTGCAGAGTCACAGTTTTTTCGGTCGCAGGTTGTTGCCCATGCAGCGTCGCAATGCGCGCATTTTTGAAGCGTGTGCGGTAATACGATTCAATGCGTTCAACGCTTAAAAGCATGTCATCATCTTCAATGCGTGGGGCGACGATGAAAACTTGTTGGTTTTCTTCGAAGGTCATGTCGATCATGTAATCCAAGGTTTTCGCGTCTTTAAGTGGGATGACTTCCGTTTTTACGGGTTGGCGGTTGGCCGGCATTTCCTTGAGTGTGGTCACATCCATGCCTTGATAAAGGGTTAAGGCGAGGGTTCTAGGAATGGGGGTGGCCGATAAACTGATGAGATCAGCGGAGGTGCCTTTTTGCATGAGTGCTTCGCGTTGGTTGACCCCAAACCGATGTTGTTCATCGATGATGACTTGACCCAACTTATGAAAGTGCGTGGAGGGACTAAATAAAAGATGGGTCCCAAAGACGATGTCGATGTCTCCAGATTTAAGGGCGCTTAAGCGATTTTTTAAGACTTTATTATCTAAAGATCCCGTCAGTACAGTACTCTTAAACGCACTTCCGAATAATGATTGAAACATCTTATGGTGTTGTTCTACTAAAATTTCGGTGGGCGCCATGAACGCCACTTGAAACCCTTGCTTCATCAAAAGGACACTGGAAAGTAATGCGACCACCGTTTTACCCGATCCCGTATCCCCTTGGAGTAAACGGCGGGCAGGCCGGGGCGCTTTTAAGTCATCGACTAGCACCTTTACACTATCGTGTTGACCCTTTGTGAGCGTGAAAGGTAACCGTTTTATCCAGCCATCTAAGTGCGCAGGATCAACGGGTTTAGCCGCCCCTAAAGGGGCTTTATCGGATTGACTTCGGCCGATTTCTCGGGCCGTAAGATAGGCGATCTTTTGCCAGGTAAAAAACGCTTCAACGTCTTGCATGGACCTGGGAAAATGCGCGTAAAATAACGTCTCATGACGGCTTTTGAGTTGGAATTTGTGACGAATCACTTCGGGGAGACTTTCGGGGATGGTCAGTCCTTCAAAGGCTTTTTCCACAAATCCTTGAAAGCGTGTATCGCTTAATTTTTTGAGGCGATAATTGGGTGTTATGCCGGGCTTGAAATTCGCCGCCAAGAATACTTTTTGCGCAGTCATCGACGGTTTTATGGTTCCATAAATGACGATTTCAGTTCCCACGTTTAATTGATGAAACCAGTGAGTCTGATTAAATAATGCCATTTGGACTGAAGTGCCCAACACATTGATTTTACACGTTAAGCGTTTTAGATTTCGCCGGATCGAAAATATTTTGGGGGCGCTTTCGACGGTCGCTTTGTAATAGGCCGGGGTTTCTAAAATCGTGGGGCAAAGTTTACGTTCATCGTAGCTTTTGGGCACAGTTAAAAGAAGATCTTCCACGGTTAAGATCTTGAGAGCGGTGAGTTTTTCTAAGGTTTTAGGCCCAATGCCAGGAATCGTATTTAGTTTCATCATTTATCTCTAGATATAAAAAAAGCTAGGGGCTAACCCCTAGCTTTATCATACCATTTTACTCGACGGCGATTAAGTAATCGTACACGCTTTGCTTGCCATCGATGACTTCGACTTCGACATGGCCAAACATATCAGCGAGATATTTTTTCACCGCTTTAACTTCTTTGGCATCGGGCGCTTCCCCGACCATGATTGTGACAATTTCACTGTCCGGAAGGATGATATCTCCGCACAAGAACTTGACGGTATCTAAGCGGCTGGTTTGAGCAGAGACAATCGAGCCTTCCGCAATGCCTAAATAGTCCCCTTTGTTGATTTTAAGGCCATTAATTTTCGTGTCCCGAACGGCATGGGTGACTTCGCCGGTCCGGACATGAGCAATGAGTTCATGCATTTCTTCAATGGCCGCATCCACATCTTGGTTGGCATCAAACATCGTGAGTGATGCATACCCTTGAGGAATCGTTTTGGCTGGAATGACGATGACATTTTTATCGGTCACTTCATTCGCGGCGGTTTCGGCGGATAAAAAGACATTTTTATTGTTGGGGATGATGATGATGTTTTCGGCGTTTATTGCGTCGATGGCATCTATGAAATCTTGCGTACTCGGATTCATCGTTTGGCCGCCTTCAATGACCACGTTGACCCCCATTTCTTCAAACATCGAGCGGAGTCCTGGGCCATTCACGACGGTAATGAGGCCGTATTTTTGTTTGACTTCTTTTTTCTTCAGCGATTGGTTTTGTTTTTTGAGTTCTTCATGTTGCACGGTCATGTTTTCAATTTTCAGCTTGATGAATTCTCCGTAACGTTGACCGAGGTTTAACGCATCCCCTGGGGTCACGGTGTGAATGTGGACTTTGCAGATTTCATCGTCTGCTACGACCACAATGGAATCACCCAATTCTTGAAGTTGTGCTTTAAAGATATCCGTGTCAAAGGGTTTGGCTTCATCGAGTTCGATAATGAATTCGGTGCAATAGCCAAATTCAACTTCCCCTTCGATATCGTGGTGCACGCCAATGGTGGGATCCACTTTTTCTTCCGTGAAAACTTCGCCTTTGAGGGCTGAAATCATGCCTTCAACAATTAAAATAAGACCGGCTCCACCGCTGTCGACCACACCCGATTCTTTCAAGACTGGTAACATGTCAGGGGTCCGTTCAAGGGATTGTTTGGCTTCTTCTAAATAGACGTTTAAAACTTCAATGATATCGGAATCTTCTGTGGCGATGGACTGGGCTTTCGCGGCCGCTTCTCTTGCCACCGTTAAAATCGTCCCTTCCACGGGATTAATGACTGCGCCATACGCTTGTTCGACCCCTTGTTGAAGGCCTTCGATTAAGGCAGGGGCATTCGCGGTTTTACGCTCTTTAAAGGCTTTTGAAAACCCTGAAAAAAGCTGCGATAAAATGACGCCTGAGTTTCCTCGAGCACCCATCAATAACCCACGGGATAAGGCTTTACCTACGACATCGATGGATTCGTCATTCAGTGATTCAATGGCACTGACGCCTGACATCATGGTCGATTGCATATTGGAACCCGTATCACCGTCTGGGACCGGGAAAACATTCAGATCGTTAATTTCTTGGTGTTGATTTTTAAGTTTTATGGTACCATTTTTTATAATTAATTTTAAGAGATTACCGTCAATTTCACGTGTACTCATATTGGCCTCCATGTGCGCAATGTGCACGGGTTATAAGAATAGCATGATTTGCCATAGTTCATTTTAGCACCGAAATGCTTTTACTGCAAGTTATTATACATTTTTTGCAACTCAATGTCACACCTTTAAATAAAGGCTTGCCAAAGCCGGGCGGTATGCTATACTACTTGAGCGATTACACATAATCTTTAGGAGGTGCTAATCAATGGCTAAAGAATGCTACGTAACCGGTAAAAAAAATATGTCAGGAAATACTCGCTCTTTCTCACTGAATTCGACGAAACGTCAATGGAAAGCGAACTTACAAAAAGTGCGTATTGAAGAAGATGGAAAAGTGAAAACGGTCTATGTTTCAGCCCGTGCCCTGAAGAAAAACAAATTGACTCGAGTCTAAGGCTTGGGTCTTTTTTTTGCCTCAATCCCGAGATTCAATCACCAGCAATGTCCCAGATGTCAGTGAAATCTGACCGCTACCTTCATTGGATATCCCGATCGTATCTTTATAGGTGAGGGTCGCATCTTTTAAAGGATATTTGAACCCACCGACATTTAACCCCTCGACGTGGGGGGCGGCAAATAAAGACACATACGGATGAACCGGGTCAATGCGGTGCGTGCCAGGACTTAATGTATACGCACGAATATGATCATTGAGTAGCACAATGGGGCCCATGGTTAATAACCGTAAATTCGCCAGCGAATGATCCAGTCGGACCCCCGCATTAGTGTATAGATATATGGCCGAAGGATTTTTCTTGAGCGCTTCTAATACCGCAAGCATCGTATCGGTTTCATCTTTCCTGGCCGCGTGCTCATGAACCGGTGTTGTTGGATAAAGCGCTTTAATCTCTTTTAAATCACTGGAATCAAAATCACCCACGATTAAATCCACAGGGTGGTTTTTTTCAACTAAAAAAAGCGCGGCAGATTCCACCGCGATGGTATAGTTGGCGTTCGTAGTTATTTCATAAGGCACCGGCGGCGCAAAAATATTAACGATCATAAAAAGCTTTCAGGGCCGCTTTCGGATCTGCGGCTTTAAAAATGGATGAACCAACCACACATACATCCGCACCTGCGGCTAAGACGTCATCAATATTTTCTAAATTAATGCCCCCATCCACGACGATTAAAAAGGAGGCTTCGAGGTTTTCTCTTAAGGTTTTTAACGCACTGATTTTTTCTAAGGAATGATGCATAAAGCTTTGGCCGCCAAACCCTGGTTCCACACTCATCACTAAGACGTGGTCGAGTTGGGGTAAATACGGGGCAATTAAGGCGACATCACTGCCCGGTTTGATCGATAAACCAACCGGAATATTCCGGGATTTGACGTGATCCAGCACGCTTTGAATATCACTTTCGACTTCCCCGTGAAAAGTAATCCGGTCACTTCCCGCATCGATGTAAGCATCGATCAATCGCTCGGGATTGGATACCATTAAATGCGTGTCAAACACATGCGACGATAACGGTCGGATGGCTTCTATGACCATCGGTCCAAACGAAAGATTGGGCACAAAGTGTCCGTCCATCACGTCTAGATGAAGCCATCTAGCATCTTCTATGAGCTTTAATTCATCGCTTAAGGCCGTAAAATCGGCCGCGAGCAGTGACGGGGCGATAATCATAAGGCTCCTTTTAGTATTCCAAGTCTCTTAATTCTTCATAAATTTTTTGATAACTTTGATACCGGTGGGCTGGGATGTCTCCGTTTTCTAACGCATCTTTTACCGCGCATCCCGGTTCGTTTAGATGTTGACACGTCCGGAATTTACAGCGGGCTTGCACGTCTTTAAATTCAATAAAATAATCGCGTAAAGCTTCTTTGTCTAAATCCTCAAAAGAAAGTTTAGAAAAGCCTGGGGTATCAACGATAAACCCATCAAAACGGTGCCAAAGTTCCACGTGCCGCGTCGTATGTTTTCCGCGGCCTAATGCTTTAGAAATCTCGCCCGTTTTTAAGTTTAAATCGGGGGATAAAACATTGATTAAACTGCTTTTTCCCGCCCCTGTTTGGCCGGCAAACACCGTTAATTTGTCTTTAAACAGCGATTTTAAAGGCTCGGTGGTTTTTTCGTCATGTTTAGAAATATACCGAACATCAAAGTAGCGTTCATAAAAACGCATGGTCTCTTTTAAAGCCTTCGTTTGATCGGGGCTTAAAAGATCCATTTTCGTCATGATGATGATGCCATCAATCTCAGCAATCGCAATCTGGACCAAAAAACGGTCCAGCAGTATCGTTGAAAACTCCGGGGGATTGGCACTCATTAAAATGAGCGCCTGATCGACATTGGCCACCGGGGGTCTTTTCAGCATCGAATGCCGTTCATCCACCGCGGTGATGAGCCCTTCTTTTTTTTCAAACGTGACGGTATCGCCTACCCGGGGGTCAATCGCTTGATGGCGGAATAATCCACGCGGGCGGCAGGGCACTTCATCCACCCCATCAAACACGGTGTAAATGCCTCCCGTCAGTTTAATAATCCGGCCGGTGCTCAACCGCACATTCCGTTAGTTAATGACATGGGTCGGGTCTAAATCGGTCGCAATGCCGACGTATCTTAAAGCAAAGGTTTCTAACTCATTGCGGACATCATCGGCGTCGGCCCCTAAGCGCAAGTTATCACCGACGACGGTGGCTCCTATCTTATGAAGCCAACCCCGAATGACATCGGTGGCTCCGCAGAATGCTTCAGGGAATCCTTCCGGATCTCCAAACCCAAAAATCCCTACTTCTAAGGGTTTAATAAGGGCAGCGTCGACATCTTCCATGAAAGCTTTGAAATCATCTTGAGGAAGTCCGTGATCCCAGGTGGATGCGCCCATTAAAACGGCTTTGGCGTTTTTGAGTTTTTCTTCGACGCGTAAATCGCCGACGTTCATCGTTTCGGCTTGAATGCCTTCTTGACGGTTTAATACACTCGCCATGATTTCAGCGGCGCGTTCGGTGTTGCCCGTCTCGCTGCCATAAATGATTAGTACTTGATCGTAAATTGCCATGTCATTCTCCTATTGGTTGGATTTAATATATTCGTAATAATTCGCCATGGTTTGACGGTAATAGGGTTGCACAAATAAAAGGGTTAAAATTCCTAGCGTCAGCGCGCCTAAAAGATACCAGCCGATGAACGAAAGTTGTAAGAAAAAGAGTTCGGCTTTATGGCCATTCATCATCCGCATCGATTGTTCGATGGGATTTTTTTCGTCGGGGTTATCGGCCAAGATGTAAGGCGCTAAAAAGTAGCTGTATGATTTAACGATGCCGGGGACGATGAATAACAACGCCCATAAAAAGGTATAAAGGCCCCTTAAAAACAGTTGGATGACATGATTAAAATATTGATTGCCTCTTAAACTGACCACCAAATCACCCGGTTCAGCTGGGCTGCCTTTGGAGAGTTTGATAAACGCATACGCACTCCCCACATGAATGGGTAAGACCAAAACAGCGCCGAATACTGTCCCTGTCAACGCGGCAAACGCCACCACTTCTAAAAGGACTAATATGATCATGACGCCTTTTTGATTCGAATACGTATTTCGGGCATTCATCTTTAAGGATTTCATAGACTTTAAAACCTATTTAATCACTCTCTTTGGATAGCCATATTATAGCATATTTAAAGGCTTAAAATAAAAAAAGTCCCAGTTAAACCGGGACATTTTCGCCGTTATTTAAACGCCTGAAAGGGAAGGTTGAATGCTTCGGCGACGGCTTCATAAGTCACCTGACCTTGATAGGTATTTAAGCCTTTTTGTAGTTCCGGGAACTTCTCAAATGCCCCGTCTAATCCGTGCCGCGCTAAGGCTTCAATGTAATGGGTGGTCGCGTTGGTTAAGGCATACGTCGATGTCCGGGGCGTGGCGCCTGGAATATTAGGAACCGAATAATGAACCACACCGTGTTTGAGATAGACCGGATCGTCATGCGTTGTGGTCCGATCGATGGTTTCAATGGTTCCCCCTTGATCGATCGATATATCAATAATAACGGAGCCTTTAGGCATCGCTTTGACCCAATCTTCTTTGACCAAAGTGATGGCTTTAGCCCCTGGAATCAAGACCGTTGAAATCAACACATCGGCGCTTTTCACACTTTTTTCGATGTTTAAGGGATTACTTTTCAGCAGGTGTATGGACGTGCCAAATATATCTTCGAGTTTCCGGAGTTTACTTTCTTTGAGTTCTAACAGGGTGACATTGGCCCCAAGGCCAAGCGCCATGCGCGCAGCACTGATGCCCGCGACGCCGCCCCCGATGATGACGACATTGCCTTTAGGCACGCCGGGAACCCCAGAAAGCAATATGCCAGCCCCACCCCGATGTTTTTCTAAATAGGTGGCCCCGACAATCACACTGCGTCTTCCCGCCACTTCACTCATCGGCCTGAGTAACGGAAGTTCTCCATTTTCTTCCACGGTTTCATAGGCGATCGCCGTGGTTTTAGCCTGAAGTAAAGCATCGGTCAAGGGCCGGTCTGCGGCCAAGTGTAAAAAGGTAAATAAAATTTGATTTTCTCTGAGAAACCTATATTCTTCTTTAAGGGGTTCTTTGACTTTCACAATGAGATCTTTTTGCCAAACTTCTTCCGCGGATTTTAATAGATGGGCTCCTGCTTCTAAATATTCACTGTCATTGATGCCAGAGCCTTCACCCGCCCCAATTTGAACGAAGACATCATGCCCGTTTTTCACCAAATGACTGATGCCATCGGGTGTCATTCCGACGCGGTGTTCGTTATTTTTAATTTCTTTTAAAACCCCAATTTGCATGCGGCGCCCTCACCAACTTTGATGCTTTTATTGTATCACTAGATGTATGCGTTTTCTAGAGCGACTCGACCAATAAAAAAAGAGACCGAAGTCTCTATTTTTAAGTTCGAATGCGGATGTTTAAGGTTTGGGTTAAATGCGCCGTGAGTTGGTCCATTAAGCGATCGATATCCGCAGTTTTAAAGGTCCCGGTTTTATCGTTAAAATACAGTCTTAACGCCAGTGATTTTTCCGTATCTAATAATGGTTTCCCCGTGTAGACATCAAAGATTTCTACGTCGTATAAATGATCCACATGGGCGTCAAGGGCTGCCTTGATCAACGATTCTGCCGGTAAAGCCTCATCCACAATGAACGCCACGTCTCGCTTGACTGATGGCATTTTTGACACCGGAATATACCGATTTTCTTCATTGAAGTATGCTTTAAGTTTACCGATTGAGATTTCCACCACGAAGGCTTCTTTGAGGTCGTAGGCATTGAGTGTTTTGGGATGCACCGCTCCACAAAACCCAACGACATTCCCATCAACCACCAGTTCAGCCGTCTGATGCGGGTGCAGCGCAGGGAGCATGGCCGGTTTAAATGTCGCAGTGACGCCAAAGAGGTCAAGCACATGGGTGATGACGCCTTTGAGCACAAAAAAGTCTAAGGGTCGGGCCACTTTCCAGGGTGCTTCATGCCACGGACCCGAGAGGGCCAGCGCTAAGGTCTCAGTTTCTTCGGTGAGATACACATGGCCCATTTCAAACACGTGGACGCTTTCCATCTGCCGAGCGTGATGATATTTTAAAACATCAAGTAAGCTTGGAATCAAGGTTTGACGTAAGCTTTGATGGTCCTCCGATAAGGGTCTTAAAACGTGGGTACCTTTTGCTTCAGTAAATCCTTTTTCTTTATCCGGATGGGTCAAGGAATACGTGATTGCTTCAAATAATCCTAGACCCTCTAGATGTCTTTTAATCTGACGGCGTTTCCGCTGATAGGCCGTTAAGCCCCCTTCAGTGTTCGTAGACGGTAAGGTGATGGGGAGTTGATTATACCCATAGACCCGGCCGATTTCTTCAATCAAGTCTTGCTCGGTCTTGATGTCTAAACGCCTCACGGGCACTAAGACCATTAACACGTCACCTTGGACGGTGACATCAAGGTGTAAGCGGCTGAGTATTTGCTTAGCTTCATCAATGGTTAAGGCCGTGCCTAAAACCCCATTGACTCGGCTTAAAGGAAGCGAGATATCCCACGGTGTATGCACGTTTCTTTCCGCTTTAGAGATCCCTTGAGCAACCGTTCCACCGCCGAGATTGGCCATCATTTGAGCCGCTTTATCAAGAGCTAAAAGGGCGCGGTCATGGGCGATGCCCCGTTCGAATCTTAGGGAAGCTTCACTTCTTAAATCCAAGCGTCTGGACGTTTGTCCAATCCGGGTTGCATTAAAAAGGGCACTTTCTAAAAAGACGCGGGTGGTTTTAAGACTGACTTCGGTGTCTAAGCCCCCCATGACTCCGCCGAGTGCGATGGGCTTTTTGCCATCGGTAATCAAGATATCCCCTTTTTGAAGGGTCCTTTCTTGACCGTCCAGTGTCGTAAAGGTTTCATCGGCTTCCGCCGCTTTCACCCGAATCGTTTCGGAAGGAATCGTGTCCAAATCAAAGGCGTGGAGGGGTTGACCGAGATCAATCATGACATAGTTGGTCACATCCACGATGTTATTGATGGGTCTTATGCCGGCGGCAATGAGCCGGTTTTTAAGCCACTCAGGGCTTTCTTTAATAGTGATATCATCGATCACCCGGCCATAGTAAGCATCGCATAAATCGGTGTCAATCACGGTTTTAACCGGATTTACTTGATTTGATTCTTTCACCGTAACTTTTGGCAAAGTCAGAGGCACTTCATAAAGGGCACTCACTTCATACGCGACGCCCAGCATGCTCATCAAATCCATCCGGTTGGGGGTGAGTTCAAGTTCAATCACTTGATCATTAAATCCTAAGGTGTCTAAAGAATCCGCTCCGGCGGGTTCTAAGACATGGATCCCTGTTTCTTGATGGTATTTTTTATCGAGGCCGATTTCATCGAGTGAGACGATCATCCCTGCGGACTCAATCCCATTAATCTTAGCGGTTTTTATTTGAATGCCCCCGGGAAGTGTAGCGCCAATATCAGCCACAATCACGTCTTGACCCGCCGCCACATTGGGGGCGCCACAGACGATGGTCCGGATAGCGTCGCCCACTTGCACCTGGCATTTTTTATTTTTACTATCCGGGATAGTCTCCGTCTTTAAGACCCGGCCCAAGACAAGCCCTTCTGCTTGGTATAAAGGTGTCACATCCGCGACTTCTTGGGCGTGAAGCGAGAACTTTTCAGCGAGGTCCTTAGGGTCTATGGTCGCTTTAATATAGTCATTTAACCATTGCATCGATACGTTCATAAAAGCGCTCCTTTACTGGTTAAACATGCGTAAAAAGCGCATGTCATTCGTATAAAAATGGCGAATATCTTCAATGCCGTATTTGAGCATGGCAATGCGTTCCACCCCAATGCCAAAGGCAAATCCTTGGTACACATTGGGGTCATACCCACTCATCTTGAGGACATTGTCATGAACCATGCCGGCCCCCAATATTTCAATGTAACCGGTGTGCTTACAAATCGAACACCCCGTGCCTTCACAGTTATAACAACTCACGTCCACTTCCACCGAAGGTTCGGTAAACGGGAAATATGACGGTCTTAAACGGATGGTGCGGTCTGGACCAAACATCGTTTGGGCCAATTTTAAAAGGGTGCCTTTAAGATCGGCCATGGTCGTTTTTTGATCGACCACCAAGCCTTCAATCTGCATGAACTGATGGGAATGCGTTGCGTCATCATCGTCGCGGCGGTACACTTTTCCCGGACAAATGATTTTGACCGGTTTACTCCCCCCATATTCCAGCATCGTCCGGACTTGAACGGGCGACGTATGCGTTCTTAAAAGGGTGTTGGGGTCAATGTAAAAACTATCTTGCATATCCCGAGCGGGATGATTCTTGGGTAAATTGAGTTTTTCAAAGTTGTATTCATCGGATTCAATCTCAGGGCCTTCTTTGATTTGGTACCCAAGCCCAATGAATAAGTCTTCAATCGACTCCACAATTTGCGTGAGAATGTGTGAACTTCCCACCGACATATCGTGCCCCGGCAAAGTCACGTCGATTTTTTCGGTCGCGAGTTGCGCTTCAATGCGGGCGTTTTCTAACGCTTCTTTGTGCGCATTTAAAGCATCCGAAAGTTCATTTTTTAATTGGTTTACTTTTTGTCCATACGCTGGACGCTCTTCAGGCGATAAATCTTTCATCGCCTGCATCAGCTGCGTGACTTTTCCTTTTTTCCCGAGATATTCCGCTTTGAGTTCGGCCAGTTCAGCCTCTTTAAAGACCGTCTCAAGTGCCTTTAAAAAGCTTTGTTTAAGCGAATCGAATGCTTCCATAATGCCTCCTAAAAATAAAAAAATCCCTCTTTAATAGAAGGACGAATCGTATCCGCGGTACCACCTTGGTTCTCACCTAAAAAAACGTGAGCACTTTAAAATCCTTAACGCTGGATAAGCGGATGGAATTAGCATCCCTCCAGTAGCGAAATAGGCGGTTTCAAGACTGTGCGTGGTTTCACTGTTCACGCTTCCCTAAAGGTCTTCACCCACTACCATCAACGGTTTTCTTTATTATAGGCTCAACGCCTTGGTTTTTCAAGAGAAAAAAGCCCCTTAGGCAACGGCCTAAGGGGACTCATTATGCGGTGAGTTCTAAGAACTGATCAATTTCGGCTTCAATGACGTCTAAGCTGGCATGCCAGAAGGCTTCATCTTGGACATCGATATCAATGAGTTTCGCAACGGCTTCCACGGACATTTGACCGGTTTTTTGAAGCAGCGTATTGATTTGATCCACAAAAGGTGCGCCTTGTTTTTGGTATTCCGCGTAAATCCCTTTGGCAAAGAGTAAGCCAAACGCATACGGGAAGTTATAAAACGAAAGACCCGGGCTATAGTAATGAGGTTTGTTGACCCACATATAAGGATGACGCACATCGGGGTCAATGGCTTCCCCATACGCAATCGCTTGCGCTTCTTCCATCAAAGCTTTAAGCCGACTGACGGGTAAGGGGCCTTTTTGTCTTTCTTCAAAGACATTTTTTTCAAAGGTATAGCGCGAGAATATATCCACAATCACTTGGGTAGAGCCCATAATTGATTGTTCGAGTAAGAAGATTTTTTCTTGATCGGCCGCATCTTCAATGGCGGCCCGTTTAACAATCGTCTCACACAAGGTTGACGCGGTCTCGGCCACAGGCATGGTGTATGAAGCATTGAGCATGTCTTCTTTGAAAATTTGTTCGCCGTGGTAGGCGTGGCCCAGTTCATGCGCCAGCGTGATGACATTGGAAAACGTCCCTTCAAAATTCATCAAGATGCGGGACGCCCCAATGGGGTGTAAGTTGGAACAAAACGCCCCGCCACGTTTGCCTTTTTTGGGCGGGAAATCAATCCAGTTGTCTGTGTAGGCTTTACGGGCATGCCCCGAGAGTTCTTCCGAAAATGAGGCGAATTGTTTTTCGATGTAATCGATCGCTTCACTGTCTGAAAAGGTCGTAGAGGATTCACCCATCGGCGCAAATAAGTCATACCAAGGCAAGGCTTTATCGTGCCCTAGAAGTTTGGCTTTACGTTTTAAATAAGCCCGGAATTTGGGGAAATGCGCCTGCATGGCAGAAAGTAAGGCTTCCAAGGTTTTTTCTTCCATCCTGGAATATTCCGCCGCCTGGGCAACCGGTGAGGCATACCCCCGTTTTTTTGCGAGAGTATTGACTTGACCTTTGATCGCGTTAAGGCTCGCCGCCACAGGTTCTTCAATTTTTTCATAGGCCGCAATTTCCGCTTCATAGGCTTTTTTCCGGACGCTTGCGTCCTTGGAGTATGCCATGTTTCTGATTTCTGGCAAGCTTTTTTCACCGGCTTCATAGGGCACCATTAAGGTACTGGTGAGCACGCTGTGAAGTCTTGACCAAGCACTTCCGCCGGTGGGGGAAAGCTCCGCGAGCAGTTGTTCTTCAGCCGAAGAGAGTAAATATTTCGCTTGTTTTTGCGTTTCTTCTAAGTAAAAGGTAAATGGGGTTAGGGCTTCATTGGATTTGAGCGTGCTTAAATCCGCTTCGGCGACGGTGTTTTCAAACGCCGTTCGGAAGGGGGAGAGTTTCGCCGATAAGGTTTGGATACGCTGCATTTCTCTTAACGCGCGTTCGTTTTGCGTATCGGTCGCTAAGGTGAGATTAATAAATCCACCCACGCGGACGGAAAGACTGCGAAATTCACGGGTAAGATTTAGACCCTCCGCAATTTTTAAAGCCAGCGCTTCTTCTTTCTTTTCCCACGCTAAGGCGGCGTCCACGAGGGATGCTAAACGCTGATGCGCCGCTTCATATTCCGGTGCATCAAACGAGGTAAATAATGCATCAAGTGACCAATGTTTCATACGTGCCTCCTAATTTCTTCGTCGCGAAAGAATCGCGATGAGTCTGAGTAATTCGATGTATAACCAAACGAGTGTCACCATTAAGGATAAGGCAAACACCCATTCATATTGGCGGTCAGCGCCACTGGCAATGAGATTGGATACGTTGTCAAAATCAATCAATAAATAAAGGGCTGCAACGACGCTGGAAATCGCCGATATAAACAGTAAAAAGCCCAAACTTAAACCGCCTAATGCCCCAAACAAGCTAAGTATTAAAAGCACTAAACTGGAAAAGAATAACCCGAGTAATAACGTAAACATCACGCGTCTAAACCGGCTGGTGACTTTCACTAAGCCTGAAGTATATAAAAAGCCCATGGCAAAAAATACCCCGATGGTGGCCATGAGGGCCGTGGAGACAATGCCATCGCCAAAGGAAAGTTCATAGACGCCGGAAATTGCGCCCATAAAAATCCCTTGAGTCATCGCGTAGATGAACGCGAAATAGGGGGCTAAACCAGGATTACGCATCGCCACAATCACACTGATAAAGGCGATGATGGGGGTAGCAATTAAAGTGACAATCCCACCGGTTAAATTGCCTGTATTGACTAAATTAAAAAACGAAAACGCCGCAAAACTAATGAGCACCCCGGTGAGCAGCAATAACTTGACACTAAAAGTGCCTATGGTGGCCGGGTAATCGGACGTGCCCCCCATCGTGCCAGGTTGCATTCTTCCCATCACCGGGTTGGTACTGCGAAACATTCTCATACGTTGCTCCTTTACATTTCAAATAACGATATTTGGGTATCTTCAGGAAGTCCTTGGAAAACGTCTAAAGCGAGTAACTTATCGAACGATGTTTTCGTGAGAAGGGTGCGTTTTTTGAGATCTTCTTGCGACATAAACGGACTTTCCCCGCGGGCCAAGACAATGGATTCAGCCACTTTAGCGCCCAGGCCATCCAGTGCCATAAACGGTAAAATGAGACCGGTTTGATCGTCCGTGATGACGAAATCACGGGCGAGTGATTTTTCCATGTCGATGGGGTAAAAGGAAAATCCCCGTAACGTCATTTCATGGGCGACTTCTAAGACCGTGAGTAACCGCTTTTCAGTGTCGGTGGCGCGGTTGCCTTTGGCTTCAATGCTCTTCATTTTTTCGTGAATGACCGAAGGCCCGCCGATGAAGCTGATCAGATCAAAGTCTTTCGCACGCTTAGAAAAGTACGCGGCGTAAAAATAGATCGGCTTATAAACTTTAAACCAAGCAATTCTTAAAGCCATCATGACATACGCTGTGGCGTGGGCTTTGGGGAACATGTATTTTATCTGTCCACACGACCAAATATACCACTCCGGCACCTGATGGTCACGCATGATGGCTTGGTAGCCCTCCCATGCATCGATGTCTTTGGATGGTTTTCCTTTCCGGATAAACTCCGAAAGTTCAAACGCGACTTCTTTTTTTAAGCCCCAATCAATGAGGTTCACCATGATGTCATCACGGCAACCGATGACTTCTTTAAAGGGCACTTGCGGATAGGTTTTATGTTTGCCCGATACTAATAATTCCGCGTTATTAAGCCAGACATCCGTCCCGTGAGAAAGCCCAGATATTTTGACGATATCGGCAAAACTATTGGGTCTGGCCGCATGCAGCATGCCCCGGACAAATTGAGTGCCCATTTCGGGAACCCCGAAACTGGCCACACTTGACCCCAGCGTCTTCGCATCCAGGTCAATCGCTTCCGTGCCAGACAGTAAACTAAATACTTTGGGATCGTCTAAAGGGATATCTCTGGCATCGGTGAACGAAAAATCTAAAGGATTGGCCTTCACGTGATCCATCAAGTATTTAATCATCGTCGGATCATCATGGCCTAACACGTCAAGTTTAAACAGATTCGCTTCAAACGAGTGGTAATCAAAATGCGTGGTGCGCCACGCACTACTTATGTCATCGGCGGGGAATTGGACTGGAGTCACGTCGTAAATATCTTTATCCTGCGGGACGACCACAATGCCACCGGGGTGTTGACCAGTGGAGCGTTTGACCCCGGATATTTTTTGGGCCCGCCGGTCGATTTCGGCTTTTCTTAAGGTGAGATTTTCTTTTTCTAAGTAGCCTTTGACATAGCCAAACGCGGTGCGTGAGGCCACGGTGGAAATCGTCCCCGCCCGAAAGGCGCGTTCTTCCCCGAAAATCGTCCGGATGTATTCATGCACCTCCGCTTGATAATCCCCCGAGAAGTTGAGGTCAATATCGGGGACCTTATCGCCTTTAAATCCTAAGAATGTTTCAAACGGAATGTCATGCCCATCACGGATTAACGGCGCTTGACAATGGGGACAAGTTAGCGGCCTTAAATCAAATCCGCTGCTGACTTTTTCCAGTTCTTTTTGGTAAGGCATTTCTGCGGGATCTATGGGATAGGTTTCTAAGTCTTCGGGGGAGCGTTTAAAACTGAAAAAATGACACGTCGGGCACGCGTAATGGGGGGCCAAGGGGTTGACTTCGGTGATCTGCATGAGCGTGGCGATAACGGACGAGCCCACACTCCCTCTGGAGCCAACTAAATACCCTTCGGAGAGGGATTTTTGCACGAGTAAATACGAGATGTAATAAACCGCCGAGAATTGGTTATCGATGATGCTTTTTAACTCTTTATCAATCCGGTCTTGAACATAGGGATGCGGAGTCTTCCCATAGCGATTCGTCGTGGATTCAGTGACGACATTTTTTAACGCTTCCACCGCACTGGGGATGCCTTCTTTCGCTAAAAAGTCATCTTTAGGCGCGTAGAGTTCATTCTTAAATGGGGTGACATCCCCCACTTGATCGATGAGGTGATCGACATTATCAATGACGATGGCTTCTTGCGTTTCAGCGTCTAAAAAGCTGAACGCTTCCAGCATTTCATCGGTGGTTAAAAAGTATTGTTTGGGCGGGCGTTGATTGCGCGCGAGCGCGTGATAGCCGCCGCCGACAATCGGCGTTTTGATATAAATATCACGGTATTTAAAGCCTTCTTCTTCGATGTGGTGGGCATCTGAGGTCGCAATCACCGGGATATCTTGATCCGATGCGATCCTTATGATGCGTTTCATCATGGCTTGAACCGTGTTTAAAAGTGCTTCTTCACTTGCACCTGCTGCCAGTTCACGGTCAAATAAATGCAAATAATCTTTCGGAGGTTGGAGTTCAATGACGTCGTAACGGGACATGATGGCTTCAAGCCTGGTTTCATCTTTATTGAGTGCGACTTCAATGAAATCCGAATGCATACACCCACTGGAAATCATCAACCCTTCTCGGTATTTCGATAAGGTATTGAAACTTAAGACGGGGCCAGCACTAAAAAATTTCGTATGCGCATCACTGATCAGTTTATACAGATGCTTAAGGCCCGTATCGTTTTTCACCCACACGGTGACGTGGGATTTTCTGGCATGTTGGGACGCTTTCGCACCAGGATAAAGCGTTGCGGCCTGTTTTAAATCCCCTAAGGTTTTAAGGCCCTTCCCATGGAGATCTGAAAGCATGCTTTTGAATATTTCCGCCGTCGCAAAGGTATCCGCTTCCGCGCGGTGATGCTGGGTGAGTTCCACGTTAAAAAATTTAGACACCGCTTTTAAATTAAAGCGTTTAAGTTTATCCCCGTAGAGTTGACGGGCCATTTGTAACGTATCCACCGATTCAAAGGGGTGGTCTAAAAGCCCATGTTTTTTCATGTGCGCGTGGATAAAATCCACATCAAATGGCGCATTATGCGCCACCAGTATGGCGTCGCCAATAAACGTTTTGAAGGCTCTTAACGCATCGGAGACATCGGGCGCACCGATGAGCATCGCATCGGTGATGGAAGTGAGTTCGGTGGTAAATGCGCTGAGTGGTTCGGAGACTTGAATGAACGTATCAAAGCGTTCGGTGGTTTGCTGGGCTTTCATTTTGATCGCGGAAATTTCGATGATGTGGTCGTTTAAAATCGAAAGTCCTGTCGTTTCAATGTCAAAGACCACAAAGGTTTCTGCCATCAGTTCGGTGGTTTTTTCACCGCGATAAAGCGCCAAGGCTTCATCAAAATAAACACTGAGTTCAGCGCCATAAATGGGTTTAAGGTCCGTGCCTTCGACCGCGTGATGAAAGGCAGGGAAGGCTTGAACCGTGTCATGGTCCGTCAGCGCGATGGCCCGGTGATTGAACCGATCGGCCGCCGCCACATAATCTTCAATGGAATCGATGCCATCTAAGGCAGACATTTTCGTGTGTAAATGCAGTTCGGACCTTTTTTTCGGGGCATTATCTTCACGCCAGGCTTTTTCGACGGGGTATTTGGATATTTCTACCGTTTGGGCGGTGATTACCACTTCTTGGGCATAATTATCAAAGTGGGCTTTGCCCTCGACTTTGACGAGATGCCCCACCTCAGCGTGTTGCATGAACTGATCATCGGCTTCATCGCGGATAAACTTCTTGACGTAAATGGCATCATCCGCATCGCCCACCACCCATGTTAAAAGGGTCATATCATCGCGGAGTTTCCGGCGGTCGACACTGTATATTTCGCCTTCAAATTTGAAGGTTTGATTGCGGTAAGCACTCGTGTATTCACTCAAGTCTTCTTCGGTGATGGGGATATCTTTAATCTGGTGTTTGATGACATCCACGGTGCGGTCTTCAAAGCTTAAAAAACTTTGAACTTTATGGGCTTTGGCGCGCTTTTTCTCATCTTCTTCATCGATTTTTTGAATGCGATCCGCAATCAGACTTTCTTTTTGGCGTTTAAACACATAAGAAAACACAAAGCCAAAACGGTTCACAAACCGGTGAAGTTCTTCTTCCCAGCTCACCACAAAATCCGCATCCGCGGGCAAGGTAATAATGATGTCTGATCCGCTTAAAGAAAGGTCAAATTGTTGCAATGATTCAAAACGGGGTTTTTCAACGACCAAGAGCGCAAGTAAATATTCAAATGTCGCTAAAGTATCTAATCCCTCCAATGAATCATAGGTGTAATTAAAATCCACCGTCTCCACATGGGAAAGCTGCGCGGGAAGTTGAATTAAACGCTCGTGAAACAATTGGAAAGCATCCAGAGATGGCACGTTCTGAAAACGGATATTAAAAAACCAAGCCTTCGTTTTCTTATCGACATGGAGCGCATCGAGAACACCGGGCGTGGTGAATGTCGTTTCATCGAGATTTAAAAGGCTCAGGAGTGTGTGAAATTCGCTTGTCATTTACGGCCTCCTATTTACTCATAAGTATACCAAAAACCCCCCTTTTTTTCGCATAAAAAAAGTAGCTTACGCTACAATTTTTTTGTAAAATCGATTTTGACTTTACCGGCTTGAATTTCTTCTAACGCGATGCCGACAGGTTTGGAGCATTTGGCTTTAATCACACTGTCATCATGCTCTTTAAGCGCTTTGGCTCTGAGGGCTGAGGCATAGGCAAGCTTATATTTCGAATCAATCTTTTCCAACAATAAATCGATGGATGGATACCTGAGTCCTTCTTTATTTGCCATTGGCATCTCCTACTTCTAACATCGTTCGATATGAGTGAATCGAACGTTCCGTTTTGGCGTGTTCCGCCCGAACGATGGCGATGATTTTATCGGCGGCGTTGTGGACGTCGTCATTCACTATTATATAGTCATACTTGTGCGCAAGCAAGAATTCTCGCTCGGCTTTATCCATTCGGTTGACCACGGTCGTTGGATCTTCCGACCCACGGGATAACAAGCGGTTGTATAAAGCTTCTCTGGAAGGCGGGGCAATGAATAAAAAGACCGCATCAGGCATTTTTTCTCTCACTTGAAGTGCGCCTTCGACTTCAATTTCTAAAACGACTTCGCTGCCCGCATCTAAATACGCATCAATTTTATCTTTGGGGGTGCCATAATAGTGCCCAACGAATTCGGCATATTCTAAGAAGGCTCCCGCTTCAATGCGACGTTCAAATTCTTCTTTGCTGACAAAATAATAATCGACCCCATCAACCTCGCCCTCTCGAGGAGGGCGCGTGGTCATTGAGATCGAATAAACAAAATCGTGTTCATCAAATTCAAAGAGAGCCTTTCTAACGGTTCCCTTACCGACTCCAGAAGGCCCACTGATGACAATCAATAATCCGCGCTGATTAAGCTTCATAAAGCCTCCTGTATGGTATATTTAAACATATCTTAACACGTTTTAAACGCTACTAAAAGCCCTTTTGCTCGATTTTTCATTTGATTTACAAATTATTTTCATTCCCCCCGAGGTTCTTTCATGACATTTACTGGGCTCACCCTGCATTATGCGAAAGATGATCTGGCTGGATACTTACCAGCTCGATTTCAAAAAATCCAGCAACTGTCCAGTGGTCAGTGGCTTTTTCACATGAAAGGCACTCAAAGCTTTAAATGGTACATTGACATCACCCCGCAACATGCGCGAACGCACCGCACAGACCTAGATTTTCCTCTTAAAGAAGGGCTTTCGACACTGGGCCAGCGGATGAAAAAATGGTTTTTAAATGCCCGGTGTGTCGCGCTCACCCAATACGGCACAGACCGCGTGCTCGTCGCGGAAATTAAAGGGACCGATGAACTCTTTGAAAAGAAAACGTATTACATGGTTCTTGAATTTTTTGGCAAAGACGCCAATTTAATCATTACCGATGACACGTGGGAAATCTTAGATATCTACCGGCCCGGTGGGAGTTTATTCAACCACCCAAGAGTCGTCCACATTGGCGCGCATTACACGTGGCCGCCTAAGACTAAGGCTTCGCCGTTTGATCAAGCGGCGGTGGATGATTATTTTAAAGATCCGACCCCCGCTGTCCATACCGTGTTTGAAGGATTTTCTAAACCTTTAGGTGAAGCGCTCAAAGAAAAAGCGCCCACCCAAGAGGCCTGGTTTGACGCGTTAAATCACCCTAACTTTTACGAAAAAGATGGTCGGTTTCATTGGTTTGGGCCGGAAGCGACCTTATCGTTTCAAGCGTGGGCTGACGGCCGGCTCAAACAAATCTTTGAAGATAAACCCTATGATACCCGTTTAAAATCCCTACAAAAAACCCTGCAAAGAAAACGTGATAAAGCGATCAAAAAAGTGGGCTTGCTCACCCAAGAAAAAAAAGATGTCACGAAGGCCGATGCGTTCACACAAAAAGGCCAACTCCTCATGCAAAGTCCTGATAAACACGTCAAAAAAGAATCTGTGACCGTTTTAGATTTCACCACGGGAGAGCCTGTCACGTTTTCCCTAGACCCGAAAAAAACCGTCATGACCCATGCCAATGATGCGTTTAAAAAGGCAAAAAAGCTCAAACAATCGATTCCCCATATCGACCAACAAATCCGCATCACCCAACGTTTAATTCAAGATTTAGATGCCGTCATCGATCAACTCAATTACGCCGATCAAGCGTCTTTAGAATCCATTTATGAGGATTTAGCCAAGGCGCATATTATTAGGACGTCCCGGCCTAAAGGAAAAAGACCCAAAGCGAAACCGAAAATCTTTCAAGGGGATTCCGCGTTGATTTATGTCGGACAAAACCACGAACAAAACGCGGAGCTTACACACCGGTTTGCGCACAACAATTGGTGGTTTTTACACGCGAAAAATGTTCCGGGCGCGCACGTCATCATCGCGGATGATAATCCGAGTGATCAGACATTAGAAGCCGCCGCGCAGCTGGCGGCCTATCATTCAAATCTCAGACATTCTCCAAAAGCCGAAGTCGATCTCACCCGCATTAAAGATGTGAAAACCATTAAAGGACAGCTTTCCAGCCGAGTGAAACTCAAAAATGAACGGGTTATCATCGTCCCTGGGGATCTCCCCAACATTCCGCAAAAAAAAGGCTCGTGAGAGCTTTTTTTTATTGCGTTCTAGATTTTTGGGCAACGTCTTTCGCCAGGTGGTCCATCCACGTTTCCACCGAAACGGTGTGTTGGTCGGTGGACCCATAGCGTCTAAAGGTGACGGTTTTATCGGCGACTTCTTGATCGCCAATGACGAGTTGATAAGGAATCTTTTGCGTCTGCGCATCCCGAATTTTATAGCCGAGTTTTTCATCCCGGACGTCGGTTTTGACGCGGTATCCCGCATGCAACATGGTTTGATGAAGCTCACTCGCATACGCACCGTGAATGTCTTCATTGACCGGGATGATGATCATTTGAACCGGCGCTAACCACGTGGGGAATGCCCCTTTATATTGTTCGAGTAAGATACTCATCAAGCGTTCAAAGGTGGAAATATATCCGCGGTGAATGACCACGGGACGTTCTTTTTCACCGGATGCATTGATGTAGTTAAGATCAAAGCGTTCGGGGAGTAAAAAGTCGAGCTGGATGGTAGACATCGTGATCATATGACCGAGCACGGTCTTCACTTGAAAATCAATTTTAGGGCCGTAAAAAGCGGCTTCACCTGGGACTTTTTTATAGGTGATGTTCGCATCTTTTAAGACATCTTCTAAAATCGATTCGGCAAGATTCCATAGGGTTTCATTGGCATGGAATTTCGCTTTTGAATCATCGCGAGTCGCAAATTCGATGTAGGCAATCTCTAAGCCTAGATCGGCAATCGCCGTTTCAATTAGTTCGTAGGCACTGATCACTTCTTGTTTGATTTGATCGGGACGTACGAAGATATGCGCATCGGTCAAGGTCATCGCCCGGACCCGTTCTAACCCGGTTAACGCCCCACTGGCTTCATAGCGATGTTGGGTGACGATTTCAGCGTACCTTAAAGGAAGGTCACGGTAACTGCGTAAATCGGATTGGAATATTTTCATATGATGCGGACAACTCATCGGCCTTAAGACAAAGGTTTCACCGTCTTTTTCCATCGGGGGGAACATGTTTTCTTGGTAATGATCCCAGTGGCCACTCGTTTCATAGAGGTGTTTCGTGCCTAAGACGGGGGTGGATACGTGTAAATAACCCGCTAAGCGTTCTTGTTCATAGACATAATCTTCTAACACTTTGCGGATGGCATAGCCGTTGGGCAGCCAGGTTGCTAGGCCTTGGCCGACTTCACTGTTGAGCATGAATATTTTTAATTCTTTACCGAGTTTCCGGTGGTCGCGTTCTTTGCGTTCTTCTAAGATGGCTAAATGCGCGTTTAAATCTGCTTCTGAGTACCAAGATGTTCCGTAAATCCGTTGCATCATCGGGCCACTTGAATCGCCTCTAAAATACGCCCCCGCAAGTGAAAGCAATTTAAAATGTTTGATTTTACCCGTAAAGCCGATGTGGCCGCCCCGGCATAAATCAATGAAATCGCCTTGTTGATAAAGCGTGATGGCATCCCCTTCCGGGATGGCTCCAATTAAAGTGGTTTTATAAAAATCATTTTTGAATAGATCAAGGGCCGCCTCACGGGTGACTTCTTTTCGCATCATCGCATGGTTTTCTTTGACATGACGGCGCATTTGATTTTCAATTTTTAATAAGTCTTCTTCTTTTAACGATTCATCCAAGGCCACATCGTAATAAAACCCTTCTTCAATGGCCGGACCCACGCCAAATTGAGCATTCGGATATAGCGTTTTGATGGCTTGCGCCATCAAATGGGCGGTGGAGTGATTGAGAATTTCAAAGGCGTCTGCGTCACTTTGGGTAATCAAGCGAATAGCCCCGTCTTCTTCAATCGGCCGGTTCAAATCATAAAGCGTGTCATTGACAAAAGCCCCGACGACCTTTTTGGCCAGAGATGAAGATATATCTTTGGCGACATCGAGAGGACTGAGCGGGGATTCATACGTTTTCTTTTGACCATCGGGAAATGTGAACTGCATAACTTCCTCCAAATAAAAAACGCCCTCATTAAAGGACGAATAGTTTTCGTGGTACCACCTTTATTCTCAATATAAATATTGAGCACTCTTGGGTGTGTAACGGACACGACCGGAATGATTAATCATTCGCCCAAAAGGAAGTAAGGATTCGACATTCGTAGCTTCCACCATCCTACGTCGCTTAAAGGATCGATCCCGTTTGCCCTTTTGTCAGGCTTAAATGTAGTGTATAAGGTGATATGCACCTTGTCAAGTTAAAACGCCAAGGGCTCGGCCAAGGCTTGAATGCGTTCGATGATCCTAAAGGCTTTGAGTTGTTCATTTTCACTGCCCCCGCCGGTGAAATGATCAATGAGTTTTTTGGGGGGGATGTTGGACGTGAAATAGGTCAATTTTTGATCGAGCAAGCGGTGTTGCAAGATGGGGCCTAAGACTTCATCCCTCACCCAGGCGGAATACCCTTCTCCGCCCAAATCATCGAGCATTAAAATATCGGTTTTTTTAAGCGCCGCAATCCTGGTTTCTAAGGTGCCTTGGTCGATGGCACTTTTGATTTCTCTGGCAAAATCCGGGTAATACATTAAGGTGACGTGATATCCCGCCAGGGAAAACTGTTTGGCCGCCGCGGCCAGGCCATAGGTTTTACCCGTCATATAAGGCCCATATAAATATAGGCCTTTGACGGTTTCACCGAGTTTGAGGGCATGCATCGTCTGCATGATTTTTAGGTAATACTTTTGTCTGGATTCACTGTCTTGACGAAAATCTGAAAGCGTCGCATTGAGTAAAGTTTTAGGCATCGTGGATGCGTCCATATAGGCCGTTTGATTGGCGCCTGCTTGGTGTTTTTGGAGGGTTTCACAGGGCACATACGAAAGGGTAATACGGCCACTTGAAAATCCTAAGACTGGCTGGTAGGCATTTTCTGGGTCTAGTGAATTTTTCTCACAGTTGTGCATGTCTTGTTTGTATTGGATGAGTTCAGAAAGGCCCGCTTTAATCGCTTCATACGACACATCATAGGCCATAAAGAAGGGCTTGAGCGATGCATCTTCAGACAGTTCATCCGCGCGTTTTTCAACAAGCGATTCATCGACTTTAAAGGCGTATGATTCCATATTAAGACGCATCCTTTTCTTTGAGATAATCTTTGAACCAATCGATCGTTGCAGCCTCTTTGGGCTTCGTTTTGGCCGTAGATTTTTTCTGTTTGGTGGTCTTGATATGCGCCACCGCCATCTCCGCGGTCGTGATGCCGTTGCGGTGCCACTGACCACTGACTTTTTCGAAGTATTTATAGACGGGCATTTGACCGTTGAGTTCGGTCAAAACGTAAGCAATCAAGACACTGATGACTTCTAATTTGAGGCCACTTTGCCGGATGATTTGGTCCACGATTTTGAGTTCGGAGGCCGGCACATGGGAGCCGGTCATCATTTTTAAGACATCGGCCGGATGCATTTTTTTAAACGCATCCACATCCAACGCTTGCGGGGCAGCTTTTTCCACATACAACATTGAGGCTTGATCTGAGAGTTGATCAAACTCAAACGGATGCGGGTGTTTGAGACTTTGTTCAATGACCGTTTTTAAACGGGATTCATCCAAGTTATAGACATATGATAGGTGGGCGAGGGTGGATTTCAAGGCTTCGGTACGCTGAGATTCGGGAACCCATGTGGTCGGAATGCGTGATAAAAAATCGTTGATGTCGACGGAGGATGAGGTGGGAGAAAACGTCATATCCGGTTCTTTAAAGGTCCCTTTAAGCGCGCCGAAGGTCGATTCAAAGGATGCCGATATATCACTTTTTTTAGGGAGTGATTCGCGCTTGGGTAATAACCGCCTTTTCATATCGGCGATGCGCTCTTTGGGGAGGTGTGTTTTCAGGTGCGAAAGCAACGGGGAGTTGAAAAACCCTTCTGGTTTTAAAGGGGAAAGCGGGACAAACGTCACATGATCCGTATCATAAGTTTTGAGTAACTGCGCACCTTCTAAACGCTTTCGCACGTCTAAAAAGCGTTCAGGGTTCACCGATAAACTATCATAAATAAAACTGATCGGGTAAACCATCGATTGATGCGCCGGTTCATCGACGAGGCGCGACAAAAAAAGGTAAAGAGCCAGTCCGTCCGGTTTAATGAGCGGTAAATATAGATGTGACAAAGTACTGATATCTTGCGTTGAAAGCGCCGAGCTCTGGGCCACGACAAACGAATCGGACCGCATTAGGCTTTTAACCCTGTGCCTTTTATAGGGAGCTCATCTTTGAGTGCTTTAAAGGTACTTTCGATGATTTTTTTGGGACGATTAAACCCCGCGATGTAATACGTTTGCACTTTTAAATCCACCGCGGTTTCCGCGGGGGAGGTTTGAATGACGGTGGCGATCACATGGTATTTTTTCCCGGTGAAATAGAGTTCACCATACGTGTCGTTGGCACTTTTTAAGGTTAAGCTTGAAGCGTTAGCCACGCTTAAAAGCGCCGCTTTGGTTTTGGCGTAGTTGGATTTAAAGTAATGAGTTTGGTAGGCTTTTTTTTCGTGACGCTCTTTAGTTTCATAGAGATTGGAGAATACACTGAAAAGTCCCATCTAAGCCTCCTTTAAAGCCTTTAATAGCTCGTTGAATTGGTTTTTTGTATCGAGGATAGACCCGCGGTTATCGATCACAAAATCCGCCCGCTTGCGTTTTTCTTTGAGGGGCATTTGCGCGTTGATTTTCTTTAACGCATACGCTTTTTCGATGCCATCACGGGCCATTAAGCGCTCTATTTGAATCTCTTTAGGCACACTGATGACGAGGGTGAGGTCGACGTCTTGATCAAAGCCGGCCTCAAATAAAAGTGGCACATCAATCACGATGATGGCGTGCCCTTCTTTTTTGAGCACGTCGGCTTTACTTTGCGTAATGGTGCGCACTTCCGGGTGAACGATTTGGTTGAGGATGTCCCGTTCACGTTCATCTTTAAAGATCCGCTCGCCCAAAGCTTTACGGTTAATGATGCCTTCACTGAGTAATATCTCTTCGCCAAAATGCTTGACGACGGCGTTGAACGCATCACTGCCCGGTTGCAAGATGGTTTTGGCAATCTGATCGGTTTCAATCACCGGAAACCCAGAGTCTTTAAAAAACGATGCGATGGTGGATTTGCCGGAGGCAATCCCGCCGGTGAGGCCAATGATATGGGCCATAGGAACTCCTAATGTTGACAGGTCGGGCAATAATAAGTCGACCGGCCAGAGAGTTTGATGCGTTTAATCGGCGTGTCACAGATGCGACACGGTTCATTTTCTAACGTATGTACGTAGAGTTCATTTTGGAACATGCCATCGATCCCGAGGGAATTTTCATACGTCCGTATGGTCGTCCCGCCCATCAGGATGGCTTTCGATAAAATGTCATGGATGCAAGTGGCTAAGGACTCAAGACGTTTTAAACTGATGTTTGACGCGGCCCGTTTGGGGTGTATGCCGGCGCAAAATAACACTTCATCGGCATAAATATTCCCGAGGCCTAAAATGATGGTCTGATCGAGTAAAACGGGTTTAATCGGACCATGGCGCCGGTCAAATTGCCGTTTCAAATACGTGCCGTCAAACCCTTCATCCCACGGTTCAAGCCCGAGATTTGCTAATGGTTTAAGCGTCAGGATGTCTTGGGGTTTTGCAAATAAGTCAAACGTCCCAAAGGTTCTTACATCATGATAAATCAGTTGTCTTCCACTGGTAAATAGTATTCTAACATGTTCGTGCGACATTTGTGGGACATCTTCTTCCACGATGTAAAACTTTCCTTCCATCCGTAAATGCGAAATTAAGACGTCTTCGTCTAAGTGCCAAATAAGATGCTTCCCACGGCGGCTGAGCGTGTGAATGGTTTGACCGGATAAGCGCCTGCGAAATGCGGCCGCGTCATGGGTACGAATCATCCGGGGGAGGTATATTTTGACATCCTCAATCGTTTGAGACTCCACAAACGGTGCGAGTGATTTTCGGACCGTTTCGACTTCCGGAAGTTCTGGCATTATTTAGCCTCATATAAATTAGCGCCATGCGCCATATTGACCGTCAAAGGCACGCTGAGGGCCATCACGTTTTCCATGGTCGATTGGACAATGGACTTAACAGCCTCAAGTTCTGCATGGGGTACGGATAAGACCAGTTCATCGTGAATTTGCAAGATCATTTGGCTTTTAAGGCCTTGGGATTTGAGGGCGTGGTCCAAGTCGACCATCGCTTTTTTAATGATATCCGCCGCACTGCCTTGCAAGGGCGCATTCATCGCCGTCCGCTCGCCGAAACTTCTCACCATGTAGTTGCTTTGGGAGAGTTCTTTGATGGTTCTTCTGCGGCGCATGAGCGTTTCAGCGTAGCCGGTTTCATACGCACGAGCCACAAAATCATCCAAGGTTTTTTTGATCGCCCCAAAATCTTCATAGTAGCGCGTAATAAACGCTTCCGCTTCTTTTTTTGAAATACTTAGTTCTTCGGATAAGCCAAAACTGGACTGGCCATAGATGATGCCAAAATTGACGGCTTTGGCCATCCGGCGTTCGCCGGATGAAATATCGGATTTCCCAAATACTTTTTGCGCGGTGATCGTGTGAATATCTGCACCGGCCAAAAATGCTTCGCTCATGGTTGGGTCTTTCGAATAATGCGCGAGTAAACGCAATTCTATCTGCGAATAATCACTGGCTAAAAGCACGTGGCCCGGTTCACTGGTAAACACTTTTCTCAGTTGTTGGCCAATTTCGGTGCGGATGGGTAAATTTTGTAAGTTCGGTTCAATCGAGGAAAGTCTTCCCGTTTGGGTCAAGGCTTGTTTATAAATGGTATGAATCCGGCCATCTCTGGCGGCTTCTTGCAAGCCTTTCACGTAGGTGGATTGGAGCTTAGTGAGAGTCCGGTAGCGCATGATATCGGCGATGATGGGATGTTTATCTTCGAGTTTTTTTAACACATCCACATTCGTCGAATAACCGGTTTTGGTTTTTTTAATGACGGGCAACCCTAACCGGTCAAATAGGATTTCACCAAGTTGTTTGGGTGAGCCAATATTAAAGGGTTCGCCGGCTCTAAAATAAATCGCTTCTTCCAAAGAAGTAATTTCACTGAGCAAGGTTTGATTAAAGGTTTCTAAGGCGTCTAAATCGATCGCAATGCCGGTCATTTCCATGTTCGCAAGTACGCGGGCTAAAGGCATCTCAATCGATTTAAAGAGCTCAGTTTGATTTCTATCTTGAAGGGTTTTTAATAGTTTAGGCCACGTTTCAAAAAGGGCCTTGGCTTTTTCTTGAGCGTGGGCTTTTAAAATAGGTGTATCGGGAATTTTCGCTTTGGCACCTTTGCCATACACTTCATCGTCGTAGCGCATTTCACTGTCCCATTCAAAATATAAAAGCATCGCTTTGAGACCATCTTGCGTGGCCAGGGGATCGAGCACATACCCGGCTAAAATGGCATCAAATAACGGCCCACCCAGGGTAACATCATGGGCGGCTAAACTCACGATTAATCGTTTGATATCGGCCGTGACTTTTGGCTGATCTCCGTTTAAAAAGGCGATGAATTCAGGGGTCTTTAACGCCTCATTAAAGGGTAAATACTTAGCCCCTTGGGTGTTATAAAACCCCACCCCTAGCGGCTCATAGGTATGATAGTTATCCCCAAACGCTTCTAAGGTAAGGGCGGTGGCTTCATTGAAATATTCCGCCCATTCACTGACGGCTTCTTTTAATTGGACGGGCTGAGCCTTGGGAGCCATCCGCTTAAGCAGCGAATGAAATTCCATCTTTTCATAAAACGATTTTAACGTCTCTTTCGGGCCGTCATAGGCAAGGGCACTAAGGTCAAAGTCCATCTTGGCATCGGTGATGAGCTTCGCCATATCGCGCCAACGGAATGCATCGTCCCGGTGGTCTACTAAGCGGTCTTTCAGTTTCCCTTTGACTTCGTTTACGTTTTGATACAAGGTTTCTAAATCCCCGTATTCCACGAGAAGTTTTAAAGCCGTTTTTTCTCCCACCCCTGGAATCCCAGGTAAATTATCGGAACTATCGCCCATCAAGCCTTTTAAATCCGGGACTTGCGATGGGGTGATGCCCCATTTTTCGTGTAATGCCGCCGCATCAAAAAGAACACCCGGTTGAGCTTTTCCCGAGGGACGGATTTTCACTTTCTGGTTGATGATTTGATACAAATCTTTATCGGAGGACATGATTTCAATGGAATCGAACTGATCGTAGTATTGATGGGCTGTGGCTGCAATGATGTCATCGGCTTCTAAGGCTTTATGCTGAAAGGCAAAAAACCCGAGCTGGTCAATGAGCTCGTTAATGTATGGCAGTTGCATCCGGAATTCTTCGGGCATTTTTTTGCGGCCCGCTTTGTATTCGGGATAGGATTGGTGCCGGTAGGTTTCTTTGCCATCATCAAAGGCCACTAAGACATGCGTAAAGTCATCCTTCATGGCTTTATTTAAGATGTTCACAAGGCCATAAAGGGCATTCGTATAAAGCCCATCGGATCGTTTCATGAGCTGGTTGGAATACGCCGTGCCGTAATAGGCTTTAAACATCATATTGGAGCCATCAATCAGCAATAATCGAGCCATAAAATCTCCTTATTTATCGCCTTTAATAGTACCATAATTGGGGCAAAAAAAATACTCAGCAGGCTGAGTATTATTTCGTTTTCGCTTGGATGTAATCGATGATGGTTTGAACGGTGACTAAGCCATTGGCGGCCTCGTCGTCAATTTCAATATCGAAAGCTTCTTCAAAGGCCATGATGAGTTCAACCGCGTCCAGTGAATCCGCATCTAAATCATCGATAATGTTGGAATCTTTTTGAATCGTAGAAGGGTCAATGCCCAGTTCATCGGCGATAATATCGCGCACTTTTTCAAACATGTCTATTCTCCTTGTATTGTAAAAAGAGTTCAGTTAATTATAAAAAAACGCTTCTTACTTGTCAACGCTTATTACTTTCGGCCATCCGTTTGAGTCCCCAGTGAATGAGGAGCGGATCTTGGCGGTAACTCTCCGGTAAAAGACGCCCAATGAGTCGCATCGCTCCACCGGTGACAAACACATCGGTGTCTTCGCTTTTTAAAGCATCCACAAAGCCGATGATTTGATAGGCATGCCCATACAAAAATCCCGCATTTAAGGCAGTCACCGTGGAATCCCCCAGGGGAGATGGGGGAATGACAAAAGGAAATTCTGAGAGTTGTGAGGCACGTTCCACGAGACATGTCCGGGCGGTATCTAACCCAATCATGATGGAGACACCGCGCAAAGCACCGTCTTCGATTAAACTCACAGTCGTCGCTGTGCCCATGTCGATGATAATCGCACGCTTAGACCCATACTCTAAAGCACCCGCGGCGGCACTGACTAAATCCGCCCCCACTTCTTTGGGATTGGTCACGGGCAGTTTCACTCCCGTTTTCACCCCCGGCCCGACAAATACCGGGGAAACCTTATAATACCGTTCAAACAAGGTTTCAAACGTGGGTGTTAACGCGGGCACAACATTGGAAATGACCACTTGATCACACTCGGTCAAAAGGTCTTTGAAGCGTTGATAGTATTCATCACTGGACCGGTTTTTCACCGTTTCAAAGCGAAAGGTCTCCACCGGATCCGTGTGGCGGGCAATTTCAATGTTGGAGTTGCCGATGTCGATCGTATAAAGCATTTTAGTCTCCTAAACGTAACGCGTCCTTCACGCGGACGGCGATGGGGGCGGCTAATAATAGGGCGGCCGCAATTTCAAAAAAGCCGTTGGCGATGAGTACGCTCCATAAAAAGGGTAAAAAGCCTCCGACGGCTTCCGTGAATTCAGCCAGTGGATTAAAGAGCGGACTAAACAGATAAAAACTCCCGAGCACCATCACCGTATGGGAAAAGGTGGCGATGGCAAACACGATTGGAACATTTAAATAATCGGATCTAAACACTTTAAATTTTAATGTCAATTGCGCTAAAATCACCCCAAATAAAAAACGGGGTAACACCGAAATGAGGGGGTTTTGAAAGAGGAGATCGACCGGGGTGACCGGACGAATCAACGCTTGTGAAAACGAAGCAAGGCCGAAGGCTAAGCCCAGGCCAATGGCGACGCGTTTTCCCCCAAAATGTCCCCCAATCAATACAGGGATATGGATGATGGTTAGGGCAATAAACCCAAGTTGAATGAAGCCCAGTTGTGGCACGATGGCCATGAGAAAGATGATGCCAGAAAAAAGTCCAAGTATCGTAATACTCTGGGTGCGTGTGCGCATAAAATCTCCTTATTTTAGGCCTTTAAAAGGTCCCCTATAATGTCTATGCGTAATGATATTATTATACGTTTTCTTGCATGGTTTGGAAACTTTTTGCATTGATCGAACGAATGAGCGTCAGTAACATTTTTTTGACGCTTTCATAATCATCGGTATGAATCATCGATGTGTTGGAGTGAATGTAGCGGGCAGGCATTCCAATGGTGGCCACGACCACCCCCGATTTCGAGTATTGGGCTTTCGCCGCATCGGTGCCACCTTTGGATTGATAGTATTGATACTTAATTTTGTGTGTTTCAGCCAGTTCTAAAATGTGTTTTTTCATGCCTTGATGCATGAGGGCGACGGGATCATAAAAGCGAACTAAAAAGCCTTGGCCTAGATGCCCCGAGACATCGTCCCCATCAAAGACATCGGCACAGGGGGAGGCATCCACCGCAATGAAAATATCGGGGTCAATCATATACGTACTGGTTTGCGCCCCGCGCAATCCCACTTCTTCTTGGACGGTCGCGCCGACAAAGAGTTCACAGTCTAATGATTCTCCTTTGAGCGTTTTTAAAAGATCCAGTGCCATCCCAGCGCCAAAGCGATTATCCCAGGCTTTTGAAAATATCTTTTTCCCGTCTTTGGAGACGGTATATTGATTTTCTGAGATGACTTGTTGACCAATTTTGACGCCCAGTTCTTCAGCGTGTTCTTTGGAATCAGCGCCTATATCGAGCCTTAAATCTTCAAACTTGACCGGTTTTTCTGCGGCCGTTGATCCCCTCGTTAAATGGGGAGGTTTTGAAGCGGTGACACCGGGAATCACATCATCACCCGTAATGATGTTCATGCGTTGGGATAAAAAGACATCGCCTTTCATCCCCCCAAGAGGCATCATTTTAATCAAGCCATGTTTAGTGATGCCGGTGACTAACCCCCCGACTTCATCCATGTGGCCGGCGACCATGACCCGTGGGCCTTGGGTGCCAGGATTCACATGGGCAAACAAACTGCCCAGTTTATCTTGGATGATGGGAACGCCCGCATCTTTCATAACTTGACGCATGTAATCACGCACCGGTTTTTCAAAACTGGGTGCGCCTGGTAAATTGACTAAATCTTTATATACTGGATCCATATTAACCCTTCTTTCTCGCTTTTAACGCATGGATGGGGAAATCTTTCCCGTAACGTATTTCAAATTCGGTGAGGGTGTTTTCCCACCCAGAACCGGCTAAGTCTTTCGTCCACTGGATAATCTCAAACCCGCTTTTTTGAAGCGTCACCAAGGAATAAAAAAAGAGCGAGCGATTATCGGTTTTTAAATGAATGATGCCGTCATCTTTGAGTAAGTGATGATATTTTTTTAAACGCTCAGGCGTGGTTAAACGCCTTTTTTCATGACGCGCTTTCGGCCAGGGGTCGGAAAAATTGAGGTAAAAGGCATCCACGGATTTCACCGGGAGTAAGGCATCAATCATCGTCGCATCCCCACTGACAAACGTCACATTTGGGACGGGATTGCGGTCGTATTTGTGGAGCGCTTTGACGAGTATGGTTTCGAACTTTTCAAAGGCAAAGTAATGGACATTTGGGTGTTTAGGCGCCAGTTGGGTAATAAATCCGCCTTTTCCACACCCCAGTTCCACCGCCACCTTAGGGTGCGTGGCGTGGGGCATTAATGAAACGTTCGCCTTAGGGTCTAAAATGACCACACGCTCGGGGCGTGCGGCCAATTTTTTTGCGGCAAATTGATCGGTTCTCAGTCTCATAATTAACTTTCAGAAAGGCGCTTAATGGCCGCCATGTACAGCATCGTTCCCGCCAAATAATCGGATTTTAACACGTGTTCATTGGCTTGATGGGCCACTTCAATGCGCCCTGGGAAGGCCATCCCAAACGCCACACCATTCGGGATCGAGCGGGCATAGGTGCCCCCGCCAATGGTGATCGGTTGGCTTTCCATATCCCCCGTGCCTTCCCGGTAAACACTCAGTAACGTCTGAACTAAGTTGGCGTTGGGGTCGTTGTAATGGACGGGTCGGTTGCTTTCAAAGACATACTCAAGGCCATATTTTTTGGCTTCTTTTTTGAGAATGGCTTCCGCTTTGGGCACGTCATAGCCTTTCGGATAACGGCAATTAAAATGAATCGATACGGCTTCTTTGGAATAGCGGAAAATCCCATTATTCATCGTTAAGTTCTTCATTTCTTCATCGTAGTAATCAATACCGAGTTTTTCACCCAGTGCATCAAAAAGCAGTTTTTCCGCGATGACTTTAATAAAGCCGCTGTCAATGTGTTCACTCAGGAATTGTGCGAGTAAATATCCGGCGTTTAAGCCAGAATCCGGCGCCATCGCATGGGCGGCTTTCCCTTTGACAATGTATTTATTGCCTTCGACTTGACCACGGTAATCGTTGTTGGCTAAGAACTTTTTAAAGGATTCTGCCAAATCGACATCTAAAATCGCATACGCTTCATCCGGCACCACGTTGCTTCTTAAGCCACTGTAAAACTCCACTAAAGGTCCCTGTTCATACGTTCCTTCAAAGGTGAAGTTGAAAAATCCTTTTTCCCCGTAAATCAGGGGGAATAAGGCATCAGGCGCAAAACCGATGGTCGGCATTTCTTCGGTTTTAAAATATTCTTTAAGCCCGCGCCATCCCGATTCTTCATCGGTGCCTAAAATGATCCGGATGCGTTTTTTCGGCGCAAAATCTTCCACGTGGTCGCGGAGGAATTTAAGGGCCATATACGCCGCCATCGTGGGGCCTTTATCGTCCATGGCACCGCGGGCATAAATCTTCCCGTCGCGGATTTCTGGTTTAAACGGATCGGATTCCCATTTTTCCGAACGATTCGCCGGTACTACATCAATGTGACACAAAATGCCTAAGAGTTCTTCCCCTTCGCCAAATTCGATATGGGCGGCATAATTGTGGATGTTTTTCGTCACAAATCCATCTTTTTTCGCCAAATCCAACATGTAGTGTAGCGCCTCATTGACGCCTTCGCCAAAGGGCGCTTCTTTACTGGGGTCAAACCGGTCTAAGACACTCTCAATTTTTAAAAGACCATTGAGCCTTTTTATGAGTGTGGATTCATTCTTTTCAACGAGCTTTGTAAATGCGTTATTCACAGACCAACTGTGTTCTTCCATGATTCACCTCACTATGCGATATAGTCTATCACTTGGGGGCCAACTTCACAAGGTATAAGGCATAAAAAAAGGCATCCAACGATGCCTTTTTGCCGGGTGGCATTTACGCTTTAATATCGATGAGTCCGTAGGCTTTTTTGCCTTTTTTGAGAATGATATACCGTCCGTGATAGGCTTGATTCGGGTCGATCATCATTGCATCATCGGTGACTTTAACGCCGTTTACCGCAATCGCATTTTGTTTAATTAAGGTGCGGGCTTGCGATTTGGATGGGGCGAGTTCGGTTTCAATTAACGCATCCATCAAGCTCGGGGCTTTTTTGGTTTTAAACGCTTTAACCCCGTCAAAAGCGGCCTTGAAATCGGCTTCAGAAAGCACCGCAAAATCGCCTTCAAATAGGGCCTCTGTAATGCTTAAAGCCGAGTCAACGCCGGCTTTACCGTGCACCAATTCGGTGAGTTCTTCGGCGATGGCTTTTTGCGCATGTCTTAAGTGCGGAGTTTCTTTCATGGCGTGTTTAATCGCCGCAATCTCATCCAACGATTTGAAACTGAAGCGGTCGAGCATCACCAGGCTATCTTCATCGGCTAAGTTCAGCCAGTACTGATAAAACGCATAGGGAGAGGTTTTTTCTCCGTCTAGCCAAATGGCACCGTCGGCGGTTTTGCCAAATTTGGTGCCGTCCGATTTGGTGACGAGCGGGAAGACCATCCCGTACGCTTGGGCTTCGTTGCCTTCGACTTTACGGATTAACTCTAAGCCGGCTGTGATATTGCCCCATTGATCTTGGCCACCAATTTGGAGTTGGCAGTGATGATTTTGATAGAGCACTAAAAAATCGAGCGATTGAATGATTTGATAGGTAAATTCAGTGAAGGAAATCCCCGTTTCTAAGCGTCTTTTAACCGTATCTTTCGCGAGCATCTGATTGAGGTTAAAATGTTTCCCGACATCCCTTAAAAATGGAATCATCGAATAGGTTTTTAACCAGTCGTAATTATTAACTACGGTCGCTCCAGGTAAAAGCTTTTTCACTTGCGCACTTAACGCTTCAGCGTTTTTTAAGGAAGCTTCCAGGGTGAGTAAATTACGCTCTTTGCTTTTCCCGGACGGATCGCCGATGAGCCCGGTGCCGCCGCCGATGACTAAAATCGGATGATGGCCGGCTTCGGCTAAACGTTTGGCCACTAAATACGTGCTTAAATGCCCCACATGTAAAGAATCACCCGTGGGATCGGCCCCAAGATAAAACGTTAAATTTCCTTCATCCAGGGCGTTTAAAAGTTCAGGATCGGACACGTCATAAATCAGTCCGCGGTGTTTAAGTTCTTCTGATAATCGCATAATCTCATCCTTAGAAAAGCCTCAGCCTGGGGGCTGAGGCTTGAGAATTTTTTATAACGTAGATCCCCGGGCAATCACACTGTGATCGAGTATCACTTCGGGGGTGGTGACTTCTTCTTGATTCATGAGTTTCGTTAAGAGGCGCATGCCCACCGCGCCGATGTCATAAATCGGCACATCCACGCAGGTCAGTTGCGGCCTGGCTAAGATGGCATACTTGGTATTTTGGAATCCCGCGACGGAAATGTCTTCGGGGATCTTCACGTGATTTTGCCGGGCGACGTTCATGAAGCTGACCGCGATGGAATCGCGGACGGCAACGACGCCATCGACTTTATGGTTTCTGAAATATTCATGGAAATGCTCGGTATTGACATTCACACGCCCAGAGGTGCGCATAATGTGTGGGGTGAGACCCGCTTCTTCAATGGCTCTTAAATATCCGGATTCTTTGAGATCATTGACCATGTATTTACGCACGGTGGAGACCATGAAAATATTTTTCCGGCCTTCATCGATGATTTTTTTGGTCATTTCATAAGCGGCGTTCTCATAATCGATGGAGACCGATGGGATGTCATCGTGGTCGGGATACATCGTATTCGTTAAGACCACAGGGATTCGGTACTCATCCCGCATTCGCTGTAAGAATTCATATTGGTCGGGGGTGACTTCATCGTTGAGGTATAAAATTCCGTCGACTTGTGCGGCGATGATTTCTTTTAAAATCTCTTCTTGGTTGAGTTCATCTTGATCGAGGATATACAGTAAAATTGAGTATTTGTAGACCCGAGCGATATCGGCAATCCCATTCATCATCTCGGCGATGGACGCCCGTGACATATCGGGGACAATGACCGCCACCGTGGTCGATTTACGGCTCGCAAGACCGCGCGCAAATGCGTTTGGTTTATAGCCCAGATCCTCAATCACCCGTAACACTCGCTCACGGGTATCGGGTTTGACTTTTTCCGGATTATTGATGGCTCTGGAAACCGTGGCCAACGATACTTTCGCTCTGAGGGCCACATCATAAATCGTTATTTTATTCATAGAACCCACCTCTGAAGTTTATTATACAATAGGATGAAAATGTTTTCAAAAAAAATGTATAGATTTTCAAACACAGCTATTTTTATTTTCATAAGGCGTCTTAAAGCCAAAAAAAAAGCCCGAAGGCTTTTTTACCGGCGCTCTTTAATACGCGCTTGTTTGGTGGATAAATCACGAATGTAATTGAGTTTGGCACGGCGTACTTTCCCGCGACGCACCACTTGAATGGATTCAAGGGCTGGGGTGTGAATGGGGAATGTGCGTTCAATGCCGATGCCGTAAGAGATTTTACGGACGGTGAAGGTTTCGGATACACCGCCACCTTGGCGTTTGATCACGAGGCCTTCGAAGATCTGAATCCGTTCTCTTTGACCTTCTTTAATGCGTACGGCACATTTGACGGTATCTCCCGGACGAAATTCAGGAACATCCGAACGAAGATACGATGCCGTCACTTGATTCAAAATAGCTTGAGACATATCGATTTCTCCTTTTCTTTTTCTTCGCATGTTCATGATTCTAATCGTTCAGCGGAACACACTGTTTATGCTGTCAGCTTGAAAAGTATAGCACAGTTTAAAAGGGACTTCAAGCGTCTTTTTTGACCCATTTCTCGTAGAGGTCGGGCCGTTTTTTCTTGGTTTGCTCGATGCGCTTAGCCTTCCGCCACGCGTCGATTTTTCCGTGATGCCCCGAGATTAATACATCAGGGACCGATTGACCTTCAAATTCCGGAGGTTTGGTGTATTGGGGGTATTCAATTAAGCCATCTTCATGGGATTCTTCGTGGAGTGAGGCTTCATTATGCAAGACCCCAGGGCGTAAGCGGACGACACTTTCGACGATGGCCCAGGCGGCGACTTCGCCGCCATTTAAGATGTAATCACCGAGGGAAATCTCTTCGTCCACGTAGGCTAAAAGGCGCTCATCAAAGCCTTCATAATGCCCACAAATCAAAATCAGATGGTCTTTATGCGAGAGACTCTTAGCTTTGGCTTGATGATACGGTTGGCCTTGGGGACTGAGCAAAATCTTTTGGGCTTTTTCGTATCCGGGAATGGACCGGATCGCCCGGACGATGGGTTCGACTTGTAAGACCATCCCCGCCCCACCCCCATAAGGCGTATCATCGACTTTTTGGTGTTTATCGAGGCTATGATCACGGAAATTGATCAAGTGATATTCGACGTGACTGGTTTTGGCGGCCCGCCCCATGATGGACGTTTCTAAGACGGTGCTTAACATGTCAGGAAAAAGCGTTAAAATATCAATTCTCACAATAAACCCTCCCATTCTTTCAGATAAATGGTCGGCCCAGTGATGTCGACTTTTTCAATGAACACTTTTAAAAAGGGAACGAGGGCATCTTTACCTGCTCGCTCAATCCTCAGCATCGTCCCTTGGGGATAATCATGCAAGGCTTTCACATGACCCACCAAGGTATCTTTGACGTAAACCTTAGCCCCTTCGAGTTGATCAAAATAATAGGCATCTTCTTCCAAGTCATCCCGCGTCGAAGGATCAAAATAAAGGGTCCCACCGCGAAAGGAAAACGCTTGGTCACGGTCATTGGATTCTTTCACCTTTAACACTTCACCGGCGGATAAGTCATCGTATTTTTCCACGGTCACAGGCGTGACGGTCGTGGCGGTTTCGATTTTTAGAATGGTCCCTGGGGTGTAGCGTTGATCTTTAAAATCACTGTCGGTGCGGACTTTAAACGCGCCCTTCACCCCGTGCGGTTTTAAAACCCTGGCAAAGGGCATCCAATCACTCATTTTTGAAAGACAATCCTCTCTGAAGATAACATGACTTTGACCACCCAGGCGAGTAATCCCGTGGTTAATAAGGATGACGCGACGACAATTCCCACGGACGTCCACGTATAACTGCGCGCTAACACGCCGTTGATGACTTGAATGGACCCATACAAGGGAATCGCATTTAAAAGCTCATTGGACGTCCCATCAGAAAATAAATTGAGGGCGCTGATGACGATGGTAATGAGATAAAGCGGAGAGGCCAGCGAAGCCGCTTCTTTGATCGATTTGGCGTACGTGGACACCACACTCATGATTCCCACAATGACTAAGGTGGTACTCAAAATGACCAAGAGTAAAGCGACCATCCCACCCACGCCATAAATATCTAAAACGTTGACATTTCCGGTGGATTCAAGCTGGAGTAAGACAGGGATAGAAAGCGCCACCCCGATAAATGAGGATAGGGCTGAGGCTAAACTGATCACGGTGATGGCTAAGATTTTACCTAAGGCAAAAGAGCCTCTCGATATCGGGGTCACTAAAAGCGTCGCTAACGTTCCGCGTTCTTTTTCACCCGCGATGATATCCGGCGCAATCGATAAGGCAGCGGCAAAAATAAAGATGACAATGAGCAAGGGCACAATTGACGAGACAATGGTGGCGAATATTTCCGATTCATCTTGGTAGGCGGTAATGTTTTCTTGGAAAACGAGGCGTTCTTCTTCGGTGTAGTTTTCCGCTAAAATTTGATTTCTAAAACTGGATAAAATATTCCGAACTCTAAAACCCCCTTCACTGGAGGTTTCATTGGAGCCGTCGTAATAAAGCGTAATGGCCGGGAAAGCATCACTCGAAACTTTCTCTAAAAAGTCTTCTTCAAAGATCAAGATGACTCCTTCGGTGTCATTGACGAAGGTCTCAGGGTCCTCGCCGGCATACGATTCTACCGCAAACAGTGCAGGGTCAAAGAGGGGTTCTAAGGCTTCCGGCATGTTTTCTACATATAGCGCAGTTGTAGACTGGGTTATTTCATCGACTTGATTCCCAATGACATTGCCCATGATGGAATAAATCAAAAAGATCATAATCCCCGGGAGTAACACCGTGGTAAAAAGCAACTTTTTATCGATCCAAAAGCGTTTGAGTTCTTTACTCATAATCGTTAAAACGTCATGCATCATAAGCCTCCGCTTCCACCAAGTCAAAGAACAAGGTTTCTAAATCTTGATAATTGTCACTCTTTCTGATGGTTTCCATCGGCTCTAAGATTTTCATTTCACCTTGAATGATGATGCCCACCCGGTCGACAATTTTTTCCACCACCGATAAGATGTGCGTGGAAACAATGATGGTTTTGCCTTTTTCTTTGAGCTCCACCAAATAATCAAGGACTGTTTTCGCGGTTAACACGTCGAGTCCATTGGTCGGTTCATCAAAAATAATGACCGCGGGGTCATGAACCAAACTCATCGCAATGGACGTTTTTTGTTTCATCCCACTGGATAGGTCCGCCACTTTGACTTCGGCAAACTTATCAATGCCAAAGCGCTTAAATAAATCACTCCGGCGCGTTTGCATCGTCACTTCATCCACGCCATAAAGTTTGGAGAAATACTCAAATAAAAAGTTCGGCGTGAAATAATCTTCCAGTTTGAGTTCATTGGTTAAAAAGGCGATGGACTGACGGGTTTTACGTGATTCTTCAAGGGCGTTAAAATCCCCCAACGTAATGGCGCCTGAATCCGGTTTAATCAAGGTCGCAATGGACCGCATCGCGGTCGTTTTCCCCGCCCCATTCGGCCCTAATAGTCCAAAGATTTCACCGGGATAGGCGGTAAAACTAATGCCTTTTAATGCATGTTTTACTTTGGCATCGGTTTGGTTGATTTTTTGTTGTTTTTTCGAGAGCTTGAACGTTTTTTTAAGCTCACTGACGATTAACTCCATCGTTTCCTCCATATAAAAAGCTGCTGAAACCAGCAGCTTTAAAAGGCATCGATCTGAATGCTGATGCGCTTATGATTGCGCGCTGCAGACGCATGCGCTATGGTCCGAATGGCATTGGCAATCCGGCCATTTTTGCCGATGACTCGGCCTAAATCTTCTTCGTTGACTAAGACTTGAACTGTGATTAAAGCCTCATCTTCCGATAAAACTTTCACACCGACGTCTTGAGGATGGATGACGAGCGGTGTAATAAGGTGCTCGATAAGCGTTTCGTAATTAACCGCCATAACGCATCCCTACTTTCTTTTTGGGTCTTTGAATTTAGCAATGATACCTTGTTTAGAGAGCAAACTTTTTGCGGTATCGGTCGGCTGAGCGCCTTTTTCTAACCAAGCCATTGCTTTAGCTTCATCGATGTCGATGAGCGCTGGGTTTTGATTGGGATCGTATTGTCCCACGATTTCTAAATAACGACCATCGCGTTTGAAGTGTGAATCACTCGCGACTAAACGGTAAATAGGATGTCTTTTTGAACCAAAACGTTGCAATCTTAATTTAACTGCCATGAAAGCCTCCTTGAAATGAACTACGTGTAAGCTTAGCACGGCCGGTAATGGGTGTCAAGTGTTTTTACTGTACATTCAAATCAAAGGCATACATGTCGCGATCTAAATGACTCTCATCCACGTATTTAACGCCTCTAAGATTTCGGATATCTTTCATGATGGTTTCTTTGTGTTCCGCATCCACATAAATAATCGCGTAATGGCGTTTACGATGGTAATAGGTTAAGTTCCCCATTTTTCTCAGGAGTTTCACCAGTTTGGGAGAGCGGTAATAGACCACGATGGGTTCACGGTTAATCATAGATTTCTCCTAAAGCCGGACGTTTAAGTGTCCAATGCTAATTTGACTGGAAATGGTTTTGGCGAGGTCGTTGCTAAACCCATCCAGTTCGGTTTGTAAGGTTTGATAGGCCTTTAAATAAGTTTTCATGAAGGGTTGACCAAACAGCTCAGCCTTCGCTTTTTGAAACGCGTGTTGGGTCGCTTTCAAATCGGGATGATGCGAACCGTATTTTTTGGTTTCTTGATAGGCTTGCTGAGCCGTTTGATAAGTCTGAATCAAGCGTTGATGGTCCGGCTGCTCAAACGCTTTTTCAGCGTCGATGACGGCTTGAAAGGCATCGCTCTTTAAAAAATACGCAATGACATCATCCACCAATTGTATTCGTAAATCATCCATTAAATCACCACGATAAGTATAGCATAAATGGCCTCATTTGTTGTATAATAAACACGGCAATAAACCAAGGATAACTATGACTAAAACCGTGATTTTCGGGTTAAAAATATGGCTGTTATTGGCGCTTTTTATTGGGCCGACTTTTTCGCCTGTTCAAAACGCTTTCGCTGAAACGACCGATGATCAAGGTCCGACCATCGTGTATTTTTATGAGACGCTTTGTACGGGCTGTCAAGCGGTCGATGAAGCCGGTGTCATCGATGGCTTAGAAGCCCAAGGCGTCACATTCATCATCAAAGATATGGTGGAAACAACCGCTTTAGAAGACATGGCACGCTATGGTGATTTTTACGGCGTTCCCTCGAGAGACCGAGCCACCCCACTCATGTTTGCGGGCGATCAGTTCTTTTCAGGGCCTTCTGACATCATTGAGGCTTATGAAAACGGCACCCTTTTAGCGGCTGCCGAGGAACCGCTTTTAGACGTTCCAGAAGACTATCAAGGACTGAGCGGAATATCGGGCGTATTAAGCGTCATGGCCGCGGGGTTACTCGATAGTATCAATCCGTGTGCCATTGCGATGCTTTTGATGTTTGTGTCCATCGTCAGTCCGATTAAAAATCAAAAAGTATTAATCAAAGTAAGTCTTTCCTATATCCTCGGTATTTTTGTGATGTATTTCTTAATTGGGTTTGCACTGTTAGGTTTGATGCGCCAATTTTCCGCGCAAATCACCGCCATTCAAACGATTTTATACATCGCTTTCGGCCTCTTGAGTTTAGGTTTAGCTGCGCTCACGTTTAATGATTTTCTAGCGGCCAGACGAGCCGATTATGGACAAATTAAAAATCAACTCCCCAGTCGAATTAAAAAATTCAATCGTCGTTTTATGGAACGTTTCACGAAAGTGTTAGAATCAAATGGTGAGGAAAACACGTGGCTCCTCATTGGCATCCCCTTTTTCATTGGATTGGTGATTGCCGTGACCGAAGCCGCTTGTACGGGTCAAGTCTACGGACTTATTTTGATTTCCATTCGCTCCGCAGAACCGACCACCGGTATCTTATATCTTTTACTATTTAACTTATTATTTGTGACCCCACTCATCGTCATTAGTATCATCGCCGTTCGCGCTAAATCCACCGCAGGGATTGCCATGTTTGTGAGTGATCACTTAGCCACCATTAAGCTATTGACCGCCGGCTTTTTCTTAGCGATGGCGATTTATTTCATCTTAAACGCTTTATAATTTTTTTCTGGAGGACACCATGAACCCGAAAATCGAGGTCTTTCGCCTCGGCACGTCCATTTTCAAAGGGAAAATGTTGACGCTCCCATTCAAAAAAGCCATCATCCAAGCCAAGGGGCAAGAACTCTTTGGCGATGATGAGCCGTGTGCCATTCAAGAATCCCAAATCCGCCGGACGCTCGTCAAAGAAATGCTCGCGCATTTTGACGAAGAACTCTCCGGTGAACGTCACATTCAGTGGATGCAGTGGCTTGATTTTGATGATCCTGAAGCCCTCACCATGAAAAGACGCTAAGATGATTTACTTGGATAATGCCGCCACCACGTTTATTCATCCGGATGTCATAGAGACGATTCAAACGTCGCTGGCGCAGGTCAAAGGAAACCCCTCGAGCGTCCATGAACTTGGGTTTGAAGCGACGCGGGAATGGAACGCCGCCAAAGATACCATCGCAAATATTTTTCACGTATCCAAAAAACAACTCATTTTTAACTCTTCCGGAACTGAAGCCAACAATATTGTCATCCAGGGGCGTTACTATAAAACGCCCAAGGCCCGGTTTATCACCACATTAACCGAACATAGTTCTGTCTTAAATACCTTTAAGGCATTAGAAAAACGCGGCGCCGATGTCGTTTACTTAGACGTCGATGAACAGGGATTTATATCTCTGGGCGATTTAGAAAGCGCCCTTCAAGAGGCGCCCACCACTCTGGTGAGTATCCTCCATACCAACAATGAAACCGGCGTCATCCAAGCGATTGAGGCGATTACGAAACTTGCTCACCAATACGGCGCGTTAGTCCATTACGATATGGTCCAAGTCCTCATGCATGCCCCCGTGGATTTAGCCGCCATTGGTTGTGATTTTGCTACGTTTAGTGCGCATAAGTTTTTTGGCCCTAAAGGGGTGGGCCTCACTTACATTAAAGACCTCACCACCCTTGAACCCCACACCGTCGGCGGCTCACAAGAATATCGCTTGCGGGCGGGCACACCAAATTTGAGTTTAGCGAAAGGCTTTGTCAAAGCGTTAGAAATCACTGAACAAAATCGCGCTGATTGGCATACAAAAATCACCCATCTTTCGAAGACACTGCTTGAAAAACTGGATGCATCCAGCCTCAAGTACACGCTTAACGGGCCGCCCATCGGCACCTCACGCATTCCTGGGACTTTAAACATCGCGTTTGACGGGGTGGATGCCATTGATTTACGGTTTTTTCTCAATGACCACGAAGTCTATTTATCTTTAGGCAGTGCGTGCGATGCGGATAGCATGCATGCCTCCCACGTTTTAACCGCCATGTTCAAAGGCGATGAAGCGAGGATCAATAGCTCGCTAAGGTTCTCCTTTTCACCGGATATTAATGAAGCGGATTTAGACCAACTTATCCATTTGATCGAAACTTATAAAAAGAGTGCGTGAAATTCACGCACTCTTTTTACTTAACTCATACACGCTGAAGCCGAGTTCTTTTTTAAAAATTTGATCCAATCGTTTTTCTTCGGCTTTATTCGCAATGATTCCTCGGTATGTCTGAATCCACTTGGATAAGTCTGGTGGGTAAACTTCATTTAAACTTGCCGCTTCAAACACGTGGACGGCCTGGATTAACGTGGCAATTTCATCCGGCGTGTAAAGCGGAAAGTCAAACGGATAGTGAAACTCAGTCTCCAAAGGCAATCCCGATGGTTTTTGCGACGTTGACAATTTGCCCAGTCGCATCCACATATTTCGCGCCACCTTTTGAAGTTTCTCCGGTTTCACCGCGGCCCACCACGTCTTCCAAGCTTACGGTATCGACGTTGCCCGAGGTGTAACGCACCATCACCCCATGATCGCCTTGCATGATGGCTTCTAACGCATGGACCCCAAAGCGCAGGCCAATCTCGCGGTCAAATTGCGCAGCTATACCGCCCCTTTGAATGTAGGATAAATTGGTGTAGCGCACTTCGTAATCTTTAATCCGTTCGGCGATTTGACGTGATACCACGTCTCCGACGCCGCCTAAACGAACATTGTCGGCGGAATCTTCGATGAGTTCACGCACGTGGACGTCTCCATCTTTCGGTTTCGCCCCTTCCGAGACGACGACAATGGAAAATTCCCGGCCGCCTTCAATGCGGTTTTTGATTTTATCGACCACTTTATCAATGTCATAAGGAATCTCTGGGATCAAAATGACATCGGCACTTCCGGCGATGCCGCCTTCTAAAGCGAGCCATCCGGTATGGCGTCCCATCACTTCCACGACAATGATGCGGTCGTGGGAAAACGCCGTGGTGTGAATCTTATCGAGCGCATCGACAATGTTTTCAAGCGCCGTGGTGTAGCCGAAGGTCATTTCCGTGGAAGGCAGATCGTTATCGATGGTTTTGGGCACCCCGACAACCGGAATACCTTTGCGGGCAAAGTCACGGGCACTGGTTAACGTCCCGTCTCCGCCAATGATGATAAGCCCATCCACGCCTTCTTTTTTCATGTTTTCAATGGCGACATCGGAGACGTCTTGGTAAGTCACGTTGCCCGAGGCGTCTTCCATCCGGTAATTAAATAAGTTATCCTTATTCGATGCTTTGAGCATCGTCCCGCCTTCGTGCATGATGCCCGATACCGCTTTTAAATCCAGCGGGATGAAATCGTTATGATAAAGCCCGTTATATCCCCTTAAATAACCGACGACTTCAAGGCCGTAACTGGTGATGGCTGCTTTGGTAATTCCGTTGATGACCGCATTCAGTCCACTGCAGTCTCCCCCGCCGGTTAAAATCCCTATTTTTTTAATCATTTCTGCCTCCATAAATTTAGCCGCGTTCATTATATATAATATGGGGCTCATCTTCAAGAAAATAAGCGATTTAATCGGTTTCACAATGCAATTATTGGTATACTAAATGTAGAGGTGATGACATGTTAACCATGAAAGATATCATCCGGGAAGGGCATCCTTCCTTAGAAACCCCCTCGGACCCGGTCGAAATCCCGTTAGATTCGGCAACGAAAGATACCTTAAAAGCGATGCGGGAATTCTTGATCGCGAGTCAAGACGATGAACTCCGGGAAAAATACGAACTTAGAGCCGGCGTCGGACTGGCAGCGCCGCAAATCAATGTGATGAAACGGATGCTGGCGATTTATTCGGGCGATGAAAAAAACGAAACGTGGCATGACTATTTAATGGTCAATCCCAAGATTGTCTCGCATTCTGTCAAAGAGACGTTCATCCCGTCCGGGGAAGGCTGTTTGAGCATTGACCGGGAAGTCGAGGGCGTCGTGCCCAGATATCATAAAGTCACCGTCCAAACACAACTGTTAGACCCTGAAAAAGAAACGCTCAAAGAAGCGACCCTCAAATTCACTGGGTTTATTGCCGTCGTATTCCAGCATGAACTCGATCACTTAAATGGCATCTTATTCCCTGAAAAAATCAAACCGGCTCCCCCCGGAGCCATTCCCATCACGTTTATCAATACTCTCGAAGAAGAAGGTGAACCTACATGAAACTATTTATCGATTCTGCGAATCTCGACCATATTAAAGAAATGAATGATTTAGGCATCTTATCGGGCGTGACCACCAACCCGACCTTGATGGCCAAAGAAGGCAAAGATGTCAATCAAACCTTAATCCAAATCGCCGAAATGGTGGATGGTCCAATCAGCGGGGAAGTCATTTCCGTGGATGCAAAAGGGATGATTGAAGAAGGCAAAAAAATTGCGAAACTCCATCCCAACATGATCGTCAAAATTCCCATGACCGAAGCCGGGATGCAAGCGACCAAAGCCCTCACTGAACTGGGCATTAAAACCAATGTCACCTTAATCTTTTCCCTGCCGCAAGCCTTACTCGCCTGCACCGCAGGGGCGACGTTCATTTCGCCGTTTGTGGGGCGCCTAGATGACATTGGCACCGACGGCATTGAACTGATTGAATCGATCCGCGATATGATCGATGTGTATGGCTTTGATTCTGAGATTATTAGCGCCTCGATTCGTCATAATGAACACATTAAAGCGTCCATTAATGCCGGCGCCCACATTGCGACGGTGCCGTATGAGGTGCTTAAAAAAGCCTTTAAACATCCCCTCACCGATACCGGACTCGAAAACTTCCTCAAAGATTATCAAAAGGTATACGGTTAATGGGATTTTACGATTTTTCCATGCCGCTCATCCATGGTGAAGAAAAAGTCTTTAAAGACTACGCAGGTCACGTCGTCTTGGTCGTTAATACCGCCACCAAATGTGGCCTAGCCGGTCAGTTTGAAGGGCTTGAAAAGCTTCACCAAGCCTATCAGGCGCAAGGATTAAACGTCTTAGGCTTTCCTTCCAATCAGTTTAAAAACCAAGAACCGGGTTCCAACGAAGACGTCGCCAAAGCGTGTGAAATCAACTTCGGAGTGACGTTTCCCTTGTTTGCGAAAATTGATGTGAACGGCGAGAACGAAGCACCCTTATATACGTTTTTAAAAGCCGAAAAAAAAGGCCTGCTCGGCCGGGATATCAAATGGAATTTTACGAAATTCTTGATCGGGAAAGACGGCACCGTCTTAAAACGCTACGCGCCACAAGTCGCCCCAGAAAAAATCACTTCTGACATTGAAAAAGCCTTAGCCGCTTAAGTATTGGCTCTCAATATTTGTAACGTTTCTTGCGCCAAGTGATACGCTTTCTTGTATTGCTTGGCGTTTTTTAATGCCCGTACAGCCATCGGCGATATCAACATGATTGAGATATAATCTTGGGACTTAAGCGCACTGGAAAAAATCGCTTCTAATTGGCTGGAAAGTTGTTTGCTATCGCCATGGATGAGCCAGTCATTGAGACACTCCATCAGTTCTAAGTGAACGCGGTTGTTAATCGGTTCATCCCACGTGTGCACATCCTTTAAATGATCTTTTAAAGCATCCCACTGAGACGTTTCATAAAGGGCCACCACCGTTAAGAAGTAGTTCATCGAGGACTTAAAAGGGGTGGCTTTTAGTATCCGTAAAGCTTCTTGGGGTTGTAAAGAGAGTAAGTAATACCTTGCGAGTGTCCCGTCAATAAACGCTTCGAGTTGCGGCTGATTATCATCTTCGATGGGGTGGGCTTTGAGTGTTTCATAGTAAGAAAGGACTTCCCCATAGCGATGGCCATGGACCCGGCCAATGAATTCAAACGCTTGACACCGAATGGCGCGTTTGTAGTTCGCAAACGTTAAAAACAACTGTTCCGCCGCTTCTAAATACCGCATGGATGTCTCAATTTTACCGACTTCGTTAATCCCACTGGCCCCCAGCAAAAATAAATTGATGGCTCTTAAATGATCATCTCCACTGGACTCCACACTTTTGATGCCGACATTGATACTCTGAGAAAGCTCACCTTTTAAAAAATAATAGCCGGCTTTTTCCATGGTATAAAGTTCTTTTTCATGCGGCGTCATCCAAGGCGTGAGTAATTGACACTCATGGTCAATGGATTCGATATCTAATTCCGACGTTTGCGTATGAATGGCATACATGTATTGATACACCCACCAGGTGGTGGAGAATTTGGACATCTCAAGTTGCCACTTTGATAAGCGTGCATAAAGGGCTTTGGCTTCGTCATAATTCACGTATAAAATCGCATGAAAGAATTGACCTAACCAGGCCTCAATCTGCGCTTCTTCTTGGTGACTTAAAGGTTTGATGCCCATGGCTTCCAAAGCTTTTTGGCGTGAGCCTTGGGACGCACTCTTTCCTTTTTCTAGGTGAGTGAGCGTTTTTTCGGACATATGAAAGCGCTCAGCCGTCTCTTTCAGGGAAAATAAATGGCGCTTACGGTAGTACATAATCAATGAAGAAAGATGCATTTAAAATACCCCCCGGGGCATATTGCTTTTCCTGCAATAAATGTGTGATAATATAAATTGTAGGTGATTATATGCTGACATTAGTCCTTCAAAAACAAAAAGAACAAAAATTCATTGGCCTCTTTTTAATCATGTGGGCCTTCATGTACGGGCTCTATCTTTTTTTAGATTATTTATGGTACGGAAGTTTCCAAGAAATGGGTCAAACCCTCTCCACCAGCTTAATCATCATTCATCAAATCACGAACTTGGTGGTCGCCTTCGTGGTCACGGTGATGCTGTCGTTTTCTCAGATTCAACTCGCGTTAACGAAGACCGAACCCGCTGGGGGGAACGCCATTCCCTTTTTCTCATTTATCTTTGGCCTTTTAACCTTTGGGTGTGCACCCTGTGTCATTACATTCTTAGGCGTGATTGGCATTGCCTTTACACCGCTTGTACTTCCCTTTGGGAACTTGGTGTGGAAACTCATATTGCTCGGGCTGATGCTATTTGGATTAGGCTTCGTGCTTTACCGCATTCAAAATACCGTCTGTGATATTAAAATTCAACCCAAAGCCTCTAAATAGAGGCTTTTTTTATGCTTTTAAAATGGTTTGTGTAATCGACTCCATGACCGCCACCGCATCTTTATAACGCCGTGTCTTTTCATAGATTTTCGCCAGTTCATATTGAGCTCTTCGCGTTTCCCCGTAGAGCCGGTGCTTTAAACCCTCTTTTAAGTATTTCTTCAGCGCTTTTTCTGAAAACGATGGATCTTCATCAAGGGTGGCTAGTAAAAACTCGAGGCCATATTCAAACACCACCGGCATGACATAATGATTCGGACGTGCTTCCAGCATGGTTTTTAAGCCTTCATGATCGCCGGCTAAATAAAGCACCATGGACGCGTTGAAATAATGTTGGGGATGCGTGAGATCAAGCCCATGTAATAACTCTACAGCTTGGTCAAAATGACCAAGGTGTTGCGCTCTTAACCCTTCAATCATCTGGATTTCACTCAGAACATCGTTCAGTAAAAATGTCTTCGCTTTCGCTTTGAGGGGTGGATAATCCACGGTGTCCCTATGGATTTGTCTTCGGTGATATAAATCGAGTTTAATATCGACTTCCGCCATGCGTTTGTAGGTATTGAAAAAGCCAAAGGTTTGGCGAGCGTTTTGAAAATGATCCAGGGCGGTTTGACGCGCGAACCGGTGAGATTCAATGTTTGCTTGCGAAAGCTTTATCCAAGCTTTATCATGCGGGTGCTGAGTCAACTCGTTGGCTTTTTCGAGCCAGATCAAGGCATCACTCATTTTCCAAAGGTGAAAATAATATTTCGATAACGCCATGAGTAGGACAAAGTTTAACGGATGAGACACTTCATTCCATAGGGCCTGCGCTAAATAATCATCCATCATAGATGACTCTTTAATTCCCGCGTCCGTGAACACATCAATCGCCCACATGAGGAGTGCGTACTCCCCGTATAGTCTGGACCCTTTATAATCCGATGCTTGAAGGGTGAGCTTTTCTTTTAAGGTCATAAGCGCATCACCATGCGCATTCAGCAATAATTGATGGACCGATTCCACGGTTTCAAACCAAGCCGAAGCCTCGGCTGGCTCCCGGTGTAACGCCAAATTATACAGGGAAGATAGTTTTTTGAGTATATCATCGGATGCCTCTAAATCTCCCGATTCAACCCGCGCTAAATAGGTGTGAGACTTCCCCACCTCTTGGGCAAGTTGACGCAGAGAAATATGGGTTTTTAAGCGTAAATATTTCAGCGTTAATCCAAGCAAAGCCATCGGAATTCCTCACGGTCTAGATTATCTTAAGTATACAAAAAAAGACGGTTTTTTTGACTGAAAAAAAGTTTAAGTAAATCATAAGGCACTGTGTAAACAAAAAAAGTCACGCCCATGGCGTAACTTTTTAAAGTTGAATCACACAGCCCCTTCCCAAAAACTATGTAATTCTTAAACCTAACTATATTATCGCGTGTTTGAGATGGGTTCTCAAGGGGGAAGTGTTAGTTTACACTTCATTAAAAAAATGCCTTAAAGGATTTTTTAATCGAATTTCATGAGTTTTAAGCTCAATTTTTGGAGTTTATATAAGGTTTCACTGTCATGGCGGTGATACGCATAGCTACTCAGAACTTCAATGAGGGTTTGAACGACATGAAGGTGAATAAACTGTTTGGGGGTATCTAAAAGCATACTCAAGTCCTCAGCCAAAAGAGGCGTGTCTTTAAATTGCGTCATCATCATCCGGATCAACGCGTTTTCATGGGGATCAAGCGGCGCATTTTTCATTAAATTTTTATACGCGGCCTCTGCATTCTTCGGGTCTTGTATATGGACATACGCTTGCGCGAGCATCACCGTTTGTAAAACATTTTTTTCTTCCAAGGTCGAAAGAATTTGAATGCACAGTGGATAGTCTTTGTTGCGGTACGCCACATAGGCTTTGAAGGCCTGGAGTTCCGACCAATACCGACGGTTCGATTCCACCAAGACATACGATAAATTTTGGATGATTGATTCTGCGTGGGAGAGTTGATTGAGTGTAATGTGGCATTGAATTAAGATGAAATCAACTTCGACTTTACGAAAAAGGTTGGAATAATGGGCATGAAGCTGGGAGGCTTCTTTGGCCGCATGCATCGCATTTAACGCATCAAAATCACGTAACTTTAGATGCGCAAGCATCGTCAAAGCCACCGCATGCGCTCGTGATTTTCGGTGACATTTTAAGACCCGTTCAAAGGCATTTTCAGCCGCTTTATACTGACCCGCCTGATAGGCAATATATCCTTGATTGAGATAAAGCCGTTGTTTTTGAACGGTGCTTAAATAATCTTCATGGTTAAAAAGGGCCTTAAAAGCTTCGGATACTGGCCCGTGCTCATAATGAATCTGCATAAAGGCTTCCACTAAAATCAAATCCACCGTAAGCGGTGAATATTTTAAGGTCTTTAAATGTTCTTTGATGCCGGCATAAAGCGGGGGTACCATCGCCTCATTTTGATCATACACAGCATAATAAAGGGCATCGATATTTTCTAAAACACTGTGCGTATAATCATCGTCTGTAATAAATGAATGATGCAGGGCTTCAAATAAGTACTTCAAGGTATCTAAGTTGGCTTTTGATTTTTGGTTTTCAATGGCGCTGATTAACGAAGCCGCCACATTAGACCCGCGAGCCAACCCCCTGAGGGAATACCCTTGGGCCTTTCGCTCATAGGAAAGCCACGCCCCTAGGATATATAGATTATCCGAATGCATTTTAAAAGTCTTCGCCTCTTT
>JAGYLV010000020.1 GCA_018400875.1 bacterium
TCATCGGCCACTAAAATCGGTGCGTCTTTGGCGAGGGCCCGGGCAATCGCCACGCGTTGCATCTGACCGCCTGAGAGTTGATTGGGTTTTTTATAAACATGGTCTTTAAGCCCCACACCCTCTAACACTTCTAAAGCCCGTGCGCGTCTTTCATCGGGCGATAACCCCGAAAGCGTCATCCCCAGTTCCACGTTGGCGAGGACACTCGTGTGGGTGATCAGGTTATAACTTTGGAAAATAAAGCCGACCGCATGATTCCGGTAGGCATCCCAATCGGGATCGGTGAAGTGCTTCGTTGATTTGCCTTCAATGATGAGATCACCTGAGTCATAACGATCGAGGCCTCCCACCATATTTAAAAGCGTGGTTTTCCCCGACCCTGAAGGTCCCAAGATGGCCACAAATTCTTGTTTTCTAAAGGCGAGGGATACCCCGTTGAGTGCGTTTTGGGTAAAATCGCCGACTTGATACGATTTGGTGACGTTTTTCAGTGCTAACATAATCTGCCCTTCTTTCTTAAATAGTATAGACAATGTAGCGGTTTTTCCCCAATCAAACACTCATAAAAAAACCCTCACGATTGTGAGGGTTTTAGGTTTATTCAGTGGCGTCGATGACCGCATCAATGTTCTGCGTGTCATCGCCTAAGATGTCGACGCTGATTTCCACATCGACGGGAATGCCGAGTTCAGTGGATTCATATTGATTGTTGGCCAGGATGTTCGGTGAACTGATTCGAATGACCGAACCATTCGGCAAGATAATCGGTTTCACACTCGCCGCTCCCCCGGATGATTGCGTTCCGATGATGGTTGCGAGTCCCATGTCTTTCGCCATGTTGGCGAACATATTCGCGGCGGAATAGGTAATGGGGCTAGTGAGTACGAACCATTCATATTCGCCTTCGGTGGAATTTTCTGAGGTGAATGTGGATTTCGCGCGCAGGCCATCGCCCGCATTTAAGGAGTAGTAATCCATTGGCTCATCGGTCATGTAGCCCATCAGCTGCCACGCGGTTCCGATGATTCCGCCTGAGTTACAGGCGAGGTTGATGATGATTTTCTCCACGGTGCCCTTGGCTTCAATCTCTGCAATGGCGGCCGCAAACATCGTGGTCGATTCATCGTTAAAGTTCGCATTGTGAATGATGGCCACGGTATCATTTTCAAAGAATTCGACGCCATCTTCCGTGCCACAGAAGTAGGTGGTTTCATCCATGTCATAGAAGAGGGTGTTGTAAAATCTTTGTCCGCGTGGGCCTAGGTCTGTAATCGCGAGCTGATAGGTCGGCTCATCGTCGTAAGGTCCGGCCATCGTATGCGATGTATGAAGATCATCGAGGCTTAAGACCATGTCTAAAATCGACCGGTAATGTCTGGAATCTCTCTCGGAGAACCAATCAGCTTGGACTTCCTCTAAAACGGTGTAAAAGTCGGTAATGCCTAAATCTTCACGAAGACCGAAGAAGTGGTTCATCACAAAGGCGGTAAAGTGATACGTCATGAGTTTAAGATCATACGGCATATCCACGTCATTGAGACTGGACCGGTTAAAACGGTTGATGCTGTCAGCAAATTCATAGGTATCTTGACCAAATAAGCGGTCTCCGTTGTACACAACATCATAGACCGATCCGGATAAGAATAAGTTGACGAGATGAAGTGGTGCTAAGAATCCTTCTTCCCCGCGGTAAAGTTCCATGTAATACTCACTCAGTTCAAAGACCACCGGGTCCACGTCATCGCTGTTATCTTCATAGGCGATGAATTCTAAGCCTCGGCCAAAGTCAGTCTCCGTATCGGCTGATACCGCTCCGAAGAATGAATAATAGTTGACGGTGGCGGTATGATTGGCAAAGTCAAAGACGAGTTCATACGTCACATCCTCATATAAAGGATCGTCGGATTCGGCGAATAATGACACTGAAAGCGTATCCCCTTCAACCACAAAATCAAGCTCTGAATACACCACGGCGCCGGAAATTAAGGCGACAAACGATTCAATGTCCACATAAGGCATCGCATTGGACATCGTATAAACATTTAAAGCGCCATCGGAGACGGTGTATTCGCCTTCAATGCCTTTGAATTCGATTTCGTTGGTTTCCACAATCGACAAGGTTTCAAACGGCGCCACACTGACGGAAACTTCATAGGTTTTTTCTAAGTCTTCAAGCGTGGCGGTGACTTCGAAGGTTCCTTCGCGTAAATCGCCCCCCGCTAAATCTTTAAAGACGGCCCCCTCATGGGTTAAGACGTCGGGAGTTAACGACGCATACACCAAGGCGACATCGCCCACTTCATCGGGCAAGTCAATTTTTTCACTGACGGTGGCGCCGTTGAACGAGAGATTCGCCACCGCTTCATCCATCAAGGCAAGCAAGGCTTCTTCGCCTTCGGCCGCGATGGTCGCGTTAAAGTATTCGGTGAGCGATTCCCCATCTTTTTCAAAGACACCGGTCATTTGAACGCCGAGGTCGGTTTCGCCGTACCCAGGACGCGCTATGACGCCTTCTAAACTGAGTATGGATTCATTGGACGATGTCCAGGTAATCGACACGTCGCCGTCACTATTCGGTAAACTAATGTTTTCGGTGAGCGGTGCATCAAAAAGATCAATCGCCGCGGCAGCGGCTTCGAGATCTGCGATGACGGCTGAATTATCGGGTTCACTTTCCCCGCCACAGGCGGCGAGGGTAAAGACTAATATGAGTGAAAATAATGCCATCCATTTTTTCATAATAAACCTCCCTTATTTTCAAGTATTATACACCACCCGTGCTAAAATAAAAGAAGTAAACATTTTAAGGAAGGTCATCATGTTGTTAATCTGTGGAGCCAGCGCCTCAGGAAAAACCGAAATCGTCAAGAATCTCGTGCAGCGGTACGAGTATCATAAATTCATTACCACCACCACGCGTCCCAAACGCGATCATGAAATGGATGGGGTGGATTACTATTTTTTAGACCCCACCCTTTTTACTCATCTCAAAGAAGAAGATGCCTTTATTGAAACCACCGAATATGCGGGCCATTTTTACGGCTCCAGGGCCGATACCACCCATCCCCATATGGTCGCCATCTTAGACCCCAAAGGGATCAATGCCTTTCACCGGGTGCGGCCCGGGCAAGACTTTATCGTCTTGATCACCGCCGAAAAAGAAACGCGTAAATACCGAATGCTTAAACGCAATGATAACCTCAATGTGATTTGGACTCGCCTGGACTCAGACGATGTGACGTTTGCGAAAGATCAATTTGACCACATTGATTTAGAACTCACCAACGATACTGGATTATTAGAAACCGTGGCCCACCAGGTTCATGTGGCCTATCAAACGTTTTTAAAGGAGTAACGCATGCAATTTGACGTCAAAAAAGATCGCTGGCTGACCGTATTTGTGATAGTGCCTTTTGTGATCGGATTTATAGTCATGCTTGCAAGCTTTGCCCTAGAACCTCTAGATGCGGTTCAATGGCCGATAGTGTTTACCTTTATTGTGTTTCTCATTATTGGCACGTTCATCTGGCAAATTTACACGCAAAGTTATTACGAACTTGACACAGACCATGTAAGAATCAAATTTGGTCCGTTTCGCTTAA
>JAGYLV010000021.1 GCA_018400875.1 bacterium
GCGTAGGTTTCTTCGGGCGTAATATCAAATTCTTTATACGTTTTGTCACCTTCGATGACATTTAACTGTACGACTTCGCAGTCGTATTTTTTGATGTAATTATCTTCAATGTAAACGGTGGAATCTATAACAAATCCTGCTTTTTTCATAATTAACCTCGTTTATAATATTTGGTAAACCGCAATAAAGTGAAGCACAGACCCTGCAATGACTGACAGGTGCCATAAGAGATGCGTATAATGCCAGTTCTTTTTGACGTGAGATAAGATAAAAAACGATATTCCACCGGTATAAGCGATGCCCCCATACAGGATGAGGCTCATTACCATATCCGGAATGTTCGGCGTGAGCTCCGGCAAAATGAGTACAATCGACCAGCCCATCAAGACATACATGATGATGTGCACGGCTTTAAACGCTGTGGGAAAGAGGAGTTTTAAGATGCCACCTGTGACCGCAATCACCCATAGTCCAATGAGTAACGCATTGGCCAGTGGCGTATTAATGACCAATAATACAAATGGGGTGTACGTCCCAACGATTAACAGATAAATCGCAAATTGATCCAAGCTTTTTAAGACGTTAAACCCACGTTCTGTAGGCATTTTAATCCCATGATGAAGCGTAGAAAACAAATAAAGCATAATTAAAGACACGCCATATATGCTAATGACGACGGTTTCAAAAAAGGTATCGGCCCGAATGAGGAGCAATGTCAGTCCAATGATGCCTAAGATAATCCCGATGCCGTGGGACACGGCGTTGGCGATACGATCGCCCAAGTGATCATGCATAATGTCTCCTTATACGTTCATATGTAGCGTACCAATAATTACTCTATCTGTCAAGGTAATATAAAAGTCACGCCCAAGCGGGGGCGTGACTTAACTCTTCTTTATTATAGGGTACTTGTTTAAATTTGTCTTCAAATATACGTTTCATTTTTTTGAGCTTTGGATACGTCATGAGTTCAGGGAATTCCTCAAGCATTTTGAGAAAGACATGATGCCATAAACGGAAATCTTTAAATTTCGCGTAATGATCAAACGATCGGTGGTTAATGGCCCAAGGTTTTAACCCTGCGTAATGAATCCCATAGACTTTATCGATACGCGGATAGCCCGAGAAACTCGCATAGCGGATATCTAAAGTGTGCCACTGACCACTCCACTTCTGCGTGAGGTATTGCATCTCTGGCCAGTTGAAGGTTTGAATCAACGTTTGCGTGCTTGGTTCTTTTAAATCGTCAACAATACGATCGTAGTCTTTTAGATTAGTGTTGAAGATGAGCAGTGAGGTGTTCATCCCTAAATTCGATGGATCATCGAGCACTCGGTCGGTGATGGTTTTGGGGATGACTTTGCCCTTAAGATACTCAGCATATATATCGTGCCAGTGCCAGGTCCCTGAGGTTAAAATCTCATCCGTAATCACATACTGATGATCTTTAATCATCGTGGTATGTGATTCTTTTTCATTCAAGATGGCAGAAGGAGAGTGAGCTTTACTCAGTTCTGCGTAATTTCTTACCGGTAAGATGTCACTGTCGGCGAGTAAAAACTTACTGCCTAAAGGCGTCAAATCATCATAGTATTTCAACACTTCAAACCGCGTAAATAAATCACTGCGGTCTTGGCGTCCTTTGCGGTTTTCGTGTTTCACCGATAATTTATCAATGACAATAACTTGGTCAAAAATGATCTCTAAATAACTGCGAGCATCCTTAGAAATCTCATCGGTCACGAAACACACGATGTCTTTGATCCCTTGTTTTTTCAACGCATATCCAAAGACTAATGCCCCAGGAACAAAGAAATCATTTCGCATTAAAAACGTTGCATAAATCATAACTGTGAAACCACACTTTCAAGGACTTTTTCTGTCCGTAAATTCGCTATCTTGAGTGTTTCTTTTAAGTCTTTGATCCAACGCATTAAATCCGGTTCTTGACTATCGCTCATTGACCTTGCAATGAACCCAATGACTTCACTGTGATGAAAGTGAACCTCTTTCGAACATTGTTCAAGGATTTCATTCGTAATCGACTCAATGGAATAACGATCAAAGCGTCTTAAATTCATGGACAAATGATGACGGGTTTCACTCAGACTAAAGACCGCCGCATCAAGTCCTGGATGCCCACCACTGGATGCTCTTATTTTTTTCGCAATCTTTTGAAGGGGCGCAGCGTCTTGTGTCACAAATTCTAAGTTATAAGCAAGCAGTGGTTCACGCCAGCCTATCGCGACACACCCTGTTTTGAGACCCGTTTTAGTGTCACCAAAATCACACGGATTTTCACCCTTTAAAAAGCGGAGCTTTAATCCTTCAAAACCGCCTTTTCGGATCACTTTAAGCGATCTGTTTTCCACGTTAAGTGCACTCTTTTCATACAGTATGACAGGCATCAAGGTCCCCACTTGTTGGGCCCATGAAATGATGGCTTCACTCGGGTTATAGTTTGCATCCAAAGGAACGAACGGAATGACGTCTACAGCGCCCATTCGGTAATGCAGTCCCGCATGGTGATTCATATCCACGTGGACCGTGACCTCTTGAACCAATTGAAAAATCGCATCCATCACTATTTGAATGGGACCTAAATAAGTGACGACGGAGCGGCCGTAGTGAGGGTCGGATTCCACTAACATGTAAAGTGAGTCAAAGTCATTTTTATGGAGATATTCTTTAAACCAATCATCGGACGTTAGAGCCGACACATTGACCGCGGACCAGACAAGATCGTGGGCCATTAAATGGACCTAAAAGACACGTCTTTTTCGCGCATAAAATCAATGATTTGCTTGGAAGAGATGACAATCCCGACGTTTAAAAAGGCATAACTGGTATTTTCAGCGGGCCCATCTTGCGTCATAATTTGTTTTTTCATGCGCAGGTCTAAATCGTGACTCCGAGTCGCTGACTGCATCCCATAGACTACGCCTTGTTCATCAAAGACAGGTCCACCGGATTGGCCTTTTATCCCTGGGGTGGACATTTCAAAGCCCATCACACCCTCTTGGTTTCCAATCTTTCGTGTGACCATGCCCTCTAATGGAAAATAAGGCGATTGATGATGCCCTTCTTGGGTAAACCGAATATCATCTTTGACTTCATCATACGCCACGGTGGTGTATTCCGAGAAAGGATATCCAAGCTTACAAAGCATCATGCCGGGTTCGACTTCGGTTTCTGAAAAAAGCGGGTATTCATTCGTCAACATTTCCACACCGCCTTCGATATGAATGAGTGCTAAATCTAAAGTCTCATGCGTGATGAATTGAACCTTGGAAGGCGTTCCTTTAAATACGTTATAAAATTGGTTTTTAAATTGAATGGGCATGCCCGGACGGTACTTGTATTTTTCTTTGAGCTGATCATTCGATAATTGACCGGAACTGAGGTCCGTTTTGTATTCGTTGTAGCGTTTATTTAAAGCGTTCGCCAATTGAAAATTTTGAGCCACATGCTTGGCCGTTAAAAGCCACCCATCTTTATTGACTACAATCAAAGATGAGGCACTTTTGTGTACCTCCTTAGACCCATAAGTCCGGTGAATGGTTCTCAGT
>JAGYLV010000022.1 GCA_018400875.1 bacterium
AATACCCGCCTTATCCAATAAGTGAAGGGCTGAAGCTGTTTTGGCCATTTGCATCAAACTGTAAATGCCTTCTTGCATCCGCGCTCCGCCTGAGGCAGTAAACAAAATGAGCGGACGTTTTTTTAAATAGGCGAGTTCAATGGATTTGGTGACTTTTTCTCCCACCACACTGCCCATCGAGCCCATCATGAAATGACTGTCAAACACGCCAATCACCACGGGATTTTGCTCAATACGGGCCAGTCCATAAATATAGGCTTCGTCCAGTTGACTTGTTTCTTTGGCCGTATGTATTTTCTCATCGTACGCGGCATCAAAAAACGGGTTCAACGATATATACCCTCGACCTTGTTCGATAAAACTCCCCTCATCCACCGTAAACAGCAACCGCGTATAGGCATTAATGCGCAACGGTTTTTGACATTTTTGACACACGTAAAAATGGGGCTCTAATATTTGACTTGATTGGGTAGTTTTGCACGATGGGCACGTAATATTTCTAGCATTTTTTATTTTTTTATGCGTCAAATCTTCCGCCGATGCGGGAGGAAGATAGGATTTTTTTTGACGCATTAAATGGGTATTTAAAACTTGAAAACTCATCCGTTTTCCCCGCTTACCATGTGACTTATAAAAGTGGTATCGTAGATTCCTTTTTTAAAGGCCTCCGTCGCAATGATTGACCTTAAAAACGCTTGATTATGATCAATTCCGTCAATGACGAGTTCAGTCAAACTGGCGTCTAATACGTGCAGCGCCAAATCACGCGTGTCATGATGGACAATTAGTTTCCCCATCAGTGAATCGTAATACGGCACGACTTTAGCGCCACTGAATAAATAACTGTCCATACGGACATGGGGGCCGGCAGGAAAATGCACAAAGGGAATTAGACCTGGACTCGGACGGAAATTTTCTTCGGGCTTTTCCGCGTTGAGCCGTGTTTCAATGGCATGCCCATGAAAAGCGATGTCTGATTGTTTAAACGGTAACGGTTCACCGTTGGCAATATGGATTTGTAAGGCCACCAGATCAATGCCGGTGATCATCTCAGTGATGGGATGTTCGACTTGGATGCGGGTATTCATCTCAATGAAATAAAAGGCCCCATCCATGACTAAAAACTCAACCGTTCCAAGATTGACATAGTCCACCGCTTGGGCGGCTTGAATGGCTGCCGCGGTAATCTTTTGTTCTAGTTCTTTAGAAATTTGAGCCGGAGCTTCTTCAATGATTTTTTGGTGATTACGTTGAATCGAGCATTCACGTGTCCCCAAATGAACGATATTTCCGTGATGATCTCCCGCTACTTGCACTTCGATGTGTCGGGGATGTGTAAGAAATTTTTCAAGGTATAAGGCCCCATTTGAAAAAGCCGCTTCAGCTTCACTTTGAGCGGCTAGAAACTGAGATTTAAACGTCGTCAAATCTTTGATTAATCGCATGCCTTTTCCGCCGCCCCCAGCGACTGCTTTTAATAAAACGGGGGGTTGGATGGACGTGGCCATATCGGTGGCTTCTTCTAAACTAACTGCCTGCGTACTCCCAGGAACTAACGGGACGCCCGCTGTTTCCATGACATGCTTGGCCATCGCCTTATCGCCCATCTGTTCAATGGAACTAGCTTTCGGACCAATAAAAATCAATCCAGCTGCGTCGCATGCTTGGATAAATTCAGGCGATTCACTTAAAAACCCATATCCGGGATGAATGGCATCCACGCCCTCATTTAAAGCCGCTTGGATGATGGAAGGGATATTTAAATAGGAGGATTGAGCTGCATGGCCTCCAATGCACACGGCATGATCGGCCAAGACACGGTGAAGCGCTTCCGCATCGGCGGTTGAATACACCGCGACTGTCTCGATATTGAGCGCTTTACACGCCCGAATGATGCGAACGGCAATCTCACCCCGATTGGCCACAAGTATTTTAAGAATCATTACCGGATCTCAATCAAAGGCTGATCGTATTCCACATTGGCCTTGTCTTGAATGAAGATGGCTTCCACAATGCCGCTTTTGGGTGCGACTATTTCATTCATCACTTTCATGGCTTCAATGATTCCAATTTGAGCCCCGGCTTCGATTTTTTGACCGACCCGAACAAACGGCGTTTCACCGGGGGATGCTGCTGCATAAAAAACCCCGACAATGGGCGCTTTGACTATGGTGTTTTGGGACGATTTTACCGACGCATCGGATTTTGGTAAACGTGCTGATTCTGGGGTTTGTGATAATGCCACTGGGTCTTTGGGCGTGACTGGAGATTCCATGGTTATTTCAAAATCATTGGTTTTAATCGATAATTTTTGAAGATTTGACGCCTGAAAGATGGCAATGTAATTTTCTAACGTTTTATTGTTCATTGTTTTTTTGACCTATAAATTCAATCAATTGACCAATGGTTAAAATGGAAGTGACTTCAGAATCTTCGATGGTCATATCAAATTCCTCTTCCACAGCCATAATAAGTTCGACCATGTCCAATGAATCTGCGTCTAAGTCTTCTATAATTCGTGTTTCATTCGTTAATTTTACACCGTTAACATCCAACGTTTCTTCGACAATATTTTGTAATGTTTCAATCATTATTTTCACCTCTTTTTTGTAATTATAGACGTGTGGTTTACATATGTCAATTTTCAAGAAGCGGACTTTTAAGCGCATAAAAAAAGTATTCCGAAGAATACTTTCTTACTTCTTATATACGATTACGACGTGACCCATTGGGATCGAATGGGACCCCCATGAAACGGTTAATTCAGGGGTAAGGATAACGGGGGAGATAACTTTATCATTGTGATACCACGTTAATTTCTCCCAGGGAATCTTTTCATGATAATTCTTAAACCGTTTTTCTTGGCTCTGCTGGAGTCGTTGATTGAACGCGCTCTTAAATCGGTCTAAATACGCATTCAAGGATACCCCCGCCGATAGGAAACTGGTCTGCGTATGTAAATCCGCTTTTTCTGTGAAGTTTACACCGATGCCGACCCACGTCACCGGTTGATTATCAGACCGTTTCTTCTCAATTAATATGCCCCCTAGTTTTTGATCATTTAAATACAAATCATTGGGGGGTTTTATGACCACGTCTGGATTATTCAAGGCATCACAGATTGCCAGCGATACACTTAATAGAAGTTCAGAAACGTTCATTTTTTCAGCTAAAAATCCAAAGCTGAATGTTAAGTCCCCCGGCTTAGATTTCCATGATTTCCCCCGGGTTGCAAGGCCCGAAGATTGATATTCAGCTGCGACGATGGTATCCAGCAGTAAAGGGGTTTGCGCCTGAATCCATTGCTGTGTGGAAGGCACTGTCTTCAACCATTGTGTGGGGCGCCATTGAATCATATTGAATCCTTTCTTAAGGGGGAACAGTTGACAAGTAAAGCCTGAGTGACTACACTTATAATAATTCTATCTAATAGAGTAATGTGGTGACGATATGAAACGTTTATTTACCA
>JAGYLV010000023.1 GCA_018400875.1 bacterium
TAACATAGTTTTCAAAACGCGTCACATCAAACCCAATGTCTTTCCATAAGCCTTGCGTGGTTTTATCTTTATTTAAGGCTAAATAGACGTGTTCGATGCCCAACATGTCTTCATTGGATGCGGTTTTGATTTTATCCGCTTCGATCATCACCGCGTTGGCTTTTCTATCCATGTAAAGCTGATTAGAATCATCGACGGTCGGGCTTTGATTAATTTCGCTAAACAAGGTTTCTTTTAAACGCTCTATATCGAGTTTTTCTTGATCAAAAAAGCCTGAGACTAACGTGTCAGGCACGCTTAAAAGCCCATAATGTAAATGGGCCACGGTAATGGCGGGGTGGTTTTTTTCAATGGTGAGGGTTTGGGTGATTTCTAGGGCTTTTTTGAGTTTATTTTGCATCTGGTTAATATCCATAAAAGAGGCCTCCTTGGTGGAAAAAGGCTTGACCTTTGGGCCAAGCCTTTTGGATTACTCGACTTCGATGAGAATGTTGGATGATTGGGGGATGATGATGGGGAGTTCTACGGTGAGAATTCCTTTAGTGAGTTTGGCTTTAATCGACGCCTCATCCACGTCCGGTAATACAATTGAACGTTTCACGTGCATCTGGGTTCTTTCTTGATGGACGTATTGATCGCTTGATTCATCTTTGTTTTCTTGATGAATGCCTTCAATGGTCAAGGTATCTTTTTCATAAGAAATTTTGATATCGTCTTTGTCAAAGCCTGGAAGTTCGGCTTCTAACATATAGCCATTGTCGGTTTTTTTCACGTCGATTTTAAAGCCTTCGTGGGAGAAGAATTCATCCATCCAATCACTCAGTCTCACAGGTCTGAATGTCGAGCTTAAGGGGGATAATGAGAACATAATAATCACTCCTTTGGTTTTATTATTAGCACTCTTGACTGTTGAGTGCTAATTACACCTTAATTATAAAATATTTAGGGGGCTTGTCAAGCGATAAATCTGAAAAAATAAAAAAAGTGCCCGGAAGCACTTTTAAAAGAAAATGATGAGGCTCATCGCCATGACACTCATGCCTAAGACAAGGCCGTAAATGACTTGGTGATGGGCGCCGTACTTTTCGGCTGAGGGAAGTAATTCATCAAGCGCAATATAGACCATGATGCCCCCCACCGCCGCAAATATAATGCCAAAAAGCGTGTCGGTGAGAAAGATCGATAAAACGAGAAAGCCGAGTAATGCGCCAATTGGTTCTGCCAGTCCGCTGAGCGCGGAATAGAAAAAGGCTTTTTTCTTAGACCCCGTGGCGTAATAGATGGGCACACTGACGGCGATGCCTTCGGGGATGTTGTGAATCGCAATGGCAATCGCGAGGGTCACCCCTAAGGCCGGATCTTCAATGGCCGCGATGAATGTGGCCATGCCTTCGGGGAGGTTGTGAAGGGTGATGGCGAGTGCAGTAAAAAGCCCCATCCTTAATAACTTGGTAAAATCTTTGGTTTCAGCGTTTCCGGGTTCTTCGTAATCTTTAGGTTCGTGGGGATTGACGGTGTCGGGGACTATCCGGTCAATGACGCCGGTCAATAAAATCCCCCCAAAAAAAGCAATGGTGGTAATCACATACGCCCGGGTTTCAGGCATCTCTAAGGATAAAGACTCAAACGCTTTGGGGAAAATCTCCACAAACGATAAATACACCATGACCCCAGCAGAAAATCCCAGAGCCCACGATAAAAATGAGGTGCTGGCTTTACGGGCAAAAAAAGCAATGGCACTCCCAATGGCCGTCGAAAGACCCGCAAACAAGGTCAGTAAGAACGCGATGAGTATTTCATTGAACGATGCATCCATAGTGAGTTCTCCCATTTTTTCCCATTATAGCACAATTTGAAACCATTACAATCTTATAATGATTTTAAGATTACGCGAGCAGGCAAGGCATCGACGCCTCTAATTTTGAGTGGGAGACAGTATAACTCATAGGTCCCTTCGGGGACATCTTTTAAGCGCAGGCCTTCTAAGATAAAAATATGATTTGAGAGTAATATTTTATGGGTAGGGTGATCGGCTTGAGCGCGTTCAATACCTAGGGCATCCAGTCCAACCCCTATAATTCCAATGGCTTTTAACGCTTCAGCGCCTGAAGCACTAACATAAACAAATTCAAAATCGAAATCTTCACGATGAGAGTTACGGGTTTTAAAAAATACGACATCGTTTGGTTGAATGGATAAAGCTTTGACAGCCGCTTCATCAATTACGTCCCCTTCAATTTCAAATACTTTGACCGGACCGATACATCCATCGGGAATAGACTCCCCGGAGACTTCGCCGTCTTTGATCATATGGAGTGGATAATCTAAGTGGGTGCCCGTGTGTAGACTCATCGTAATGAGGCCTTCATGGCTACTTCCCGTGGCATGCGTAGAAAGCGTCGAAAATACGGGCTTTTTTTCCGGTTTATCTTTATACACAGTCATTTCAGGATGGATCGTCATAGACACATCGTAAATCATGGCCAACCTCCAATCGGTGCGCTTCAAGTAACGCTTCGAATGTTTGGGAATTCGTGTACGGTTTAGGCACTTTCGCTTTCACTTTAATCGTATCGATGATTTTCCAGGCCGTTTCAATTTCATCCCACCGGGTAAAAAGCGTTGGACGTTTATAGACCACTTCTAATAGTAATTTTTCATAGGCCTCTGGAATGTTGCCGATGGCTTCTTCCGTATGCACGTAGGTAAATTCTTTTTCTGAGATGGCGTCTTCAATCCCAGGTTTTTTAATGTTGAACTGAATGGAGGCCCCTTCTTCAGGCGCGACTTTGATGCGCAGTTCATTGGGGCTTAAATCAAGACCTTCGTAATAAAGTCCCTCTTTCGAATGCGGTTTAAACTTAATGATGATTTCTGAGCGCTTTTCTGAAAGCATTTTTCCCGTAAAAAAGTAAAAAGGGACATCTAAAAACCGGTCATTATTCAGGCATGCTTTGAAGTAAACAGCAGTTTCAGTTTTCGAATCTTCCGCCACCCCTTTTTCATTTAAGTAGCCTTCGTATTGCCCCATGACAATGGAATGCGGATCGATGCTGATGGCATTTAACACATTCACTTTTTCATCGCGAATCGCGTTGGCATCCATACTTCCTGGTTCTTCCATGGCGACTAGTGCTGCCATTTGTAAAAGATGCGATTGGACCATGTCTTTGAGGGCCCCGATTTGATCGAAATAAGGGCCGCGGTCTTTAACCCCAATGGACTCTTTAGCCACAATGGTCACCGTATCAATG
>JAGYLV010000024.1 GCA_018400875.1 bacterium
CACTCAAAGTGACGTCTACCCCGAACCAAGACACCCCCTTGAGTGAAGGCACCCCCATCTTAGGTCTTGACGTCTGGGAACATGCGTATTACCTCAATTACCAAAACCGTCGTCCTGATTATGTGGAAGCATTCTTCAACGTCATCAACTGGGACGAAGTCGCGCGCCGGTTTGCAGAAGCAGCCTAATCGAAATCTCCATTATAAAAATAAAATCTCAACCCTCAGGTTGAGATTTTTTTTAGCTTTTAAGCTTAGCGATTTAACAAATAATAAACAGGAACTGAAAGGGCAATGACCCCAACCCCGACGAGTGAAAAGACCGGATTTTGAATGAATATGGCGACTAAGAGTAACAGGGTAATGCCGATGGTAACGATGGGTAGGACCGGATAAAAAGGCACGGAATAACCCTCAGCTTCTGGGTCACGCTTGCGGTTAATGAAGATTGATATAAAGACTAAACTGTTAAAGACCAGTCCGCCAAAGGCCACCAAGCTGATCAAGTCACTGATCTGAAAGGGCAGTAAAATCAAGGCCATGACGGCCGATAAGATAAGCGCTTTGACGGGCGTTTTATAGCGCTCATCTAAAGTCGCGAATGGTTTTAACGCTTTAAAATCATCCGCCAACGCAAAATAAACCCGTGAAAAACTCAAGATGGACGCATTCAGCGCGCCTAAGATGGCGATAAATATGGTGCCCATGATGATGTATGAGCCCCAGTCTCCCACTAACGCTAACGTCGCCGGGATTCCGATGAATAAGAACCCACTATCATAGGTGCCTTGTAAGGTGGCTTGATCGATCGATTGTAAAATCGACGCTTGGTAAAAAACATACAGTAAGGTGACACCGATGAGTGTGATGAGGAGGGCTTTCGGTAAATCACGGCGGGGATTTTCCATTTCTTCAGCGACGGTATTCAGGTTGGTCCAACCTTCATACGCCCAAAACGTAAAGATCACCGCAAAGCCTAGAAGGGTCAACCCTTCAAAGAATCCCACTCCGCCCATATCAAAACTCAAATCCAGGGGCACCGTGCCGATGGTAAATCCTAAGACAATGAGTGTGAGGATGGGAATAAACTTAATCACCATGATGACTTTTAAGAAAAAGGTATTGAGTTTCACCCCGAAGACATTCATCGTGGTGAGTAAAACAATCATCACGCCCGCGAGAATGATTTGAACGAGGGTGCTCATACTCGTGGCCCCGGCACTGACGGTGAGTAAGATATTATTGGTCACTTCACTGAAGGCTAAGGCTAAGACCGCCACGGACCCACTGGAAGCCAGCGCAAAATTAAAGAACCCAGCACTAAAGCCTACCACGGGGCCATAGGCTTTCTTTAAGTACGCATAATAACCCCCGACTCTCGGGTATTTACTCCCAAGTTCCCCGTACATAAGCGCGTACGACAACGTGAGAAGTCCCCCGATGACCCATGCCAGTAAAGCAAATCCTGGACTGTAATTGGTCGTATCTAAAACGAGTGATCCGACAAAAAATATTCCTGAGCCCACCATGATGCCGGTGAGAATGGAAACCCCGCCGGTTAAGGTGATGGCTTTTTTAAAATTGGGCATGTTAATCTCCTTGGTTTTAACATAGAACGAGATTAGTTTACAATACTATCTTCCCTAGGGCAACTCATATGATAAAACTTATAATACAGGTTTAAGAAAAAGCCCGCCTAGAGCGGACTTTCAAGGGTTTAAAATTGGACTTTGACATGCATCTTATCGTCATATTCAAAGCGTATCTGGGCATCGTGACGGCTCAAGAGTTGCTGGGTAATGGCCAGGCCCAACCCCGTGCCTTTGTGCGATTCATCGGGTTTATAAAAGGGTTCTCCAAAGCGTGCTAAGGTTTTTTTAGGTATGGGGGAATGGGGATTCGTGATATGCACGGACCTTTGGGTGGCATCTAAATCCACAGTGATGGTTCCTTCAAGGTCGGAATGATCGAGGGCGTTTTTCAAGAGATTTCTAAAGACTTGGGTAATCCGTTTCTCATCGCCTTCAATTTGAAACGAGGTGCCAGTTAAAACGACGGGTCTTGAGTCCAGATGTTTGAGTGTATCGATCACACGCTCGATGAGGGGTTTAAGATCGAGAGTGCTTTTATGGATGGTAAAGCGACCCGATTCCAGCTGCGTCAAATCAATCAAGTCATCGGTCAACTCAGAGAGCCTGGTAATTTCTTCGGTGATCATGGTTTCGTAGTCTTTTTTCTCAGGCGGCACGTGGGCGCTGATGGATTCGGTGGCCGCTTGGATGATGGCCAACGGCGTCTTAATTTCGTGGGAGACCCGGGCGACAAAGGCTTTTTGCATGCGATCGAGTTCTTTTTCTTTGGCCAGTTCATTTTCTAAATCAGTGAGGGTCTTGGATAACTTTTGGGCCATCGTTTCTAAGGCTTTTGAGAGTTGACCAATTTCATCGGGACGGTGGGTGACACTGGTCATCTCAAACTCTAACGCCGCAAACGATTGGGCGAGTTGATTGAGCTGGACGACCGGCCGCGTAAAGGACCGGGCAAATACGTAGGATAATGGGATGACTAACACTAAAGAGATCCCCACTAAAATGAGGAAGAATTGATTGAGTAAAAGAATGTTACTGACAAACGGCGCAAAGAGTGTTTTCAGGCGAAAGATTTCGGACCCATCCACGACAAAAACTTCTAAGTAAGTCCGGCCGTCTTCGGTGATTTGTTCGAGTGTGTCGGCTTGGAATATC
>JAGYLV010000025.1 GCA_018400875.1 bacterium
CCGATGAGTTCTTTTTTTTTGGGAATTGATCAAAATAAAAAAACGACGCGAACGCCGTTTTTTTAAGATTTGGTTGCTTTAAGCATCGGTTCCATCGGTTTCAGGGATGGTTTCCATGGGGCATTCGCCGTCATATTGGCCACCTTCTGAACGATTCGCACCGCGGGATTGGAAGAATTCTTTGACGTTTTCACCGAGTCCACCTCCGTGGATAGCGCCGGGTGATTCAATGAGTCCTTCGTCTTTAGCGTCATGATACGCCGCTTGAATGTCTTCTACGGGAAGATCAAGTAAGTCTTCCACGCTGTACGCGCCGGTGTTGACTAAGAGGGCAATTTTTAAAGCCTCTCCAGGATTAAGGTCATAATCCGTCATGTACGCTTCGACCTGTGCTTTGAGGTCCGCATCAAGTGCAGTCCGGGTGAACCAACTGCCGCGAGCGGGGATGCTTTCAATGACTAAGGTAAAGAGCGCATCTTCATCCATCGCCAGTAATTCGTCCACCGTCCAGGTGGAATCTTCTTGGTTGGTCAACCGGACAATGGCAGCGGCTACAAAGATGTCTACGCCATATTCATCCGCAAATGCTTCAACCTCCGTGACTTCTTCTTCTAAATACGTTGGATCTTCTTCGGCTTGAACGTCTAAGCCGGTAAAGAGGGTTCCCACCATTACAATGGCGGCCATGCTTAAGGCAAATCCTGTGAATAATTTTTTCATCGCTTTTCAGCTCCTTTCACCCTCTCAACACTCAGGGGGGAAGTTTTATTGGGAAAACTTGATATTTTTTTTCACAGGCGGGGTGTATTATGAATAAGGTTAAAGCTCTTCCTTAAATACTTTAGAGTCCTGGGAGCGCTCAATGAATAAAAAATTCGTTCCAATAAAAACACACACTTCGGTGTTAAGAGAGTGAAGGCCAAGGGAAACTATGGATAAATGGACACTCACACATTATGTCAATGCATACAAAAAAGGCGACGCTGATGCGTTTAGGGTCCTTTATGAGGAAACGAAAAGCCGCGCGTACTATACCATTTTATTGATCGTGAAAAATCAAGAAGTCGCCGCCGATCTCTTACAAGACACCTACATGAAAGTGGTCGATAAGATTCACACCTATGAATCCGGCACGCATTTTTCCGCCTGGGTGAATACGATCGCCCGCAACCTCGCGCTCACCCATTTTAAAAACGCCAAACGCGAAACCATTCAAGACGTGCAAGAAAGCGAAGCCTTATTTGGCTCGCATGACGATCAAATCGAATCCCAAACCTATATCGCCCAGCTCATGAAACATCTAGATGCTGAAGCTCAAGAAATTGTCATTCGGCACGTGGTGATGCGCGAAAAGCATAAAGATATTGCTTTAGCGATGAATAAACCCTTAGGCACGATTACGTGGAAATATAACGAAGCAATTAAACGCTTGAAAAAGGTGGCAGACCATGAAAAAAATTGAAAAAAACATTGAACGCTGGGCCCACGATGCGGTGCCGGATGTCTTAGAGCAAGTGATGCAGCAAAAAGGCATTGAGAATAACCCATCAAATAAAAAGCGTGCCCGCGGATTCAATCTTCGTTGGGTGACGCCACTCTTCATGATTCCCATAATTCTTTTACTGATATTTACGCTTTCTCCCAGTGCGGATGTGGAAGCAAGTTCGGTCTATTTAGACTTTGATACCGCCCTTGAAATTCAAGTGGATGAAAATGATAAGATCATTGAATTAATCGGGGAGAATGTGTCGGGCCAAGCTTTTGTGGCCTACTTAAAAGGTCAAACCGATTGGCAAAACCAATCCTTAGATGCCTATTTAGAAACCCTCTTCACCGAAGCCAAAGCGCGCGGCTATATCGCCGATGAGAGTCCCGTATTAGTCGGTACCCGCGCCAGTAACGACACCCGAATGAATGCCCTTAAGTCCCATGTCATTGATCGCATGCAAAACCTCCCTGAACACGCACGTCCCTTTGGCGACATCTTCGATCATGACATGAATCCCACCTCCATGCAGCCTGACATGATGTCAGGCCGCTTTGGCATGCAACGTGCCTTATTGATAGAGGCTTTAATCGAAGCCAATCCAGACTTCGATGAAACACACTTAGAAGCGCTACCCTTAGGGGAACTCATTGAAGCGGCGCGCCAAGAATCAATCGACATCCGAACGCATCCAAGAATGATGCCTTAAGCCCTCATAATGAGGGCTTTTTTTTGCTATAATAAAGCCATGGAGGGCCTATGATAAAACTCGACGCACTGACAAAAATGTATAAAAAAAATGCCCGGGGCATTTTAGATGTCTCCTTAGAGGTTCACCAAGGGGAAATCTTTGGGTTTATTGGACCCAATGGAGCGGGTAAAAGCACCACGGTAAGAACGCTTCTCAATCTCATTTTTCCCACCTCAGGAAGTGCATCGGTGGATGGGCATGATAGCATCACAGAATCCTTATGGATCCGAGAAAACGTCGGTTACATCCCCTCAGAAGTTCATTTTTACTCGTCGATGGACGTGCAAAGCTTCCTCGATTATTCCGGCCGGTTTTATCCGGTGGAT
>JAGYLV010000026.1 GCA_018400875.1 bacterium
AATTTGGCCATTTTTATTTCGCCAAAAAAGCCGGCATTTTATGCCACGAATTTTCGATTGGCTTAGGGCCACTCATTTGGTCAACGAAAAAAGGGGAAACCCAGTTTTCGATAAGGGCCATTCCCATTGGGGGCTACGTCTCGATGGCTGGCGAAGAAGTCAATGAGTCCTATGTCCATGTGGGCGATACGGTAGGATTAAAAATGTTAGACGGTGTGATCGAAGAAATCATCCTCGATCCCGCCCAACAAGAAGATCCCATCACGGTGGAATCGCTCGATTTAAAAACACCTGAGCAATTACATATCAATGGCATCCCCGTCTTAGAAGATGCGCACTTAGTCTTTGCGAAAAAACGCATGCAAATCGCACCGAAAAACCGCTCGTTTGAATCGAAAACACTTTGGCAGCGGTTCATGACGATTTTTGCGGGCCCGATGATGAATTTTATTTTAGCGATTGGCATATTTTTCTTGATTGCCTTACTGACGGGATTTCCTGTGGAAGATTCCACCGAACTCGGGAGCGTCAATGAAGGCTTCCCGGCCGAGGCTATCCTTGCTGAAGGGGATGTGATTAGAGAAGTGGCGGGCGTTCCTGTGGATTCGTGGACCGCATTTACCGATGTGATGCGCGATGAACTGGGGGTGCGTAATATCCCCATTACGTTTGAACGGGATGGGGTGTTGCTGGAATCAACCATCAATCCGCGCTTGTTTTTTTACAGTGTCGGTTTTAATTCCCATCCGGATGCGACCACGGACCTTCGTATCGGCCCGGTGGTCGATAATACGTTAGCTGAACAAGCGGGCTTCTTAGAAAATGATATAATCGTCTCCATCAACGGAACTCCCATGACGTCGTGGGAAGATGTGGTGGCCCGTTTAGAGGCCAACACCACGGGTCAAGTGATGACCTTTGAAGTCGACCGAGACGGAAGCACCCGCACGCTCACGGTGACACCGTACGAAGCAGCGGTGCTTGCGACCCAAGACGTCAGGATCGTCGAAAGTTTTATCGGGGTCGCCCCGACCAACGCCTTTAGTCTGACCCGCTCCATCCAATCTGGGTTTACCGGAACACTTAATGCGTCTGGCCTCATCTTTAATACACTCGGGCTCCTCTTTAGTTCTTCCCAGGTGGGCGCCGGCGATCTGGCGGGCCCTGTGGGAATCTTTCAACTCACCGCCCAAAGCATTCAAGGTGGGCTCGTGGTCTTTTTAAATTGGATTGGCTTACTCAGTGTGAACTTAGGCATCATCAATCTATTCCCAATTCCCGCACTGGATGGGGGAAGACTGGTCTTTTTAGGCTATGAAGGCATTACCCGTAAAAAGGTCAATCCAAAAGTGGAAAACATGTTACATCTGGTGATGTTTTTCCTCCTCATGGGCTTTTTTGTCTTCGTGACCTTTAACGATATCTTACGGATTTTTACTTAGGAGAAATCATGAAACAATCCCTCTTTTATATCCCTACGCTGAAAGAAGCCCCCAAAGATGCGGATGTGAAGTCCCATAAGCTGATGCTTAGGTCCGGCTTGATCAAACAAACGGCCGCGGGGATTTACACGTATTTACCTTTAGGGCTTAAAGTCCTCAAAAAAATTGAAGCGATCATCCGAGAAGAATTGGACGCCTTAGGCTGTAGCGAACTATTAATGCCCGCCTTACAACCGAAAGACCTTTGGGATGAATCGGGCCGGTGGGATGATTACGGCCCTGAACTGATGCGACTCAAAGACCGCAAAGAGCGGGAATTTTGTTTGGGTCCGACCCACGAAGAAGTGATTACCGCGGTGGTCAGAGACGTGCTCACCAGTTATAAAAAATTGCCGCTCGCGCTGTATCAAATTCAAACGAAGTACCGGGATGAAATGCGCCCTCGGTTTGGGCTGATGCGGGGCCGGGAATTCATCATGAAAGATCTCTACACCTTTTCCGCCACCGAAGCTGGGATGAATGCTTGGTATGAATCGGTGAAAGACGCCTACTCACGAATTTTTAAACGGTGCGGGTTATCCACCAAGATTGTCGCATCGAATACCGGTGAAATCGGGGGGATTGAAGCCCATGAGTTCATGGTGATGAGCGAAGTGGGGGAAGATACCATCCTTTATTCCGAGAAAAGTGATTATGGCATCAACATCGAAGCCTCCAAGGAAGCCGAAGGCGACATCGCCCCGGATGGTTCGGGCCCGTTAAAATCAGGCAAAGGCATCGAAGTCGGCAACATCTTTAAAATCGGAACGAAATACTCGACGTCGATGAATGCTTATTATCAAGATCAAAATGGGGAGAAAAACCCGATTCAAATGGCCTCTTATGGCATTGGGATTAGCCGGACTTTAATGGCAGTCGTCGAAGAACACGCCCACGAAGATGGGCTTGAATGGCCCGAGAGCCTCACGCCCTTTGATTATCACTTAATCCCCTTAGGCGACATCGACGCTGATGTGATGAATCTTTATGACACCATCAAGTCACGGCACGCCGTTTTACTGGATGACCGAGATGAACGCCCAGGGGTCAAATTCAAAGAC
>JAGYLV010000027.1 GCA_018400875.1 bacterium
TGATGCGGCCGATTTAGAAGCAGCTTTAGCCATCCATGTGGAAGACGGAACCATGGCTGACCTCATCGTCAAAGCAACGTCTCGCATTGGCGAAAAATTAGACTTAAGACGTTATCAACGCGTCAGTAAAACCGATGCGCAAGTGTTTGGGTCATACATTCATATGGGGGGGAAAATTGCTTCTCTCGTTGTCTTAGAAGGTGGCGATGAAAGTGTTGCGCGCGACATTGCAATGCATGTGGCTGCTAACAACCCGAACTATCTGGATGAATCCCAAGTCTCTGAAGATGTGATTGCGCATGAACGCAGTGTCTTAAGAGCGGAAGCATTAAACGAAGGAAAACCCGAAGCCATTGTCGATAAAATGGTGGAAGGGCGCCTTAATAAAATGCTCAAAGACATCTGCTTAGTCCATCAACCCTTTGTCAAAAACCCCGATGAAACCGTCGCCGGACACGTCAAATCCGCGGGCGCGAAAATTGTTTCATTTGTCCGCTTAGAAGTGGGCGAAGGCATCGAGAAAAAATCGGAAGACTTTGCGTCTGAAGTTCAAGCGCAAATGAACGCGGCCTAACACGCCCCCCTTAAGGAGACCCTCTTTATGGCGAAAAAGCGACTGATCATTAAATTATCGGGCGAAGCACTGAGTGGCAGTGGTGGATTATCCATAGACCCAGTTCGTGTCAGTGACATTGCATCCGAAATCAAAGCAGCCTATGATCTCAATCAATTTGAAATTGGAATTATCGTGGGCGGTGGGAATATTTGGCGTGGAAAAACCGCGCAAGAAATGGGCATGGAACGATCCAGTGCTGATTACATGGGCATGCTTGCGACCATCTTGAACGCCCTTGCGCTGCAAAATGCGTTAGAAGCGATGGGGGTTGAAACCCGGACCATGACCAGTTTGAATATCCCGCAAGTTGCTGAACCCTATATTCGCCGCAAAGCGATTTCTAACCTTGCCAAAGGCATGATCGTCATATTCGGTGGGGGGACAGGAAATCCCTATTTTTCCACCGACACCACCAGCGCTTTACGCGCGGCTGAAATCGGAGCGAGTACCATCTTGATGGCCAAAAATGGCATTGATGGGGTTTACTCCGCCGATCCTAAAGTGGACGCGAATGCGACGCGCTATGAATCACTTACGCATCATGAAGTATTGGAAAACGGACTCAATGTCATGGATTCCACCGCCGCCGCGTTATGTAAAGATAACGACATCGAAATTGTGGTGTTTGACATGAATATTCCAGGCAATATTAAAAAAGCCGCGATGGGAGATCCCATCGGCACACACATTAAATAAGTCGAGGCATCCATGATGGAAGAAACCTTAATGCAATGTGAAATGAAAATGGAAGAAGCGATTGAGCATCTCATGCATGCGCTTGCTAAAATTCGTACGGGTCGCGCCAACCCCCAAATGTTAGATGGTGTATACGTCGATTATTACGGGGTGGCCACATCCATTACGCAAATTGCCAATGTCACTGTGCCGGAAGCCAATCAACTTCTGATTAAACCGTATGACCGCTCCTTAACCAAAGAATTTGAACGGGCCATTTCTGAGGCGCACCTCAATGTGAACCCGCAAAATGAAGGCGATCAAATCCGTATTGTCATCGCGGCGTTAACGGAAGAAACCCGGAAAGCGCTCGTTAAAGAAACCAAAAAAGTCGGGGAAGATGCGAAAGTCAACATCCGCAATGTTCGCCGGGACACCAACGACTTGATTAAAAAGGCCGAAAAGAATCATGAAATTTCCGAAGATGAATCGGAGGGCTATCAAGCCGATGTTCAAAAACTCACCGATCAATTTGTGGCGAAAGTCGATGAAAAAATCGCCCACAAAGATCAAGAATTAATGCGTGTATAAAACCACCTTCGGGTGGTTTTTTTCATCTTTAAATTCTCAAGCATTAGTGTATAATATGAACGTATGAAAGAGGTTAATATGCAAACAAACACCCCCACGCATGTGGCCATGATTTTAGATGGCAATGGGCGGTGGGCCAAGGCGCATAAAAAACCGAGAACGCAAGGTCATGTGGAAGGGGCGAAAGCTCTTAAAAAAATCATCAAAGCGTTAGAAAAAACGGCGTGCCAAGTGGTATCCATTTATGTATTTTCCACGGAAAACTGGCGCCGCCCGAAAGCGGAAGTTGATTTTCTCATGAGTCTTCCCAAACGGTTTAAAAAAGAAATCGACGAACTCTCGTCAGAATCCACCGGCATTCGTGTCGTTTTTTCAGGGCGTAAAGACCGGTTGAGCGATGAAAACGTTCAGTTGATTGAAACGTATGAAAAGCAATCGGTAAACAATACCGGACTCACGGTCAATGTATGTTTGGATTATGGGTTTAAAGATGAAATGGTCCACGTCACGCAATCGATTGCAAAATCCGTTCAAGAAGGACTTTCAATCGATGCGATTGATGAAACGCTGATTGCCTCGCATTTGT
>JAGYLV010000028.1 GCA_018400875.1 bacterium
AAATAAAATCGCTCTTAGGCGCAATGAGATATTCAGACGATTTTTTGAGCGGTGCCAGCAAATACTCAATGGCAGCGCAGAGGCCATTGAAAAAAACTGATCGACTGGGTGCAGTTTGTCAACAAGCAAGCTGCATCCAGTATTAGACTGGCAGACGGTACAGTACTGACGGAGTGTGACCAATGCCGTCAAATGTACGCAGAACGTAACCCACCGGAGGAACCGCCTTGTGAGAATTGCCGTGTTGATCCCATGCCGGAAAATGCCGAAGCGTTCAAGATCTATTACATGGTGCGGTATCAGCTTATCGTTTCAATGGGTGGGGTTATTGATGTGAATCACTTGGCTATTGATGCGGCCATAGCGAGAGAAAAGGTATCTGACCCGAAATGCTTTAACAAGGTTGCCAAGATATGCAGGGACTATTGGATACCCAAATTGAATGAGAAGAAGGATGACGGGGACGGGAAATGAAGGTAGGAGTTGACATAAGTGTTTAATTATGCTATAAATAATGAAACAAAATAAGGGTTAAAAAATGTCAGCTTTAAAAAATATAACGGGGCAGCGGTTTGGTAGATTAGTAGTTATTGGCCGAGTTCGTTCCGAAAAAAACCGCAAGACTTACTGGAAATGTCTTTGTGATTGCGGAAATATATCCACTGTCAGAGGGTCCCATTTATCATCTGGTAACATACAGAGTTGTGGATGTTTTAGGAAAATGAAATTGTCTCAAGAGCGGAAAGATAAAATTTCGAAAGCAGCGAAAAAACGTTGGAGCGATCCATCTTTCAAGGCCAGCATGTCTGGGGATGGCTGTTCTTTAGAAACGAGGGAGAAACATTCTGAATCAATGAAGCATCGATGGGAAGATAATACATACAGGCGTGAAATGTCTAAAATGGCAAAAGCCAGTTGGAGAAACGATGAGTATAGGGAATCACAAATAAAACGGTTGTCAGGCTTTAGGCATTCTGTAGAGTCACGGAGAAAAATAGGAGATCGTCACCGTGGCAAAGTTATATCTGAGGAGTCAAGGTTGCTAATTTCTTTAGCTAAAAAAGGAAAACGGTGTTCTCCTGGAACAGAATTTACTTCCAAGATGTTAAAGAAAAGATATCAAGACCCTGAATATGTAAAAAAGATGGCAAAAGCATGGAACATAAAACCGAATAAGCCAGAGACATTGATACTTAATCTATTAAATAATCTTTATCCCGGAGAGTGGAAATATACAGGCGATTTCAGTTTCACAATTAATGGCAAATGCCCTGATTTCGTGAATTGCAATGGACAAAAGAAATGCATTGAGTTTAACGGCACATATTGGCATCAAAACGATATCCCCGGTGAAAGAGAGAAGATATTTGCAGAATTTGGATATGATACTCTGATTATTTGGGACACCGAAATGAATGACATGGATTCTGTTATTAAAAAAATCAAAGTTTTTTCGGAAGCTGCTTAATAGAGTAGGCCATGAAGATAGAAAGTTGGAACCCAAACCGTTTTGACCGTGAGTTTGATGAAGTATCTCGGGAGCGTCTTTTAAAGGCTGCCAAGGTACTCAAAGCAGCGGTTAGGCGCAGGTGTCCAGTAGGTACGGCCGATCGGCCCATGTATCGCACAGGCCCTTATAGAGGGTTACCATGGACATCTCGTGATGCTGGCCGATTACGAAAAAGTGTCAGGGTAGTCGAAAAGAAAACCAAAACAGGACGGCTTTCGAAAAGTATGAGCGTGAGGGTATATGTTGGTCATTATACCGCATATTATGCTGACATTGTAGAATATTCTAAGCCTTTTATGAGACCGGCGTATTTAGAGGCATTGCCAATGATTGAAACGATTATCGGAGTAGGTAAGCAGATAGGGATGGAAACTACAACGGATAGGATGTGACACAATGGCTACGCATCGTGTAGGAAAAATCTACGTCGAATTGGATTTAGACAAAACGCGCTATATGCGTTCACAGCAAACCCTCCTAAAAGAATCTCAAGACGGCGCAAAAATACTCGAAAAGAATTTTAAAAATCTTGGGATAAAATCAGGCGCTACGTTTGACCTTATGCGTGCACAAGCGGAACAATCATTTCAGGCTATAAAACGAAGTGGACAAACTACGGCCAACGACTTGATACGTGCTGAGAAAGCTAAAAATGACCAGCTAAAAAGATTGAACGATGAACAATTCGGGCACCAAGAATCCATGCTCAAGAAGCTCAAATCAAATTGGCTTGGTGTTACCGCCGCCGTTGTAGGTGCATACATAGCAATCAATAAAGCGGTTGATGTTGCCCAAAAATATATCAAAGCCGCTTCCGATGTCGACCCCGCTTCAGGCGGAGGGGCGGGGG
>JAGYLV010000029.1 GCA_018400875.1 bacterium
GAAACGAGTAAATTCACGAATGAACCTTCCGCCATTATCACCAATCCCCCGTATGATGAACGCTTGATGTCGATGCGTGAAATCAACGCCTTGTATCAAACCATCGGCCGGACCTTTAAACGCCTCAGTCATGTTGACCGGTATATGCTTTCAAGTGTCTCAGGCACCGATCAAAAAATGAACCTAACTCCGACGCAAACCAGAGTCTTATTTAATGGCCCCATTAAAGCCAGATACTACCAATATTTCAGTGAATAAAAAGAAATGTGTCAAAGTGTCACATTTCTTTTTATTTTGTGATAGACTAGATAAAGGTGAAAAAATATGTCCACAGATGCAAAAAAAAGCTTCCTTATACTCCAAGATAAAAACATCTTTAAAGGCCTTCTCATTCTCTCTTTGCCTTTGATGCTCAATAACTTACTGAGAACCCTCCATGACATCGTGGACATGTTTTTCGTCTCACGCATTCCGGGGTTTTCCACGGAAAGCGTGAGTGCCATTCAATTATCATTTCCAATTATGTTTGTCTTTATCGCCCTCGCGATTGGACTTTCTGTCGCCGGGGTGGCCCTGATCAGTCAGTTTGTCGGGGCGAAAAAATACGACGATGCCAAACATTACGCCGGTCAACTTTTATGGGTGGCAATGATTGCGGCGGCCCTATTTACTACAATGGCTTACTTTTTAGCCCCCGCCATTGTCTCCGCCATGGGCGCCACGGGCTATGTGTTTGAAAACACGGTGGCCTACATTCAAATCCGGGCCTTTGAACTTCCTTACGTCTTTACGTTCTTTGCGCTTTTAGCCGTCCGTCAATCGACGGGGGATACGTTATCACCCGTGTATATCGGCGGTGCAGCGCTCATATTAAATAGTATTTTCTCACCGATTTTTGTCCAAGTCTTAGGGCTCGGGGTTCCCGGGGCGGCGTATGCGACGGTGCTGGGGAATTATCTGTTACTCCCGTTTGCGATTCACCGGTTATTCTTCGCCAAAACCGGCATCCGCTTGAACATTAGAGCGTTAAAACCCGATTTTAAAGCCATGGGCATGATCGTCAAAGTGGCGATTCCTGCCTCCTTCGGCCAATCACTAACGGCCGTTGGCTTTGGGGTTATCAATTCATTGATTTATGCGTTTGGCATTCCCACCGTGGCCGCCTTTGGCATCGGTAACCGGATTACCACGCTCGTCTTACTTCCGGTCCTCGCGATGGGCAGCGTGATCAGTGCGTTTGTCGGTCAAAACATCGGGGCCATGCAAAAAGAAAGAGCCCGTGAAGTCTTTAAAAAAGCGCTCATCTTAACCACGTCGATTCTTTTTGTCGGGGCGATGATTATGATGCCTTTAAGGGCCTCTATTGTGGGACTCTTCATTCAAGATGATCCGGTGGCGTTAGCCTTATCCGTAGAATATTTATTTTATATCTTGATTGCCTTACCCCTCATGGGTGTCTTTCAAACGTTCATTGGGACGTTTAATGGGACGGGCTTTACTCGGTATTCCTTTTTACTCGCGGTCATTAGACTCTGGGGCTTACGCATTCCCATTATTTTATTATTCCGAGAATTTACTGAGCTTGGTCCCAGCGGTATTTGGTATGGCATCTTAATCAGTAACTTTGTGATTGCGGGGGTCGGGGCGTTATTCTACCAACGCATCAGTTTCGAACCACGCGTCAAAAAACTCAGAGAAGCGAAGAAGAAGCAAAAATTAGAAACCATAAAAAACAGTGCATAAAAAAAGACCCGCTCGTACATTTGTATGAGCGGGTCTTTTTAACTTTAAAACTGTAAAACAACACGACCTTTAATTTGGCCGGCTAACATGTCATCAAAGATTTCGTTGATTTCTTCGAGTTTTTTGACGGTGACATTGGGTTTGATTCCTGCTTTAGCGGCGATATCTAAGGTTTCATAAAGGTCTTGACGCGTTCCCACGATGGATCCTACCACCTCGGTCGCATTTAAGACGGTGTCAAAGATTGGCAGTTCCATGGACCCTTGGGGTAAAGCAACCGGAACTAAACGGCCGCCCCGTTTGAGTGATTTTAAGGCTTCATTGAAGGGCTGTTTCGCTACGGCCGTAATGACCGCACCATGCGCTCCGCCAATTTCCTTTTGAATCCACTCACCCATTTGATCGCCTGGACCTGAATATACGAGATCCGCGCCCATTTCATGGGCAAGGTCTGACGATAATTTATCGTTCGGTGCCGTGACGGCAACGACGCGCATGCCCATGGCTTTCGCATATTGGATGGCGACGTGACCGAGTCCACCGATTCCGACAATCGAGACCCATTGACCGGGTTTGACACCGGAAACTTTGAGGGCTTTATAC
>JAGYLV010000003.1 GCA_018400875.1 bacterium
CCTCCACCATTTCTTTTTAAAGAGTTGTTTACAACTTCAAATTGCGGTCCTGTGGTGTAGCGGTTAACATGCCTGCCTGTCACGCAGGAGATCGCGGGTTCGATTCCCGTCGGGACCGCCATTGGCTCAGTAGCTCAGTTGGTAGAGCAACGGATTGAAGCTCCGTGTGTCGGCAGTTCGACTCTGTCCTGAGCCACCACCCCCCAATAATTAAGCACTCGTGCTTAATTTTTTTTACACTTTTTTTAAGAAAAAACTCCTTTTCACTAAATAGTTTATATAGACATGAAAGAAGGAGTGTAACTATGAATTTTAAAAATAATTCTATGATTGGATTTGATTCTCCGAGTGAGTTCTATGACTTTTACACGTCGCTTGGGATCATGCATGAATGGAAAATTGTCACAGGAAAAATGAATGACCGTGGCAATCGCATCGAGAACCGAGGCTACACCCAAAGATTGAGACATCTATTTAAAGAAAAGAACTTATTTAGACGAATGGTTTCTATTGCTGAGATTGTTTCTTTTTTGGATGAATACCATTTGCTTAAAAGGATCTTGCATCAATTAAAAAAAGAACTCAATCCAGACCAATACACGTCCCTAAAAATCTTTTTAGAATACAAGATACCGTACTCAAAAAACCGGCGTGTGGATATCATTTTTCAAGTGGACCAAAAGCTTTTACTGTTTGAATTTAGACTATCGTCAACTTTTCCAAACCAAAGTGCGATGTGGCAAAAAAAAGAACTTGAGTTAGTGATTTACAAAGAACTGATGATGAATTATTTACCGCAAGAATATAAGATTTTCTTATATGCATTTATTGGGATGCCCGAGTATGACCTAGGGAAAAAAATTGAAAAGCATATCATGTATAATGAAACCAACATTGATTTTTTCGTTGATTATTTGATTACGTATTTATTTGAAGATCCACGAAGGCCTCAAGAATTCAATTTACTTAAGGATTAATGATGAAAATATTACTCACGAACGACGATGGGATTCGCTCGCTTAGAATACAGATTGCTGAAAAGGCATTGTTAGATATGGGTCACCAAGTAATGGTGGTTGCCCCTCTTTATGAACAATCCGCAAAAAGTATGGCGATGACTACACGTGGCGTTGAGTATATGAAGATGGATGAAACCCATTATGCTGTAGAAGGGACACCGGTTGATTGTGTAAACTTTGCCCTGGAAGGTCTCAAAGAAACACCAGACTTGGTGGTTTCTGGGATCAATAATGGGTTTAATTTAGGCATCGATATTTATTATTCGGGTACGGTAGGAGCAGCATTCCAAGCCCAGTATCTTGGTTACCCTTCGATTGCCTTCTCAGCCGACTACAAATTTGAAGGGGATTTAGAAGCTGTCTTTAGCCAAACCTTTGAACAGATTATTGCCGATCAAATCGTTTCCAGCCACCATGTCATTAACATTAATTTTCCCCCAAAAATTACTCACAACACCTACATCGAAACAAACCCAGTATCCTTCAAATCAAGGTTAGACGGTTTTTTTGAAGGGACAATGTTTAAATATCGGCGGCACATCATTGACCAAGAGCTCGGTGAAGACACCGATTACTATAATTACTTAAATGGTCGCATCACTCTATCAAAGCTGGCTTTACGCTTAAAAGATTAAAGGAGGCACTCGATGATTCATGTATTCTCAGAAGTGGCCCCACTAAAATCTATTTTGATGCACCGACCAGGGGCTGAAATTGAAAACCTCGTTCCCCACCTACTCAGTGATTTTTTATACGAAGATATCCCGTATCTTGCATCGGCAAGAGAAGAACACGATGCGTTCACCCATGTATTAAAAGACCATAATGTTGATGTTTTCTACATTGAAAATCTTGTTGAAGAAGCAATCAGCCCTGATTCAAAAAACATACTCATAGAAGATTACATTCAGATTTCAGGCGTTCGAAACGTTGAGACGATTCAGCGATTAAGGATCTACTTAAATACATTAAATCCAAAGGCCTTGGTCGAGAAGATTATTTCAGGAATTCTGATTAGTGAAATCTATCCCAATCCATCCATTGATTTAGAATCATTTCATGAAGATGATCCTTTTATGGTCTACCCGATGCCTAACTTGATGTATCAAAGAGATCCCATGATTACGATGGGAAACGGAGTAACCATCGCCAATTTATCATCCACCATCCGGGCCAAAGAAGCGTTGTTGCCTAGATTTGTTTTCAATCATCACCCATCGTTTAAAAATGTGAAAGATTCCATTTATTTTGATGGAACTAATGACTTTCATTTAGAAGGTGGCGACGTTTTGATTTTAAATGAGGAAACGCTCCTGATTGGAATATCCAAACGTACACATCCTATTGCGATCGAACAGTTATCAAAAAAATTATTGGCACAAAGTGATTTCAAGAAAGTCATTGCCTTAAAAATCCCTCGTAACCGAGCATTCATGCATTTAGACACCATTCTGACGCAAGTCGACTATGATGCTTTCTTATATCATAAGAGTGTATTTGATCTATCGCATGTCTTTACATTCACGCTAGAAGACAACGAACTAACAGTCAAAGAATCCAAACAAACCATTCAATCTTTATTGGAGGTTGAATTAAATCAATCCATTCAAATGGTTCCATGTGGCGGGAATGATACCATTGCCAGTGCCAGAGAACAGTGGAATGATGGAGCGAATTCTTTGGCAATTGCTCCGGGTAAAGTCATCATGTATGCCCGCAACGCGAAGACCAACGAAGCCTTAATTAAAGCCGGTATTGACGTTATAACCATTCAGGCTTCAGAACTTTCAAGAGGCCGGGGAGGCCCCCATTGTCTGACCATGCCTCTATCCCGTAAATAAAAAGACAAAAAAAGGCTTGCATAGGCCTTTTTTATTTGATATATTATTCAAGACTCTGCCTGAGTCACGGCTGTGAAACGGGAGGTTAATGATACACTGGAAGGCGTTGTCTTAAAGTGTTGAAAATTTCCGTGGAGCAAGTCTATACCAGAATATAGGCGAAAGGAGACCACATGCCTGCACAACAAATCAGAATCCGTCTTAAGTCATACGATCATCGTTTACTTGATCAATCTGCGAAAAAAATTGTAGATACCGCACTTAAAACAGGATCAAAGGTTTCGGGACCCATTCCGTTACCAACCAAAAAAGAGATTTTTACGGTCTTACGTTCGGTTCACATCAATAAAACCTCGCGTGAACAATTTGAACGGAGAACCCACAAAAGACTCATCGACATTTTGTCACCCACGCCCCAAACAATCGATAGTCTGATGCACTTAGATTTACCCTCGGGCGTCGATATTGTACTTAAATAATAATCCAATCTTATAAGGAGGTGTCTCATGGCCAAAGGTATCTTAGGAACCAAACTTGGAATGACTCAAGTGTTCAACGATGCAGGAAAACTTGTCCCTGTCACGGTTGTTCAATGCGATCCAAACGTTGTCTTACAAAAGAAAACCGTTGAAACTGATGGATACGATGCAGTTAAAGTCGGATTCAAAGACAAACGAGAAGCGCTTGTATCTAAACCACTTAAGGGTCAATTCGCTAAAGCAAATGCAACCCCTAAGCGCTACATCAAAGAGATTGCGGGTAAAGAACTCAGCAACTTTGAAGTAGGTCAAGAGATCAAAGTCAACATTTTTAATGAAGGTGAAGCGGTTGATGTCACTGGAACATCCAAAGGTAAAGGGTTCCAAGGCGTCATCAAACGTCACAATCAATCCCGCGGGCCTATGTCACACGGGTCACACTACCACCGTTTACCAGGGTCAATGGGAAGTATTGATCCCAACCATGTTAGACCAGGTAAAAACTTACCAGGCCATATGGGATTTGAAACGGTAACCATTCAAAATTTAGAAATCGTTAAAGTCGATGTTCATGGAAACTTGTTATTGGTTAAAGGAAATGTCCCAGGTCCTCGTAAAGGCCTTGTGGTCATCAAAAATGCCATCAAACATGATAAAGAACTTGAACCACTCAACCCTGATGATTATGTAGTAGTTGAAGCCGCTCCTGCTGAAGAAGCTCCTGCTGAAGAAGCTCCGGTTGCAGAAGCCCCGGTTGAAGCCGCCCCTGCTGAAGAAGCCCCGGTTGAAGCCGCTCCAGTTGCAGAAGCCCCTGAGGTAGAAGCAGCTCCTGCTGAAGAAGCTCCAGTTGAAGCCGCTCCAGTAGAAGCAGCTCCTGCTGAAGAAACCCCAGTTGAAGCCGCCCCTGCTGAAGAAGCTCCGGTAGAAGAAGTACCCGCAGAAGAAGCATCCTCATCTGAATCAGAAGCTCAAGAAGCCCCTGAAGAATCAGATGAGGAGAAAAAATAGTGTTTGGTTCGAAGGAGGTCAATCATGCCTAAGTTAGATGTATTTAATCAAACTGGAAAAAAAGTATCACAAGCAACTCTTAGCGATGACGTATTTGGCATCGAACCAAACCGACAAGTTTTATTCGATGTAATCAAAGCACAAAGAGCTGCCATGCGCCAAGGCACACATAGCGTCAAAAACCGCGGAGAAGTCCGTGGTGGTGGACGTAAACCATGGCGTCAAAAAGGAACCGGTCGGGCCCGTCAAGGTTCTATCCGGTCACCTCAATGGAGAGGCGGCGGTGTCGTATTCGGCCCCACTCCAAGAGATTATAGTTTCAAAGTCAACCGTAAAGTAAGAAGACTTGCCTTACGCTCTGCCTTATCATCTAAAGTAGCTGATAAAAATTTGGTATTGCTTGATGCACTCGCGGTTGAAGAAATTAAAACCAAATCCATGGAAAGTGTATTGAATCAATTAGAACTTTCCGGAAAAGTACTCATCATCCTCGATTCAATGGATGAAAAAGTGTTGTTATCTGCCAGAAACATTCCAGGTGTCTTAGTCACGACCGCGGATCAAGCGAGTGTCTATGAGCTAATGAACTTTAAAACCCTGTTAATGACTCAAGCAGCTGCCCAACACCTTGAGGAGGGACTTAAATAATGTTAGCAAGTGAAATTGTTAAACGTCCGCTAATCACTGAAAAAAGTATGCAATTGGTTGAAACCTTGAATCAATACACATTCGAAGTGGATAAACGCGCGAACAAAGTACAAATCAAGCATGCCATCGAAGAGCTCTTCGATGTGACAGTCACCAGTGTTAATGTAATCAACACCGCACGGAAACCGAAACGTGTTGGACAACACCAAGGCTTTAAGGCTGAGAAAACAAAAGCCATTGTGACACTCAAAGCCGATGACAAAATCGAAATCTTTACGGCTTAGTAAGGTAAGGAGGAATTCAACATGGCCCTTAAAAAGTACAAACCCATGACCAATGGTACCCGCCATATGACCTCCCTTGATTATTCCGAAATTACGAAGACAACTCCTGAAAAATCACTGCTTGTAAAACTCAACAAAAAATCAGGACGTAATAATCAAGGAAAAATCACCGTTCGTCACCATGGTGGGGGAAATAAAAGAAAATATAGAATCATTGATTTCAAACGGACCAAAGATGCCATTCCTGCAAAGGTCGCAAGCATCGAATATGATCCAAACCGGTCAGCGAACATTGCCCTCTTGCATTATGCGGATGGTGAAAAACGCTACATCATCGCACCGGAAGGTTTGCAAGTTGGAATGGTGATTGAATCAGGAGATAACGCCGACATTAAAGTAGGAAACGCGAAAGCACTCAACAAAATTCCAGTCGGTACGATGATTCATAACATTGAACTTTCCCCAGGCAAAGGCGGTCAAGTTGCGCGCGCTGCAGGCGCTGAAGCCCAAATCCTTGGCCGGGAAGAAAAATATGTGTTAGTCCGCTTGTCGAGTGGCGAAGTTCGTAAAATTTTAGGAACCTGCCGAGCCACCATTGGGGTGGTGGGTAACGAATATTATGAACTGGTTAATATCGGTAAAGCCGGTAAAAACCGTCACCGCGGAATCAAACCAACCGTTCGTGGTTCTGTCATGAACCCCCTTGACCACCCACACGGTGGGGGTGAAGGTAGACAACCGATTGGACGTAAAAGTCCAATGACGCCATGGGGCAAACCTGCGCTTGGCTTAAAAACCCGTAAAACTCACAAATCTAGCGATCGTTTGATTGTTAGAGGCCGTAAGAAATAAATAGGAGGAAATTAGATGGCTCGATCAGTTAAAAAAGGACCATTTTGCGACGATCACTTAATGTTCAAAGTGGCTCAAATGAATAAAGAAAACAAAAAACGTGTCATTCAGACATGGTCAAGACGTTCAACCATTTTTCCTCAATTTGTGGGACACACAATTGCGGTTCATAACGGTAAAGAACATGTGCCTGTGTATGTGACGGAAGATATGGTTGGTCATAAATTAGGTGAATTTGCACCCACACGCGTTTACCGTGGGCACGATAAAGACAAGAAAGCTGTCAGAAAGTAGAGGATGAATATGGAAGTTAAAGCTCAAGCTAAAATGGTCCGTCTTTCTTCTCGAAAAGTGAAGCTTGTCATTGATTTGATTCGTGGAAAATCGGTGGGAGAGGCGTTCGCAATCTTAGCGAATACCCCCAAGGCTGCATCCCCTGTGGTAGAAAAACTTCTTCGCTCAGCGGTCGCCAATGCAGAACACAACAACAGTTTGAATCCAGATAGTTTATACGTCAAAGAAATTTTTGTGGGCGAAGGCCCCACCTTGAAGCGGATTCGTCCTCGCGCTAAAGGGAGTGCATCACAAATCTTAAAAAGAACCAGCCACACGACCATTGTCGTGGCTGAGAAAGCATAAGGAGGCAGCTGATATGGGTCAAAAAGTTAATCCTGTAGGATTACGCATCGGAGTCATTCGTGACTGGGATTCACGTTGGTATGCCAACGAGGGCGAAGTAGCAGATTTACTCCAAGAAGACATCAAAATACGCAAAATTTTAGAGGCATTCTATGTGAATGCTGCGGTATCAACCATTCAAATTGAACGGTTAAAAAACCGCGTGGTTCTCACCTTGCACACTGCCAAGCCAGGGATGGTCATTGGCCGTGAAGGTAGCCTCAAAAATGAAGCGATTAAACGGTTATCCAAAGTCACCGATAAAGCGATCGTTTTAAATGTCGTCGAAATTAAAAAACCTGAACTTGATGCCGTATTAGTGGCAGATTCCATTGCTCAGCAATTGGAAAACCGTGCCTCATTCCGCCGGGTTCAAAAAATGGCCATTCAACGGGCCATGCGCGCTGGAGCTAAAGGGGTTAAAACGTTAGTTTCAGGTCGTTTAGGCGGTGCAGAAATGGCACGTTCTGAAGGTTATTCAGAAGGAAACGTGCCGCTTCACACTTTACGTGCTGATATTGATTATGCCCTTTCAGAGGCCATGACCACATACGGAAAACTCGGCATTAAAGTATGGATTTATAAAGGTGAAATTTTGCCGGCCAAAAGGGAGGCGGAATAGATGTTAACACCCAAACGAACGAAATATCGTCGTCCGCATCGCGTCTCTTATGAGGGCAAAGCGAAAGGCGGCACCCGCGTTGACTTTGGTCAATACGGATTGCAATCATTAGAAGGAGCATGGATTACGAACCGCCAAATTGAAGCGGCCCGTATCGCCATGACTCGGTACATGAAACGCCAAGGGAAAGTATGGACTCGCATTTTCCCCCACATGGCAAAAACGAAAAAGCCACTCGAAGTACGGATGGGTTCTGGTAAAGGGGCTCCGGAAGGATTTGTGGCCGTCGTTAAAGAAGGGACTGTTATGTTTGAAGTTGGTGGTGTCACTGAAGAAATCGCCAAAGAAGCGCTACGTTTAGCGTCTCACAAACTGCCAGTCAGCACAAAATTTATTCGACGTGAAAGTGGTGATGCTTAATGACCGCGAGAGATATTAGAGACATGGAAACTGAAGCTATCGTAACTGAGATTTCAAATCTCAAACGGGAATTGTTTGATCTTCGCTTTCAACAAGCCACAGGTCAACTTACAAACACGGCACGCATCTCAACCCTTAAGCGCATCATTGCTAGAATGAAAACCATTCTCAATGAACGTCGTGAGCAGTAGAAAGAGGCGAACATGGAAAGAAATCAAAGACGAGTTTTAATGGGAACCGTGGTATCCAGCAAACCGGATAAAACCATTTCTGTGCTGGTAGAAAGCTATAAAGTTCATCCTATTTATAAGAAACGTGTAAAGCAATCTAAAAAATTTGCGGCTCACGATGCTAAGAATGAAGCCAAAGAAGGCGATTTTGTAAAAATTGTGGAAACACGTCCACTGTCTAAATCAAAACGCTTCCGGCTGTTAGAAGTCTTAGATCGTCCCGCCATTCAATAGTCGAGGAGGTCAAAATCATGATTCAACAAGAATCGCGTCTTAGAATCGCGGATAATTCCGGTGCCAAAGAAGTTTTGACGATTAAAGTCCTCGGCGGCAGTAAACGGAAGTACGCATCCATCGGTGACGTCATTACCGTTACCGTGAAACAAGCAGCTCCTGGGGGTCAAGTGAAAAAAGGAGAAGTCGTCAAAGCGGTCATCGTGAGAACCAAGCGTTCGGTCCGCCGGGGCGATGGATCGTACATTCGCTTCGATGATAACGCTGCGGTGATTATCCGGGATGATAAATCCCCACGTGGGACTCGGATCTTTGGTCCGGTGGCCCGTGAACTCAGAGAAAAAGGGTTTATGAAAATCGTTTCATTAGCCCCTGAAGTTTTGTAAGGAGCTCCCCATGAAAATACTTAAAGGTGATAAAGTTCGCGTCATCAGTGGTGCGAACCGCGGAAAAGAAGGCACCGTGCTTAAAACATTTCCGAAAGACGATACCCTCATCGTTGAAGGGGTGAACACGGTCAAAAAACACACCAAACCGTCCCAAGCGAATCCTGACGGAGGCATTTTAGAATTTGAAGCCCCTATTCATGCTTCAAACGTCATGATTTTAGATGGGAAAGAGACCACTCGGATTGGCTTTAAAGAAATCACTGAGACCGTCAAAAAAGAGAAAGTGACGCGCAAAGTTCGCTTTGCGAAAAAATCAGGTGAGGTTCTTGACTAATCTTAAAGGAGTTAGAATCTAATGAATCGATTACAAGAGAAATATCAATCGACCGTGAAAGCGGCGATGATGAAACAATTCAACTATGATTCCATCATGCAAACCCCTAAAGTTGAAAAAATCATTATCAACATCGGGGTCGGTGATGCGATCAACAACGCTAAAGCATTGGACGATGCGGTTGAAGAGCTCACGCAAATTGCAGGGCAAAAACCGGTCATTACGAAAGCCAAAAAATCCATTGCAAACTTTAAATTACGTCAAGGCATGGCCATTGGATGCAAGGTCGATTTGCGCGGTCAAAGAATGTATAACTTCTTAGATAAATTGATCGCCATCGCATTGCCACGGGTTCGTGACTTTCAAGGGGTTTCCAAAAAAGCCTTTGATGGTCGAGGAAACTTTACGCTTGGCGTGAAAGAACAACTCATTTTCCCAGAAATTGATTACGATAAAGTAAACCGGGTTCGGGGCATGGATATCGTGATCGTAACAACGGCAAATACAGACGAAGAGGGTCGGTTCTTACTGCAAGAACTCGGCATGCCTTTCCGCAAATAATTCAAGGAGGTAAATCATGGCAAAGACATCAATGAAAGTGAAACAAAAAAGAACGCAAAAATATTCCGTCCGGGAATATTCCAGATGCGAACGTTGTGGACGTCCTCATTCTGTGTATCGTAAATTCAAGTTATGCCGAATTTGCTTCCGCGAATTGGCATACAAAGGACAAATCCCTGGCGTGCAAAAGGCCAGTTGGTAAGACGAGGTAACTTGGAAGGAGGCCAATTAATATGGTCATGACAGATCCGATTGCGGATATGCTTACACGCATCCGTAATGCAAACCAAATGAAAAAAGAAACAGTGACGATGCCTGCTAGCAAGTTAAAACAACAAGTCTTAGATTTGTTGCGAGCGGAGGGGTACATCACCAACGTCTCACTTGTCAAAGGCGAGCGTTTTAACGACCTTAAAGTGACGCTGAAATATAACCAAAATGAACGTGTCATTCGTGGCTTAAAACGTATATCAAAACCGGGCTTAAGAGTCTATGCTCAAAGCCAAGAAATCCCAAAAGTCCTAAACGGACTAGGAATTGCCATTCTTTCCACATCGCAAGGGCTTATGACGGACCGTCAAGCCCGTCGTGATAATGTGGGTGGCGAAATCCTAGCATACGTTTGGTAGTCAACCTGAGGAGGATAAAATGAGTCGTATCGGAAAACAACCGGTCGTTTTACCTGAAGGGGTGAGTGCCACCATCAACGGACAATCCGTTGAGGTAAAAGGACCTAAAGGAACCCTCTCATATGATGTGCATGAATCCATCGCGATCAAACAAGATGGCAACACGCTCGTCCTTGAGAAAAAAGAAGAATCCAATTTAGTACAAGCCTTATTTGGAACTTCGAGAGCCCGCGTGCAAAACTTAGTCACGGGTGTCAGTGAAGGATACAAAAAAGATCTCCAAATGGTGGGTGTTGGGTATCGTTCCCAAGTCCAAGGGAAAACCTTAATTGTTAGTGCGGGGTATTCCAACCCACGCGAAGTGGCGATTCCTGAGGGGATTGAAGTCACCGTTGAAAAAAACACCAATCTTTCTGTGTCTGGAATTGATAAACAAAAAGTCGGTCAATTTGCGGCCAACATTCGCGCCATCCGCAAACCCGAACCTTACTTAGGTAAAGGGATCCGCTATGTGGATGAGTACGTACGTCGTAAAGAAGGAAAAACCGCTAAGTAACGGTAGGAGATTGATATGATTAAGAAAATTTCTCGCAATACTTTAAGACAAAAACGTCATTATCGCATTCGCCAGAGCTTACACGGCACTTCCGAACGTCCTCGCTTGAGCGTATACCGTTCCAACAAGAACATTTACGCACAGCTGATTGACGATTTAAACGGCGTCACCTTAGCCAGTGCATCATCCATGAAGGATGCGAAAGCGAAATCCTTAACGGTGGATGTGGCCAAAGAAGTGGGCGCACAACTGGCCAAAAAAGCCCTCGATAAAAACATTAAATCGGTCGTTTTTGACCGCAGTGGTTACTTGTATCACGGACGCATTAAAGCACTTGCTGAAGCGGCCCGTGAAGCCGGACTGGAATTTTAGGAGGTATGTCGATGCAAAACAATAGAAAACCCCGCAGAAGACGGGAAGAAAACCCATTCGAAGAACGCGTCGTCAATATCAACCGTGTCACGAAAGTCGTCAAAGGGGGCCGTCGTTTTAGATTCAGTGCCCTGGTCGTCGTCGGTGACAAAAAAGGCCGAGTCGGATTTGGAACTGGGAAAGCCCAAGAAGTCCCAGACGCCATCAAAAAAGCCATTGAAGTGGCCAAAGCGAGCATGATTAAAGTGCCGATGTACGGGTCGACCATTCCCCATGAAATCACGGGCATCCACGGCGCTGGCCAAGTCTATTTAAGACCGGCATCACTCGGTACGGGTGTAATCGCAGGGGGCCCTGTTCGTGCCGTATTAGAGGCTGCAGGCGTCAAAGATATTTTGAGCAAATCCCTTGGTTCATCCACACCGATTAATATCATCCGTGCCACGATGGATGCTATTTCAAAATTGCGCAGTGCTGAAGAAGTGGCAAGAACGCGTGGTTTAACAACGAAGGAGATTTTACACTAATGAAATCACTCGCGATCACGCTGAATAAAAGCGCCATTGGATCACTTCCTAGACAACGCAAAACCTTACAAGCTCTAGGGCTTAATAAATTGCATCAAACCGTCGTTAAAGGAGATTCACCGACCATTCGTGGCATGATTAAAACGGTCGCCCATCTCGTTACGGTTACTGAGCAATAGGAGGGCATTATGACATTACATGAACTCAAACCCACTCCGGGTTCGACCCATGCAAAAAAACGCGTGGGCCGGGGACACGGAAGTGGCAACGGAAAAACAGCTGGGGCCGGTCATAAAGGCCAGAAAGCACGTTCCGGTGGAAGCTTGCGTATTAACTTTGAAGGGGGCCAAACTCCTTTGGTTAAACGGCTCCGTAAAATGGGATTCACCAACCCGACTCGCAAAATTTACACGACGGTCAATGTATCTGAGTTAAGCCGCTATGCAAAAGGCACGGTGGTCACACCTGAAACATTACTGGAAGACAAAGTGGTGAAATCCATTGCAAAAGCCGGCTTAAAAGTGTTAGGCAATGGTGAACTCAGCGATGCCATCACGGTTAAAGCGCATAAATTTACCGGTTCTGCTGTGGCGAAGATCCAAGCAGCTGGCGGCCAAGCTGAGGTGCTCTAATGGATACCTTGCGTGCCGTATTTGACAACTCGAAAGTCCGCAACAAGATTCTCTTTACGCTTGCGGCTTTTCTCGTCTTTAGAGCCGCGACGTTCATCACCATTCCGCTGATCAACCCTGAACAAATTCGCCAATTCTTTGAAGCCCAAGGTGGGTTCATCGGAATTATTGATGCGTTCACTGGATCGGCGCTTTCCAACTTCTCGATCATCGCTTTAGGGATTGGGCCATACATTACGGCTTCCATCTTGATTCAACTTTTACAAATGGACATTGTGCCCGTTTTAAAAGAGTGGTCGGAAGAAGGCGAAACGGGAAAACAAAAAATTAACCAACTCACTCGGTATTTAGCGATTGCCTTAGCCTTTATTCAAGCGCTTGGGTTAACCTATGGATTTGCCCTTACCGGCAATACCATCTTTGATATCGGGGTCGAGGCTAACTTCTTCACGTATACGTACCTGGCCATCGTGATGACCGCCGGAACTGCCTTTTTACTCTGGCTGTCCGATCAAATCACGCTCAAAGGCATTGGGAATGGAACGTCGATGATTATCGTGGCGGGGATTATTTCAGGCTTACCTGGGATGTTCACCTCACTCGGTCAAGAATATTTAGCCGGAGCGACCAGTGATTTAGGGAGTTACCTCACCTTTGCGGTGGTGGTCATTCTTTACTTACTCGTCTTAGTCGGGGTCACCATCATGACTGCGGCTGACCGGAAAATTCCGATTCAATACGCCAACCGTCCGACCAGTTCGAAAACGACCGGTCGTCAAGGATCTAACATCCCGATTAAAATCAATTCATCGGGCGTAATTCCGGTTATTTTTGCGGTGACGATTCTTTCACTCCCGCAAACGTTATTGTCATTCCTACCGGAGTTTTCTACCAGTGGATTTGGCATTTGGGTCAGCGAATTCTTTAATTATCAAAGACCGCTTGGGTTTATGATCTATGCGATCTTAATCATCTTGTTTACATTCTTTTATTCGTTCATTCAAATTAACCCTGAAAAAATCGCCAAAAACCTGCAACAACAAAACGCTTATATTCCCGGTGTAAGACCGGGTTTAGAAACGGAAAACTACGTCTCTAAACTCCTCTTTAAAATCACCGTGGTCGGTGCGCTTTACTTACTCGTGGTTGCATCCTTGCCGATTTTTACCGCCGTTATCTTCAATTTACCCAGTTACGTGCAAGTCGGCGGAACCTCACTCCTCATTGTGGTCGGGGTTGCCATCCAAACTACCCAACAAATAAAAACCGACTTACAGGGTCAAAATTACAGCGGCTTCATTAAGTAGGAGGCGCGTATGAAACTCCTCATGATGGGACCTCCGGGTGCTGGAAAAGGAACCCAAGCGAAAAAAATTGTCGATGAGTATCAGCTTGCAAACATCTCCACGGGTGAAATGTTTCGTGACTCATACCGGAAAAAAGAATCACTGGGCCTCTTGGCCATGGAATTCATTCGTGATGGACACTTAGTATCGGATGAGATTACCATCGAAATTGTCCGCCGCAGACTCTTTGCCAATCACGTCGAAAAAAACTTTCTTTTAGACGGATTCCCGCGCACCATCGCCCAAGCAGAAGCGCTGGAAGAAATGCTCGATGTGACCGGATCTAAACTTGATGCCGTCATTCAAATTGTCGTGTCGGATGCGGTCATCTTAAACCGCATGGTTGGTAGACGTTCGTGCTCCATCTGTGGCGCAACTTACCACATCGATTACAAACCTCCGCATCAAGATGGGGTGTGTGATAGTTGTGGCGGCGTGCTTTATCAACGCGAAGACGATAAACACGAATCCGTCAAAAACCGGTTAGACATCTATAAAGAGAAAACCAAGCCCTTAATCGACTACTATGAATCCCGCGGCATCCTCTTTGAAGTTAACGGAGAGAAAAGTTTTGACGCGGTCTATCAAGCCATTAAAGCGTTATTGGATGAGCGTCTATGATCATCATCAAAAGCCCCAGAGAAATTGCCATCATGAAAGAAGCAGGCCGCATCGTGGCCTTAGCCCATCAAGCGGTTAAAGCGGCCATAAAACCGGGTATCACCACCCAGTTTATCGATGATCTCGTTGAATCAGTCATTCGCGCCCAGGGAGCCACCCCTTCGTTTAAAGGATATGGTGGGTTTCCCGGAAGTGCGTGCACGTCGGTGAATGACGAAGTGGTCCACGGTATTCCATCCGAGCGCATTTTAAAAGATGGAGACATCTTCAAGGTAGACATCGGTGCCTTTTATCAAGGGTATCATGGGGATTCAGCATGGACGTATGCGGTGGGTGCAATCTCAGAATCTGCCCAAACGCTCATGGACGTGACGGAACACTCCTTGTATGCTGGACTTGCAAAAGCCAAAGAAGGATTTTATCTCTCCGATATCTCGCACGCAATTCAAACGTACGCAGAATCCAAAGGAATGAGTGTGGTCCGTGAATTTGTCGGACATGGCGTGGGAAAAGAACTACACGAAGCGCCACAAATTCCTAATTATGGCCCACCCGGCAAAGGACCAAAACTAAAAAAAGGCATGACGTTAGCCATTGAACCGATGATTAATATCGGCCATAAAGAAGTCAAAGTTCTCGCGGATGGATGGACCGCTGTTACGGTCGATCAATCGTGGTCAGCGCATTTTGAACACACGGTACTGATCACTGAAGAAGCGCCCGTGTTGCTCACCATCCTATAAGGAGTCAAGCCTATGAGTAAAGAAGAAAAAATAGAATTTGAAGGGAAAGTCGTTGAGGCGCTTCCCAACACCCAATTTCTCGTTGAATTACCCAACGGACATAAGATCAAAGCTCACGTTTCAGGTAAAATCCGCATGTATTACATACGCATTTTACCTGGCGATCGCGTCACAGTGGAGATGTCTCCCTATGATTTAACACGTGGGCGCATCACCTACCGACATAAATAATTGGAAAGCCAAAGGAGGCACATCCCTATGAAAGTAAGACCATCCGTTAAAAAAATGTGCGACCAATGTAAAGTGGTTAAACGCAAAGGCAGAGTTATGGTCATCTGCTCAAATCCCAAACATAAGCAAAGACAAGGTTAAGGAGGCTTATTTATGGCACGTATATCAGGTGTAGATATTCCCAATGATAAGCGCGTAGTGATCTCACTCACCTATATTTTTGGCGTCGGCAAAAGAACCTCACAAAAGGTACTCGCAGCCGCTGGAGTATCGGAAGAATCACGCGTCAAAGACTTATCGGAAGATGAACTCAAACGCATTCGTGAAGAACTCGCCAAAGTGAAAACTGAAGGGGATTTACGTCGCGAAGTGGCGCTGAATATTAAACGACTCCAAGAAATCGGCTCATACCGTGGCATTCGCCATCGTCGTGGGCTCCCAACCCGTGGACAAAATACACGTAACAATTCAAGAACCCGTAAAGGGCCAAGACGAACTGTTGCGAATAAGAAGAAATAGGAGGGTTTTATGGCTGCAAGAAAAGGAACACGCAAACGTCGTGTCAAAAAGAATGTCCCCAGTGGCGTAGCACATATTCATTCTACGTTTAACAATACAATCATTACCATTACCGATCCTCAAGGGAACGCGCTGTCTTGGACGTCAGCCGGCGCCCTCGGCTTTAAAGGATCGAGAAAATCCACCCCATATGCGGCTCAAATTGCCTCAGAAGCTTGTGCTAAAGCAGCCATGGATCATGGCGTGCAACGGGTAGATGTCACCGTTAAAGGACCAGGCCCAGGAAGAGAAGCAGCGATTCGCTCCTTACAAACCGCCGGCCTAAACATCACATCGATTAAAGATGTGACTCCGGTTCCTCACAATGGATGTCGTCCCCCAAAACGGCCTCGTGGATAAACCCATATACCCAATTTTAGGAGGTTCGCAATTTGAAAGACTTAATGTTTGAAAAACCCTTTATCAAAGTCTTGGATATCGAAGGCAACGATAATATTACGAAAACCGGGTTTGAGATTTCTCCCTTAGAGCGTGGCTATGGTATGACGCTGGGGACCTCACTCCGCCGGATTTTACTTTCGTCACTGCCGGGTGCTGCCATCGTGAACTGCCAAATCGATGGGGTCCAACACGAGTTTTCCGCCATTGAAGGCGTGGTGGAGGATGTCACAGGCATCGTCCTAAACTTGAAAAACGTCATTTTATCGATCGACAACATCGATCCCGACGTAGAAAAAGTCTTGGAAATTGAAGTAAAAGGTCCCAAAGTCGTCACCGCAGGGGATATTAAACTCCCCGATGACGAAGTGAAAATCATCAATCCATCGCAAGAAATCGTGACCGTTCAATCCGGTGCATTCCGCATGACTATGACCGCCCGCCGCGGTATTGGATATGTCGGTGCTGAACAAAATAAACGTTTTAATAAAGCCGTCGGTGTTATTCCCATTGATAGTATCTACACGCCCGTGACTCGGGTCATGTACAACGTAGATAAAACCCGTGTGGAAGACAGTGCGGATTTAGATAAACTCATTTTAGATGTTGAAACCAATGGATCCATCAGTCCTCAAGATGCCATTGGCATGGCTGCTCGGATGATGATTGATCACCTCAAAGTGGTGGTTGAGCTTTCCGAGTTAGACCCAGAGATGTCTTATATGATGGAGCGCGAAACGGCGCAAAATTCCCAAATATTAGAAATGCAAATTGAAGATCTTGATATGTCCGTTCGGAGTTACAACTGCCTCAAGCGTGCCGGCATCAACACCGTCGATGAATTGACGCGGAAATCCGAAGAAGACATGATGAAAGTTCGGAACTTAGGGAAGAAATCACTCAAAGAAGTGAAACAAAAACTGAGCGATCTTGGACTTTCACTCGCAAGATCCGCGTAGGAGGATATCATGACAGGCTATAGCAAATTAAATCGTCGCTCCGATCAACGGAAAGCGATGCTCAGAGACTTAGTCACCCAACTGATTGTGCATGAACGCATTGAAACGACGTATAAAAAAGCCAAAGAACTCAAACGGTTGGCCGATAAAATGGTGACTTTGGGTAAGAAAAATACCTTGGCATCCAGACGTCAAGCGGCTCAAACTGTTCGTTTCATTTCAGCAAATGACGACCAAAATGCGCTCCAAAAACTGTTCGATGTCATTGCGCCACGTTTCCAAGAGCGTGCGGGGGGTTATACCCGTATTTACAAACTTGGACCGCGCCGTGGAGACTCCACGGAAATGGCCATCATTGAATTTGTTGAGTAAAATGAAAATGCGAGCAGACCGCTCGCATTTTGTTTTTTAGGAGGTTTCTTTTGTCCATCCTTACCTTGAAAGATGTCTTTTTTAGTTACGGAAAAACCCCCGCCATCCAAAACCTCTCATTAGCGGTCGAAGCCGGAGAATGGGTGACCATCGTTGGCCCGAATGGTTCGGGTAAGTCGACCCTCACTAAGCTCATTATTGGATTGTTAGCCGCAAAGAGTGGTGAAATCCGCGTCAATGATTTAACGCTTAGTGAGTCAACGGTCCAGAAAATCCGGGAAAAAATCGGTATTATCTTTCAAAATCCTGACAACCAATTTGTCGGGGTGACCGTGAAAGATGATATCGCTTTTGGTTTGGAAAATTTAAGCGTCCCCTACCCTGAAATGATTGAACGCATTGATACATACGCCAAAGCGGTAGGAATGGATGAATATTTAGAAAAAGAACCGTCCCAACTTTCGGGGGGTCAAAAACAACGTGTGGCCATCGCTGGAACGCTTGCGATGCATCCGGATATTATCATTTTTGATGAAGCCACATCGATGCTTGACCCGGAAGGTAGACACGCCATGATGGCCATCATGGAAGATTTAAAGCGCCAAGGTAAAACCATTCTATCCATCACCCATGATTTAAGGGAAGCTTTAAGGTGTGACCGGGTCGTGGTCATGCATGAAGGGACCATTTTAAAATCTGGGGAACCATCCGTTATTTTGCGGGATGAAGCCCTATTAAAACAGGCGCGCTTAACGTTATTAGAACCGTTTAAATACATGAACGAACTATCATCGCAAAAGCGCTTAACTGATCAATGGGAGGCCATCTTATGGGAATCCGCCTTAACGCTGTAAGCCACGTTTATACCGCCATCAATCAAACGCCCGTTGAGGCGATCAAAAATGTTAGCTTATCCATCCATGCTAACGATGAATTCATCGCGCTGGTTGGAGAAACGGGCTCAGGAAAATCCACCTTAGCCCAACATTTTAATGCGCTCATGGCCCCCACCTCCGGTGAAGCCCAACTTTTTGATGTGTCTATTACGGCGGAAACGTTTAAAGATAAAAAGATCAAAAAAACGCCCATCCGTAAGCGTATTGGACTCGTTTTTCAGTTTCCTGAGTACCAACTCTTTGAAGAAACCGTCCTCAAGGATGTCGCGTTTGCGCCCAAAAATTTCGGCCTTAAAGACGCTGAAGCCAATGAATTAGCTAAGCATGCCTTAGAGCTTGTGGGGCTTGATGAAAGCTATTATTCGCGCAGTCCCTTTCATCTTTCGGGAGGCGAGAAAAAACGCGTGTCGATTGCGGGTATTTTAGCGATGGAACCAGACATTTTAGTCCTTGATGAACCGACCAGTGGACTGGATCCACAGTCCCAAGAAACGCTCATGCAAGTCTTTCAAACCATCCAAGAAAAAACCCACACATCGATTGTTTTCATTACCCACGACATGAACTGGGTGGAGTCCTACGCCAAACGTGTCTTAGTGATGCATCAAGGCGAACTGGTCTTTGATGGGACCCCGGGCGATTTATTTAATCACCCTGAATTAAAAACGTGGAAGATGGATGAGCCCGACCGTATTAAAGTGCTTAACGAAATCAAAACCCATCTGAAAACCCCACTAAAATCTCTTGATTTTAACGCCGTCATCCAGGCGATTAAAACGGAGGAAACGTCATGAAAAATATCGTCATTGGACGTTATATTCCGGGAGATTCGTTTCTATACCGAATGGACCCTAGGGTCAAACTGATTGCCTTATTTTTACTGTTTGTGGCCGTGTTTGTGATTGATGAACTATGGGTGATGGGGGGCGCACTTTTAGGGATTCTTATCTTACTTCCTTTGGGTAAAATCAGCCTTAAAAAAGTGTATTTTGGCTTAAGACCGTTACTCTTTTTATTGATATTCACATTTGTTTTTCAAATATTGTTTAACACTCAAGGCAGACTTTTAACGACGCTAAGGTTGGAATTTGATCCGTTAAATACCGCCATTGCGGGTGGATTATTCATCGCTTGGCTCTTTTTAAAACGGTTTACAAAGTTTACATTTCTCAGTTTTTTAGGGGTCTTTGCGGCGATTTTGACGGTGCTTTCTCAACTGACCATTTATCTCCCATTTGGCACTTATACGATTGCGATTTATGAAGAAGGATTACTCTTTGCGATTTTCATCTTATTGCGTTTAATCATCATCGTGACGCTTTCGACCATCCTGACCATTACTACTAAGCCGACCGACCTTAATTTGGGATTAGAACGAGTGTTAAAACCGCTCAAAGTCATCAAGGTCAATACCGAAGAAATCGCCATGATTATCGGCATTGCGCTCCGTTACATTCCGACTTTACTCGATGAAGCCAATAAGATTATTCTCGCCCAAGCTAGCCGCGGGGTCGATTTTCAAGAAGGCAAATTTAAAGATAAAATCGTGCAGATTATTTCTTTGTTGGTTCCCATGTTTATCATTTCATTTCAACGGTCTGATGAACTGGCCAACGCCATGGAAGCCCGGTGTTTTGTTCCTGGTAAACCACGCACACGGCTCAATCAACTGATTTGGAAACCTTTAGATAGTGTGGTCCTTGCGGTGACGTTTCTTTTCATGGTCGCATCCATTGGAGTCAGGATTTTATGGTAAATCATTCAGTCGGTGAATGGATTGGTTCGGTGGAAGCATTAAAAGCGCACTTAGCGGTTGATGCATGGTGTTTAGATCCTGCCTACCAATCCCTTTCCAAAGAAGATGTCTTTAAAGCCTGGGAAATGCTCGATCGTGAAAAAGCGCAGATCACTTTTGAATTTTCCCGTGTTTTTATCACGCAAGATGATTTAAAAATACGCCTTAAACTCAATCAAAATAAAATCACCCGGTTTGATGTGGCCTGGGCCCCTTTATCAACATATCGTCAAGCCGTGATTTATGGCTACGATGGAACGCGTTATTATGGCTCGCAAGTTCAACCGGATCAACCGACGGTTCAAGGGGCTTTAGAAGGCATGCTCAATCATTTATTTCAAAAAGAGATGACTGTGTATCCCGCGTCTCGCACGGATGCGGGCGTTCACGCGTTAAACGCAGTGGCCCATTTTGACGCCCCTTTTTACATGGCTCCCGATAAACTTTGCCGGTTGCTGCAAAAAATGGCGCCGAGTGATATCGTGATTCATGATGTGATGGATGTGTCTTTATTTTTTCATGCCCGCTATGACGTTGTTTCTAAAACCTATCTCTACCGGTTTACCACCCAAAAAGACGTGGGTTCTATGCATAAAAAAAGCCATTTAGATATTGAAGATGTGGAAGCATTTTTTAACCGCATGAAACTATTTGAAGGCACCCACGATTTTAAAGCCTTTGCCAAAAGCAAAGGTCAACCCACAGATACCGTAAGGCATGTTCAATCCATCACCTGGGTTCAAGATGCGCCGCATGCGTGGACGATAGAAATCACGGGAGACGGATTTTTAAGACATATGATCCGGATGATGGTTGGCGCTGCCATGACGCTGACACCCGAAGCTATCCAAGAAAGTTTGGATGCACCCAGTGGAAAGGTAAAAAAAATACTGGCGCCCCCTGAAGGTCTTTATTTAAAAACATTGGTCTATTAAAAAAGCCTCATTTTCAATCGATGAAAACGAGGCTTTTTTTAATTTTATTCGGAGCTATAGGATTGAATAATTTTGGGGACTAAGGTTTCTGGGACTTCTTCATACCGAGCAAATTGCCGCGTAAAAGCGCCACTGCCTTGGGTCATTGCTTTTAAATCCACGGTGTATTTGACAATTTCAGCTTCTGGGATTTCAGCGATGATTTTTTGGCGTCCGCCGTCTAAGGGTTCCATACCTAAGACCCGGCCACGGCGTTTATTTGCATCGCCCATGACCTCACCCACGTAGTCGTCTTTGACTGTCACTTCAACGCGCATAACGGGTTCTAAGATGGTGGGTTTGACTTGATCTAAAGCGTTTTTGAAGGCTAAGTTGGCGGCCATTTTAAATGAAATTTCATTGGAATCAACATCATGATACGCCCCGTCATAAAGCACCGCTCTAACCCCAATCACTGGAAAGCCCACGAGGGGTCCTTTTTGGAAGGTTTCAATCAGTCCTTTTTCCACGGCGGGGAAATAATTTTTTGGGACACTTCCGCCGTGAATTTCTTCGGTGAATTCGAATTCCTTTTCATTGGGATTTAGCGGTTCAAACCGCATCTTCACGACCCCAAATTGACCGGATCCGCCGGATTGTTTCTTATGACGCCCTTCCGCGTCACCTTTTTTCTTGATGGTTTCTCGGTAGACAATTTTCTGATCACTGGTGTCGACATCGAGTTTATAGAGGTTTCTCATTTTATCGACGATGTATCCGATGTGTGTGAGGCCTTGGCAGCCAATCAAAAGTTGGGCCGTTTCAGGGTTTCTAATGACTTCAACTGAGGGGTCTTCGAGTTTTAATTTGGCTAATACGGACGAAAGTTTATTGTCATCATTGGTGTTTTTTGGATGTATGCCCACATACATTGTGGGGGTTTGAAGCGTGGGTCCTTGGAATGCTAATGGTGCTTTTAAATCAGAGAGCGTTGCGCCCGTAGAGAGTTCTTCTACTTTGGCTAAGGCCCCAATATCGCCCGCACTGAGGGCGTCGACAGGGAGTTGTTCTTTTCCTCTTAAGGTAAAGATGTTGCCAACTTTAATTTTTTCACCACTGGAGAGTTTTACTTCCATACCCGAGCGTAAAACCCCTGAGAACACTTTGATTAAACTGACAGCTCCCATGAATGGATCCACAGTCGTTTTGAATACATAGGCAGACAACGGTTCATCCACCGAAGTTTCCCGGGATATTTCTTCGCGTGTTTCTAAATCAAAGCCTACTTTCGGTTTTAAATCATTGGGAGCAGGCATAAAGTTTTTAATGATGTCTAACGAGGCATTGACCCCGATATCATGGTTGGCTGAACCGAAGACAACCGGTTTTAAATCACCGTCTAAAACCCCTTTGCGTAATCCTTCATAAATTTCTTCTTGGGTGAGGGTTTCCCCGGCGAAATGTTTATCAAATAAAGCTTCGCTGGTTTCCGCGACACTTTCCACAATCTTTTGACGAAGCGGTGCTACTTCGTCCATAAAAGCCGGTTCAATCTCTTCGATATGACTGGACCCTCCTTCGTGGAGCTTTTCGTTCATATCGACTAAATTGACGTACCCTTTAAACGTTTCATCTTTCACGATGGGCCATAAGAAAGGCACCGCTTGATAGCCAATCACATCCCGAATGGAATCGATGATTTTTTCAAATTTAACGTTCGGTTGATCCATTTTATTGACGTAAATCACCGTGGGAATGTTGCGAATGTTTAATTCATTAAGGACGCGTTCTGAGCCAATATCAATGCCTTTGGTTCCATCAATGACTAAGACAGCCCCTTTCACCACGCTTAAAGCTTGATAAAGCTCATTGACGAATTCTTCATTCCCCGGGGTATCCAAAAAATTAATTTTGTAATCTTGGGTTTCTACCGGAATTAAACTGGTCGAAAATGACGCCATTTTTTCATGCTCTTCAGGTAAAAAATCGGAAGTCGTCGACTGTGCTTCAACCGTTCCTTTAGCTGCTTTAGTGCCGGTTAAATAAAGAACGGATTCTAAGAAACTGGTTTTACCGGTGCCGGAATGTCCGACCACCGCCACGGTTCTCATTTGGTTCACATCATACTGTTTCATACGCCCACCCTTTCTTGTCCATACGGTTTTTAAAGAAAATGTATGCCCTTACATTATAACAGTGATTATGCCTCCTTAACAGTCTAAAAATACGGATTTTCTCAGGAAGCACCAAAAAAGGCCGTGATAAATGATATTATAATGAGCGTATCGTACCCCATGAATTTTAGAAAAAGAGGCCCTTATAATGACTAAATCTTTCATAACGTTTGAAGGTCCAGAAGGATCCGGAAAAACGTCGGTGATAAAAGAAGTAGAAGCCGTCCTTAAAGCGCAAAATATCGATGTGATTGTCACCCGTGAACCCGGTGGTGTGGCGCTGAGTGAACGCATCCGTTCACTCTTACTTGATTTTGTGGATGAAAAAATGGACGCCAGAACTGAAGCGATGTTATTCGCTGCATCTAGACGTCAACATGTCGTAGAAGTTATTCGCCCTGCCTTAGAAGCCGGCAAAGTCGTTTTATGTGATCGCTACATTGATTCATCACTTGCCTATCAAGGGGTTGCTAGAGATTTAGGCATTGAAGAAGTCTATGCGCTTAATTTATTTGCGATTGAAGATCTCATCCCTGATTTAACCGTGTTTATTGATGTAAAACCGGAAGTGGGATTATCCCGCGTCCGGTCGAATCAACGCAATATGGACCGGTTGGATTTAGAGACCCTAGAATTCCACCAAAAAGTCTATGAGGGGTACTTACAACTCGCTGAATTAGAACCGGACCGGATTAAAGTCATCAACGGTGAACAAGCGATTGAAGATGTGTCCAAAGACGCCCTCAAAGAAATTATGAAATAAGGATGACTATGGCTGACATTCCTCCCATTCATTCCATGCATGAAGCGCCGTTAAAACAGATAAAAAAAGGACTGGCAAAGTCCCGTCTTTCGCATGCGATTATTTTGGAGGGATCCGCCGATGTAGCCATTCAAGATTTAGCCTTGCATATCGCCGCTGAAATCTTTTGTGGCTCCCAAAACCCTTGTGATAAAGATGCTCGGATATTTCATCTAACGCACCCTAATATCAAGGTGATTGAATCGAGTAAATCGTCCATAGCCAAAGATGACATTATCGCTTTGCAGCATGATTTTAACCAAACGGCTGTGGAAGATGGCCCCAAAGTTTATATCATCTTTGAAGCGGAAAAAATGAATGGATATGCGGCCAATGCCTTACTCAAATTTTTGGAAGAACCGCACGCCAATATCTATGGCATTCTAGTGACCCAAGATGCCCTTTCACTCTTGCCAACAATCCTTTCAAGAAGCCAACTCATTTCCGTCAAATCCGTGCCCAGTCAACTCGTATTTGAAGCCCTTTTAGAAGCCGGTTATGAGCGGCAGCCAGCCGCCATTGCAAGTGTGTTATGGCAAGATGTTAAACGCGCCAAAGATCACTTGGATTTAGATGAATTCAATCAACTGCTTGATCAAATTCCCACCTTGTTAGATTTCACAAAAAAGCCCCAATCCGTACTTAAAAAAATGCGTGATTTGTGGCCTGATTTAGACCGGGATAAACCTATGGTATTGCTATTTTTAGATCTCATCATGCTCTATCTTAAAGACCTCTTATATGCTAAACTAGAAGTAAGTGATAAAGCGTTATTTAGCGATGCAAAATTAACGCTTGAAGCGACGGCTGAGCATTATGATCAGGCCACGCTTGTATCCATGTGGGCAGAAACGTTGGCCCTTAAAGAAAAGTGTGAAAAACCCATTCATCTAAGCCTAGCCCTAGATAATTGGGCGTTGATGATGGAAAGAGGCGATGTCATTTGAAAAAAAATGTGATTGGTATTCGGTTTCAACTAGTGGGAAAAAAATATTATTTTGACCCCCAAGATTCGCCCTATGAACGGGGTGAAAAAATCGTTGTGGAAACCGTCCGAGGGTTAGAACTCGCCGAGGTCATTGAGCCCGAAGTCACATTGGTTGATGATCCATTAATTGATACAGTCAAACCGGTCTTAAGACGGGCGACGGGTGATGACATTAAAGCCTACGAAGAAAACCAAAATGCCATCCCTGATATTTTAGACCATACGCAGTCCTTGATTGATAAGCACGCTTTAACCATGAAGCTTTTAAATGCGTCTTACACGCTTGATCGTTCCAAGTTACTGATTGAATTTTACGCCGAGGGCCGCGTCGATTTTAGACACTTAGTGAAGGATTTAGCGTATCAATTTAAAACGCGCATTGAACTCAAACAAGTCGGTTCCAGAGATTCTGCAAAACACTTAGGAGGCATTGGCCCGTGTGGGCTAATTCTTTGCTGCAACACGTTCTTAGGTGAATTTGATGCGGTCTCGATTAAAATGGCAAAAAACCAAAACTTAGCGTTAAATCCTGTCAATATCTCTGGGCTGTGTGGGAAGTTGCTGTGTTGTTTACGTTACGAAGATGACATGTATACCACCAGCCGTAAAGGCATGCCTAAAGAGCGGTCTATAATCACCGCCAAAGATGGAAAAGGAAAAGTCCTTTCCATGAACATCTTAGAACGGACGGTCCGGGTGTATATCGAAGATAAAGGCGTTCACACCTACAACGTCGATGAGCTCATCGAGACCCGTGATACATATTAATGATTCCGATTGAAACGCATTATCTACTCGGCATGCAAACCCTGAAAATTCAGCAAGACTCAGATTATCTTCCATTTTCTCTGGATTCAATCTTACTTGCTGATTTTTTTACCGAAAAAAAACGCATGCAATCCATCCTTGATATGGGGTGTGGAGCCGGCCCAATCCCCCTGTATTTAACCACCAAATCAAAGCTGCCCATCACCGGCATTGACATTCAAAAGCCGCTCATTGAATTGGCCAAGCAAAACGCCCAAATCAATCAATTGGAGAATCAATTAACGTTTCTTGAAGCCGACATTAAAGCCATCCATCAAACTTTCAAATCCCAATCGTTTGATGCGGTTATTGTGAATCCACCATTTTTTAAAATGCATGAAAGAAGTCCCTTGAATGATCAAGAAACCAAACGCATCATGCGCCATGAATGGAAAGTGACATGGGATGACATTTTACAGGCATCTAAATACGTATTAACGAATCAAGGCCAGCTGTTTTTCGTTCACCGTGTAGACCGTTTCAGTGAAATATTAGAGCGTTTAAACCACCATGATTTCACGGTTAAACGAATGCGATTTGTGTACCCTAAAGCCAAGAAAAACGCGACCTCTTTTTTAGTCGAAGCCACCCTTAAAGGTAATGTTGGACTGACCTTAGAACCTCCTTTGATCGTCCATGACGATGACGATGAGTATACCCAAGAAGTAAGACAAATTTTTCATTATGAGGACCGATAAATGGCAAGCGGAACACTCTATTTGGTATCCACCCCGATCGGTAATTTATCGGACATGACCTACCGGGCCGTGGAGACATTAAAGGCAGTAGAAATTATCTACGCCGAAGACACTAGACAAACCAAAAAGCTGCTCAATCATTACGAAATCACCACCCGTTTAGACAGTTATCATCAGCACAATGAAATGGGCAAAAGTGATCACGTAATTCAGTTGGTGCAATCGGGAAAATCGGTCGCCTTAGTTTCGGATGCGGGGACTCCCAGGTTATCAGACCCAGGGGATACCTTGATTCAAAAAGCCTACGAAGCAGAGATAAGCGTTTGTCCCATTCCTGGTGCGTCCGCCTTACTCAGCGCGCTCGTATCGAGCCCATTTCCGATGGGTGAATTTACGTTTATTGGGTTTATCCCCACGCAAAAAAAAGCCCAGAAAATCCTATTTAAGAGGCTCCGAGAAATGCCTGGTTTGTTCGTTTTTTATGAAGCACCTCACCGGATTAATGCCACATTAAAAGCCCTTTTTGAAGGGCTTGGCAGCCGGGCTATTTATGTGGGCCGTGAACTGACGAAAAAGTTCGAAGAACACGTTTTAATGACCTTGTCTGAAAACCTTGAAATCAGCGCGCCTAAAGGGGAATATGTTATCATAGTCGAAGGCGATGAAGCCCCTTTAGAACTGGGGGATGATTACATCGCGCACGTTGAACTTTTACTGGCGGATGGACTGTCAGAAAAAGATGCCATTAAACAAGTCGCGACCCTGAGAAACTTGAAAAAAAACACCGTCTACATGGCGTATCAACGTTATAAGAAAGAGGATGACCATGGCTCAATCTAAGACTTTTTATATCACCACGCCGATTTATTATCCCAGCGGTAAAATGCATATTGGTAATGCATATACCACGCTATTTTGTGACGTTTTAAAACGGTATAAATCCGCCCAAGGGTACGATACTTACTACCTAACAGGCATGGATGAACACGGAAAAAAAGTGGAATCAGCCGCGTTAGAAGCCGGGCTTTCAGCGCAAGATCATGTCGATCAAATTGCCGAGGATACCAAAGCCTTGTGGTCGCTTATGGATATCGAATATGACGACTTTATTCGGACGACCGAAAAAAGACATAAAACTGTGGTTCAAACATTTTTTGAACAACTCCTCAAACAAAAAGACATTTATTTGGGCCATTACGAAGGGCATTATTGCATGCACTGTGAATCGTTTTTTACCGAAACGCAAGTGGGTGAAGATCACCTCTGTCCAGACTGCGGAAGACCGACCCAAATCCTGCAAGAAGAAAGTTATTTCTTAAAGTTATCTAAATATTCGAAAAAGCTGCATGATTTTATCACCGAGAACCCTGATTTCATTCAACCCGAATCGCGCCGTAATGAAGTGTTATCTTTCATCGAAGGCGGTTTAAATGATTTGAGCGTTTCCCGGACCACCTTTGATTGGGGCATCAAGGTTGTTTCTGATCCCAAGCACGTGGTGTATGTATGGTTGGATGCGCTGACGAATTATGTGTCCGCCTTAGGGGTATTGGATCAAGACCCAATGTTATTTGATAAATACTGGAATGGCGATGAAGTGCTCCATGTCGTCGGCAAAGACATCCTCAGATTCCACGCCATTTATTGGCCGATTATGTTGATGGCTTTAGACATCCCCATCACATTTAAGCTGTATGCCCACGGTTGGTACATGATGAAAGACGGCAAAATGAGTAAATCCAAAGGGGGCGCGATTTATCCGGAACCCTTTATCAAACGGTATGGCCTGGATGCGATGCGGTATTACATGATGCGTGAACTTCCCTTTGGAGGCGATGGGTTATTTGCGCCCGATGCTTTCTTAGAAAGAACAAACTTTGATCTCGCCAATGATTTTGGCAATTTGCTCAACCGTTCGGTGGCCATGGTCAATCAATATTTTGCGGGAGAAGTTGCGCAAAAAAATGCGCAAACACCGTTTGACACTGAGTTAGAAGCAAAAGTTGAACAAACCGTTAAAACGTACGATCATTTGATGGATGCGTATAAACCGGCTGATGCCTTGGGAGAGGTTTTTAGTTTGATTTCCCGGGCGAATAAATACATCGATGAGACGACCCCTTGGGTACTCGCCAAAGACCCTGCGCAAAAAGATGTGTTGGAAGATACGCTTTATCATCTCGTCGAATCGTTGAGAATCATTGGGATATTATTGCATCCAGTGATGCCCGAGGCTGCGTCCCAACTTTTCGATTATTTAAATGTCTCAAGTGATCACCAAACCTTTGAGAGCCGCGTGTTCGGGCACCACCCGATTTATCGCGTGGCGAAAAAAGTAACGCCATTATTTCCGAGGTTGGATGTGGAAAAAGAACTCGCGCACTTAAAAGATTCATCCCCCGCTAAAAAAGCGCCAAAAATAGAGCCTCTTAAAGATGAAATCCTCATCGATGATTTTGCGAAACTCGATCTTCGAGTGGGTGTCGTCATCGCCTGTAAAGCCCACGAAAACGCCGATCGATTACTCGTGTCAACCGTCGATCTTGGCGAAGAAAAACCCCGCCAAATCGTCTCGGGTATTGCGGGACATTATTCGCCTGAGGCGATGGTGGGGAAAAAAGTCATCGTCGTCGCCAATTTAAAACCGGTCACATTAAGAGGCGAATTATCCGAGGGGATGCTTTTAGCGGGGTCTAATGCCAAAGCATTAGAAGTGGTTGAACTCAAAACGCTCAATCCCGGTGATTTAGTAAAATAAAGCGCTTTTTCCGTTTGACATATGGCGAGCGCTGGGCTATTATATTGTCCGGTACATTTTTAACTCCACACTTTTTAGCCCTCACAATATTCTAATAGGAGGCTGCTATGAAAACATTCATGGCTAACAAAAGTACGATTAACCGAGAATGGTTGGTCGTCGACGCCGCAGGCAAACGCCTCGGTCGCATTTCCACAGAAGTTGCTTCCTTGTTGCGAGGCAAACACAAACCTACTTATACGCCGCATGTCGATACGGGCGATTACGTCGTCATTATCAACGCGGATAAAGTAGAACTGACCGGTAGCAAATGGGATCAAAAGAAATATTACTCACACTCTCAATATCCAGGCGGACTTCGCGAGATGAGCGCCAGAGTGTTACGTGATAAATTCCCAGAACGCTTACTGGAAAAAGCAATTAAAGGTATGTTACCCAAAGGAACACTCGGCAAAGAGATGTTCAAAAAATGTTTTGTATATGCGAGTGATACGCATCCCCATGCGGCTCAAAAACCTGTCGTGTATACACTGAAAGGTTAGGAGGGCACACATGGCAAAAGAAGTCCATTATCGTGGCACAGGCCGTCGTAAACGCTCCATCGCACGCGTCATTATGACACCGGGCGCTGGAAAGTTTGAGATTAACGGTCGTTCATTTGAAGATTACGTGCCGTCTGCAGCGATTCGTTTAGACGTTTCGCAACCTCTCAGTCTGACCAGTAACGAAGGAAATTTTGACATTTCCGTGAATGTTCAAGGCGGTGGAATCTCCGGTCAAGCCGGTGCGATTCGCTTAGGCTTAACACGGGCACTTCTTGAAGTGAATGCGGAATACCGCAAAGTGTTAAAACCGGCCGGGCTCATTACCCGCGACCCACGCGTGAAAGAACGGAAGAAATACGGACTTAAAAAAGCCCGTCGTTCTCCCCAATTCTCCAAACGTTAATCAAAGTTCACTCAAAAGCACGGATTTTCCGTGCTTTTTTTATGCTTGAAGGCCACTTCAAGACGTACTATAATAAAACACGTTCACAAGGAGGCGTTCATGCCAAATCGCGTCAGATATGCACCCAGTCCCACCGGATTCTTACACATCGGAAACGCCCGGACTGCCCTATTCAACTATTTGTTTGCTAAAAAAACCGGCGGTCAAATGATCGTCCGGATTGAAGACACCGATATTGCCCGCAATGTCGAAACCGGCATTGAAAGCCAACTCGACATGCTGAAGTGGCTCGGGGTAACGTGGGATGAATCCATCGATCAACCGGGGGATTATGGTCCTTACCGGCAATTAGAGCGTCTTGATCTTTATCAAAAGTACGCCGATGAACTCATCAAGCAGGGTGTGGCCTATAAATGCTACTGCACCAAAGAAGAATTGGAAGCGGAAAAAGCCGAACAAATTGCCCGCGGAGAAGATAAATATCATTATTCAAGAAAATGTCTTCACGCCCCCGTGCAGGATAAACCGTATTCCATTCGTTTTTTTGTACCCGAAAACACGTCTTACACGTTTAACGATATTGTCAAAGGCGAAGTCACGTTTAAAAGCGAAGACATTGGCGATTGGGTGATGGTCAAACAAAATGGCATTCCGACTTATAACTTTGCGTGCGCCATCGATGATCATTTGATGGCAATCTCCCATGTTTTAAGGGGCGAAGACCACATTACCAATACCCCCCGTCAAATGATGGTATTTGAGGCTTTAGGTTGGGACATTCCCACGTATGGTCACATGACACTCATCGTCAACGCCGAAGGAAAGAAACTTTCCAAGCGTGATGGCGACATCATTCAGTTCATCGAACAATACAAAAACCTTGGCTACGTCCCCGAAGCCCTCTTTAACTTCATCGCGTTACTCGGGTTTTCACCGGGTGAACAAGAACTTTTAACGCCCGCTGAGCTGATTGAAGCGTTTGATCCCGATAAACTCTCCAATCATCCGGCCACTTTTGACCGGCAAAAACTCTTATACATCAATCATCAAACGTTAAAAAACCTTGATTTAGAAACCTTTAAAACATATACGATGCCGTTTTTAAAAGACGCCGGTATCACCGAAGGTAAATCTGAAGCCTGGATTGAATCTTTACTGGCGGTCTTTCAAGAACGGACGACCCACGGCGCAGAGATTGTCCCACTCGCCCACGAGTTCTTAGACGCCCCATTTAGTTGGGATGATGAGATGAAGACCTTGATGCAAGAAGAGGGAGTCAAGGCGCTTTTAGAAACGTTTAAAGACGGTCTGGATGAAGCCACCTTTACGCCGGACACCCTGAAAGCATGGATGAAAGAAAGCGGCGTACGCACCGGGTCCAAAGGCAAGATGCTCTTTATGCCACTACGCATTGCGACCACGGCCTCTATGCATGGTCCAGAACTTCCTAAGTTGATGCATTTACTGGGATTTGAAACGACGATCAAGCGACTAGAAAAATCCCTTGAATGGCTGGTTAACTCTTAAATTTTGTGTGATATAATATTTTATATTTTCAAATTCAAAGGAGATTTATAGTTGCATGACAGGTACTGTAAAATGGTTTAATGCCGAAAAAGGCTATGGCTTTATTACCGATGAAGAAGGTCAAGATATCTTCGTGCATTACAGCGCGATTAATGGCGACGGATTCAAAACCTTAAACGAAGGTGAAAAAGTCACATTTGAAATCAACGACAGTGATCGTGGACCCCAAGCCGCAAACGTTGAACGCTTGGCGGAATAACAGGGACAATCGGTCCCTGTTTTTTTTTAGCCCGCTCGTGGCGTGTGATACAATAAACATGAGTTTAAGAAAAGGTGATAACCATGCGTATTTTCAACACATTAACCCATCAAATCGAACCGTTTAAACCGGTTCATCCTGGCACCGTCAATATGTATGTCTGCGGACCCACAGTGTATAACTTCATTCACATCGGCAATGCCCGGCCGGTCATTTTTTTTGATGTGGTCCGGCGGACCTTTGAATATTTAGGCTACACGGTCAATTTTGTGTCTAACTTTACCGATGTGGACGACAAGATTATTACCCGGGCGAAAGAACTGGAAGTCGATGAGATTGAACTGACGCAAACGTTTATCAAAGCGTTTTTAGATGATGCTGAACGCTTGGGTTCTTCCACAAAGTATGTGGCGCCTAAAGCCACGGCCTACATGCAACCGATCATCGCATACATTGAAGCCCTCATTGAAAAAGGACACGCCTATGAAGTCGACGGCGATGTCTATTTTGATGTGAAAAAAATCGAAGATTACGGCATTTTATCGAACCGTCAAATCGATGAACAAGAACTGGGAGCACGGATTGCGATCAACGATAAAAAGCGGCATCCTTTGGATTTTACCCTTTGGAAAAAAACCGAAGAAGGCCTCAATTTTGAGTCACCTTGGGGCCACGGCCGACCGGGCTGGCATACCGAATGTGCCGCGATGATTCAAGATATTTTTGGTGAGAAAATTGATATCCACGGTGGGGGTGCTGACTTAGTATTTCCTCATCATGAAAATGAAATTGCCCAGTCTCAAGCTTTAAATCACCATCACCTTGCCAACGTGTGGATGCACAATGGGCATTTGCAAATTAACGATTCAAAAATGTCTAAAAGCGAAGGCACTATCATTTTAGTTAAAGACCTCACCGTCGATCCGATGGGATTTCGTTTACTCACTTTAGGGACCTATTACCGGGCGCCATTAATCTTTAATGATGAAGCACTGGATACTTATAGCAACGAATGGGACCGCATCAAAAGAACCTATTCGCAGGCGTTTTACGCGCTCGATCTCATTGAAATGCTTGACGCGGAAGCCAAAAACTATCCAGAAATCGAAACCCTACACGATCAATTCATCGACGCGATGACCGATGATTTTAATACGGCGAATGCCCTTACGCATTTGTATGCGCTCGTGAAATTGCTCAATCAGAAACTCCGCGAAGAAGATGCGTACGATATCATCCTCGCAGCGTTTAAAAACCTGCAAATTATGTTTGATATATTGGGGTTAAGAGTGTCTTTAAAACGTTTATCCAAAGCCGATCGTAACATGTATCATGCGTGGAAAGATGCCCGGAAAAACCGTGACTTTGAACGCGCTGATCAGTTACGAGAAAAACTGACCGAACGAGGCATTCTTCATTGAGCGCATCCAACGGTCAGACACTGGCATATCTTGGGGACGCCGTTTATGAACTTGAACTGAGACATCAGTGTATTGAAGCAGGCGTAACCCAGTCCGAATCTTTACACCAAATGGTTTCAGAACTCACCAGTGGAAAAGCCCAAGCCTGGGCTTTTTCCATCCTCGAACCTTTATTCACCGACCAAGAGCTTACCTGGTTCAAACAAGGGCGGAATGCTCCATTATCGAAAAAAAGCCGCAAAGTGAGTCTTCAAGAAGCGCATGCATCCAGTGGACTTGAAGCTGTTTTTGGTGGTCTTTACCAAACCAATAATCACCCGCGCATCGCATCGTTTTGCGCGTTGATTTTAACGACGAAATATCCATCTTTTTTCTCAATATCAGACTAAAGAATGAGTGCTATTATGAATTCAAGAGGAGCCTTATGATTGTGTATGGCAAGAACGTAGTCCAAACATTATCGGCCTTACCGCACCGCCTCAAAAAGCTGTGGGTGCAAACGGGTTTAGACATCCCAGAAGGCGTCAAATGTCCCGTTGAGCGGTTAGAAAAGTTTGCTTTGGTCGAGCAATTTGGAGATGCGACCCAAGGGTATGTGGCAGAGATTCATCCATTACCTATGCATTCGCTGGATTGGCTCTTGGGGCAAAACCCGAAGCGAATTGTCGTCTTAGACGGCATCATGGATCCCCACAATTTGGGGGCCATCATTCGCAGTGCCAAAGCGTTTCATGCCGATGCGTTAGTGATGCGTAAAAAACGCTCAGCCCCCATCAGCGCTGTGGTGTATAAGGCGAGTGCCGGATTGATTGAGCATCTCCCCATGGTGGAAGTGGCCAACATTCATCAGACCCTCTTAACATTCAAACAGCACAACATTTGGACGTATGGACTGGCCGGTGAAGCCACTCAAACGATTCGCGATTTAACCCCCGATGCCCAGATGGCTTGGGTATTAGGCAACGAGGGAGAGGGACTTTCTCCGTTGGTCAAAAAAACGTGTGACCAATTGGTTAAAATTCCGATGCACGAAGACGTGGAATCGTTGAATGTATCGGTGGCGGCAGCCATCGCACTGTTTCAAACGTCCTGAGGAAAGGATGAAACATGCATCGATATCAGAATGACTATGAAATTATTTATCTTATCCGGGAAGGAGACGATAATGCTTTTCAGTACATGGTATCGAAGTATCATCCATTGATTGCAAAAACCATCCGCAAGTTCCACCTGGCGTACATGTATGAAGATATTTATCAAGATAGTTTGATGTGTCTGCATAAATCCATCTTTGCGTATGATCCCGCCTATACCAAAACATTTACGCGCTACTTTGAAATGAATCTAACGCGGATGTTTATCACGACCATTCAACGATTGAAACGTAAGACGTGGGCCCATGAAATGCAAGAAGATTCACTCATTTATAATTGTCATGCGAATGCCCTAAAAGGGCCTTACTTTGATGCATATCTGGAAGAAATTAAAGCGTGTTTGACGCCCCAAGAATTCGAAATTTTTTGTTTGCGCGAATTAACCAGTGCATCCATTCAATTTTTATGTGAAAAATTCGGCCGAACTGAAAAGTCGATATACAATACGCTGTACCGTGCTAAGCGCAAAATCAAGGCGCTTTACGACACAAATAATTTTGACAAAGCCGGGAATTTTTGATACATTAATTATTTGCAAGTGTAAAGGATGAAACGAATGAAGAAAAAAATCATTCTCGCCTGTAGTGTGTGTGGAAAGCGCAACTATTCGGTCGAGCCGAAAAAAGATCAGACCGTTCGGCTTGAAATCAAGAAATATTGTCCGCATTGCAATCAGCATACCTTACACAAACAAACCATTTAGGAGTCCATCATGGCCGAAGAAAAAAAATCGTTTAAAGTACTGGAAATTTTAAAAAGAGAATACGCATTTGAAGGGGTGTTACTCGCCGTCTTAGGTGCGTTAGTCTTGGTCTTAGGGGTGTACATTTTTGAAGGAGAAGTCCTCGAAGTCACCCTCACCAATTGGTGGATTTTTGACGCTCCATGGAAAATCACGACCTTCTCGGTCATTGTGATGCTCATTGGACTGAGTGCTTTGGTGTATGCGTTGGCACCCTTTTTCTTACCGGGTCTTAAAGAAATGAATAAGGTTTCTTGGCCCAACCGTGAAATGACCAATAATTATTTGGCCCGTGTTTTTGGATTTTTACTCTTTTTAGCGGCCGTATTTATCGTATTTGACTTTGTGTTGCAACCCATTTTTGACGCGCTTTACCGTTTAGGAGCGTAACGTGGCCGATTTTTATTCCCAAAAAAACTGGTACATTGTCCAAACGTATTCGGGTCTTGAAAACTCCGTTAAAATGAATTTAATGCGACGGATTGAAACCATGCAGATGGAAGATAAAATCTATCAAGTGGTGATTCCTGAAGAATTAACCTACGAAAAAAAAGCCGATGGCACGATGAAAGAAAAACTCGTAAAGATTTATCCCGGGTATGTTTTCATTGAAATGATTGTCACCGATGATTCATGGTTTGTCGTACGGAATACGCCAGGTGTGACGGGGTTCTTAGGCTCTTCAGGTGGAGGAACCAAACCAATTCCTTTAGCCCCAGAAGAAATCAACCCCATCCTTAAAAAAGCCGGCCTCATTGCGACGCCCAAACTTAACATTCAAATCGGTGAGCAAGTGCGTGTTGCCGCGGGCCCATTTAAAGACCAAATCGGAACCATCGATGAGATCGATACGGACCGCAGTGTGGCGACCATCCTAGTTGAAATGTTTGGACGGCCCACCCCCGCCGAACTCGGCTTTGATGAAATTGAGAAATTATCCTAATTAACGCTTGAAAAAAAGAGTGTCCTAACATATAATTTTCAAGCACGCCTTAGAAATAAGGTGAATCGCGTGGAAGGACACACTCAGTGTCTGTTGACCACATCACGATACAAAGGAGGTATCATCGTGGCTAAAGAAGTGAATTCCATTGTTAAATTACAAATTCCCGCCGGTAAAGCCAACCCTGCACCCCCAGTTGGACCTGCACTTGGACAAGCAGGCGTGAACATCCAAGATTTCTGTTCTCAATTTAACGATCGCACGAAAGAGCAAATGGGGAACGTTATTCCCGTTGTAATTACCGTGTTTAAAGACCGTAGTTTCACCTTCGTCACTAAAACCCCACCGGCATCTGATTTAATCAAAAAAGCCGCGGGCGTTTCTAAAGGCGCAGGCGAATCATCCAAAGAAGTTGTCGGCAGTATCAGCAAAGCGCAACTCAAAGAAATTGCTGAAACTAAAATGCCGGACCTCAACGCCAATGACGTTGATGCTGCAATGAATATCATTGCAGGCACCGCCCGTAACATGGGCATTGAAATTAAAGGCTGATTCCATTTAGTTGTTTTGTATAAGCAGCTAAATGTGGGAGGAAGTTTTCTGTTAGACCACATTTAGGAGGAATATCATGGCACAAAAAGGTAAAAAATATACCGCAGCCTTAGCGCAAGTGGATCGCGAAAAAAAATACGCACTCACAGACGCTGTGGCACTCGTTAAAAAAATTACATTTGAGAAATTTGACGCGGGCGTTGAAGTCGCACTGAGACTCAACTTAGATCCCCGTCAAGCCGAACAAAACTTAAGAGGGGCATTTGTCTTGCCTCATGGCACCGGTAAAACCAAACGCGTATGCGTTTTCGCCCAAGGCGATAAAGCCAAAGAAGCTGAAGAAGCAGGCGCTGATGTTGTCGGCGGTGAAGAACTCGCCGAACGTATCTTAAAAGGATTCTTCGAATTTGATGTGGTCGTCGCCGCGCCCGATATGATGGCTGTGGTCGGTAAACTCGGACGGACTTTAGGTCCCAAAGGCATGATGCCAAACCCGAAAACGGGAACGGTCACCATGGACATTGGGAAAGCCGTCAGCGAAATTAAAGGCGGTAAAGTATCGTACCGCGTCGATAAAGTAGGAAATATGCACAGCTTGGTCGGTAAAGTATCATTCAGCGCCGATCAACTGGTCGAAAACGTCACCTCATTTTACGAAACCATGTTGCGTGCAAAACCGCAGACGGTCAAAGGAACATACGTTCAAAACTTTGCCATCTCAAGCACCATGGGTCCGGGAGTCAACATCGATCCCGACAGTATCTCAGTCTAACAATTGAATAAACCCACGCGTCGAAGACTTAGGGGCTATAGTGCTTAATTATCCTGACGAGACAAACTTGGAAATCCCATCCACTTTTGTCTTGCGCAAAAGTGGGTTTTTCATGGAAAATTTCATGAAAAGGAGGAAACGATGTCGCAAGCAGCCATAGAAAAGAAAGCCTTACAGGTTGATGCTCTGGTGGAAAAAATGAAACAAACCCCTGCTGTTATCATGGTTAATTACCGTGGATTATCAGTGGAAGACGTCACCACACTCAGAAGTCAACTGTACGATAATGACTGTGAACTCAAAGTCATTAAAAACAATATTACACGCCGGGCCGCAGAAGCCTTAGGCTATGATGCTTTACTTGCTGATTTAGTGGGACCGAATGCCGTAGCATTCTCCAACTCAGACAGCGTCGCCGCGGCGAAAGTCTTGTATGAATTTGCTAAAGATCACCCTGCCTTAGAACTTAAAGCGGGCATCTTAGACGGTGAAGTACTAGGCACTGAACAAGTGCAACAACTTGCTCAAATTCCATCCCGCGAAGCTTTACTCACCATGTTCGCAGGCGGATTATTACAACCGATCAAAGAAGTTGCAATCGGTTTAAACATGCACATTGAAAATCTAGAGACCAACCAATAAGGAGGCCAATCATGGCAATGAAAAATGAAGATATCATTAAAGCACTAGGTGAAAAAACACTCTTAGAACTTAAAGAACTCGTCGATATGATGAAAGAAACCTTTGGGGTTGACCCAAGCGCAGTCGCAGTCGCAGCTCCTGGAGCGGGTGGCGCTGCAGACGCTGCTCCAAGTGAAGTAAGCGTCATCTTAAACAATGCGGGTGGCGGTAAAATTGGCGTCATCAAAATCGTTAAAGAACTTACCGGTCTTGGCTTGAAAGAAGCTAAAGCCCTCGTCGACAATGTCCCTTCACCCATCAAAGAAGGCATTAGTCCTGAAGAAGCCGAAGGCATCAAAGAGAAATTGGAAGAAGCCGGCGCGGTTGTTGAAGTTAAGTAATTCCTTTAAACCAATGGCATAAATAAAACCTGAGACTTGTCTCAGGTTTTTTGCCCGTTTGGAAGAGTCGTATGGCCCATTATTTTGACGCATCCGTAAAAACACCCTCGAACCCGTTCACTTTTCAAGTGACGTGCTTAAACGTGGGGTTTACCTTTCATTCGGATCATGGTGTTTTTGCCAAAGAAGGCCTTGATTTTGCCAGCCGGTTATTGATTGAAAATGTGACACTTTCACCGGATGACACCTGCTTAGATTTAGGGTGTGGCATCGGAGTGATTGGGCTCATATTAGCGAAGGTGCATGCCGTAAAAATGACGTGTTCAGACGTCAATGAGCGGGCTTTGGCGCTAACTAAAAAGAACGCAGAAAGCCTTGAATTAGACGTCAATGTCGTTAATAGTGATGGCTTTAATGCAATGTCTGAGTCATTCGATCATATTATAAGTAATCCTCCGATTCGCATTGGTAAGCCCGCGCTTTATGCATTACTCAAAGCGGCGCTTGGCCATTTGAATCCTGGGGGACGTTTATGGGTCGTGATGCATAAAAAACACGGCGTTGAATCATTCATTCAATCGTTTCAATCCTTAGCCCGGATTGAAACGGTGACCCGGAAAAAAGGGTTTAAGGTTTTGAGGCTGACGCAAGCCGTTGACGATTTGACGGTGATGTGATAAAATTTTAAAATGCGATAAATTGCGCTTTTTTGCATTTTACACAGATTTAGAAACTAAAAATTGGGGTGAAACATTAGTGGGTTATAAGCTGATTCAGTACGGTAAGAAACGCGAGAGAAGAGACTATTCGCGCGTTAAAATGAACATTGATTTACCCAACCTCATTGATGTCCAAACCGATTCTTTTGATTGGTTTGTGACAGAGGGGTTACAAGAGTTATTTGAAGATATCTCACCAATTGAAAATTTTACCGGTGATTTAGAGCTTTATTTTTCCGGATTTGAGTTTGCGGATGAAAAACATACCATCCGGCAAGCCAAAGACAAAGAATTAACCTATGCGAAGCCACTGTATGTCAACGTCAAATTGGTGAATAACCAAACGGGCGAAATTCAAGAACGCAAGATTTTCATGGGCGATTTCCCGTTCATGACCGATCGTGCGTCTTTTGTCATAAATGGCTCCGAGCGTGTCATCGTCTCCCAGATTGTTCGTTCGGCGGGGGTCTTTTATTCCGTCGATATCGACAAAAAGACGTTATCACGCCGTTATCTCGGTCAAATTATCCCGAACCGGGGGGCTTGGCTTGAGTTTGAAATGGATGCGAAAAATAATCTATACGTCAAACTCGACCGTTCGAAAAAGATTCCACTGACGACCTTACTCAGAGCGCTCAACCTCAATGATTCAGGGGTTGTTCGTGAACTTTTCACACCCTCTGAATCACTCGATCAAACCTATGAAAAAGATACCACCCACTCCCCTCAAGAAGCCATTTTAGAAGTTTATTCAAAACTCCGCCAAGGGGAGACGGCTACCATCGACGGGGCCATGAACTTCTTTGTGTCCAGACTTTACGACGGTAAACGCTATGAACTCGCCGGGGTTGGCCGGTATAAGGTGAATAAAAAACTCGATGTACTCACCCATGTTAAAGGTAAGATTTTAGCGCAAGACATCAAAGATGGTAAAGGCAAAGTCGTCTTTGAAAAAGGCACTGTGATTACCTGGGATATCATCGATAAACTGAGTCAAAACCGTGCTTGGATGCGCCGTGCATTGCCCGGTGTTTTAAGCGCAGATTTAGAATATGATTTTGCGGTCCAAAAGAAACTCTTAGATGCGAACTCCTATTTGAAGTATTTAAGTGGCTCTGAAAAAATGGAAATGATCCGGACCCAAAACTACCCAACACCCAAAGAAGCATTTAAAGGCTTCTTGAAAAAAGAAGGCGTCAGCGAAAAAGCGTATACCGATAAAGAAGGCAAAATCAAAGTTCAAGAAGCGAAAGACGCTTTAGAAGAAACGCTCAATAATCCCGAACTTAAACTCGACATCGCCGAAGTAGAAGTACTAGAAATCATGCACCAAAACGACCAAGATGAAATGGTTACCTTAAAAGTTATCGGGAACAACTCGGAAGAAACCCGTGAACATATCGTGGCTTCAGACATCGTGGCCAGTATCAGCTATTACCTCAATTTATTTGAGGGGTTTGGGCGTCTCGATGATATTGACCACTTAGGCAACCGTCGTTTACGTCTCATTGGTGAATTGCTTAAAAACCAATTCCGCATTGGTCTTTCGAAACTTGAAAAAAACGTCAAAGATCGCATGAGTACCAAAGACATTGATGATGTCACGCCGAAAGACTTAATCAATATTCGTCCACTCACATCATCACTCAAAGAATTCTTTGGGTCCTCTCAGTTATCGCAGTTCATGAGTCAAACGAACCCCTTAGATGAAATCACCCACAAGCGGCGGATTTCTGCCTTGGGTCCGGGGGGTCTTACCCGTGACCGGGCGGGCTTTGAAGTCCGTGACGTTCACTACTCACACTATGGCCGTATTTGTCCAATTGAGACCCCAGAAGGTCAAAACATCGGGCTCATCAACTCCTTGGCCACTTACGTTAGGGTCAATAAATTCGGGTTCATGGAAACGCCTTATTTAAAAGTCGAAGATGTCACCGTCAAAGGTGTCAATAAAAAACGCATCACCGATGAAATGGTCTACATGAGTGCCGATGAAGAAGAAAACTTTACCATTGGCCAAGCGAACATGATCGTCGATGATGAAGGTTTCATTGTGGAAGATCAAGTGGTGGCCCGTTACTACGGTGAAACCAACTTAGTTCCGCAAGCAGAAGTCGAATATTTGGATGTGTCACCGAAACAGATTGTCTCGGTCTCCACGGCCTCGATTCCATTCTTGGAACACGATGATGCCAACCGCGCCTTGATGGGTGCGAACATGCAACGGCAAGCGATTCCCTTACTGAAACCAAGTGCCCCATTAGTCGGGACAGGGATTGAATTTAAGGCGGCTCAAGATTCAGGGTCAGCCATCGTTGCCAAACAAGCAGGAACTGTGGATTATGTCGATGCTAAACTAGTTGTCATCCGCCGGGGCAACAAAAAAGATCGTTACGATTTAACCAAATTTGAACGCTCTAACCAAGGCACCAACTTGACGCAACGTCCGATTGTCCAAAAAGGGGACAAAGTCGAAGTGGGCGATATTATTGCCGATGGTCCAAGTATGGACCAAGGCGAAATGGCGCTTGGCCAAAACGTGGTCGTGGCCTTCATGACCTGGAATGGCTACAACTATGAAGATGCCGTCATCATGAGTGAACGGTTAGTCAAAGAAGACGTCTATACCTCCATCCACATCGAAAAATACGATGTGGAAGCCAGAGATACCAAACTCGGCAAAGAAGAAATCACCCGAGAAATCCCCAACGTCGGGGAAGAAGGGCGCCGTTTCTTAGACGACCGCGGCATTATCATTCCCGGTGCGGAAGTCAAAGAAGGGGACATCTTAGTTGGTAAAGTCACGCCGAAAGGCCAAACTGAACCGACCCCAGAAGATCGTTTACTTTTAGCCATCTTTGGTGAAAAATCTCGGGAAGTTCGGGATACGTCTTTAAAAGTACCTCACGGCGGGGGCGGAATCGTCCAATCTGTGAAATACTTCAGTCGCGCGGATGGTGATGAAATGCCACCGGGTGCGAATGAAATTGTGCATGTATTCATTGTCCAAAAACGCAAAATATCCGAAGGCGATAAAATGGCTGGACGCCACGGGAATAAAGGGGTTATTTCAAAAATCCTGCCCATCGAAGATATGCCATATCTGCCGGATGGAACTCCGGTTGACATCATGTTAAACCCGCTGGGGGTTCCGTCCCGGATGAACATTGGCCAAGTTTTAGAAATTCACCTTGGCATGGCTGCGAAACGCTTAGGCGTCCATGTCGCGACCCCGGTTTTTGATGGCGTTCAAAGCGATGACTTAGAAGCCATCTTACAAGAAGCCGGCATGCAAGCCACCGGTAAAACGCCGCTTTATTCCGGTCAAACCGGTGAAAAATACGACAACGATGTATCGGTCGGCGTCATGTACATGATTAAACTTGACCACATGGTGGATGATAAACTTCATGCCCGTTCGGTCGGTCCATACACCTTAGTGACCCAGCAACCCATGGGTGGTAAAGCCCAAAATGGGGGTCAACGTTTTGGAGAGATGGAAGTTTGGGCCCTTGGCGCTTACGGAGCGGCGTATACCTTACAAGAGATGCTCACGGTTAAAAGTGATGACATCATCGGCCGTAATAAAGTCTTTAGAGCCATTGTGGATGGGAAATCCATTCCCGCCCCAAGCTTGCCTGAATCGTTCCGTGTCTTGACGCGTGAATTACAATCGCTGGGTATTTCGGTGGAACTGATTAACCGGGCGACCGGAATTAACGAAGCGAATAAATCCTTGGTGGAAGACACCGGATTAGAAAACTATATTGACAAATACGGCTTCAACGCTTAGGAGATGATGCTATGAGCCAAAAATTCTCGCATTATAAAATCCGAATCGCTTCCCCGGAAGAAATGCTTAATTGGTCATTCGGCGAAGTCGAAAAACACGAAACGATTAACTACCGGACCTTAAAACCTGAACGCAAAGGCCTCTTCTGTGAGGAAATCTTTGGCCCGACCAAAGATTACCAATGCGCCTGTAACAATAAATCCAAACGCTCCAGCCAATCGGGGAAAAAATGTCCGATTTGTGGGGTTGAAATCACGGAATCTAAAGTTCGCCGTGAACGCATGGGTCATATCAAACTGGCCGCGCCTGTGGTTCATACGTGGTTTTTAAGAAATTCTCCATCCCGCATTGCGACCCTTCTCGATCTCAAAAGCAAAGACTTAGAAGAAGTGGTTTACTATGCGTCTTATATTGTGGTGGATAAAGGCGATACGGATCTGCAAAACATGCAGATTTTATCGGAAGCGAAATACACCGAAAAACATTTAGAATATGGCAATCGTTTCAGAGCTTTAAGTGGCGCTGAAGCGGTTAAAACACTCCTCAAAAAAATCGATTTAGAAGATGAGGCTTACCGGCTCCGTAAAGAACTTCCAACGGCGTCAAAACAAAAACGCGATAAAATTCTTAAGCGTTTAGAAATCATCGAAGCCTTCTATAAATCCGATAACAAACCCGAGTGGATGGTCATGGATATCTTACCGGTCATTCCCCCGGAACTGCGGCCTATGGTCCAACTGGATGGCGGTCGTTTTGCGACCACCGACCTCAACGATTTATACCGGAGAATTTTGAACCGCAACAACCGTTTAAAACGTCAGTTGGAACAAAAAGCCCCCGATCTCATTACGAAAAACGAAAAACGGATGCTTCAAGAAGCCGTGGATGCGCTGATTGATAACTCTAAACGCGGCCGTAAAGTCGTCGTCGAGAAAAACCGTCCGTTAAAATCACTCTCTGATATGCTGCGAGGTAAACAAGGTCGTTTCCGTCAAAACTTACTCGGTAAACGGGTCGATTATTCCGGCCGAAGCGTCATCGTCGTGGGACCTGACTTGGAAATGTACCAATGCGGACTCCCCAAAGAGATGGCATTATCACTGTTTAAACCCTTTGTCATCCGCGAACTCATGACGCGTGACATCACTTCAAACATTAAAAGTGCGAAAGCGCTCATTGACCGCCAAGACGGAAAAGTCTGGAATGTCTTAGAAGATGTCATTAGAGAACATCCCGTCTTACTCAACCGGGCGCCCACCTTGCACCGGTTAGGCATTCAAGCCTTTGAACCCAAACTCGTTGAAGGAAAAGCCATTCGCTTACACCCCTTAGTCACCACCGCCTTCAACGCGGATTTTGATGGGGATCAAATGGCGGTTCACGTGCCCCTTTCTGAAGAAGCGCAAGCGGAAGCTCGGGTATTGATGCTCGCCTCGAATAACATCTTGAACCCGAAAGATGGAAAACCGGTTGTCACCCCTTCTCAGGATATGGTGTTAGGAAACTATTACCTCACCTTAGAAAGATCGCATGAAAAAGGCCAAGGCAAAGTATTCAAAGATTCAAAAGAAGCCTTGCTTGCCTTTGACAATCAAGAAATATCCCTGCATGCGGTCATTGCCATTAAAGCGTCGTCCTTAGGAAACGCACCACTCACTGAAGAGCAACGTCAAGGCTATTTAATGACGACGGTAGGGAAATTGATTTTCAATGAAATCTTACCGCGTTCATTCCCATACATTAACGAACCAACGCTTGAAAACTTAGAACTTAATACACCGGAAAATCACTTCTTGCCGAAAGGTTCAAACATTCCCGAAATCATTCATGCGAATGCTGATTTTTCGGCGAAAACTGAAGCGCTCAAACGCCTGAAAGCGGGCGGTGCCGATGATTCAGAGATTAGCCGGTTAGAAAAAGAAATTAAAGCCCTCGAGAAAAAAGGGGCGCGTCACCTCTTAGACCCTTTCAGAAAACGCTTCTTAGCCCTCGTCATTTCCCGCGTATTTGAAGATTTCAAAATCAACGAAACATCGAAGATGCTTGATAAGATGAAAAACCTCGGCTTCAAATATTCAACCTATGCGGGGATCACCGTCAGTGCCTATGACGTTATGCCTTACAGTCATAAAGACGAAGTTATCGGAGCCGCATCGGGCCAAGTGGATAAAATCCAAATGATGTTTGATCAAGGCTTACTCACCGATAAAGAACGCCGTGGGTTGGTCATCAAAGAATGGGAAAAAGCCAAAAACCGCATTCAGCAAGGTTTGAAAGACGAACTCACGAATGAAAACCACATCAACATGATGTCCGATTCTGGGGCTCGGGGGAATATTTCTAACTTTACCCAGCTGGCTGGGATGCGTGGGTTGATGAGTAAACCATCCGGTGAAACCATCGAACTTCCGATTAAAGCATCCTTCCGCGAAGGGCTTACGATGTCTGAATTCTTTATCTCGACCCATGGGGCGCGAAAAGGATCGACCGATACCGCCTTAAAAACCGCGGATTCAGGCTACTTAACCAGACGTCTTGTCGACGTCTCACAAGACATCGTCATCACGGAAGATGATTGCCAGACCAATCGTGGCGTGGTCGTTAAAGATATATTCGATAATGATGGCAAAGTCATTGTGACGTTATCGGACCGTCTGATTGGCCGGTATTCGCAAGAAACGGTGGCGGATCCTAAAACGGGTGAAGTGCTCGTTGAAAAAGATGGCTACATCACCGAAGAAATCGCCCGTACCATCGAAAAAGCGGCGGTTGAAACCGTTAAAATTCGCTCCGTCCTAACCTGCCATGCGGACCACGGCGTGTGTGAAAAATGTTACGGCCGTAACTTAGCCACCGGGAATAAAGTGGAAGTCGGCGAGAGTGTCGGCTACATTGCCGCACAATCGATTGGTGAACCGGGAACTCAGCTCACCATGCGTACATTCCATACCGGCGGGGTTGCTGGGGCAGATATTACCCAAGGGCTTCCAAGGATTCAAGAACTCTTTGAAGCCAGAACCCCGAAAGGGAAAGCCATCATCGCTGAAAGTTTTGGCGTCATTACCGAAATTGAACGCATCGATGAGCGGTATAAAATCACCCTCAAAGGCGATTTAAAACCATCCGAAAAAGACCCGTCCTTCTACCAATACGAAACCAACAGTGGGGTCACATTAAAAGTCTCCGAAGGCGATCACGTCATTGCGGGCCAACAACTCACTGAAGGGTCGATTGATCCGAAACAACTCCTTAAAGTCACAGACGCAGAAACCGTCCAACAATACATTTTGGGCGAGGTTCAAAAGGTTTACCGGGCGCAAGGCGTGGAAATCTCTGATAAGCACATTGAAGTCATCGTCCATCAAATGATGCAAAAGGTCAATATCATTGTCTCCGGCGATACCGAGTTACTCCCGGGCGCGCAAGTCTCCCTTCGCCAGTTTAAAAAAGCGAACGAAGCGGTCATGGCCGAACGGAAAAATCCGGCGATTGCCAGACCCGTCTTACTGGGGATCACACGCTCGAGTTTACGCAGTGAATCCTTCTTATCGGCGGCTTCCTTCCAAGAAACCACACGCGTCCTTACCGATGCGGCGATTCGCGGAAAAGTCGATGATTTAGTCGGTCTTAAAGAAAACGTCATCATCGGGGGATTAATTCCTGCGGGAACGGGGATTTTATCCCATTCGTTCTTCGATTACGAAAAGCCTGAAGTCGATGAAGATGATTTTGAAGGCGATCCCTTATTCGAAGATTCCAGTGAAGCTCCAGTGATGGAAGTAAAATAACCAGATAATTGCTTGACAATGGCGCATATGTTTTCTATAATCATATTCGCGTGTAAAACAGTTGGGTCTTCTTGACCCCTGTTTTCATCCCCGTTTTGATACACACGGAACTGTTGTAAGAAAGGAGGAACCAACGATGCCTACCATTAACCAACTCGTAAGAAAAGGAAGAGTGTCCAAAGGCAAGAAAAGTAAATCGCCGAGTTTAAACATTGGATTCAACTCTTTAAAGCGTGAATACACCACCACCATGAGTCCTCAAAAACGCGGCGTTTGTACGCGTGTGGCGACCATGACACCGAAGAAACCAAACTCAGCGTTAAGAAAGTATGCTCGGGTGCGCTTAACCAATGGCGTAGAAGTCACCGCTTACATTCCTGGCATTGGCCATCAACTGCAAGAACACAGCGTTGTGCTGATTCGTGGCGGTCGGGTCAAAGACTTACCAGGGGTTCGTTATCACATCGTCCGTGGAACATTAGATACCACCGGTGTGAACGATCGTAAACAAGGAAGAAGTAAATACGGAACGAAGAAAAACGCGTAATTAAACGCTAGAAAAGGAGGAGCAAAAAATGCCTCGTAAAGGTCATATTGCTAAAAGAGACGTCCTCCCCGATCCGATGTATGATTCCAAATTGGTGACCAAACTCATCAATAACATCATGCTCGGTGGGAAAAAAGGAACGGCTCAAAACATTTTATACAATGCATTTAAAAAAGTTGAAGAAACCGTGAATAAACCCCCCTTATCAGTGTTTGAAGAAGCGCTGGATAATATCATGCCAACCTTTGAAGTGAGAGCCCGCCGCATCGGGGGCCAAAACTATCAAGTTCCTGTGGAAGTCAGAGAAGAACGTCGTTACACCTTAGGACTTCGTTGGCTCACGCAATACGCACGTTTGAGAAATGAAAAAACGATGGAAGAACGCCTGGCCAAAGAAATTATGGACGCCGCCAATGGCGTGGGCGCTGCCGTGAAAAAACGTGAAGATATGCACCGGATGGCGGACGCTAACAAAGCCTTCGCACATTATCGCTGGTAAGAAAGGAGATACGTATGCCTCGTAAGTACAGCTTAGATAAGACCCGTAATATTGGCATCATGGCCCATATCGATGCGGGTAAAACCACCACCACTGAACGTATTCTCTTTCATACTGGACGGATTCACAAAATTGGTGAAACCCACGATGGCGCATCCCAAATGGACTGGATGGCGCAAGAACAAGAACGCGGAATCACCATCACATCAGCAGCAACGACCGCCTTTTGGAAAGAACACCGCGTCAATATCATCGATACTCCAGGTCACGTGGACTTCACCGTTGAAGTGTCACGGTCTTTAAGAGTCTTAGATGGTTCAGTTGCTGTCCTTGATGCCCAAGCGGGGGTTGAGCCACAAACTGAAACCGTGTGGCGTCAAGCCACTGAATATAAAGTCCCCCGAATTGTCTTTGTCAATAAGATGGACAAAACCGGTGCGGATTATGCCTACTCACTTTCCAGTATCGAAGAACGCTTAGGCGTCAAAGCCGCAGCGATTCAATGGCCCATTGGGGCGGAAAATGATTTCAATGGCATCATCGACCTCGTCGAAATGAAAGCCTATCATTACGACGGTGGACCCGATGAAGTCCCGACTGAAATTGACATTCCTGCGGATCTCAAAGAAACCGTAGAAGCCCGCCGGGAAACCCTCATTGAAGTGGTTAGTGAGTTCGATGATGAACTCATGATGATCTATCTTGAAGGCGAAACCATCAGTAACGAACAACTGAAAAAAGCGATTCGGAATGCGACTTTATCGGTCGAATTCTTCCCCGTCCTGTGCGGGAGTGCTTATAAAAATACGGGCGTTAAGATGATGCTGGATGCGGTCATTGATTACTTACCAGCGCCGACTGACGTGGCTGAAATCAAAGGCTTGATGAAAGACGGCGAAGAAGTCGCGCTGGAAGTGAAAGACGAAGCGAAATTTGCCGCGTTAGCCTTCAAAGTTGCCACCGATCCCTTCGTCGGACGCCTCACCTTCTTCAGGGTATATTCAGGTGTCTTACAAAAAGGGTCCTATATCATCAACACCACCAAAGGTAAAAAAGAACGGATTGGCCGACTCTTACAGATGCACGCCAATCACCGAGAAGAGATTGATGAAGTCTACGCGGGTGATATTGCCGCGGCGGTCGGGTTAAAAGATACGACGACCGGCGATACGTTAGCCAATGAAAAATACAACATCATCTTAGAAAAAATGGTCTTCCCAGAACCCGTCATCAGCGTCGCGATTGAACCGAAATCACGCGGCGATCAAGATAAGATGGGGGTAGCCTTACAAAAACTCGCGGAAGAAGATCCGACCTTTAGAACCTACACCGATGAAGAAACGGGTCAAACCATCATCGCGGGGATGGGTGAGCTTCACTTAGACATCATTGTCGACCGGATGAAACGTGAATTCAAAGTCGAAGCCAATGTCGGTGCACCGCAAGTATCCTACCGTGAAACCTTCACTCAAGAAGCCGAAGTGGAAGGGAAGTTTGTCCGTCAAAGTGGGGGTCGTGGTCAGTATGGACACGTCTGGATCAAATTCGAACCCAACCCCAACGAAGGCTATGCCTTTGTGGATAAGATTGTCGGTGGGGTGGTTCCGAGAGAATACATCCCCGTCGTCGATAAAGGACTTCAAGAATCGATGGAATCCGGTATCTTAGCCGGGTACCCCATGATCGATGTTAAAGCGACGCTTTATGATGGGTCTTACCATGACGTCGACTCGTCAGAAATCGCCTTTAAAGTGGCCGCTGGTTTAGCGTTAAGAAAAGCCAAAGACCAATGTAAAGCGATTCTCTTAGAACCCATCATGAGTGTGACCGCCATCACCCCCGAAGACTATATTGGAAACGTCATTGGCGATTTAACCGCCCGTCGCGGAAAAATTGAGTCGCAAAGTAAGCGCACCAATGCCCAAGAAGTCGTCGCCAAAGTACCCCTTTCAGAAATGTTTGGGTACGCCACATCGTTACGGTCGAACACCCAAGGACGTGGTAACTACAACATGCAATTTTCGCACTACGAACCCGCACCGAAATCCATCGCTGAAGAAATTATTGAAAAGCGCTCGGTTAGGGATTAAGCTTGCATTCCAATAGTGAATGCGGTAAAATATTTTTGATTGTAATCAAGGAGGAAAAATCAAATGGGAAAAGCTAAATTTGAACGGACTAAAATCCATTTAAATGTCGGAACAATTGGTCACGTTGACCACGGTAAAACTACACTTACTGCAGCCATTGCTACTACGCTCCACAAACGTGGGGTTGGGGAAACTTCAGCCGCAACGTTTGACTCGATTGACAATGCACCAGAAGAAAAAGAACGGGGTATTACCATCAATACCTCACACATTGAATATTCCACTGACAAGCGTCACTATGCGCATGTCGACTGCCCAGGTCATGCGGACTACGTTAAAAACATGATCACTGGGGCCGCCCAAATGGACGGTGCCATCCTCGTTGTATCGGCCGCCGATGGACCGATGCCACAAACGCGTGAACACATCTTACTCTCCCGCCAAGTTGGGGTACCTAAACTCGTTGTTTTCTTAAACAAAGTGGACATGGTGGATGATGAAGAACTCTTAGAACTCGTCGAAATGGAAGTCCGTGACTTACTCAGTGAGTACGATTTCCCAGGCGATGACATTCCTGTCATTAAAGGATCCGCGTTAAAAGCCTTAGAAGGCGTTGAAAAATACGAAGATTCAGTCTTAGAACTCATGCAATATGTCGATGATTACTTTGACGATCCAGTTCGCGAAACCGACAAACCATTCTTAATGCCTGTGGAAGATGTCTTCTCCATCACAGGCCGTGGTACCGTCGCAACGGGTCGTGTGGACCGCGGAACCGTGAAAGTCCAAGACGAAGTTGAAATCGTCGGAATCAAAGCAACTCGTAAGTCCGTGGTGACTGGGGTTGAAATGTTCCGTAAACTCTTAGACCAAGCCGAAGCGGGCGACAACGTCGGAATCTTACTCCGCGGGGTTGACCGGGAAGACATTCAACGCGGTCAAGTCGTTTCCAAACCCGGAAGCGTGACGCCGCATACGAAATTCCGCGGTGAAGTCTACATTCTTTCTAAAGATGAAGGCGGCCGTCATACGGCTTTCTTCTCCAACTACCGTCCTCAGTTTTACTTCCGTACAACGGACGTAACGGGCGTCATTGAACTTCCTTCAGGCGTCGAAATGGTTATGCCTGGCGATAACGTTGAGATGACCGTTGAACTCATCCACCCCATCGCGTTAGAACAAGGAACGAAATTCTCCATCCGTGAAGGTGGCCGTACTGTTGGTGCGGGCGTCGTCGCAGAAATTATTGAATAATTAACGGTTTACAAGGAGTGCTCTTAAGCACTCCTTTTTTTATGCGCGCCTTTTTTAAAGGCCCTTAAACGTGTATAATAAATTGTGAGGTAAACGATGATTGATACGCATGTACATATCAATGTTTCACCGCTTTTTGAAGAGGCTGATGCCGTGATTCAATCGGCTCAATCGGCGGGTGTTACAGACTTTTTAGTGGTTGGTTTTGACCACGAAACCATACCGCGTGCGATCCACTTAGCCGACCGGTATGATTCAGTAAAAATCGCCCTCGGATTTCATCCGACCATCGCGCACACGTTAAAAGGTGATGATTACAAGATGCTTGAAGAGGCTTTAACCCATCCATCGGTGCGTGCCCTCGGTGAAATTGGCCTGGATTTACATTGGCAAAAAGACACGTTAGACGTGCAAATTGAGCATCTACACCGACAACTTAAAATGGCTCAAGATAAAAATCTTCCCGTGGTGATTCACATGCGGGATGCGACCGAAAAAACCTATGACGTATTAAAACAATATGCGCCCTTAAAAGGGGTGATGCATTGTTATTCAGGACCTCTTGAAATGCTGCCAGCCTTTTTAGATTTAGGCATGCATATTGGCCTCGATGGTCCGGTCACTTTTAAAAATGCGAAAACCCCCAAAGCCGTCGCGAAGGAAGTTCCAATCGATCGCTTACTCTTAGAAACGGATGCACCGTATTTAGCGCCCCATCCTCACCGCGGTCAAACCAATACCCCTTCTTACTTACCGCTCATTGCGGAGGAAATTGCGCGGCTCAAAGCGCTTCCACTTGCGGAAGTCTTAAATGCAACCACCCATAATGCGCAGGCATTATTTGATTTATAACATTCAAGGAGGCTTTCATGATTCAAGTCATTAAACAACGTCATTCCGTCCGGACATTTGAGAAAAAAGAAATCCCCTTAGACGATGAAAAAGTCATTCAAAAAATCGTCCAAGAAAGCATGAATGAACCGACCCCTTTTGGCACGCCCGTCAAACTGTATTTTTTAAGAAACAAAGACGCCCACTCTCCCGAAAGTAAAAAAGTTGGGATGTATGGGTACGTCAAGCACGTCCCCGCGTATCTAACGGGATCCACACTAAATACCAAAGAAGGGCTTCTCGATTTTGGGTTTGTCTTCGAAAAAGCCATTTTAGAACTCGTCAAACGGGGCTTTGGAACCGTTTGGTTATCCGGAGATTTTGATAACGAAGACTTAGAAAACTTTGCCCGCGAGGGCCACGTCGTGCCGGTCATGGCCCCTGTGGGCTATCCGGGGTATAAACAAAGCCTGAAAGAACGGTTCTTGCGCATGAAACAAGAAGCGTCAGACCGGAAAAAACACGAAGAATTATTCGGACTTCAAGATTTTGACACGCCGTTAGAAAAAAGTCATCCCTACTATGATGTCTTGGAGTTAGTGCGTTTAGCCCCATCCGCACTGAATAAACAACCATGGCGTATTTTAGTGGATGGCGACCATTTTCATCTATACTTAAAACGGACCGAAAAATTCCCCGCGCAAGTCGCCGACTCTGAAATGATTAACATGGGCATTGCCATGCGCCATATCATGATCGGTTTAGCCGCGATGAATCATACCGGAACCATCCAAGTGGATGACGCCGCCATGAGACCTGAAGGTCTTGAATACGTCGCATCCATTCACGTCAACTAAGCGAGGCATCTATGAGTTTAACTGCAGGAATCGTCGGTTTACCTAACGTGGGTAAATCGACGCTTTTTAACGCCATCACTAAAGCGAGTATCTTAGCCGCTAATTATCCGTTTGCGACGATTGAACCCAACGTTGGGACGGTCTTAGTGCCTGATCCACGTCTGGATACACTCACGGCGATGGTCAACCCGAAAAAAAAGGTCCCCACAACCTTTGAATTTACCGATATCGCCGGTCTTGTGAAAGGGGCCTCCAAAGGTGAGGGGCTTGGCAACCAATTTTTATCCCACATCCGGGCGGTCGATGCGATTATTCACGTAATTCGCGCGTTTGATGATGATAACGTGACCCATGTGGATGGGTCGGTCGATCCCATTCGTGATCTGAAAACCATTCAACTTGAACTCATTCTGGCCGATTTAGAACTGGTCAGTACGCGGCTTCCGAAAGTGGAGAAAAAGGCGTCGTTAAAAGTCGATGAAGACGCGGTGGCGGAATTTAAATTGCTCTCACAAGTCAAAACCTTGTTGGAAGATGAAACCCCCATTCGTACGCATGATTTTTCCGCGGATGACATGAAACGTCTCAAGGGCTTTGGGCTTTTAACCAGTAAACCGATGCTTTATGTGCTCAATGTCTCAGAAGATCAACTCAAAGCATTAGACTCGTTAGAATCGTATCAATCATTAAAAGCCTTCGCAGAAAGCGAAAACGCCGATCTTACGGCGCTTTCAGCGCAACTGGAAAGTGAACTCATTGGCTTTGATGACGATGAAAAAATTGAGATGTTAGAAGCGTTAGGGCTCGCTCAAAGCGGCCTCGATGCCCTCATCCAAAAAAGCTACCATGTGTTAAAACTCCGGACGTTTTTCACCGCCGGTGAACCGGAAGTAAGGGCCTGGACCTTTAAAGAAGGCATGACGGCCCGTCATTGCGCTGGGGTGATCCATTCTGATTTTGAAAAAGGTTTTATCCGCGCTGAAACGGTGAGCTATGATGACTTTGTGGCTCACGGGGGCGCCCAAGGCGCCAAAGAAAAAGGATTATACCGCTTAGAAGGCAAAGAATACTTGGTCCAAGACGGTGATATTTTACTGTTTCGGTTCAACGTATAACAGGAGGGTTTATGCGCGCAAGCGTCATATCCATTGGCCATGAGCTGTTGATGGGCAAAACCTTAAATCGTCACTTGGTGACGATTGCGAGAAGTCTCAAAGGCATCGGCATTTCGATTGATCATGCGTACATCATTAAAGATGATCCGGAAGCCATTAAGGCCGAACTTTCACACATCCACGATGACGTGTTGATTTTTACGGGGGGACTGGGTCCCACCCCGGATGATCTCACGAAAGAAACGGTGTGTGATTTTTTTCAAATGCCGTTGGTCTTACATGAACCATCGTTAGAAGCCATTAAAGCGCAATTTAAACGGTATGAGAAGCCGATGTCTGACTCTAACTTAAAACAAGCCTATTTCCCAGCCCATGCGACCGTCTTGGATAATCCTCAAGGCACGGCGCCGGGCGCGATATTTAAAACGCCCACCGATCAATGGGTGGTGGTGTTGCCGGGACCGCCGGTGGAACTTAATCCGATGCTTCCCAAAGTGAAGGCCTTTTTTCAAACGACGTTTAACGAAATCATGTATGAAGATGGGTTTTTAGTGGCGGGCATTGGCGAATCGGAAATGGAAGAGCGCCTCAAGGGATTGTACGCGCAGTTTCCTGACGTTTACATTGCGCCTTATGCGGGCAACGGCGAAATTCAGTATTTCTTTACGGCATCCGATCAGACGCAACTTAAGAAGGCCATGGACGCCTTTAAAGCGCGCGCTGAAGATTATATCGTTGGGCCGTATCAAACGACGTTTGAAGCGCTTCTTATCAAGCGGCTCAGTGACTTAAATGAAACCATTGCCGTGGCCGAATCGATGACCGCAGGCATGGTATCTGCGAGACTGACAGATATTCCGGGGGCGTCGAAAGTCCTCAAAGAAAGCATCATTGTTTATTCCGACGCGTCAAAGATTAAATATTTGGGCATTGATCCAAAACTGCTTGAAGAAAAAACCGCCGTGAGTTTAGAAGTGGCCACCGCCATGGTCGAAGGATTGCATGCCCAAACTGGGGCGGATTTATGCGGCGCGATCACGGGCTATGCAGGCCCTGGGGCGGATGAAGAATCGCCCGTCGGCACGGTTTTTATGGCCGTTAAGTATCAAGGCATAACCACCACGCGTAAAGTGACGTTACAAGGCAACCGTTCGTTCATTCGAGAGCGGACGACTGCATATTTACTTCATATGTTGTTAAAAAGGGTGATGGATCATGGCCGTAACAATTAAAAAAGAAAAATACCAAGGCATTCCGTATCTTGTTTATGAAGGTGAGAGTCCAAAGCGGCTAATCTTTGTTCAACACGGCATTTATGGCAACAAAGAAAAATCCATGCATCTTATGGGCGTCCCGTTAGCCGATGCCGGCTACATGGTCGTCGCGACCGATGCGCAGATGCACGGTGAACGCGGAGAATATCCTTTTTTAGAAAAAACGCCGCCCATTGGGGGCATGACGATGCCACATATCATTCACCCTACGGCCCAAGATATCCTCACGTTGTTTGAGGCGAAGTTTTCCCAGTATGAGACGTTTGATTATTTGGGCATTTCTATGGGCGGAATCATCGGGTATCACTTATTGACTTTAACCGATCAAGTCGATCAGTTTTACGGCGTCATTACGACGCCGGATTATCAATCGCTGATTGAGATGGCTCCAGAAAGCCGTAAAGAAGAATATCCAGAAATGGCCGAAAAAGCCCAAAGTAAGATGCGTGCGTTAAACCCGGCGTTTCGCTTCAGGGAAATGCGCTATGGGGCGATTAAAATGTTTCATGGGTCATCCGATGATGTCGTGCCGATATCCGGCGTTCAAGCCTTTTATGACGCCCACCACGATGAAAAGGTATCTTTAGAAATTTACGACACCGATCACCACATCATCAAACCGATGTTTCAGTCGATCTTAACCCACGCTGAAGCGGCCCAAAAATAAGTGGCGTCATTGAAAAGGGTATGATATAATCATATTCGCGCTTAAAAAAGCGTAAATCCTTGCTGCATCTCGCATGCAGCCCATGTCCAAAAGGAGGTAAAGAATGCAAAAGTACGAAATTATGTACATCATTCGCCCTAACTTAGAAGAAGAGCCTCGTAAAGCCCTCATTGAAGAATTGAGTGGAATCATTACGAGTCACGATTCTAAAGTGGTTAAAGTCAGCGAATGGGGCCTAAGAAATCTCGAGTATGAAATTCAAGATTTCACCAAAGGCTATTATGTCGTGTTAGATGTTGAAGCAACTGAAGCGGCGCGTGCAGAATTCGATCGCATCATTCGCATTAAAGAAGATGTGATTCGTTATTTGATTATTCGCGACGTTCGCTAGGAGGCACTGTATGATTAATCGTGTGGTTTTAGTCGGGCGCTTGACCCGAGATCCAGAGCTGAGAAGAACCAGTAATGACATCCCCGTGGTATCTTTTACCGTGGCTGTCAATCGCACCTATGCAAAATCCGATGCCGATCAGCAAGCGGATTTTATAAACTGCAGTGCGTGGAGAAGACAAGCAGAAACCGTCAATCAATATCTGTCTAAAGGCAGTTTGGTGGGGGTGGAAGGTCGCATTCAAACCCGCAATTATGAAGATGCCAACGGCAATAAAAGAACGGCCACTGAAGTGGTCGCTGATTCCGTGCAATTTTTAGAACCGAAAGGCTCAAGTGGCCAAACGAGTTCGCAAAATTCACCGTATGATTATCAATCCAAACCACAAAATAACTATGAACCAAAACCCTATCAAGAAGAAGAACCTATCATCGATATTCCCGATGATGACCTACCCTTTTAAGGAGGAAACGTATGCCTAGAAATCAAGGTTTTCGTAAACGTCGTAAAAAGACATGTTTTTTCACTGAAAACAAAATTACATACATCGACTACAAAGATGTTGAATTGTTAAAACGTTTCATTTCAGACCGTGGAAAAATCTTACCTAGACGAGTGACTGGCACGAAAGCAGGGTACCAAAAAGACCTTGCAATCGCCATCAAAAGAGCGCGTCACATGGCTTTACTTCCATTTGTTAAAGACTAAATTGAAAACCCCTTAAGCCATCAGGCCTAAGGGGTCTTTTTTATTTGCTTGAGAGCTCGTTGAGTGGGGTCATCGACTTAATCCAGTAAATGAAGGGTGTATCGATGAGGGCCACAAAGAGCTTAATGACATAGGTGGTAATAAAGATATCTAAGACAATCGCAAATTCAAAGGCGCCTAAAAAAGCAATGGGAACGAAGATGGCCGTATCAATGAGCTGAGAGGTGGCTGTGGAGGCGATATTACGCAAATAAAGTTTTTTCCCATCCGGGGATTTTCTCTTAATGTATTGGAATAAATATACGTCCAACCATTGGGATAAGATATAGGCGACTAAGCTCCCCAGTGCAATTCGGGGAATGAGCCCAAAAATCACGGCCAGTGCATCATGCACGGCTCCCGATTGAGGCGTGAAAAGCAAGCTGATTTGCATGACCAAAACAAAAAATAAGAGGCTCACAAACCCAATGATGACCGCTTTTTTCGCTTCTTTGAGTCCATATTTCTCACTGATCGCATCGGTGGCTAAAAAGATGGACCCATAGGCAATATTACCTAATGTGGCGGTTAACCCAAAAAATTCGATGGTTTTGGTGACTTGGATATTGGCGATGACAGAATTCATCGCGATCCACGCAAAGAGCCCCATCAACCCATAATACTTGTATATCAAACCCAGCGCTGTAAAATTGACAAGCGCTAACGCAATCCATAAGAGTTCATTCATGTTAAACCTTCTTTCTTGGCCTTTAAGTCATGGCCAGTGGGACTCAATCACTATGATATAATAAACCCACTCAAATTGACGAGGAATGTATGAAAAAATGGAGTAACTTTCTCATTATAATCCTTGGTTTAGGCCTGCTTGGGGTGGGCATCGTTTTCCGCGATGAACCCGTCCTTTTTTGGGTGCTATCTTCCAACGCAATCGTCTTATTTATCATGCTTGGAGTGATGAATGTCCTCTTTAAAAACCAAGCGATTCAAGTGAGACGTTTAGAGAATCGGTTGCTCACGAAAGACAAACAAATTCGTCAAAAAAAAGAAATTGAATCCCACATTCTTTATTACCACAGTATTGGGGTCATCCTTTTAGAAGACGATGATACGATCATCTACGCCAATAAAATCGTCAACGATTTATTTGGGATGACCTTGCAAGGCAAACAGCTTCAACCGATTCACCCCAAACTGTATGAAGGCATTAAACTCCACCCTGAAACGCGTCCCGTGGTGAGCATCAATGCCCAACAATTTGAAGTCGCCTATATTCCCAACCGCAAAACCGTGTATTTATCCCCGGTGACAGAACGGGAATTATTGCGCCAAAAAACCATGGATGAAACGCCATTTATCGGCTATTTTCAATTCGATCAAATTGAAGAAACGTTAGATGCGCTCGACCGCCAAGAGCGCAACGCCTTAATCAATGAAATGCTGGGGGCGATCGAACAGTGGGCCGAGCCCTTTCAATTCCAAGTGGTCACTTTGAACGAACGTATTACCATGGTCATGGGCTACCGGAAAGAACTCAAAAAAGCGATGGATGAGGAATTCAGTTTCCTCAAAGACCTCGCGCGCATTGGCCAAGAAAAAGAACTCATTTTAACCGTTTCAGGGGGTTTAGCCCTGGCGTCGATTCCGTTTGATGAACTTTCAAGCATTGCCGATCAAGCGATGGATACCGCAATTACGCGCGGGGGCGATCAAATCGTCGTCAATGAAGAAGGTGAAACCCTAAAATATTACGGGGGTAATCCGCAAATTCATGAAAAAAGAACCCGGATTGCGGCCCGGATTCACGCCCAAAAACTGGCCCGCTTGATGGATCAAGTCGAAGAAGTTTATATCGCCCCGCATCAACACGCCGACACCGATGCGATTGGGGCTTCGGTCGGGATTTACAAAATGGCCGAAGCCATGCAAAAAAAAGTAAAAATCCTTTTGGATGTGTATGATGTAACTGAAAGCGTCCGGAAGATCCTGGTTCTCATGGAGCAAGATAGCGCATTAAAAGATGTCTTCATTGCGCCGCATGAAGCGGTGACTGGCTCCCACCAAGATGCTTTACTCATTCTGGTGGATCACCATTCCGAAGGCCAACTGCTCTCAACCGGCCTCATTCAAACCTTTCAGCGCTACGCCATCATCGATCATCACCGCTTACTCGATGATGCGCTCATCAATGCGCAGTTTATGTATCTAGAACCGTACGCCTCATCCACCTCTGAACTCGTGGTGGAGATGTTAAAAGTATTCCAACCCAGTGCCGGGCTCACACCCCTTGAAGCGACGATTATGCTTTCTGGGATTATCGTCGATACCAATAATTTCTTATACCGCACGGGATCAAGAACGTATGAAGCGGCCGGGTTGTTACGCTCATATGGCGCGGACTCTTTAAAAATCAATAATATATTAAGAGAACCCGCGGGTGTGGTTCAACTCAAAGCCAAATATGTGGCCAGTGCCGAAGTTTTTTTAGGCCGGTATTCGGTCGTCACCATCCCCAATCAAGAAATCATTGACCGCACGATGCTGGCTAAAATTGCCGATGATCAACTGAAAATCAGCCACATTGAAGCCAGTTTTACAATCGGCCGACTAAACGATAAAATAATAGGCATCAGCGCCCGCAGTGTGGACCGGTTTAATGTCCAAGATATGATGGAAAAACTTGGGGGCGGGGGCCATTTAAACAACGCAGCGACGCAAATCGAAGCCGCCCATGTCAAGGATGTCAAGGCGACTTTAATTGGAGCGTTGGATGCATTTGATGAAGAAGGTGAAAAAATGAAAGTGATTCTCCTCAAAGATGTGAAGAATAAAGGTCGTAAAGATGAAGTCATCGAAGTGGCCGCGGGGTATGGAAACTATTTAGTCAGTTCCAAACTGGCTAAACCTGCAAACGATGAAAACATTGAAGCCCTCAAAGCGAAACAAGCCCAACAAAAAGCCGATGAAGTGAAAGAACTGGCCGATGCGAAAGCTTTCAAAAAAAGCATTGATTTTAGAGCCATTAAATTGCCGGTCAAAGTCGGTGAAAGCGGAAAATTATTTGCCAAAGTCAACACCAAAATGATTGCCGATGCGTTTAAAGATCAACACGATATCACCCTCGATAAACGAAAAATCCAATTGGCCGAAAAAATCGAGTCATTGGGGACGTATAAAGTAGAAATCAAACTGCATAAAGATGTGACTGCGACCTTTGAAGTGATGGTGACTGAAGAATGATGGAAGAACGCATTCCGCCTCAAGCTGAGCAAGCAGAACAATCCGTGCTCGGTGCGGTATTTTTAGAAGAGTCTGTCATCAAAACCATCGCGGATAAGTTAGACGTCCAAGATTTTTACGTATTGCGTCACCGCATCATCTATGAAGCCATGATCGATATGTTTGAACAAGGCGTTCGGATTGATTACCGCACCTTAGCCGATTATTTATCGACCCGAGAACTCCTCGCTTCAGCGGGGGGTGAAGACTATATTTTTGCTCTTTCAGACACCACACCATCGGTGGCCAACATCGAGTATTACACCGATACGGTCAAAGATAAATCGATCATCCGCCAGATGATTGAAACGAGTAAACAAATCGCCGAAGAAGGGTTCAAAGCGACCGACATGGCCAGCTTTATAGATGAAGCCGAAAAACGGATTTTTGATGTGGCATCATCACGCAGGACCAGTGGGTTTGTCAAAATAGGCACCATCACGGAAGATGTCATTGCCAAAACCGAAGCGGCCAAACTGGCTGATGGAAAGATCACAGGATTAGATACCGGGTTTGAAGTGATCAATGATTACACCTTAGGGTTACAAAGTGAAGAACTGTATATCATTGCGGGGCGTCCTTCGATGGGGAAATCCGCCTTTGCTTTAAATCTTGCGACCAATGTGGCCAAGTCAGACCCCGAAGTCCACGTGGCGGTATTTTCTCTGGAGATGGGCGTGGAACAATTGGTCGCCCGGATGTTATCCAGCGAAGCCCGTGTGATGTCCCAACGAATTAAAATGGGTGATTTATCCACCGCCGAGTGGGAACAACTCTCACTCGCGTCCACCAAACTTTCTAAGCTTAATATTTTATTTGATGATTCAGGCACGGTTAAAGTGACTGATTTGCGTCAAAAATGCCGAAAACTGGCTCAAGAAGGACGTTTGGATTTAGTCGTTATTGATTACTTACAACTCCTCAGCGCTTCACGTCCCAATCCCAACCGAGTTCAAGAAGTGTCGGAAATCTCACGAACACTGAAAGAAATGGCCCGTGAACTGAAAATTCCCGTCATTGCCTTATCGCAACTTTCAAGGAACGTGGAAAACCGCACCGATAAACGCCCCATTATGGCCGATTTAAGAGAATCCGGATCGATTGAACAAGATGCGGATGTCATCATGTTTTTATACCGAGATGATTATTACAATCAAGAAAGCCAGTATCCCGATCAAGTGGATATCATCATTGCCAAAAACCGTTCGGGCGCGACCAGTACGGAAGGCATTCCTTTACTCTTCAAAAAAGCGTATAGCTCCTTTAAGACCTTAAAACGTTCGACCCCTGCATCGGAAAATATTCCTGACATTACTTAATGCGCGCCTTACGGGCGTGCTTTTTCTTGCCTGATTGAAAAAACCCATCCCCTATACTATAATAGTGCGGAAACTGAGGTGAAACTATGAAAGACCGTCTTGATGCGATCCAAGCTCGTTATGACTATTTACAGAACGAACTCTCCCAACCCGATATTGCGAGTGACATTGAACGGATGACGAAACTCTCCAAAGAATTAAGTAGCCTAGAACCCACCGTGGAGGCGACTAAAACGTACGAAGAACTGCTCAATCAACTCGCAGATCTCAAAGAAATTGCGAAAGATGAAGACCCGGAAATGCGCGATTGGGCGCACAGTGAAATCCCGGCCGTGAAAGAATCGATTGAAGCGCAAGAATTGCTTTTACAAAAACTCTTAGTCCCCAAAGACCCCAACGATGACAAAAACATCATCATGGAAATTCGCGGGGCCGCGGGTGGGGATGAAGCGAACATTTTTGCGGGGGATTTATTCCGCATGTACACCAAATACTTCGAACACCAAGGCTTTAAATACGAAGTCATCCAAGCCGTTGAAAATGAAGGTGGAGGGTATTCTCAAATCGAGCTTTCCATCACCGGCAATGGGCCCTTTAAATATCTCAAATATGAATCAGGGGCTCACCGCGTTCAACGGGTTCCCCAAACCGAATCCCAAGGCCGCGTGCATACCTCTACGGCGACCGTGGTCGTATTACCGGAAGCCGAAGCCATTGATTTTGAACTAAACATGAATGAGCTGCGGATTGATACCTACCGTTCCAGTGGGAACGGGGGGCAAAGTGTCAACACCACCGATTCGGCCGTTAGGATCACCCACGAGCCCACGGGGACCGTTGTCACCTGCCAAGATGGCAAAAGCCAACACGAAAATAAAGCCACCGCATTAAGAGTCATGCGTTCGAGGCTTTTTGATCAGCTCCAACAAGAACAAATGGCGAAAGCCGGGGAAGAGCGCCGCAGTAAAATCGGAACAGGCGATCGGAGTGAGAAAATTAGAACCTATAATTATCCTCAAAACCGCATCACCGATCATCGCATTGGATTTACCATCCAACAATTAGACCGCGTGATGGAAGGTAAGCTTGAACCCGTCATCGATGCTTTACTCGATGAAGAACTCAAGCGGAAGTTGAGTGGAAATTAGTGCCCTCTTTTAAAAATATTATGGAAGTCAATGAACAATACGCCATTGACAATGGAAAAGAACCGTCCGCGATCAAACAACTCTTAATGCATCACGGACCGCTCACGCCTACGGAATATTACTTAAAAATGGATGAAGTCATGGATGAATTGGCGTATCACGCCTTTTTAAAAGATGTCGATGCCTATATTACTAAAGACGTGCCCATTCAACATTTGATTGGGCATGAAGTTTTTTATGGGTATGCGTTTAAAGTCTCCCCCGATGTTTTAATTCCTCGTTTTGAGACGGAAGAACTTGTCACCCACACCTTAGATTATATCGATACGTTCTTTCAAAAAGAGCCTTTAAGGTTGGCCGATGTGGGCACCGGGTCAGGATGCATTGGGCTCACGCTCAAAAAAGAACATTCTACGCTGGATGTGACGTGTACGGATATTTCCAAAAAAGCCCTTTTAATCGCCCAAGAAAATGCGGCTTCCTTAGGGGTTCAAGCCACGTTCGCGCAAGGCAGTATGTGCGAACCATTAGGCGAAATGGATAAATTTGATATCATTGTCTCGAACCCACCTTACTTAAAAGATAAAGAACCTGTCGCCCCGATTGTCAAAGATCATGAACCGCACGAAGCGCTTTATGGCGGGTCTGATGGGTTGAAATATTACCGCGAGTTGTTTGAATCCGTGGAAGCCATGGTGAACCCCACATATATGATTGCGTTAGAACACGGCTATGATACCGCCAAGGCCATCCGCAAACTGATTCAAAAAACGCTCAAAGACGTTACCATTATTCAAAAGAAAGATATGCAAGGGCGTGACCGTATGACCTTTGTGTTTAAAAATAACAAAGTGAGGATTTCTGGTTGAAAAAACTTGTCATTGTTGAATCACCATCTAAATCAAAAACCATCAATCAATATCTCGGATCCGACTACGAAGTGATGTCTTCGAAAGGTCATATCCGAGATTTAGCCATTGCCAAAGCAGGCGGGTTAGGGCTTGATATTGAAAATGGATTTGAGCCCATCTACACCGTCATCAAAGGCAAAGAATCGATGGTTTCCAGTCTGAAAAAAGCCGCCAAGAATGCGGATGAAATCTATCTTGCAACGGACCCTGACCGCGAAGGTGAAGCCATCAGCTGGCATTTAAAAGAAGTTCTAGGCATTGACGGGAAAAAATATTTCCGAGTCATCTTTAACGAAGTGACCCGGGATGCCATTGAAGAAGCATTCAAACACCCCCGCCCCATCGATGATGATCTCGTGTCCAGTCAGGAAACCCGCCGGATTTTAGACCGAATCATTGGATTTAAACTGTCCAAACTCCTGCAAAATAAAATCAAATCAAAATCCGCTGGGCGCGTCCAATCAGTGGCGCTTAAAATCCTAGTGGAACGGGAAAAAGAAATCCAAGCGTTTGTGCCGGAAGAATACTGGAAAATCAAAGTGGATTTCCCAGGCATCGAAGCTGAACTGAGAAAAATCGATGGGAAAAAAGCCAAACTCTCCAATGAAAGCGAAGCGCTTAGTACCGTTGAACAACTCACGCCAGAATTTTTAGTCACTCGCTATGAAACCAAAGAACGATCCAGAGCCAGTAAACCTGCCTTTATTACATCCACCCTCCAACAAGAAGCCTCGAATAAACTTTCCATGACGTCTCAACGCACCATGATGGTGGCGCAAAAACTCTATGAAGGGATTGAACTGGGCTCGGAAACTGTCGGGCTTATCACGTACATGCGTACCGATTCCCCGCGGCTTTCCCAAACGTTTGTCAAACCCGCCATGGATTATGTTGAAAAAACGTATGGCAAAGCGTATGTGGGTAAACCCAAATTTACCGCATCCAAAAATGCCCAAGACGCCCATGAGGCCATTCGCCCCACGGATATTTCAAGGACCCCCGAATCGCTCAAAGACTTTTTATCCAAAGACGAATACAAAATTTATCGTTTGATTTATGCGCGGGCGGTCGCTTCTTTAATGAGTGCGGCCATCATCAAAGGAACCACGCTTGATTTAGAGAATGCGGGCATGCTCTTTGATGCGAAAGCGCAATCGCTGGAGTTTGATGGGTATTTGAAAGTCTATGGCGATTATGAAAAAGTTGAAACCACCATTTTACCGCCCTTAGATGTCAATGAGACTCTGCAAGCCACCCAAATCACCCCGTCTCAGCATTTCACTCAACCTGCCCCACGCTATACCGAAGCCAAATTGATTAAAACGATGGAAGCACTCGGTATTGGCCGCCCATCCACGTATTCCCAAACGGTATCCACCCTCAAAAAACGAAACTACATCGCGATTGAAGATAAGAAATTTGTCCCGACCGAACAAGGCATTTTAACGGTGGATAAACTCGATGATTTCTTCAACTCCATCATCAACGTCGATTACACCGCTGAAATGGAAAAAATGCTGGATGAGATTGCATCAACCGGAAGCGATCACTTAAAAATCGTCAAAGATTTCTACGATGAGTTCATGCCACTGGTGGACAAAGCCAGCAAAGAAATGAAGAAAAAAGAAGCGCAGCTGACCGGTGAAAACTGTCCGAAATGTGGATCTCCCATGGTTTTCAGGGAATCCAGATACGGGACGTTCGAAGCGTGCAGTGGCTATCCCGATTGCAAATACATTAAGCCTAACGGCGAAGAAAAAGCTGAACCCGTCACCACCGGCATCACCTGCCCCGTCTGTAAAAAAGGCGAGATCGTTGAACGGGTGGCTAAAAAGGGTCGCAATAAGGGTAACGTCTTTTATGCATGTAACAATTTTCCTAAATGTAAAACCATCTTAAAAGGAAAACCGACCGGTGAAAACTGTGAAAACTGCGATCAACCGATGGTCGAGTTGGATGATGGTAAAGTTGTATGTAATGACATTGAAGCCTGCGAAGCATCAAAAAAAGCTGAATAAAAGCCGCGGATTAAATTCCATTTTTTATCGAAAAAAATGAAGCGTAATTAATTGACAACACCTAAAAGGCTTGCTATTATTAAGGAGCAATCGAGAGATTGTAGACTTATCCCTTACATAGCATGGTGAATAATTTATATTATTCACACATCCCCTTCCTTAAATCCGCCGAGAGGCGGATTTTCCCTTTTTATAGGGTTTTTTTATATGCTATAATTGGTTGATTATGGGACTATTTAAATCATTATTTCAAACCAAAAAAGGAAAACTTAAAGCCCGAAAATATCAATTGGGCTTACAAAAAACGGCCGCGTCGAATGAAAACTTGCGGGCGCTTTTTACCTGGCCGATCATTGACACATTCTATGAAGAACTCGAAGAAGCCCTCATTTTATCGGACACCGGATTAAACACGGCACTCAGTCTTTCGGAAGCCTTACAAAAAGCGGTAAAAAAAGCCAAAGTCAATAGCGAAGAAACTCTTAAAGAAACGTTCGTTGACCTGATGCGAAGTCGTTATATCACCCCGAGTGAAAACCCAGGGGCTTCCCTGGAAGTCCATTTCATCATGGGTGTTAACGGAGTGGGGAAAACAACGACCATTGGGAAACTCGCTCACCGTTATAAAGAAGCCGGTCATTCTGTTATGGTGATTGCCGGTGATACCTTCCGGGCGGGCGCGACCGAACAACTTAAAATATGGGCGGAGCGTACAGGGTGTGAATTTTACGCCAAAGCCGAAGGCGCTGATCCTTCCAGTGTGGTTTTTGAAGGCTTGCAAAAAGCCCAAGAAAACGGCATTGAAAAAGTCCTCATTGATACCGCAGGACGCTTACACAATAAGCAAAACCTCATGCAAGAACTCGATAAAATGGTTCGTGTGGTCAGACGCTTTGAACCCAGTGCGCCTCATCAACGGTGGTTGGTTTTAGATGCGACGACCGGTCAAAATGGCATGGCGCAAGCGACGGTTTTCCACGAGGTAGCGGATCTTAATGGGATTGTCCTGACGAAGTTAGATGGGTCGGCCAAAGGGGGCATTGTCTTCTCCATTTTTGATGCTTTTGCCATTCCCATTCGCTATGTCGGTTTGGGTGAAGCCCTGGAAGATTTAGAATCGTTTGATATGGATAGTTACTTAGCTGGGTGGCTGGGGGAGACGTTCTAATGGATGCGCAAAAACTGGTTTATCTGAGTCAACTTTATGATCTGTATCATCCTTTACTTACCGATAAACAACGCACGATCGCCGAAGCGACATTCAGCAATGATTTATCCTTATCTGAAATTGCAGACGCTTTAAAGATTACTCGCTCAGGGGTGCAAGATCACTTGCAAAAAGCCATTCAAAAACTTGAAGACGCTGAGAAGTCTCTTGGGTTCTTGAAGCGTTTTATAAACCAAGAATCACTCATTCAATCGCTTGAATCGACTGACCTTACCCCCGAACAACGGGCGCTGATAGATCAACTTAAGGATGTGATGTAATGGCATTTGATACGTTTTCCAGTAAAATTCAAATGGCCTTGCGCCGGGTTTCTGGCAAAGGAAGACTCACCGAAAAAGACATTGAAGGAATGCTTAAAGAAATTAGGCTTTCGCTTTTAGAAGCCGATGTAAACCTCAATGTGGTCAAACACTTTTCCGCCAAAATTAAAGAAGAAGCGCTGGGTGCGCATATCTTAAAAGGGTTAAACCCATCCCAACAAGTCATTAAAGTGGTCAAAGATAATTTGACCGAAATGCTGGGCGGCAAAGAAACGCCTTTCACTCCAGATACTAAACAAACCCGGATTATTTTATCGGGCTTGCAAGGGTCAGGGAAAACCACATCCGCCTCAAAACTGGCGAGTTATATTCGCAAGCACCACGAGAAAAAACCACTCTTGGTGGCGCTGGATGTTTACCGTCCCGCCGCCATTGACCAACTTAAAACACTGGGGGCCTCTTTAGACATCCCTGTCTTTGAAGAAGGCACGGATGCCAAGCCTGAAACCATCGCTAAACATGCGCTTTCGTATGCCAAAGAGCATGCCTTAGACACCCTCATTTTTGATACGGCTGGACGCTTACATATCGATGAAGCGATGATTGATGAAATTAAAACGATTCACCAGGTTGTGAACCCCACCCACGCCTTTTTAGTGTTGGATGCGATGACCGGTCAAGATGCCGTAAACGTGGCCAAACATTTCCACGATCACTTATCTTTAACGGGGGCTATATTAACCAAATTTGACGGGGATACAAGAGGCGGGGCTGCCTTGTCCTTAAGACACGTCACGGAAGTGCCGATCCTATTTATGGGAGTCGGTGAAAAAACCACCGATTTAGAAGCCTTCTACCCCGAACGCATCGCCGAACGTATTTTAGGCATGGGTGATGTCTTAACACTCGTCGATAAAGTCAGCGAAAATGTCTCCGAAGCCGACATGATGAACATGATGGAAAAAATGACATCGGGCCATTACAATTTTGATGACTTTTACAAACAACTCAAAATGATCAAACGGATGGGATCCTTAGGCGGACTCATGAAACTCATCCCCGGCATGAACAAGATGATGAATAACGCCGATGTGGATGAATCCAGACTCTCATCGATTGAATCACTCATTCAATCGATGACTAAAGCCGAACGTAAAGATCCTTCACTCATAAAAAAAAGCGCCAATCGTAGACGGCGCGTGGCCCGAGGATCTGGCCGTAGTGTGGCGGATTTAAATCGCTTAATTACGTCCTTTGACCAACAGTTGATGATGGTCAAACGGATGGGATCAATGGACCCATCACAAATGGCCAAAAATCCCGGGGCGATGATGCCCAAACAAAAGATTAAAAAAGGAAAAGGAAAAAACCGCGGGGGCTTCAGATTTTAAGCCCCTTTTTTTATAGAAGTTGATTTAAATGGTGTTCGATGGCAAATTCTTGATTGGTTTTTTCCGAGATAATATCGGCCGCAGCTTTGGCGGCAGGATGACCATTCGCCATGGCGATGCCGATGCCTGCCCATTTCAACATTTCAATGTCATTGTGTCCATCGCCAAACGCGATGGTATCTTTTTGGTCAAACCCAAGATAACTAGCCACACCGGCTAAGGCTTCACCTTTATTCGTTTTAGGGGTAAATATTTCGATGACATCGGTGGTGTCATTGCCCCAGTTTCTCGATAAAATGATCTCTTTATAATGTGCATCAATGTAGGCTTCAATTTTATCGCCATTGCCTTTTTCCGCCAGCGCGATAAATCCGTTCGTCGGACCGGGTAATGTTTTTTCAAAGGGGCCCACCGTTAACGTGGAATGTTCATTAAGATGCAAGAACGGATAGAGCTCTTTGTCATCTTCGAGTAAGTAGACATTGTCTAGAATCTCACAAAAGGCATTGGTGATTAAATCCTTGTTTTGTCTGAAAATATCGAGTACCGCGGGTTTATCCAGCCAAATGTGCTGGTCGGGAAAACCGGGATCGTGCTTCGAAGTTATGATGCCGCCGTTAAAGTTGATGAGTGGGGTTTTGAGTTTAAGCGCATCATAGATATGATCGCTGCTACGGAAGGGTCTTCCCGTCGCAATGACTACAGTATGGCCTTGGGCTTGAACATTGAGTAAATAATCCCGGGTTTCGTCTTTTAACGTCTCCCAATCATAAAGAAGCGTGCCATCGAGATCGAGCGCAATCAATTTTTTCTGCATCATTTCACCTCTTGGGCTATTATCGCATAGGCCCGGTTTTGAGGCAATGCTCGCAAAAAGTCAATCTGGGGATTGTGATATAATTTGAGACGCGGAGGCTTCCATGATATTTGAGTTATCAACGCTGATTAGTTTTGCGGTGGGTCTCGTGTTTGGGATGGTGTTATTCACCTTACTTTACACGGTATTTTTTGTTCGTGGACTGAGGATCAAACCTCGCCTCAATGCGCAAAATCCAATGGAAGAAACAGAACTTAAGCTAGCGCTTAAAAAAAGCACTGAACAGATGCTTTTGGCCCAAGAAGACGAGGGCTTTTTTGACGCATTTGTCCAGGCATCTAAAGACTTGACGGAAACCATTGCAACGTATTATTACCCGACGTCGAAATATCCGATGATGGAACTTTCGGTGGATGAACTATTACAACTGGATGATTACATTCACGACCGGATTGCGCAGACGTTAAATAAAGGATTGTTTAAAAATGTTAAACATGTCCGAGTGACTCGGTTCATGGAACTCGTAGACTTTAAGAAAAAACTCGACAATCAAAAGTGGATGAAAATTGTGAGTGACAAACGGACGCGCAAAGGCATTGAAGCGACACTCGGTGTCATCAATGCGTTTAATCCAGTTTATTGGTTCCGCAAGCTCGTTATCAAGACGAGCATTACGACCTTGAACCGCCAAATTGCCAAAACCATGCTCGCCGTTGTCGCGGAAGAAACCAGCCGGGTGTATTCCAAGAGTGTCTTTGATGAGACCATTGATTATGATTTAGTCGAACGTGAAATTAAACGATTGGATGAGGATTTAAACGATGAGGACGCTTAATACCATGCATGAATATGAGCACGCCCTGAGAAGCGGACACGCGGAAACCGTCGTCATTTTTTATTCGTCGTGGTGTCCCGATTGTCACCGGCTTGAACCGTATTTAGACCGGCTTGAAGCGGTGTTTGAAGACATTGATTTTTACTACGTGCAGCGCGAAAAGCACCCTGTTCTAGCGAATCATTTAAATATCTATGGGGTCCCAAGTGTTTTATACTATGTGAAAGATGAACTCAAAGAAACGTATATCGATCCGTTTTACAAGTCGCCTGGAATGATCACGCATTTCATTGCTGAGGCGCGTCAAGGGAGGAATGCTGGTGCTACGCTTCAGACGAAAATTCATTAAAACACCGTTCGAAAGAACGCCAGATGACACACCATTTAAAATTTTTCATATCCTCACCGATGAAGAAAAAAGAGTCTATAAAAAAGACCGTTTTGTATCGCCCATTTTTGGGACGCATGTGAAAGATGAAGTCGTGATTCCCATCATGGAAAAATCAACCACAAATATGGATAAACTCGATCCATTCCGGATCAAACCCAAAATGACCAACGAAGAACGCATTAAAAAATACGGGACCGCGTATCCGGAATTTGATGTGGTCAGTGGGAAAAATCTCTCCGAAGCGTTAGAAGATCAAGACCGGAAAATGCATAAAGAACCCATCCAGTCTTCGAGTTGGACCGACCCTTCTCTGGGTGATTTTGATCCAACCCCCCCGCATGAAACAGATCTAGGCGTGCCAAAAGATGCCCCACTGGATGAACACATCCAACACTTCATCGAGCAAAATGATGATCCGAGTGGTGGCTCAAAGACCCCTGCATTTGAAGAAAATGTTGAACCTGAAGAAGTGCCCGCTCCCGAAGCAGAAGCCGCACCCTTAGAGCCTTCTCAGCCGGTAGAGCAAGAAGTCAAACCCGAAAAAAAAGAAGCACCCTATGAACTTCCCCCGGTCTCACTTTTTTCGATTCCCCCCGAAGTCAAAACCGACCCCAAAGAATCTTTAGAACGCCAAAAAATCGCCATTGACCATACGTTTGAAGCGTTTGGGGTGGGCGCCCACGTGCATTCCTATACGTACGGGCCGACGGTCACGCGCTTTGAAGTCGTGTTAGATAGTGGCGTGAGAATCAGTAAAGTGACTCAGCTTCAAGACAACTTAAAAATGAATCTATCGGCTGAACAAATCCGCATTGAAGCCCCGATTCCTGGGAAATCCACCGTGGGGATTGAAGTGCCGAATGAAGTTCGCCAAACTGTGCATTTTGCGAATTTGATTCAAAAAGATGTGTTTAAAAATGCGAAAGATCCACTGACGGTTGCTCTGGGTCAAGACATCGATGGGTTTACGATTGTCGAATCCATCAAAGCCATGCCACACGGATTGATTGCGGGTCAAACCGGATCGGGTAAATCGGTCAACATCAATACCATTTTAGTCAGTTTACTGCTCAAACACACCCCTGAAGAACTCAAAATGATTTTGATTGACCCTAAAATGGTCGAACTTTCCAGTTATGATGAACTGCCGCATTTACTCACCCCCGTCATCACCAATGTGAAAGCTGCCACGGCAGCGTTAAAATGGGCAGTGGACGAAATGGAACGCCGGTATCAAATGTTTGCTGAAAGCAAAGTCAGAGATATTGTTGGATACAACGAAGAAGCATCAAGAGCGTTACCGTACATGGTCATTGTGGTGGACGAACTGGCCGATCTCATGGTGGTGGCTTCGCAAGCCGTGGAAGAATCCATCATGCGTTTAACGCAAAAAGCCAGAGCCGCTGGGATTCATTTACTGGTAGCCACGCAACGCCCTTCCACCGATGTCATCAAAGGAACCATCAAATCAAACATTCCCACGCGCGTCGCTTTTTCTGTGGCGTCTCACATCGATTCTCAAACGATCTTAGACAGTGCCGGAGCAGAAAAACTCATCGGTAAAGGCGATATGTTGTTGATGGTCAACGGCAAAAATAAACGTCGTTTACAAGGGGCCTTTGTCTCCGATGAAGACATCGATGCCGTCACCGAATTTATAAAAAATCAACGCACCCCGGATTATTTATTCACCGCCGATGAACTCATTGAAAAAGCCATCAATACGTTCCAAAATGATGAACTGTTGATCGATGTCGCTAAATTCGTCATCGGTCAAGGGGAAGCCTCCATGAACCGTATCATCAAAAATTTCAATATTGGATTTAACCGCGCCCAAAGCATTGTCTCCAGTTTAGAATCCGCCGGCATTGTCGGTGAGAATGTCGGCTCAAAAGCCAGAGATGTCTTAGTCACTGAAGAAGAAGCGGAAGAAATTATTGAACGCTTACGCGGCATTTAAAAAAGGTCATAGCCATGACCTTTTTTATTCCCCTTGTTATGGTGTAAAATGAAACGTAGAAAGAAGGCCGTCCCTTTGGAAGAATATATCCCAAGTAAACCCGTTAAAAAAAACACACGTAAGATCACTCGAACGCTGATAAAAACCGTTCTTTTTTTAAGTGTGATGTTTGTGGCCGAGTGGGTAGCTCCCCGCTATGCCCCATTTAACACGTTACGTCATACGACCTTTTCAGAAGTCCCCGGCATTGGCCCGTGGATTCAAGACACGATTCCCCTCATTCAAGATCTTTCGTTTTATTACACGTTGGTGGTCATCTTAACCCTGCTCATTATTCCCAGTGTGTTAAACGCCCAATCGATTATGAATGAACCCATGAACGAACGCAAGCAACTGCGTAAACTCCGTCGCATTCATAGTCGTATGGATTATGTCCAATTTGCGACATTTATTGGCATGGCCTATGTCTTACTCAATACGTTTTTCTTTTCCTTGGCGAATGTATCCGGCAGCAGTATGAATGACAACTTTTTTGATCAAGACGACGTCATCATTTCCCATGCCATGGATAATTTAACGTATGGCGATGTGGTCGTGGTCCAAGTGGAAAGTGAATACTTTTTGAAGCGTGTGGTGGGACTCCCCGGCGATAACGTATCCATTGAATCAGGGGCCGTTTATGTCAATGGGACCGCCCTCGATGAACCGTATCTCGGTGATGTCCAGACGCTTTGTTACGGCGGGATCAATTGTGATATTACGCTATCGGAAACTGAATATTATGTGCTTGGGGATAACCGGACGAATTCCACCGATTCAAGAGCCTTAGGCCCCATTGAATCAGATGCTTTCTTTGGCCATGTGATATTTATCCTGCGCCCCTTTGATCGCATTGGACCGGTACAGCCATGAGTCTTAATTGGTACCCTGGCCACATGGCCAAAACGCGGAACCGGCACCAAAGCATGCTCAAATCGATTGACGTAATTTTGTGGGTGGTTGATGCAAGAGCGCCCTTTTCAACGCTAGACCCCACCTTGAAAAAAACCTTCAACAATAAACCGTTTCTCATCGTCATCAATAAAAAAGACTTGGTGAAAGTGACCTACCTGGATGATGTTAAAACGCGCTTAAGTGCGATGGATATGCCTTCCATTGCAATCAGTGCGCGAAAAGAAAAAGATGTCAAAGCACTCATCAAAGTCGCTGAAACCATGAAATCATCGCGCCGGAAAATTGGCGGTCTTAGACTCTCTGTTTTGGGCATCCCCAATACAGGCAAAAGCACACTCATCAACCAACTCGCAAAAAAGAAAACCCAAGCGGTGGCCAATACCCCAGGCATTACGAAAGCGTTGAGGTGGGTGGAAACCGGGGACGTTTCTATCTTAGATACGCCGGGCGTATTGTGGCCAAAAATTGAAGATCCCATCGTCGGCATTAAAATGGCCATACTCGGATCCATTAAAGATAAAATCATTCCTTATGCGGCGGCCCTTGATTTTTTGTTTGAACGTTTGATGAGCCATCCCGAATCGAAACTGAGTGACTTATATCCCGGCCTTTCTGCCTTAGAAATTACAGAAAAAATCGCGCATGAAGAAGGCTTTAAAACCGCTCATAGCTATGATGAAATGGCACTGACCCAACGATTACTTAAAGGGTACCGCGAAGGTGAATTTGGGAAGGTCCCTTTAGATGATTGACCCAAATTATTATGTCGAAGGCGTTCAGACACTCTGTGGCATCGATGAAGCTGGACGCGGTCCGATTGCGGGACCCCTGGTGGTGGCAGGTGTCATCTTACCGAAAGATCATGCCATCCAAGGCTTGTTTGATTCAAAACAACTATCTTTAAAAAAACGGGAAGCCTTATTTCCTCTCATTCAAGATGAGGCCCTCGCCTATGACATTAAAATCATTGATGAAGCCACGATTGATTCGTTAAATATTTACCGGGCCACACAAGAAGCGATGACTGAGATTGCCTTAACGCTGGGGGCCGATTACACTCTCACCGATGCCATGCCTTTACTCGTGCCCTTGCCCCATCAAGCCATCGTTAAAGGAGACACGTTATCGGATTCCATTGCGGCAGCGAGTATTCTCGCGAAAGTCACGCGCGATGCATGGATGAAAGACCAAGCGAAACGGTACCCAAACTATGGATTTGACCAGCATAAAGGGTATCCAACACCCAGTCATATCAACGCGTTAAAGAAACATGGCATCACGCCGATTCACCGAAAAAGCTTTCAGCCTGTGAAGGATATGTTAAATTAAACTAAGAGGTGCATGATGGGAAAATTAAAAGTATTTGATCACCCCTTGATTCATCATAAGCTTGCGATTATTCGCAACAAAGAAACCACGACGAAATTATTCCGGGAAACGGTGGATGAAATTGGCGCGCTGATGGCCTATGAAGTCACGCGTGATTTACCGACATCTGACGGTGAAATCGAAACTCCCATTGCTTTAACCGCGGTGAAGATGTTGGCCAAAGATGTCGTCATTGTGCCCATCTTAAGAGCCGGTCTTGGCATGGTGTCAGGGATTCAGCAACTGATACCTACAGCCAAAGTGGGGCATATCGGAATGTACCGCGATGAAGAAACCTTAGAACCCAAACAATATTATTTCAAAGTGCCGGACACAACGAAAGAAGCCACCATTTTAGTGGTGGATCCAATGCTTGCCACCGGTGGGTCTGTGACATCGGCGATTCATTTACTCAAAGAAGCGGGTGCTCAAGACATCCGGTTTGTGGGAATTGTCGGATGTCCAACGGGGGTAGAAGTCTTACAAAAAGCCCATCCTGATGTGGACATATATCTGGCGGCCCTTGACCCTAAAATGAATGAGAAAAGTTACATCGTCCCTGGTTTAGGGGATGCAGGGGACCGTTTATACGGCACGAAATAATGAAACAAAAAAACACACTTAAACTGATTGCGGTGGCAACAAATTTCATCTTTGAAATGCTCATTGCCTTAGTCATTGGGTTTTTCATCGGCAACTATCTCGATGGATTGTTTGATTTTAATGGGTTGCTCGCAGCAACATTTATGGTCGTCTTAGGCGCCGGGGCCATTTGGCAGTTTATTCGCCGTCTCATTAAACTTGGGAAGTCCTCATGAATGAAGCCTATTTAAAAACATTTTTCTTCGTTTGGCCTGCCACGATCGTGATTGGCCTTATCCTATTTATTATTGGAATATTCATTGAATCCGTGGATGCGTTTACGCTTACACTTTCGTTTGGACTTGGGAGTGTTGTGAGCGTTATGCTTGCGAGTATGAATTATCGCTCGTTTAATAAACATCAAGACACTCCAGAAAAGTGGGTCTGGATGACCCGCCGTAATTATTTGGTTCGTTACGCCATCTATGGTTTAATACTATCTATCAGCTACTTGAATGAAAGCATTTACTTTTTAAGTGTATTTGGCGGTTTTTTTATCTTTAAAGGTGTATTATTATTAAGTGTATGGGTCCACCGAAAGGACATTGATCATGGGTGATATTATTACGATTGATTGGAATTTTCTCAATTGGTCGGTGAATTTAAAACATAGTCTTTTAATCATTGGGCTCATTGGCCTCTTTTCGTTTGTCATGGGTCGTAAAGTCTCAAAACTCACCCCCACCGATCAACCATCCATGCTGGAAAACATGGTCATTGTGGCGATATCATCGGTGAACAATTTGATTAAGGATTACTATGGAAAGCGCTGGCGGACCTTCGCCCCTTTACTTTTTGCAATCCTTTTTTATTTGCTTCTTGCCAATACCGCGAACCTTTTTGGTTTAGCGACGCCGCTTTCGAATATTAATGTGGCCTTAGCCTTTTCGGCCTTTGCCATCTTAGTCATTCAAGGGGCGGGCCTCATTGTTAAAAAACCGTGGCAACGCTTAAAAGATTTATCGAGCCCCAATGCGTTGTTACTCCCAATTAATTTATTTGGCGAATTATCCACGCCGACGGCGATGGGACTACGTCTGTTCGGGAACATTTTATCGGGCGCGGTCATCAGTGCGCTTATCTATGCCTTTTTCGGGCCTTCCATATTCGGAACTGCGGGTAACATTGTCTTCACGACGGTGCTGTTGCACCCGATCTTTACCGTGTTCTTTGGAGCCATTCAAGCCTTTGTGTATTTCATGCTGCTTACCATCTTCTTGTCTATGGCCATAGAAGATTCGGAACCAGCTTAAAATAACTTAAATTCACTAGGAGGATTTATATTATGGATTTTCAAGTTACTTCAGAAGCATTCATTCGCGCCTATGCACTCTTAGGAGCGGGCATTGCCATGATCGCAGGACTCGGTCCTGGGATTGGACAAGGGATTGCAGCCGGTAAAGCGGCTGAAGCCGTGGGGCGTCAACCGGAAGCCAGCGGTAAAATTACCACCACCATGCTCGTCGGGCAAGCGATGGCTGAGACCACCGGTCTTTATGCCCTCATCATTGCCTTTATTTTAATCTTTACAACTTAGTTTAGAGGGAGGTCCATATGTCTGGATTTGCTTCTAGACTGGCAGAAGCCATTGAGAATCTCGTCCGTAATGGGATCATCATAAATCCCATTGAAATTCTCATTCAGTTAATCGCAACCGTTATTTTGATTGCCTTGGTGAAAGTGTTCCTTTGGGACAAAGTCACTGCTTTTTTGGATGCCCGTCAAAGCGTCGTGGATGAAAACATCGCCACCGCAAAAGCCGACAAAGAAAAAGCGCAGAATCTTAGAGAAAAGGCAGAAGCTGAACTTTCAAGTATTAAAGAAGAAGCCAAAGCCATCTTGGATGCGGCCAAAGAGCAAGCTGAAAACACCCGCGCCAATACCTTGGAAAAAACCAAAGAAGAAGTGGAAAACATGCGCAAGCAAGCGGAAAATGAACTCACCAAGGACGTGGAAAATGCCCGCAAATCACTGCGTGAAGAAATCATCAGTGTTGCGATGGCCCTTTCCAAAAAAGTCATTGCGAAAGAAATTGATGAAGCAACCTACATGGCTTTGATTGACGAAGCGATTGAGGAAGTCAGCCATCATGAGTAGTGTGCATGAATCCTATGCCCGCGCCTTATTTGATCTGGCTTTAGAAGCGAATGAATTAGACGCGGTCGAAGGTATTGCTAAGGGACTTCATGAAGGATTTGCCGGTCAAAAAAGTTTTCTCACTCATCCCAAAGTTTCCGACCAAGCGATTCGTTTGATCATTGAAAAAGTGACCGATCATCCACTCATTTTAAAGTTTGTGGATGTCTTGAATCATCACCACCGAATGGGCGATTTAGGGACTATTTTGGAGGCGTTTTTTGCCGTCATTGAAACCCTATCTCAAGAAAAAATCATTCACGTGGAAACCGCCCATGCGCTTTCTGATGCCCAAGAAAAAGCACTCATCGAGTCGTTTAAAAAACGGTTCAAAGAACCGACACTCAACATTAAAGTGAACCCCGCGATGGTGGGGGGCTTAAGAATTGCCTATGACGATAAAGTATTTGATGCATCAACATCCACCATGTATGACACACTCAAACATACGATAAGCAGGTGACGCTATGAGTAAAATTAATCCTGTTGAGATCAGCAACCTCATTAAAGCGCAAATCCAATCTTTCGAAAAAGACCTCCAAACCGATTCGGTCGGTACGGTCGTCAGTGTCGGAGATGGAATTGCTTTAGTGCACGGTCTTGACAATGCCATGAGCGGGGAACTCCTCGCCTTTGATAATGATATCTACGGCATGGCCTTAAACTTGGAAAAAGATCACGTGGGGGTCATCATTCTCGATGAATCCACCGCCATCAAAGAAGGCGACTCGGTGAAAACCACGGGCCGCATTTTAGAAGTCCCCGTCGGCCCAGAGATGATTGGGCGCGTGGTCAACCCCTTAGGCCAAGCCATTGATGGAATGGGTAGCATTCCGATCAAGAAAACCCGTCCTTTAGAGAAAAAAGCCCCGGGTGTTATGACCCGTAAATCCGTGGAAGAACCGCTGCAAACGGGAATTAAAGTCTTAGATGCTTTAGTGCCCATCGGACGGGGTCAACGCGAGCTTATTATCGGGGACCGGAAAACCGGTAAAACCTCGATTGCTGTAGATACCATCATCAATCAAAAAGGCAAAGATGTCTTTTGTATTTATGTCGCCATCGGTCAAAAAGAATCGACCGTGGCCGGCATTCAAGAAACGTTAAAACGCTATGGGGCCATGGAATATACCACCATCGTCTCCGCGGGTGCATCGG
>JAGYLV010000030.1 GCA_018400875.1 bacterium
AGAAGAAAACTTGCGGACCGGGATTTCTGAATCCGGTGCCAGCTCAATGAAGCGTCGGAGTGAATCTAGGATACCTGTGTTATCCCGGTGCATCTGGGCCTTTTCATACGCCACTAAGGCATCTTTAAAAGACTCATCGTATCCTTCGTAGCGGTTCGCTTCAAAATTTAAAACACGGTCTAGACCCTCTTCAAAACTCTTCGCACTATCTAAGAGCTCGACCCCTTGTTCCGTAATTTCTTTAAGCGTCTCAGCCATCACCGCTTCCACAAGCCCATCTTTGTTGCCCCAGTAATGATAAATCGTCACATGAGACACTTCGGCCGCTTCGGCGATATCTAGGATATTCATCTTTTTGAGGCCGTGTTTTTTAAAGAGTGTTTGCGCCACTTTTAAGATATGATTTCGCTTTTTCAGCGTTCTTTTTTCAAAACCATTCATGCGAAATTCCTCCACTGGAATTTGTATCTTTAGTGTAAATCTTTTATGGATTATTTGCAACTTAAAGCGCTTTTCGCATATGGTATAATGACGATAAAGGAGACTATGTATATGGCTAAAAACCGCTCCAAACCAATGCTTCCTAAACTTACGCTTAAAGAAGTGCTTATCCAAATGGTCATCCCTGGTATTATAGGGGCTTCAATTTACGCTTGGTCCTGGCAAAGTTTTTCCGATGACGTCACGGTCTTAGATTCCATCGTTGATGTCTTGATTTTCTTCTCCGTTTGGATGATATTACAAATTTTAATTCACCGTAAACGCATCTTTCAAAAATAAAAGAGACTTTCGCAAAGTCTCTTTTTTATAGCCACCATAATGCGAGTAAGAAATAGACCAATAATCCGAGAATATCTTGAATGGTCGTGATAAAAGGAATCGCCCCGGCCGCTTGGTCCACACCCAGTTTCATCAAGATGAATGGAATCATAAATCCTAACGCTGTTGCTAAGGTAATACTTAAGAATATTGATGTCGCAATGATGAGTGTTAACTCGAGATCGGCTTGCCAAAGATAGACCACCGAAGCTGCGATTAACCCTAATATTACGCCCATGGAAAATCCGACAAACACTTCTTTACGCCACTGTTTTAAAAACCGTCTCGTATCAATTTGACCCAAGGCGAGCGCTCGGGTAAATATGGTCGAAGATTGACTGCCGACATTGCCCCCCATGGCCATCACCACCGGAATGAAAAAGGCGAGGGCGGTCACACTGGCTAGCGTCTCTTCAAACCCAGCAATCACGGTTCCAGCAAACATCGTTCCAAATAAGGTAATGAGTAAAAAAGGAATCCGAACTCTTAATATGGCGGAGAGTTTTCCCGTCGTTAATACTTTCGATCGGTCTTCTTCCCGCGATGAAAATTCCACTAACCCAGATGAAGTTAACGCCGTTTCAATGGCTTCATCGGATAAAACATCCATCGCGTCATCCACGGTAAAGACGCCGACCAAACGGGTGTCTTTATCGACAATGGGCATGGCCACTAAATCCGAATCTTGCATGAGGCGTGCGACATCCACCGCATCATCATCGACACTCGCATAAATGGGTTCTTGCATCAGTTCATCAATCAACGATTCAGGATTGGATGTGAGGATGTCTTTTAAATCAAGATACCCCGTAATTTGCCTTGTGGAATTGGTCACGTATAAGTGGTAAATCGTTTCCATATCTTTGGCATTTTTGCGGATTTTTTCTAACGCCTCTGCCACAGATATCCCTTTTTTAAAGGATAGATATTTCGGGGTCATCATGTTGCCGGCCGAGCCGGATGCATACCCCATGACGAGCGTCGTTAAATCTTTTTCTTTTTTAGAAAGCGATTGAATGAGATATTTCGCCACCTTGGCCGGAAGTTCATCCATCAAAGCCGCTCGGTCATCCGGTTCTAAACTTTTAAAGACATTGAGTGCTTCCGCATCCGTGAAGCTTTGAATGAGCGCTTGTTGGGTTTCAACTTCAATGTATTCAAAGACTTCTAAAGCATGATCTTTAGAGAGTAAACGAAATACTAAACTTTGCGTGCGTGGTTCTAATCCTTCGATAATGTCGGCTAAGAAGTAAGGTTCTAAATCATTCGCTTGGGTTTTGAGGGTTTCGAGTTGATGCTCTTGAATGAGGGCTCGAAACGTTTTTAAAACCTCGACTTTTTCCAGTTCCATGACATTCTCCTATCTTAGTAATTCGCCCACAACCATGCTTTCACTTGATCGAGTTCATTTTGTGAAATCTGATGGCCTTGATCGGTGGTGATAAGATGCGTCTTGGCCTTCGCTTGATTTAAGTCTTTTTGTAGTTGTTCACTCTCAGTATACGGACA
>JAGYLV010000031.1 GCA_018400875.1 bacterium
GACCACGGCCAAGGCGCATGAATTAAAAAGAGATCGACATACTCCATATCCAGTGCTTTTAAGGACGCATCAAATGCATCTAACGCCCCTTGATAGGTTTTGATGTGGCTTTCAAGCTTCGTCGTGACAAATAAGTCTTCACGGGGAATTTTCGAATCTTTAATGGCTTTTCCCACGCCTTCTTCATTTTGATAGCCTTCGGCGGTGTCAATGTGTAAATATCCAGCGTCTAAAGCATCTTTGACGGCGTTATACGTGACTTCACCGGGGGGCATTTGCCAGGTTCCAAGGCCAATGACGGGAATGGATGTATCGTTGCTTAAAGGGATGCGTTTTTTTAACATGAAAAACTCCTTTTTTCAGGGTTTTATTCATGATTAGTATACCTTAAAGTCGGTTTATACGCATTCTGTCCGTGTTAAACCGTGTTATCCGCTAAAATGAATGCAGGTGATAATTATGATAAATATTGAAGAACTCAGAAACATGGAAACTGTCCCCCAAACAATCGTCATTACGGGAGCCAATTCGGGCATCGGTTTCGAAGCGGCCAAATTCTTTGCGCACAAGGGCGCTCATGTCATTATGGGAGTCCGCTCATTGGTCAGAGGCGATGAAGCCCTCGCCTACATTGAAGAAGAAGTAGAAAAACCTCAAGTGACCCTTTTAGAACTGGATTTATCCAGTTTAAAAAGCATTGATGCATTTGCGGCCGCAGTTAAAAAAACCGTGACCGAAGTGGATGTATTAATTAATAATGCAGGCATCATGGCCGTCAAAGAAGGGAAAACCCAAGATGGGTTTGAACGCCAACTCGGAGTCAACCACCTGGGCCATTTTGCGTTGACTGCGAAGCTTTTTGACCATTTGGCTTTAAAAGCCCGGATTGTCAATGTCTCATCGCAAGCCCACTTAATGGGTTCGTTTGATTTTGATAATCTGCAATACGAAAATGGCGGCTATAAACCCTTCAAAGCGTACGCGCAATCTAAACTGGCGAACATTACTTTTACGAATGCCCTAAACGTCCGACTGAAAGATAAATCCATCAAAGCGATTACGGTTCATCCTGGGGTGGCTAAAACAGGGTTATTCGGCCGCAAAGAAGGCGTCTTAGCGTTTCGCATCCTCAGTCCCATCTTCGGGCTTTTCGCTCAACCCGCATCGGTGGGGGCGTTACCCACTATTGCCGCCGCCATCCATCCAAGCGTGACGGCCGGAGAACTTTTGGGCCCGAAAGAAAAAGGCCACAAAGGGTACCTCACACAGAACGATAAAATCAATCCCATCGCGCTCGATAAAAAAGCCCAAAACAATCTTTGGACCCACTCAGAACGTTTAACCGGTGTGACCTTCCCGCTTTAGGGAGGGTCTTTTTTTTATTGAAAAATCCCATGACCTGGTGTAAAATTACACTAGAGGTAAATCATGACAAAACCCGAACTCATCACCCTCGTTTCTGAAAAGATAAGACTCGTTCGTAACGAATACCGCATCACCCAAGATGTGTTTTCAGAGATGATTGGGATTACAAAAAAAACCTTGGTTCAAATTGAAAAAGAACGCTCGCAAGCTTCTTGGAGTGTCGTGGTCAGCGTCTGCATGCTCTTTCCGGACAGTGAAATCTTGTGGACCGCGCTCAAATCCAGTCCCCCGGAAGTGATCCGCCAGATGGTCTTTGACAGTGTCAAACGCCCGAAAGAAAAAACCATGGGCGGTAAAATGTTTTGGCGGACCGTGCATCAAGAACCAGGCTTCAAAGTCCAACAAAATTATTTTTCCAATCATTACCGGTTGATTGACGGGTACGGAAGACGGTGGCTTTCAAGCTTTCATAAAGAAAAAATCATTGCGTTTTTAAACGATGTCATTAAAGCGGAGGCCCCTCATGAGTCATAAAATTTCGAAATCCAATTTGACGTTTTTAACCGAAGTCTTGGAAGATGCGGAAAGTAAAAACATCATCAAACCGACTCAGTCCAAAGACATTCTAACCCATTATGAAGCCCGCAAAGGCCTCGATTTTATCCGCGTGCTCGTCTCCTTTGGGGCCATTTTGATTGGCCTTGGGGTGCTTTTATTCATCGCGGGGAACTGGCAAGCCATTTCCAATCCCTGGAAAGTGGTGATCATCATCACAGCGCTGGCTTCGTCCATGGCATCGTCGTACTTGACGGCTAAAGATAAACCGATTACTTCGCAAGCCTTGCTTTATTTATCGGTCTTGATCTTTGGGGCGGGATTATTTCTCATTGACCTGGCGTATAACTTTAATTT
>JAGYLV010000032.1 GCA_018400875.1 bacterium
GCTGCGAACCATTCACCGGACGTATGGCTCTAAAGAGGTGCACAAAAGTGCATCATCCTTGATTGTCATTAATAAGGATGGATGGCTGTTAACTGCCAAACATGTGGCGCAAAATTTTCAGCTCGCCAATGCGTTAAATACCCGTTACAACGAATACAAAACGGATCTCAGTTCGGGTCAACTTTCCGCCGATCAACTGAAAGAAAAATACAAGTACCGCCCGGGCATGCCTATCCAGTTTAAAAATCAGTTTTATAACGTCTTTAAAGGAACGCCCACCAAAGTCCAATTCATTACGCATGAAACCTTGGATTTAGCCCTCATTCATATTGAGGGGGGTGTGGAAATGTTGACGAATGAATATCCGTTATTTTCTGAAACCGAAGTGGAACCTGGGATGATGCTGTGTAAACTGGGGTACCCTTTTTCAGAGTATACAACCGTCACATATGATGAAGTGAAAGACGACATCCGATTCACCCAAGAAGGCCATCATCAATCGCCCTATTTCCCTTTAGAAGGCATGGTCACTCGGAAGATTGGAAATCAAGAGGGCGTCATGGGATTTGAAATGTCAACACCTGGCATTAAAGGTCAATCGGGTGGGCCGGTGTTTGATGAACAAGGCGTTGTTTATGGCATGCAATCGGCCACCCGTAGTCATGATTTAGACCTCCGGATGAAAAAACAAATTATGACCCAAGATGGGCCGGCTGAAAATACCAGCTATGCGTTTTTAAATGTCGGCATCGTCATTTCCTCCAAACAAATCATTGAATTCATGCGCGAAAAAGACGTTCGTTTTAGGTCCATTTAATGCCGAGTGATCTCGTTTGGTCTGCGGTCAATGTATCGGCCCTTAAAACGGAAGAATGGTTCCAGCACTATTTAAATGAAAGCGTGGATGAGACGGTTTATATGTTAGCCGAATCCGATGCGCTTTATGGACGGTCCGTGGTAACGTATGTCGGTCCCATTCGCACGGTGATGGACCATATTTATGCCCTCGTGCAAGCGGCTACGACCCACGTGGATATGAATCAGCACCAAGGCTTACACTACCGGATGGGCGCGGTGGATGTGATTCCTTTTGTCCCTTTACACGATACGTTTGACCCGCTTGAAATGATTCATTCTTGGGCGCAACGCATCGGAGAATTAATGCCGGTCATCATGTATGAAAAAAGTGCCCTCTCTCCTTCGAACCGTTCTTTAAAAAAGATTCGTAAAGGCGGATTTGAAGCCTTGAAAAATCGGTTTTTAATCGGTGAAAATCCTTGTGATTTTGGGGATATAAAAAAGGGCCTTAAATCAGGATGCACAGCCATTGGTGTGCGCGATCCGCTTTTAGCCTATAACTTAGAATTTGAATCCAACGATGTAGTTTCTTTGAGAAAAGTCGCTCAGCGTATACGTGCCTCAGGTGGGGGATATCCGGGTCTTGATGCGACCGTATTTAGCCTCAGTGAATCATGGCATCATCTGTCGATGAATCTAAGACGGTTTGATCTTTATTCCATCGAATCCATCACGCATGATATCTTGAAACAGTGTGACCCGAATGTGCATATCTTTATCCAGAGTGAAGTGATTGGATTACTATCGCGTTCCATGAGCGCTAGTCAAGAACCCGATTTAATGCGGTGGATGCAGACGTTAAACGCCTCGTTAAAAATCTCGAATCTGCGGGCTGAAAAAGTCCTCGAAAGTGTGGTTTCTCACGTATGATTTATGCGACTTTTTTAATGCGTAATGATTTTTTTGTGCCCGGTGCACTCGTGTATGGGTATGCCTTAAAAAAACAAGGCATTGAAGATATCATGTGTTTTGTCACCGATGAAATATCCAAAGATGCCAGGAGTTATTTGGAAGTCATTTATGACCGCGTGGTGGTCATTGATAAACTGACGGTGAAACATGAAAACCAGAAGGGGCGTCAAGACCGCAGTGATTTATTCACGCGCTTTGAAGTTTTAAAATATTACGATGATATCACGCCCTTAGGCAGTAAGTTTCTATTGGCCGACAGCGATGTC
>JAGYLV010000033.1 GCA_018400875.1 bacterium
TATGGTGCACATTGTGATGCGTCGAGATGTTTAACGTAGCGATTTTCAGGATGGAGACTGCAATAAAGTGAACATCCACCGAGATGAGCGTGTTGGTTTTCTTTGGAGCCAAAGATTTGTTCATTGCACTGGGGATTGGCGCAGTTAAACATCCGTTCACACGGCTTACCTGTGTAGTGATCTTTCGAGACAATCACCGGGTCGACATGATTGATGGGCATCCCGATGCGTTCATCAAAGACATACATCGAACCTTCCCAATAGGCTCCTTGCGTGGTTTCATTGGCGCCATAAGTTTGAATCCCACCGTGGAGTTGACCGACATCTTCATAGCCTTCTTTTTTCAGCCATCCGGTGAATTTTTCACAGCGGACTCCGCCCGTACAATAAGCCACAATTTTTTTGCCTTCGAGTTTTTCTTTATTGGCGCGGACCCAATTAGGAAGTTCCCGGAAGGTACGAATATCGGGTCTTAACGCGCCTTTAAAATGACCCATATCGTATTCATAATCATTCCTCGCATCAATAATGACGGTGTCTTCATCATGGATGCGTTGATAAAACTCTTCGGGTTGGATGTAGCTCCCGGTGATTTCGCGTGGGTTCACATCATCTTCTAAGGATAAATTGACGAGTTCGTTTTTGTTTTTGACGATGATTTTTTTAAACGTATGGGCGGGATGGTCACTTTCTTTAAATAGGATGCCTTTAAAAAGGGGGTCATTTTCTAAGTACTGTTTGTAAAGCGCAATGTTATCTAAAGTCCCTGAGACGGTTCCGTTAATACCTTCGCTGGTTAAATAGATGCGCCCTAAGATATCATGGGCCTGGCAGAAGCGTTTGTGTTCCGCCACTTTTTCATCGACGTTTTCAATGTGCGTGTAAAAGTAATAAAGTAAAACTTTATACATGAAAATCTCCTTAAGGTCTAAGTAGTATATATTATATAGCATCCAACCGCTTTTTCAAGATTATCACGTTCGTCTGCGAAGGATTTAGATTATCACAAACTTTACGAGAAAGAAATCTTTCATTCATATACATTCTTTAATATATTAATAGGTCCTAAAAAGGGATCCTCCTATTTTTTTTCGAAGGGCTCGCCCCCTTCTTTTTTTCTTGACTACATGTATAGTTTACTTTACAATAAAGTATATAATATTTACCATGAGGGTGCCATGATCAACCGCGTCAAAGCCTACCGCGAGCATCAACGGTGGTCGCAAGCTGAGTTATCTAAGAAGATCGGGGTTTCCCGGCAAACCATCATCGCCATTGAGCGGGGAAAGTTCGATCCTTCCTTGCGCGTGGCTTTTAAGCTTTCTCAGGTTTTAGCCGTCCCATTGGATATGCTCTTTGATCCCGACCCTCTCCCTCCTAACGCCCTTAAAACACGCACATGATGCGTGTGTTTTAAGGGCGCTTTTAGATTGCTCTACCGCATTTAAACTTCTACAATAGAACTCAAAGGAGATACGTATGTATGCCATCATCGATTTAGGGTCCAACACGGCTCGCATGAACATCTACAAAGTTAAAAACCATGTTTTAAAACTCAAAAGTTCCCACAAAGAAACGATTGGGCTTGCCGCTTATTTAGAAGGTCATAGTCTAAGCGATGAGGGGTTAGCCGTCGCCATCGAAACCGTGCAGAAATTTCTCAAAGAAATTAAAGATGCACGGATTAAGAAAACGTATCTGATCGCCACAGCCACCATTCGTAAAGCGAAAAACAAAGACGTCTTCTTAGAAACGTTTGAGGCGGTGAAAAACCTCGAAATCCATTTACTCACGGGGCCTGAAGAAGCCACTTATGATTTTCATGCGGTCTTTTTAGACCAACCAGAGCCTTCTGGAATTGTGGTGGATATCGGCGGGGGATCCACCGAGATTGTGACCTACCGAGATGGCCAAATCATCCAGGCTGATGCCATCCCCATTGGCTC
>JAGYLV010000034.1 GCA_018400875.1 bacterium
ATGGAATTTTTGATTGATGATGTCCCTCGCGTCCAACCGTTTACCCTCCCGCATCTAGGCTATATTGCCTTCGGCGTGATTGCGACCATCTTGTTTTTTGTCTATCTCAAACAAATCCGCGCCCACCAAGGGAAATTTGAATCGTTACTCAAATGGATTAATACCATTACCGTGTTTATTTTTTATACTTGGTCGGTGTTATTTACCGATTCGTTTTTAGAAACGGGACTGCCCTTGCATGTGTGCCGCATCGCCAGTGTGGTAAGCCTTTATTATTTCTGGAGCCGCGATGAACGGGCGATTCCGATGATGTTTTATCTCGGGGCGTTTGGCGTGGTGGCGATTGCTTACCCAGCCAATGTCCATCCGCTATATACCCATATCATTGGCTATGTTTCACAGTTTACCCACGTCCTCATTGTGGTGACGTGGCTGTATGTGGTCTTTGTCAAACATTACCGGCCTTCGTGGAGAGATTTCCAAGTGACTGCGATATTTTGGCTGGTCGCTTTACTGGGCATTTGGGGCTTTAATTATTTAGTCGGCGAAGGGGAATACTTTTACATTCTCAACGCCAACCGGCCGTTTTTCAACACCTGGCCCGACATCGGTTGGATCGGATTTACCTATGGGGTGGCCCTCATAGTTATCTTGATTAAAACGATTACGGTCAGCCGTTTAGATATTGATGAATGAGATTAGCCTATATATCAATGAACTTATGCAAGAAGCGCCGGTGTGGGCCGGCGTTTTTTTGCTTGGATTATCGATCATTCACCCACTCATCGGCGGCCCCCTCAGTGTGTTGATCCAAACCCTTTGGATCGGATTGACCGGTTCCATTGGACTCGGGAGTTTGTATATGTGGGTGGGCAACCTCATCGGGATCATGCTTTACTATGTTTTATTTCACCGGTTCATTCAGTCCGTATCGCCGTGGCTAGCAAGAAAGAAAAAGTTGCAAGCGTTGCTCGATTGGAGTGAAAAAAAAGCCCCATGGCAACACGTGATTGCCTTGGGCCTTCCTTTTGTTTATACGTATCCTTTACGAATTACTCTGGTTAAACCCCATGGCATCTTCAAGTTTACAGCGATGCTGGGCACCTCTTATTTAATCTTAAATGGGTTTAATCTTTTGATGATCTACACCCTCTTTGGGACGGTTTCAAATGCCTTGCCCGTGTGGGTACCTATCGGGGTCTTTTTAGGCATTTTAATCATCATTTACGCATCGAAATCCTCACTCGACCTCGAATAAGAAATGTTCAAAAACCACATTATCCACATAGTTTAAGGCCTCTTCGTAGGCCTTTTTATTTTGGGCGGTATAGCCTAAAACGGGTTTTTTCGTCGCTTTAAACCGGGTCACACAAGGCCGGGGGAGCGCCCGGATGTCATAGGTAATAAAATCGGGCTTCGAAAGTGGATTTAAGAGCATCCGGCTCAGATAAAACTTGCGCCATTTTGAGAGTTTTTGCGTGTCTTTAAAATCCGAACTGATTTGGCCTCTTAAAACATCCGGGGCCTGATGTTTGATGTGCCGGATGACTTTCGGTGAAAACGAATGGATGGCCACCGGGCCGGCATACGTTTCTAAACGTTCTAAGACCGC
>JAGYLV010000035.1 GCA_018400875.1 bacterium
GTTGTTATGTTTTCATGGGGCTAAAGACAATACTATCCACCATCACCTATCTATTTTCCAATCTATAGAATCAAGATATTTTTCTGCTTTCCCCTTGTTTTTACACCAATCCATAGACATGCGCCCAATACAGCCAGCATAAAAATCATGCCCGAAAGTATCTATTATTAAATTTTTCGTGTCTTCGTATGAATCAAATTTCCTAAAATATACTGTCTCCTTCTTTCCTATCCTATTACAAAGTTGACTTATTTTTTTTAAAAAAGGTGTTATTTTTTCTTTTTTATATTTTTCTAAAAAAACACAATAAACGTCATTTGCAAATTGCACGTCTACGCTTATTTTTTTTGATAGCTCTTTGCTTGAAAATGTTGATTCAATAAAAACACTACATTTACCGAACCTCGGACTGCTTATTCTTCGCCTAAGATCTCTATGCTCTTTTTTTATTTTTATATACCCAATCAAATCCGGCTTTAGTTGTAAGAGTGTTTTTTTTATTTCATGTCCTATTTCATATTCCTGGACAATAGAGACTATCCCATAGCTCATTTTTTGGCTACCGCTTTTATATTCACCCTGGGTTTCGTGTGTTAAATAATACCCATGATAGCCATGTATGAGAGAAAAGAAAACTTGCAGCCTTTTAGAAAAATCTGAAGTATATGCCTTCTCTTTTAAATAAAGATCTGCCAACGTGTTTATAGCCGTGCTTTCCCTGCCGTTTAAAACAGTTAATGCCAAAACGCTATTCCCAGATAGGCAACCAGAAAAAACAAATCCTGTTACGGCATCAATCATAGGCATACTAATATTCCCGCATAAATCTAAATTAGCAGCATCAATGGTTATGCCTTCGTTTTTTATCCTTTCCGCTGCTCGAATAAGAGAGTTGCCATAAAACCTTATTTTTGGGTATTCCTTTCTCCATTTTGATGTCGCTATAATGGCGGGACAATCGTCAACCGCAATTAGATTTTCTTCTTTGAACCCATAACTTAATGCTATTGGTATTTCGAGACCTTCTTTTGACGGAAGGAACAAAACCGTTGCTGTTTCTGGGTTTGTTTTTTCTGCGAAAACAGACCAAACCTTATGCCGGTACATATTTTTTTCTTTGAAGTTATACCCGTTTTTCGGGGCTCTGATTCTTACAGCCATCAAGCCCCCTCTTTTTTTAAATATTCGTCGATAGCCCGCCTGATAATCTCAGACATAAGCAGGCCGGTTTTTTTTGAATAACTCGACAACCTTTTGACCATCTGCCCTGGCAAGTAAATGTTTTTCCGTACTGATTTCATATAGCGCTCCTTGTTGAATTGTGAAAATCATACACACAAGTTAGCACTTATGTAGCACTGTGTCAAGCATATTTTTATAACATACTCCCGTAATCATAAAATTTGCCATCCACCAGCATATCGTTGATGGCA
>JAGYLV010000004.1 GCA_018400875.1 bacterium
GCCCGTGACCATCACGGTAATAATGCCGCGTCGGTTTAATGTTTCAATCAACGATTTAGCATCGTCCCGAATTTGATCGGCGCATCCGTAATACCCGATGACTTGATTGTTTTTATAGATTCTGACAATGGATTCACCCTGGGCCATGCTGGCGTTGATTTTTTCTTGCATGACTTGGGATTCTTCCCCGTTGAACCGGCCGACTTGGATTTTTTGATTTTGAAAGGTCGCTTCTAAACCTTGCCCTGGAATTTCATTTGAGGTAATGGCTTCATCTTTGGGGGCTTTAATATGTTTGACGATGGCTCTAGCCAGAGGATGAGTGGAATCTGATTCCATCGCTTTGACGATCGGGGCCAATAAAGCTTCATCTTCTTTATTTTCAAAGAAGCTGGATTGGACTTCCGGAATCCCATACGTCAAGGTCCCAGTTTTATCAAATAAGACGACTTTAACTTGGTTGATTCCCTCAATTTTGGAGCCACCTTTGATGAGTATTTTTTGGCGGGACGCTTTTGAGAGTGTCGATAAAATAGCGGGCGATATCGAGGCCACAAGGGCACACGGTGACCCGACCACTAAGACGATAATCCCGCGGTAAAAGGCATCGCTCCATGAGAGCCAATTAAATAGGGGCGGCACCACCATAAAGGCGATGGCTAAGGCAATCACCACATATACATAAATGCCTTCCACTCGGTCAATCACCGTTTGACTTTGGGGTTGATCATCTTGGGCGGTTTGGACGAAGTCAATGATTTTTTGAACGGTGGATTCTTTCGGGTCTTTATCGGTCCTGACATGGATGACGCTTTGTTCATTTAAAGTGGACGCAAAGACTGCATCTTGCGTGGTTTTTTCCACCGGCACACTTTCTCCGGTAATGTTGGCTTCATTGAGACTGGTGGAACCTTTAATGATGGTCCCATCAACCGGCACTTGCTCGCCGACTTTTACGATGACAACATCGCCGACTGTTAACGATTCAACTGGGACGACCGATTCTTTCCCATCTTGCCACAAAATTGCTTCATTGGGCGCAAGATTTAACAGGGATGTGAGGGCCTTTTCACTTTTGGCCGTGGTATAGGTTTCTAACGCCCCACTGACAGAAAAAATGAGAATTAAAATAGCGCCTTCCGAAAAATTATTGGTGGAAAAGGCACCTAAAGCCGCCAGAATCATCAATATTTCTACGTTGAGCACTCTATTTTTTATGGTTTCGGTGACGCCCTCGTGGGCTTTATAATAACCCCCAATGATAAAAGATAATGCAAATAAAATGCGCACCACTAAGGCCGTATCTTCGACCCATATTTGAACGATGAAGGCACTCGCTATTAGAACCGCACCGATGAGTGCGAATAAACTTTCATAAAAAACCGATGGTTCGGTGAGTATCTGTTTCAATTTTGTCATAAAAAATAACCTCATAGATGTCTTGAGATTATTATATTGTAATGATTACACTTTTAAACCGTTTCACATTATAAAAATTATAAACGACGCGCTAAATCCGCTTGGTATTGGGAAATATGCGCATACACTTTTTCCATCGTTTTTAACGGCATCAACCCTTTTCTGAAGGTTGACGCATACGGGAGGTCTTTCACATAGTGGCTGGCTTGCGCCCGCATTTCTAACACCGCGATATGATCACCTTTGAGTGCTTCTAAATATTTTGCATGTTTAACTAATACCGAAAAGCGTTCTTCCAAGGAAATATCTGCGTCATAAGTACCGGTCGTTAAATACGATTTTATCTGGGCAATGAGCCACGGATTTCCCATCAAACCTCGGCCAATCATGACACCATCGACTTTGGTTTCATCCAACATCCGTTTCGCATCTTCGGGCGTTTTAATATCACCGTTTCCAATGACGGGAATTTGAACCGCTTCTTTGATGGCCCGAATGGCGTCTAACGACGCATGACCGTTATATTTTTGGGCCCGCGTCCGGCCGTGCACCGCCACCCAAGAAACGCCCGCTTTTTCGGCCACTTGAGCCATCTCAATGCCAGTCATTAAATCATCATTCCAGCCGGTGCGAATTTTGACCGTCACCGGGGTATTGGATGTTTCAACCATGGCTTTTAATAAGGTGTACGTCTTTTCAGGATTTTTCATCAACGCTGCTCCAGCTTCGGTGTTTACAACCTTAGGGACTGGGCATCCCGCATTGAGATCAATGATGGCCGCTTTTGAATTCGCATTGACGATTTGGACGGCCTCTTTGAGTGTCTTGATATCGTCGCCAAAAAGTTGGAGGGATACCAGCCCTTCATCGGCGTGGATTTCTAACATCTCCATGGTTTTTTGATTGCGATATTCTAACGCTTTGGCGGACGTCATTTCGGTGACCGAAAGCCCAATGCCAAATTCATGCATAATGCGCCGGTAAGCCCGGTTTGAAATGCCCGCTAATGGCGCTGCAATGATCGGATTATCCAGCGTGTAATTGCCAAGTTTTAACATGAAAATAGTGTAATCGATTTGCCCGACTTTCTCAATGGGCTATGCTATAATGGCCGAAGGTGAAATGAATGGATAAACTCATAAAAGCATACGCATTTGAAAAAATGGCCCGTATCTATGTGGCCGATACCACGGCTTTAGTTCAAGAAGCGAAAGACATTCACGATTTATGGCCCACCGCGTCGGCGGCCCTGGGTCGTTTTTTAACGGCCAGTGTCATCATGGGGGCGATGTATAAAGGGGCTTTTGATCGGGATGACGCCGAACTCACATTGCGCATTGATGCGGATGGGCCAGTCGCGGGAATGGTCACCACAACGAATACCCACGGGGAAGTCCGGGGGTATGTCGGAAATCCACACGTCTTCTTGCAATACGATTCTGGAAAACTCAATGTTGGTAAAGCCGTCGGTAATGGTCAACTGCACATCACAAAAGATTTGAAAATTCGCGATATTTTTACATCGAGTGTTGAGCTTTTAACCAGCGAAATTGGCGAAGATTTTGCCTACTACTTTAAATCCTCTGAACAAATCCCTTCGGTGGTTTCTTTAGGGGTGAAAGTCGATGAGAACAATAACATCATTGGCGCTGGGGGCATCATCTTACAAATGCTTCCAGGCTTTAAAGATGACCACCTTAATGCGGTGGAAGATGCCTTCAAAAAACTCCCCCATGTCTCGTTCATGTTAGAAGATGGACTGACGCCTGAAGATATTTTGAATCAAATCACAAGTGATCATCAACTCTTAGAATCAATGCCACTTAAATATCACTGTGATTGCAACCGTGATAAGTTTGAACGAGGCTTAATTTCACTCGGAGAAAAAGAACTAAAAACGATGATTGAAGAAGACGGTCAGATTGAGACCGTATGTCACTTCTGTATGAAGAAATACACGTTTGATGAAATTGATATCAACAGTCTCATCGAAGAAAGCAAAAAATAAAAGAAACCCTCCATGGATTTATCATGGAGGGTTTTTTAGTTAAGGTAAGGGAAATGGTTGCACCAAGGTTAAGACTGTTTCTTTCACTCTTGAAAGTTCACCATCTTCGACCGTTAATGCTTGATGGATGAGGTCGGCCACTTGAATCATCTCTTTTTCTTTGAATCCTCGTGTGGTTAATGCAGGAGTTCCTAAGCGAATACCGCTGGATACAAAGGGGCTTTCATCATCGTTGGGGATGGAATTTTTTATTGCAGGTGATATTCACCGATTCTAACCGTTTTCAGCCCATTTGCCTGTCGTTTTAGCAGTGATATTGATTTCACGTCCACTAAAACCAGATGATTATCGGTGCCTCCGCTGACCGGAAGCCAGTTCACTGAGACGCTTGGCTAAAGGTTTGAAAGCGTTTGGATGATTTGGGCTTGATAGGTTTTAAATTCCTCACTCATGGCCTCTTAAAGGCAGCGGCTTTCGCCCCAATAATATGCATGAGCGGTCCGCCTTGAATGCCCGGGAAAACTTTAGGTTGATGGCTTTAATTAATGCTTTATCATTCGTTAAGATGAGTCCCCTCGAGGACCTCTTAAGGTTTGTGCGTAGTCCGTAGTGACCACATGCACACGCATGGGGGGAAGGGACAGGGTGAACCCCGGCCGCCTAAGCCCTGCAATGCAGGCCCTCACCATCAGTTTAGCTCAACACATCATTATGGCTTTAAAGCCGTGCAAAGTCAATCGTTCGTGGGTATGAACTATGCGAGATAATCAGTTTAGGTTTGACCTTTAGAGGCCATCAGCTTCAATGGCATCATAATCCAACATTTCAGTGGTGAGGTCCATATAATGGGTGAATATATAATCTTCGCCGGAAAAACTCATGAAGTGACCATGCGTTAAATGGCCCCCGTGATCCAGCCCCCATCGATAAGACTTTATCCCCGTGATTTAAAATCGCCCGGAAAACAGCTTGATTGGCACTGCTTCCAGGTGCCAGTTGAACGATGGCATATTGAACATTAAATAAGTGTTTGGCGCGTTCAATCGCTTTGGTCTCAATTTTATCGACAGCGCAGCCCCCATAGTAGCGTTTACCTGGGTACCCTTCCGCGTATTTATTGGTTAAAATGGACCCCCTCTTCTCTCACTGCAGGTGACGCAAAGTTTTCTGAGGCGATGAGTTCAAGGTGTTCAAATTGCCTGGTTTTCTCTTCTTCTATATAATCAAAGATAATATCTTTCATGATTTTACACGCTCCTTGTAAGACGCCTTTATTGTATCAAAGTTTCACGGAAAAAACTTGACGCAAAAGCCCCGGAGATCGCATGAAAAAATTATGGCTCAACCGTACGGATGAACGACTCCTTGAGTTAGAAAAAAAAGACGCCAAATTGACGCGTCTTTTTGACGATGTGGGGGATTTAGCCATCGAAATATCGTGGGAGATGTTTCCGTTTATGGTCTTCACCATTCTCGGTCAGCAACTCTCCGTAAGAGTCGCCCAAACCTTATTTCAAAGAGTGCGTGATGCCTGCTTTGGAACGCTTGATGCGGCCCGTGTTTTAAACATCTCCCATGAACGTTTAAGAGAACTGGGATTATCAAACCGAAAGGCTGAATATTTACATGCCTTATCTGAGGCTTCCTTAAAAGGTCACTTAGATGTCAAACGGTTTGATCTTACTCAGAAAGAAGCCCTCTTCAAACACTTCCAAACCATCCGGGGGATCGGGCCATGGTCGGTGGATATGATGCTGATGTTTGTCATGGATGATATGGACCATTTTTCCAAGAAGGACTTAGGCCTCATTCATGGCTATAACCGCTTTTTTGATTTTCAGTTATCCCCGGATGACATAGAAAAGGACGCCTTAAATTGGCGTCCTTACCGGAGCATCGTGGCTCATTATTTATGGCACATCCACGATCGTTAAAGAATTTCTAAGGCAAAACGTAAGACAAATACCACTAAGAGCGCCCACATCACAGGGTGAACATCTTTCGCCCTTTTGGAGGCGGCCATGGTAATCGGATAAAAGATAAAGCCCATGGCGATACCTTCCGCGATGGAGTACGCTAAAATCATGAATACGATGGTGAAAAACGCCGGAATGACCGCGGCTTTATCATCGAAATCTAACTCTTTCAGTTGGCCAATCATGAGCGCCCCCACCATGATCAAGGCCATGGCGGTGACGGGGGAATAGACAATGGCTTCACCGAAATCATTAAAGCCAACCACAACACCGTTCACCACGCTGAGTACCGGGTATAAAAGCAATGCAAGTACAAATAGAAGTGCGACGGTCACACTGGTCAAACCGGTTCTTCCGCCTTGTTCAATCCCGGTGGTGCTTTCGACGTAACTGGTGACGGTAGACGTTCCTAAAGCTGCCCCAATGACGGTGCCTAATGAGTCGGCGATGAGTGGCGCATTACCCCCTTCAAGCTCGCCGTCTTCGTTGATTAAATTGGCTTCTTTGCCAATCCCAATCAATGTCCCAGCGGTGTCGAAGAAGTCGACGAATAAGAATGTGAAAATGATCAGGAATGCTTCAGGGGATGATAAGAGTTCACCAAAGCCACTAAGGAACGAAAAGCTAATTTCCGAAAGTCCTGAAAATAAACCATCCAGGCCTTGAGCGGAATAAGCAGGCATGTATTCCACACCCAGTAATCCTAATACCACTCCGACTACGGTCGTCACGGCAATCGCAATGATGATGGAAAACTTATTGCCTGCGGCATAAAGTGCCACCGCAACCACCAGGCCGAATAACCCGAGTAAAACGGCGGGATTGGAAAAGTCTCCAAGCGCTACGAGTGTTGCGCCATCATCCACAATAATCCCCGCATTGGTCAGGCCAATAAAAGTAATAAAAAAACCGATCCCTGCGCCGACCGCAATTTTTAACGCATCGGGAATGGCATCAATCACAAATTTTCTCAGTCCACTGACAGAGATAATTAAAAATAAAACCCCAGAAATAAATACAGCAGCAAGCGCGGCTTGATACGAAAGCCCATAGCCAAACACGACGGTGAATGTAAAGAATGCATTCACACCCATGCCAGGAGCAAGCGCGACGGGATAGTTCGCAAAAACCCCCATAATTAAAGTCGCAATGAGGGCCGAAAGCGCGGTGGCTAAAAAGACGCCGCCAAACGGCATCCCCGTTTGCGATAACATCGCCGAGTTGACTGGCAAGATATACGCCATCATAAAGGTGAGGCCTGCTAACACTTCAGTTTTCACTGAAGATCCGCGTTCATGATTTTAAAGAAACTCATAATTCTTTCCAAAATAAAAAACCTCCTAATTTTGGCCAAGTATCATGGAACCACAAAAAGAAGATTTGCAGTATCATAGTCTCTTCATTTGGCGAAGAGGTGAAACAGTCGAGCCATATTCTCAGCCATATATGATACTAACCTACTTTATTTAATCAAAAAGATGGCGTTTGACCTATCTTTTTGTAAAAATTTCCAGAAAACTTTACATTTTTTCCGGGTACTGGCTTCCCACGCGGAAGAACGTGAATTCCACCGCCGATAAAAAGACAAGAATAAAGAGGCCCAGAGACCATCCAAAACGGGGATGGTAGGTTGAATAGGGGACATCGTTCGATCTTAATATCCAATCGTCATTGGTGAAAAAGAGTTCGTGAAAAAGCGTAAATATCCGGGCGAAATCAATCCAAAAAAACCAGGTCCCGATAAAGGAGGTGTAACATCAAGGGATGACAAACATCGAGCGCACGGTTAAATAAAGTCTTTGGGACTCTTTCGGTATTCAAAGAATAAAAATTGCGCCGGCCATCGATCCACTGAAAACCGCCACAAATTCATAACATGTGGTAATAAATCTTTGACATCTTCCATATATGGCGGATTTCAATGTCTCGCATTAAAGACATCACTGGATTCAGGACTCGCCCCAAACGTGAGATCATCGTGCCGGTAATTGAGATAATCAATCAATTCCACGAATTACAATATCCATGATCATAGGTGATGTCATTGTGGGATTCATACCGCCCTTCCGATACACTCAAATACCAGCGGCTGGTTAAAGTTGAGCGGCGAGCATTACGATAAATATCAGCGATAAGATTTGAATGAGAGTCGGTTAAGTTTACGCATAAAGTCACAATCGTTGATAAATCGCATCGACATGAACGAGCGCTTGGTGGGATCAAAACAGGCATCAATTTCGGCATCGGTGAGTAAAGGCTTGAATAGCGCTTTGTCGTTTTTAACACGTCTTTGAAATGGCGGTCTTCATCGCGGGCTTGGAAAGGTGAGGGTTGAATCGTATCATCAGGCTTCTTCCGGGTCACCCTTTTTGGATGAGGGCGTGAATTTTATGCTGAAGAAAAGATCACCCCATTGGTCATTTGAATGTGTTCCAGCATTTTTCTTCGTACACTTCAATCCCATCTAAGACGCGTTCCATCGGTCCAGCATATAATCCACCAGACTGGCATCAGGGATGATGACGTTCCACCAGATGAAGTGGGAGATGTCTCTTTCGTGCCAAAAGCGCCTATCTTCTTCAGGCAGATCATGTCCCCGGACTAAGCAGGCCGTTACCCATAAGGTTTTCAGAAGCGATGGGGTTCCGTTTATGCGGCATCGCCGATGAGCCTTTTGGCGGAGGCCAAAGGCTTCTTTGGCTTCGCCGATTTTCACTGCGTTGGAGTGTCTAATTTCTAAAGCAGATTTGTTCAACACCGTCGCAATGAGGGCGGAGACATGCAAGTAATGCGCATGGCGATCGCGGTTAATGACTTGCGTTGGAAATCGATACGGGCGCTAAGTTTAAAAACCGGCACCTTGCTGCTTCCAGTTGTAATCCGGTGTGCGCATACGTGCCCACGGCCCCGGATACTTTTCCCACTTCGATGCCTCGTCTGGCTTCTTTAAAGCAGTCGTGGTGAATAAATCGCACCTAAGGCAAATTTTAAACAAGCTGGTGACATCCGCATGCATCCCGTGGGTTCGTCCGATGATGGGCGTCTTTTTATACGTCAGGGGCGTGCCGTTTTAAGGTCCCAAGTATCTTAACCAACCCGGCTTCTAAGCCTTGATTAGCGCTTTTAAACGCCAGTCCAAGGCCGTATCCACGATATCGGTCAGGCGTTAATCCATAATGAAACCATTTTTTTTCTTTGCCTAAGTTGCGTGTGACACTGCGGGTAAAAGCAATCACATCGTGATGCGTATCTTTTTCGATGCGTTCAATATCTTTCACGTCACATCGACGCCCCGCCGATTTTTCGTAATCTTCTTCGGGGACTTTACCGAGTTTGACGTAGGCTTTTAAGGCCGCAAGTTCCACCGTTAAAAAACGGTCATAGCGTTCATAATCCGGAAAATAAAGCGTCCAACAAGGACGTTGATAGCGATGCAATCGTAGGCACTCCTTTTGCGCTTCGTAGGCGTCTAGTGTGTTTCTAATAACGCAGTAATCGTCATCGGACCGACCCTTTAGGAACCGGTGTTATGGCTGAGGCTATGGGTTCAGCACAAGGCAAAGTCCACATCGCCCTGTAGCGTCCCACACATCTAGGCCCGGTTGATTCCCATCAATGACCGTTCGCTTTCGGCCTCACATAATCGGCGGTGAGAAATTTTGCGCGGCTAATGGCGACCACTAAAATATCCGCTACTGAGAGTATGCGATTTTAAATCTTCGGTCTTGGAATGACAGACGGTCACGGTCGCATTTTTTTGTAAAAATAAATGGATGAGGGGAGTCCCCACAATTTGACTGCGACCCACAATAACCACGTGTTTGCTTGCCACCTCAATGGCGTAAGCATCCAATAACATCATGATGCCTCTGGGTGTCGCTGGCACCAATCCTTTTCGGTGTTGAAATAGGGCAGCGACATTTAAAGGGTGAAACCCGTCCACATCTTTTTTCGGGTCAATCGCTTCCATCACGTAATCGACATTCATGCCTTCTTTTAACGGAAGCTGTACCAAAATACCATGCACACTGGGGTCGTTATTGAGTCTTTGAATGGTATCTAAAAGACCCGCTTCATCCAAGGATGTGTCGTGAATGATGGTGGATTTAATGCCCACGTTTTGGGCGGCTTTTTCTTTGGCTTTTACGTAGGTCTGACTGGCGGGGTTTTCCGTTGTCAAAATGACCACCAAATGCGGGGGTTCACTGAAAGCTTCGACGCGTTTTTTAAGCGCGTCTTGACGGGTGATGGAAAGGGCTTTGCCATCTAAAATCATGTCGGCTCCTTACTTCAGATACAGGGGGCTATATTTTTCTTTCAAGTAGCGAATATAATACGCTGCGTCAAACGGTTCTCCGGTGACTTCCAGCAATACTTCTTCCGGAGATTTACGTTTCCCAAACCGGTGAATTTTATCTTTTAACCAGGCATTAATTTTCGGGATATCGTTGGCTTTAATCACGGCGTCAAGATCGAGTTCTTTGCGCATGGAATAATAAATTTGTGCCGCATAAGCACTGCCTAAGGCGTAGGTGGGGAAATACCCAAAGGCACCGCCACTCCAGTGCACATCTTGCAAGAGTCCATCGGTATCTTTTTTCACAGTTAAACTCAGATAGTCTTTTACCTTTTGATTCCATACATCCGGTAACTCATCCAGCGACAGTCCCTCATTAAAAATCGCGCGTTCACATTCATACCGGATCATAATGTGTAACGGATAGGTAAGTTCGTCGGCTTCCACGCGAATGAAGGATTGTTCAACCCAGTTAATGCCGAGATAAAACGTGTCCACGTCCACATCCTTTAAGGCGTCTGGGAATAAGGATTTTAACTTCGGATAATGGACCTCCCAAAAGGCTTTGGACCGACCGATGACGTTTTCATAAAAGCGCGATTGTGATTCATGAATTCCCATCGATGTTCCGCCTTTTAAACGGGTATCGTTCAAGGCTTCATCAATCCCCATTTCATAGGTCGCATGGCCGAGTTCATGGATGCCCGCAAAGATCGATGAAAAGACAAAATCTTCCAAGTATCTCACCGTGTACCGGACGTCACTGGGATGCGTATTCCAGGTAAATGGATGCACACTTTCTTTGAGTAATCCTTTATCTAAATCATAGTCAAAGACTTCGTTGAGATATTCGACAAATGCTTTTTGTCCGGCTTTTGGGAAATGCCGGTCGATAAACGCAGGTTTTTCGGGGCGATTGATTAAAACCGCTTGGACAAAAGGCACGAGATCTTTACGAATGACATCAAAGAATGCATCGTATTTTTCCATCGTCATGCCTTCTTCAAAATCATCCAATAATACATTGTAAGGTTCCGCGGTTTCCCCGCGGTAGGCAATCAATTTTTTTTGCGTCTCGATGATTTTTCCAAGCGTCGGTTTAAAGCTTTCGTAATCATCGTTTGCTTTTGCATCTTCCCAGGTTCTTTGCGCTAAGGTGAGTAGCTTATTGTAAGCCGCATATTCATCGGCAGGAATTTGATTCACTTTGGATAATGCTTTATGGGCTTTTTGGAGACTTTTTTGATCAAGCTCTGAAAGACTTGAATCGTTCAATAAAGCTTCCAATAATTCACGGTATTCATCACTCGTCCAGAGTTCAAAGGCTTCTTGAGAAATGATGCTTTGCATATCCGCCCGGCGTTTAAACGCTCCCTTAGGTGCTTCGGTAGAAGAATCCCATCCCACCACATTGAGGACATATTGATACGCAGCGAGTTTCTTTTCTAATGCTTTAAACGATGCTAATTGAGTCATAGGTTTCTCCTTTTAAAAGAGTCCGTCAACACGGCCATCTTCATTGAGTTTCATGTGTACAGCAGAAGGAATTTTAGGCAGTCCAGGCATCGTCATCATATTCCCGGTAAGTGCGACGATGAACCCAGCCCCTATCGAAGGTCTGAGTTCTCGGATGGTGAGCGTAAAATCACGAGGTCTTCCCATTTTTTTGGGGTCATCAGATAGACTCGATTGCGTTTTCGCCATACAGATGCGTAAGTCGTTCCACCCCGCTTTTTTAAAGGTTCTCAGTTGACGTTTAGCCACATCAGAAAACACAACATCACTTGCACCATATACGGTTTGGGCAATGGTTTTGATTTTTGTTTCAAGTGAATCACTGGGCGCATAAAGCGGTTTAAAATGACTGGGTTTTTCGAGGGCTTCTAAGACTTTGTGAGCGAGGTCAACGCCACCTTCACCGCCGTTTGCGAATACCCTTGATAAGGCAAATGGATGTTTTTTTTCTTCGAGTAAACGGCTGAGCGCTTCGACTTCTTTTTCCGTATCGGTAGGAAATTCATTGATGGCGACGACATAGGGTAGGCCGAATGATTGAATGGTTTCAATGTGTTTTTCAAGGTTCTCAAAGCCTTTTTCTAAGGTCTCAACATCTTCGTTTTTTAAATCATCTTTCCCCATACCACCGTGCATTTTTAAAGCCCGGATGGTGGCGACAATCACCACGGCATGCGGGGTGAGTTTGCCTTCTTGGGTTTTGATATTTAAGAATTTTTCAGCCCCTAAGTCAGCCCCAAACCCCGCTTCTGTAACCACGTAATCGGACAGTTTTAAAGCGAGTTTTGTGGCGATAATAGAATTACAGCCGTGGGCAATATTGGCAAACGGTCCCCCGTGCACTAAGGCGGGGGTGCCCTCTAAGGTTTGAACGAGGTTGGGTTTAATCGCATCTTTTAAAATCATCGCGACGGCCCCTTCCGCTTTTAAATCACCCACGGTAATGGGCGTGCGTGATTGGTTATATCCGATGACCATCCGTTTAAGTCTAACTTTTAAATCTTCCACATCTTTAGCCAGTGTTAAGACGGCCATGACTTCGGAAGCCACGGAGATGTTAAAGCCATCTTCTCGGGGGATGCCTTGACCAATTCCCCCAAGCCCAATGGTAATGTTTCTTAAGGCACGGTCATTCATGTCCATCGCCCGTTTCCAGGTGATTCGGTTCACATCAATACCGAGTTCATTGCCTTGATAAATATGATTATCAATCATGGCAGCAATCAGATTATTAGCCGTAGTCACCGCATGAATGTCTCCGGTGAAATGAAGGTTCAAATCTTCCATGGGAACCACCTGCGAATATCCTCCACCCGCTGCGCCACCTTTGACGCCAAAGACCGGACCTAACGAAGGTTCCCTGAGGGCAATCATCGTCTTTTTCCCCACTTTCGACAACGCTTGACCGAGGCCCACTGTGGTGGTGGATTTTCCTTCCCCAGCGGGGGTTGGATTGATCGCGGTGACTAAAATGAGTTTCCCGTCTTCCGCGGTTTTTAAGCGGTCAAAAATGGCTAAATCAATTTTGGCTTTGGTGGATCCATAGTACTCAAGTTCTTCAGGTTTTATTCCGGCCGATTCGGCAATTTTTCCAATCGGTTGTGCGGTATGCGCCTGGACGATTTCTAAATCTGATTTGGGCATAAATTCTCCTTTATTACAAGGTGATTTAATAGAGCAGGGTAGACTTCGTATGATATACTTTACCCGTAGGAATGGTGTCATGATAAAACAACAAATTCTTAAACATTCAGAACCCATTGTATTAATGCTAAGTTTCCTTTCGTTGATTGGAATCTTTTTTCAAGTGCGTGATGGATCCGGCATTTATAACGGCGTCTACATCGCTCTTTTTATGGTAACACTTATTATCTATCCTGGCTTGATGGCATGGATTGGTCGCGATGTGATTGCCAAAGCAACGCCCAGAAGTATTCCAGTGATGACATTTCCGATTATATTTCTATATACGTTTGTCCCAACGCTTTACTTTTTAGTCCCTTACGTATTTTCCGGATACTTCAACAATAACTCCACCGAACTCTTATTTATTATGTTTGAGTTTTCTGTGTTCGCGGCCGGCCTGGGATTTTTTGGATTTCAAATGAAGAAAGTCAAAGATAAAAAAATTAAACGACGGGACTTCAGTTTATATACGGTGTACTTGTTTGGGGGATTGATTTATTTTTACTTCATCCGGCTGACATTCATTGCCATGATTTTACTGCAATCCACTTTTGATATTTTGCCTTAAACCATCCCCTTTACGGGATGGTTTTTTTATTAGAATATGTTCGTCATGGAGATGGTTTGTCTGCGGTCGGGGCCGACTGAAATCATTCCGACGGGAACGCCCGTGATGTGTTCGATGGTTTTTAAATAATCTTTCGCAGTCTCTGGCAGTGCATTCCAATCGGTAAGATGGGAAATATCTTCTTTAAAACCAGGCAACGTTTGGTAGACAGGTTCACACTGACTGAGGGTTTCTAATTCTGCTGGGACATAATCAATGACGGTTCCGTTCAGGTTATAACCCGTCACTAATTTAAGTTCATCAAACGATGAAAGCACATCAAATAACGTAATCGCAAAGGCATCAAAATGATTCACCCGGTGCGCGTGTTTTAAAGCGACCAAATCTAAGTACCCAATACGCCTGGGTCTTCCCGTTGTGGTTCCGTATTCGTTCGCAATCTTACGGATCACGTCGGCTTTAGCTTCTTCCATTTCAGAGACAAAAGGACCTTCGCCCACACGTGAATTGTAGGCTTTTACAATGCCCAATACTTTTTCAATATGTTTCGGCGCTACGCCGGCTCCTGCGGGAATGCCAGCCGCACTCGGAGACGATGAAGTAACGTACGGATAGGTGCCTTGTTCGATGTCTAACATCGTCCCTTGAGCCCCTTCAAATACAACGCGTTTATTTTTTTCAAACGCGCCTGCGAGGATTACACTGGTATCGGTAACTAAGTCTTTGAGTGTTTCAATGATGGGAAGATAAGTTTGAAATAACGCTTCCGGGGTCCCCTCATAATTCCCTTTGACCCCTTCAAAATGGGTGGCTAAATACGCCTTAAATAACGCGGGGGTCACAAAGGTTCCCATACGAAGTCCCACACGGGCCGCTTTGTCTTGATAAGCCGGTCCAATCCCTTTGAGTGTGGTCCCAATGTTTTGGGTATCTTCGGCGTTTTGATCACGCGTTTTATGGTACGGCATAATCACATGCGCCCGGTTTGAAATATAAATCGTAGGATTTTTCCCAAGGTTTTTGAGGACGTTTATTTCTTCCACTAAAGATTCGGGATTAATGACCATCCCGTTGCCTAAAATATTGATCGTTGTATCTCTTAAGACGCCGGAAGGTAATAAATGTAAAGAGTACTTTTCACCCTTTGAATGAATCGTATGTCCGGCGTTGTCACCGCCTTGAAATCGGACCACATAATCCGCAGTATCACTTAAAAAGTCGGTAATTTTCCCTTTTCCTTCGTCACCCCATTGGGCGCCGATAATGGCAATCGATGGCATAGTATCTCCTTTTATTGAATGCTTTCTAGTAGGGTAATCAAGATTTCTAGTAAGGGCTTTTGAATCTCTAAATGGGGGATCGATACTTTAATCTTACGGTCTTTGTAGGCCAGTTTAATTTTCGGTGAGATGCCTTCAGCCGCAGTGAATAGATGATCCCCTGCCACCCGGTCAGAGCCGGTTTCACTGATCCAGACAATCGTTTCCATTTTTTGCATGATAACTCGTTCGACATCCCTGGAGCGTGCGAGGTGTTCATAGACCTTAGAAAGCATGTACTCATAGACCGACTTGGGAAGTTTCCCAAACTGGTCTTCCATCTCTTCTCTTAATTGTATAATATCCCAGCTCGATGTCAGTGTACTGATTTTCTTGTGGTAGACCAGTTTGTCTTCTTCGCTTTCAATGTAGTCATTAGGGAAGGCTTTAGACACATTAATTTTCGCGAGTTTTTTGAGTGGGTTTTGCATTTTTTCAGGATCGTTGATGACTTTAATTTCATCGGATATCATCTGCATGAACATATCGATGCCCACCGTTTCAATAAATCCGGATTGTTCGGCCCCGAGTAAATCCCCGGCGCCCCGTATGGCTAGGTCCCTGGCCGCAATTTTATAGCCACTCCCAAGCGCCGTAAAATCACGAATGACATTGAGTCTTTTGATCGCATCTTCTTTGAGCACTTTATGTTCATCGACCATCATATAACTATAAGCAATTCGGTTACTGCGTCCCACACGGCCTCTGATTTGATACATTTGGGCCAGTCCCAGTTGGTCGGCATCGTGCACGATGAGTGTGTTGGCTCTGGGGATATCGATGCCGGTTTCGATGATGGTCGTCGACACCAATACATCAAATTTATAATCGACAAAATCATGGATGACTTTTTCTAAGGTTTGTTTGTTCATTTGACCGTGCGCAAACATGATGCGCGCATCGGGAATTAACGTCTCTAACCGGTGCGTCACTTGGGCGATGGTTTCAACGCGGTTATACAGATAAAAGACTTGACCCTTGCGACCGAGTTCGCGTTCAATCGCTTCTTTAATCACCCGGTCAGATCGTTTCATTACATACGTTTGAATGGGGTGTCTATTTTCTGGGGGGGTGTTGAGTAAACTCATCGATTTGATTCCCGATAAAGACATCTGAAGGGTCCTTGGAATCGGGGTGGCTGTTAAAGTCATCACATCGATGTGATTGCGGAAGGATTGGATTTTTTCTTTGTGGTTGACTCCAAACCGTTGTTCTTCATCGATGACGAGGAGTCCTAAATCTTTATACTCGACATCCTTGGATAATAAACGGTGAGTTCCAATCACCACATCCACACTGCCATCCGCCAATCCTTTTAATATTTTTTTGGTGTTTTTAGTCCCCGTAAACCGGTTAAGTAAAGCGACGTTAATCCCATGCTTTTCCATCCGATTCAAAAACGTTTCATAATGTTGTTTGGTGAGAATGGTAGTGGGAGCTAAATAGGCCACTTGCTTATTATCTAATACTGCTTTGAATGCAGCTCTTAACGCGACTTCGGTTTTCCCATATCCCACGTCCCCGCAAATCAAACGGTCCATCGGCATTTTAGATTCCATATCCGTTTTAACCGCCTCGATGGCACTCAACTGATCGGGTGTTTCTTGGTAGGTAAAATCCGCCTCAAAAAGATCGGTGAGATCGGTATCTGGACTAAACGCAAACCCTTTTTGCGATTTCCGTTCGGCGTATTGTTTGAGTAAATTAATCGCGATTTCTTTCGCTTTTTTCTTGGCTTTTTGTTTGGTCTTTTGCCACTCGGAAGACCCGAGTTTAGAAAGCTTCGGTTGGATGCCTTCATAGACATCGTATTTTTGAATGGCGTAAAGATTCTCAACGGGAATATAAAGTTTATCCGTCCCTTGATATTGGATGACCATGTATTCGTTGGTAAGGTCTTTAAGTGTCATGGTTTCAATGCCTAAAAAACGCCCAATCCCATGGTCATAATGGACAATGAAATCGCCACGTTTTAAGGCCTTGGCAGAATCAATCCGTTGGGTATCTTTAAAGATGGATTTATACCGACTCTTTTTCTTTGTGGTCGACTTAAAGATATGGGCATCGTCTAAGAGTAAAAGTCTCGCATCAAACCAATCAAAGGCTAAGGGCGATTCTGTATGGACAAAGTTAATCCGGTGTTCCACCGGGACTTCGTCTTTGCCGATGATAATCGGTTTGATGTTTTTTTCTTCCAGTTGCGCTGATAACTGATCGATGGTTTGTTTTTGAGCGAGCTGAATGACCACGGTTTGATACTGATCAGCCTTCATTAAATCTTGATAGAACATCTGCATGTTTTGATGGTAATGAAAGCTTTCTTTCGCCCGTAAATGATAGGTCTTAATATCGGGTAAATGATCAAATGGATTTAGAAATATTTCTGGCGTTTTGGGTAACGTTTCAGGGACCCATTCAAGCCCTAGTTTTTTAAGTCCTGGTAAGCCTCTTAAATGATTAAAGATATCTTTTTTTAACGCTTCGATGTTACGCGTAGATTCACTGGGATTTAAATAAATCACGAGTGGATTATCCACCATATCTAAAAGGGTTTGAGCCGGTTCATCTAGTTCTGGTAAATATCTTTTAAGCCCGTCACCTTGTTCCGATGAAAGCGCAAGTAAATCTGTTTCAACCATTTCTTTTTCAACGTCCGTGAATTTAAGTGATTCGATCTTTTTCCGGACATTTTGCTCAATGGTGGTTAACCGCTCGGCATCGAGAACCATTTCACGGTTAGGAATTAACGTGAACTGTTTGAGCGTTTTAATCGAACGTTGGGTCAATGCGTTAAAGACTCGGATGGAATCCATTTCATCGTCAAAAAAATCAATCCGAATGGGGTGTTCGTATTGAATTTGATAAATATCAATGATCGATCCTCGACGAGAAAATTCTCCCACATTCTCCACGTGATCCACGGGTTGATAGCCGTATAACACCAGGCGGCCCAATAGACTTTCCATGGAAACAATATCCCCAGTTTGATAAGTTTGCATGAGTCCACTTAAATAGGGTTTGGCATGCATCCATTGATGCATGGCAACCGGGTGGGTAATGACGGTATCAATCTTTCCTTGAAGCACTTGATAGAGGGTGTTTAATCGTTCGGTTTTTAACGTATCATTGAGGGATATTTGATCGAGCGTAACAAACTCATCGTGCGGATAAAACCCAACCTTATCAAAAACATCCAAACTCTTTTCATACCATTTTTCCGCTTGAAATAAATTATGATTCACGACAATAAAGGGACGCTCAGTGAGCGTCCTTAACATGGCTAATACAAAAAGTGAAAAGTCACCTTCAGGGATATTCAGTTGAAAAGACACTTCCTGATGAAGCGCGTTTTTAATGGGTTCAAACGATGGATGGTTCGCATAATGGTGAATCAATGAACGCATAACGACCTCAGGCGACTTCCCCCTTAGAGGGGGGAGTCGCTCATTTGAAAGTGATTCATTAAATAGTCAATGGATTGCCCCGATAAAAAGGCATCCAAGGCGCGTGTGACATTTTCAAACGCAGCCTCAAAGAGAGGCCACTCTTTTTTAGGAATTTTCTTCAGCACATACGATTTGGCGTTGGCACTTTTCCCAATTCCGATGCGAATGCGTACCAAGGCATCGGTTCCAGTAACATCAATGATGGATTGCATCCCTTTGTGTCCACCCGTTCCACCGTGCGAACGAATGCGACAGGCGCCGGGAGGTAAATCCAAATCATCATAGATGATGATGACATCGGAAGGATCAATGGAAAAGTAACGCATCGCCTCCCCCACAGATTCTCCGGATAAATTCATGAATGTATGGGGTTTGAGATACATGACATCAGGGCCTTTATAAATGACCCCTTTAAATTTTTTGGTAGGTTTTAGGCCTTTATCTTTAAGATAATAATCCAGGGCCATAAACCCCACATTATGTCTCGTACCCTCGTATTGCTCTGTGGGATTTCCCAGCCCCACAATTAACTTCATTCTTTGGGTTTGATGACGAGATAACGATTGGGACGTTCACCTTCAGAAACCGTGGTGACATCTCGCCATTCCGAGAGTTTAGTATGGACAATCCGGCGTTCATACGCATTCAAATCTCTTAAGGTCGCCGGAATCTTAGAACGCGCCACTTCTTTGGCTGTTTTGGTCGCTAAAATTTCCAATTGACGTTCGCGGTTAGCCTTATAATCCCCAATATCTAAGACGACATTGACCCCTTCATCGCTGTATAAATTCATCAGGTTGCGCATGTAGGTTTGAAAGCCGTGTAAAGTCTTACCACTTTTACCAATGAGTAATGGATTTTCCTCGGAGTCGATGGTGTAATGAAAGGCTCCGGTTTCTGTGTTTTGTTCGGCTTCTAAGGTGGCTTCAATTTCTAAATCGCTGAGCGTTTGTTTGAGAAAGTCATAGCCAAAATCAAGTAAATTTACGTTTACCGTTGCCGTGTATTGGACGGTTTTTTTAAGTCCCAACATCCCCTTTTTTTCTTCATGACTTAGGGCAATAAACGTAGGGTTAACCCTTAATTCGCGCGCCGCATGAAGACGGGCTTCGTCATCATTTTTAGCTTCAAAAACGAGTGTTTTCATTAATAAGCTCCCTTCATCGCTTCCATACGTTTGGCCGTTTTTTGGCGATTGATGTAGGCTTGAACGAATGAGAAAATGTTACCAATGAGCCAGTAATAAGAAATCCCTAAGTTCGTATAGGCCACGGTCATAATCATGAAGGTTAAAAAATACGTCATGTATTTCATCGTGTTTTGCGATTGATTTTGAACGGCGGTTTGGTATTTTTTGTTTTGCGCATGTTCCGGTTTTTTCATGGAGTAACGTTGATACCCAAACATTGAGACTCCAACAATAATTGCGAATAAAATAAAGGTCCAGTTTTGTCCAATATCCAGCAAACTGTCGGTCGGTTGATCTTTAAAATCAAACCATAAGAAGGAAAAATCTAAATAGTCGTATTCGATGGTTAAAGGAATCCGGCGTACCGTTTGATACATTGCGATAAAAATCGGCATCTGCAAGAACGGTAAGAAACACCCAAGAGGGTTAATGTTGTATTTTTTATAGATTTTCATGGTTTCTTGCTGCATCGCCCGGCGGGAAGCTTCATCGTTTTTACCCGCATATTTTTCTTGAAGTTTATTGAGTTCGGGTTGCGCAAATTGCATGTTGGTACTCATCCCCGTGGTTTTCGAATAAATGGGCCATCCAATGACCCGGATTAAGACAGTAATAATGGTCAGACCAATCCAATAGCGTCCTCCAACAATATCACTGATTCGAACGATCGCATTGGCGATTTGTTCGACAATCCATTGCACCCAGCCGACCCCAATGCCATCAACTCCAATGGGTTGATCATAAACATCGGCACAGCCCGCTAAAGTAAGGACCAGTACTAACATAACCCCGAGGGTTATTTTTTTCTTTAAACTAATCATGTGTCTCTCCTATGAGTTTGAGTTGGGTAAAACAGGTGTGTAGTGTTTGCGTTAACATCTCAAATGATTGAAACGAATAATCCGGCCGAACGATCACAAAAATATCATGCTTGGGCTTAACGGTAAACGTTCTAACAATTTCTCTTAAGCGTCGTTTCATCTGATTGCGTTTAACCGCATTCCCATATTTTTTGGGCACGGAAAACGCAATTCGAAAGGATTGGATGCTTGGATTTGGTTTTGCAAAAACCCCAATTCCATGATAGAACCGTTTGTTTTGATGGTTTAATACTGCTTTGATATCTTCATTTTTCTTTAAACTATACGTTCGATTCATAAACTCCCATCAAAATAAAAAAACACCTCAAACAATATCGTTTTCAGGTGTTTTCAAGGGTTAACGATTAAACAGCGATGCGTTTACGGCCTTTTTGACGGCGTCTCGCTAAGACCGCACGCCCCGTAGGACTTGACATACGTTCTCTAAAACCATGCGTTTTTGCACGGCGACGTTTATTCGGTTGGTAGGTTCTTTTCATACGTGGCACCTCCTAGTTCTATAACTCTAGATTGCTTGAAAATTATAGTTGATATTCATAATCGTGTCAAACATAAGTTAAAACGAAAAAAAATCATCTTTTTTTCCACACTCAAAAATGGCTTATTTTAGGACAATCCACATTCGGCTATGTGGAAAAGGGGAAATGGGGAAAACATGAATTGGGGAAATGTTTATAAATGGTTTAAACCCTTTTAAATAGACGTTTTTTGTCATATTTATTTTGTGTAAAGAATGTGTAAACTAATATTTTTCCACATTTTGTGTGGAAAAAAAAAGGTTTTTATCCCCATTTTTCTATGATAGACTACATTCACTTAAAACCTCAAATAAGGAGGACGCGATGGATAACACAATCATGTGGGGAGAAATCAAATCTCAGCTATCTCACGAACTTGAACCCGATACATTTCAAGAGATTTTTTCCAACATTGACACCATTTATGAAATTAAGAATAACTTCATCTACCTGATTGTGGCCAATGAATTCATCAAACGTCGCGTCGAGATGCTTTATTTAAAGAAAATGAACCGCATGCTTGAATCCTATGTGGAAGATAAACATGAATTTAGGCTGATTACCGAAGCTCAAGTCAGTGAAAAGATTAAATCCCAATCTGATTACGATGAATCAGACGACGAATATTCCTCCACCCAATCCAATTTAATACCCGGTTATACCTTTGACAACTTTGTCATTGGAAATTCAAACCGGCTGGCTTACACCAGCGCCATTAAAGTCGCGGATCAGCCAGGGATTGTCGCTAACCCATTGTATGTTTTTGGTGACGTGGGACTTGGGAAAACGCACTTGATGCACGCGATTGGAAATTACATCATCGAAGGGAATATTCACTCCAATGTCTTATACATCAAAGCCGATCAATTTGTCGAAGATTATGTGAAACACGCCAACCGCAAAAAATATACCGAATTTACGAACCTCTATAAAAATATTGATGTATTACTCGTAGATGACATTCAATTTTTAGCCAAAAAAGAAAAATCGCAAGAAGAATTTTTTAAGCTCTTTGAAAAACTCTACCAACAGCAAAAACAAATTGTGATTTCATCCGACCGTAAGGCCTCCGATTTAAGAGATATCATGGCCCGATTAACCAGTCGTTTTGCCTGGGGCGTCAACGTGGATATCAACCGGCCGGATTTAGAACACCGCATCAAGATATTAGAGAAAAAACTCAACGCGGAAACCAGCGAACGTGATCTCATTCCAAAAAAGGTTTTAGAATACATTGCCTCCGTGTTTGACAATAACGTCCGGGAACTGGAAGGCGCGTTAAAAAGAGTCCTCTTTTACTGCACCGCATTTAACTATGAGTTTAGCATTAAAAACGCGGAAATTGCTTTAGAAAATCTCATTAAACCCAAAGCCAGTAGTCGCGACTTTATGAAAGAAAAAATCACCAATGTGATGAGCGTAACTGCGGATTACTTTAAAATCTCGGTGAGTGACTTGGTCAGTAAAAAAAGGACCCGTAATTATCTCTATCCCAGACAAGTCGCGATGTACCTCATTAAGCATTTATATGACATTCCATACAAAAAAATTGGCGAGTATTTTTCCCACCGCGATCACTCCACGGTCATGCATTCTGTCGAGAAAATTTATAACGATTTACACCTCGATGCAAACATCAAAGTGGATGTGGAAAAATTGTCGATTAAATGTGGAGAAACCGATTAACGAAGGCATCGTTTTTTCGCACCACTATGGTATAATTATGTGAGAAAAAAAGACTTATCCACATTTCCACACGACATAACAATAATAATACTTAAAAAAGAATATATTAAGGGGTGAAATTATGCGGTTTCAAATGAACAAAGATAAACTTCTTTATCATCTTGTAATTGTTCAAAAAGCGCTCTCTAATAAAACACCAAACCCAGCCCTCACTGGGATTAAGTTAGAAGCGTTCAAAGATCGTCTCCAACTCACCACCAGCAATGGTGAAGTTTCGATTCATAAAGTGGTCCAAGATCCGTCGCTTTCGGTCGAACAAGAAGGGTCCGCGTTAATTCCGGGTCGTTACTTAGTTGAAATCATCCGTAAACTCGATGGGCAAAACGTATTGCTTTCGGCCTTAGAAGACAATTTACTCAAAATCGAAGCCGACCACTCAGACATTACGCTGAATCTTTTGGACTTAGAAGATTACCCGCACCTCTTATTTAAAGAAAGTGCTGAAGTCATTAAAGTTAACGTGCGCGTATTTAAATCGTTGATTCGGCAAACCGCATTTGCGGCATCTTCGGTCGAAAACCGGCCCATCCTGACGGGCGTTTACTTTAAACTCGAAGGCAACCAACTGACTGCGGTAGCCACTGACAGTTATCGCCTCGCGAAAAAATCGATTGAGCTCGATCAATCGTACGCCCCCACCGATGTCATTATTCCTTCAAAATCATTAGAAGAGCTCGTGCGGATTTTAGAAGATAACCAAAAAGAGGTGGAACTCCACTTTTCTCCATCCAATGTGTTATTTAAATATGACGGAACCGTCTTCTTATCCCGCTTACTCGAAGGCAACTATCCTGAAACCTCTAAACTGATTCCCAAAGAATTTCCCACCGAAGTGGTTTTCAACAAAGAACAATTGTTGGTGGCCATTGAACGGGCCAGCTTACTTTCTATCCGCGATGGCCAAAATGCCATTGTCAAATGTGAAATTCGCGACGACGATGTGGTTGAAATATCATCTTCTTCTCCTGAAATTGGCCGCGTATTGGAAGAATTAAACCCCGTTGAGGGTATTAAAGGGTCAGGGTTAAAAATTGCCTTCAGCTCGAAATTTTTAATGGATGCGCTCAAAAGCTTCAATTCATCCGAAATTAAAGTGGGTTTTACCGGGGAAATTAGACCCTTTGTCATGACCGGTGAATACGATCCAGATTCCCTGCAACTCATCCTTCCAGTTAAAACCGATTAAGACACGTAAAAAGACCTTTAGATAGGTCTTTTTTTTTGCCATTTCTAAATTGTTTTTTGGAGGGTTATACGGTATAATTAGGCATATATATAATATATGAAAGAGACTCCATGACTCCGATTGAAATTAAGACCCCATTTATCACATTAGGGCAACTTCTCAAGTACATCAATTTAGCATCGAGCGGTGGTGAGGTAAAAGCCCTCTTAGCCTCGACTCGTATTTTTGTGAATGATGAACTGGAAAACCGGCGCGGAAAAAAATGCTACCCCGGTGACCGCATCCAAATCGACGATGACGTGTGGTGCATTGCGCCATGTCGTTAACCCACTTAATGCTCAAACATATGCGGGTGTATGAAAAAGAGGCGTTTACTTTTCACCCGAGACTCAACGTGTTAACCGGAGATAATGCCCAAGGAAAAACCAGCGTCTTAGAAAGCATTTATATGCTGGCGTATACACGGTCGCACCGCACGAATGCAGACACAGAAATTATTCAAGTGCCGCATCCCTTTACAAAGATTGAAGGGAAAACGGCCGATAAGACGTACGAGCTGGTCGTGAGTGGCCAAGGTAAAACCGTGAAACTCAACGGAGGCTCGGTGGATAAACTCTCAGCGTTTGTCGGGGATTTGAGTGTGGTGATGTTTGCCCCCGAAGATTTAGAACTCATCAAAGGCCCCCCCAAACTCAGACGCCAATTTTTGAACATGCAAGGGACGCATCAAGACAAGGCGTTAATGGGAGAGTTATCGAGGTATCAAACCCTCCTCAAAGATCGCAACCATCGGATCAAACAAGTCAGCACCTTAGACGCCTTAAAAAACGATGGCCTCTTTCAAGTGCTCACCCAGCGCCTCGCCTATTCCGCCGAAACCATCATGATGCACCGTAAAACATTTTTAACTGCGTTATCGGCCCGGCTCACCGCCATTTATCAATCAATTGCGGCGGACGGGTTGACCCCCGTGATTCAGTATTTACCCTCCATGAATTTTTACGATTATGCCGACCAACTCAGAAATTCGGTGGACCGGGATTTTCACACCAAAACGACCAATTTAGGCATTCACCGGGATGATTTTGTGATTAACCATGTGACCGAAGATTTTAAAACCCACGCCTCCCAGGGTCAAATCCGCACATTGGCCATCGCTTTAAAGCTTGCGTTGGTGGCCTGGATGAAAGACATCAAACACGTCCGACCGCTCGTATTGCTTGATGATGTGTTCTCAGAATTAGACGCTCACCGGCAAAATGCGCTTCTCACGCATTTAGACGACAAAACCCAAGTATTTATCACCACCACTGATTTAAATCTCATCAGACGTGAAAATTTAACGAATTACACCCACTTTGCAATCAACCAAGGAAAGGTTAAGGTATCCACCTATGAGTAACCCCAACACATACACATCCGATAATATTCAAATCTTAGAAGGCTTGGAGGCGGTCAAAAAACGCCCCGGGATGTACATTGGCTCCACCGGCCCCAGAGGACTTCACCATCTCGTCTGGGAAATTGTCGATAACGGAGTGGATGAGGCCTTAGCGGGTCATGCCACCTATATCACCTTAGAAATACTCGAAGATAATTCCATCCGGGTCCGGGATGATGGGCGGGGGATTCCTGTGGATATTCATCCCAAAACTGGAAGACCGGCCGTGGAAACCATTTTAACGACGCTTCATGCAGGCGGTAAATTTGACAATAACTCCTACAAAGTATCCGGCGGATTGCATGGGGTTGGGGCCAGTGTGGTCAATGCCCTTTCTTCGGCTTTTGATGTGGAAATTCACCGAGATGGCACGAAATATACGCAATCATACGTGAAAGGCTTCGCGACCACCGAAGTCATCGATCAAGGGCCCACCGATCAAAAAGGGACCCTCATTACGTTTAAACCCGATCCCGATATTTTTACGGAAACCCAAGTTTTTGACTTTGAGCAGTTAAGACTGCGGATGCAACAAATGGCGTTTTTAAACCGTGGGATTAAATTCACCATCAGTGACCACCGAAAAAATGACCAAGAACCCATCCATTACAAATACGATGGAGGGATTCAAGAATATGTGGCTTACTTAAACAAAAATAAAGAAGTCTTACATCCCACGGTTATTTTTTGTGAGGGGGAAAGTGAAAACATCATCGCAGAAATTGCCCTTCAGTACAATAACGGGTTTAATTCCAGCATTTTCCCATTCACCAATAACATCCATAACCCCGAAGGGGGAACCCACGATGAAGGGTTTAGAATGACCCTCACGCGGGTGTTAAATACATATGCGAAGAAAAACAATCTCTTTAAAAAAGACGAATCCTTACTGGGCGAAGATACCCGTGAAGGCCTCACCGCCATCATCAGTGTCAAACACCCGGATCCTCAATTTGAAGGACAAACCAAAGGAAAACTCGGATCCACGGAAGTCAGAAAAATTGTCGCCGGCATTTTAGCCGAAGGCTTAGAACGCTTTTTACTCGAACACCCTCAAGATGCCAAAATCATCATTGAAAAAGCTTTACTCGCTTCGAGAGCCCGCTTGGCCGCGAAAAAAGCCCGGGAAGCCACAAGGCGCAAGAGTCCTTTAGATGGCCTTGGGTTTGCCTCAAAGTTGGCTGACTGCCGGGAAAAAGACCCCGTTAAATCAGAACTTTATATCGTGGAAGGGGACTCCGCAGGGGGGTCTGCCAAACAAGGGCGTGACTCTGGATTCCAGGCCATTTTACCGCTGCGCGGTAAAGTCTTAAACGTGGAAAAAGCGCGGTTGGATAAAATTCTTGGAAACAAAGAAATTTTATCGATGATTCAAGCGTTTGGCACCGGCATTGGCGAAGAATTTAATGCCGATGCGGCCCGCTATCATAAAATTGTTATCATGACCGATGCCGACGTCGATGGGGCCCATATTCGCACTTTACTCTTAACCTTTTTATTCAGACACATGCGGCCGCTCATTGAGCGGGGTTACATCTATATTGCCCAACCCCCACTGTATAAAGTTCAACAAGGGAAGCGCATTGTGTATACCTTCAGCGATGAAGAGTTAGAAACGGCACTTAAAGATTTCGGTCAAAGACCCCAAATTCAGCGCTACAAAGGGCTCGGAGAAATGAATCCGGAACAGCTATGGGAAACCACGATGGATCCTGATTACCGGACGCTCTTAAAAGTCAATTTAGACGATGCGATGGAAGCCGAACAAGTCTTTACCATGCTGATGGGCGATGAAGTCGCCCCCCGTAAATCATTCATTCAAGACAACGCCGATCGCGTTGTGAACTTAGACATATAGGAGCGTGCCATGCAAGACGATCTAATTAAACGCGATAAGATGGATGACATTAATATAAGCGACGAGATGCGCACATCGTTCCTTTCCTATGCGATGAGTGTCATTGTGGCACGGGCTTTACCCGATGTAAGAGATGGGCTTAAACCGGTGCATCGCCGGATTTTATACGGCATGGAAGAACTCGGCGTTCAGCCGGAAAAATCATACAAAAAAAGCGCCCGGATTGTGGGCGATGTCATGGGGAAATACCACCCCCATGGGGACTCGGCCATTTATGACGCGATGGTCCGTTTAGCCCAACCTTTTTCGACCCGCTACCCACTCGTCAATGGGCATGGAAACTTTGGGTCCATTGATGGAGACGGCGCCGCCGCGATGCGGTATACCGAAGCGAAAATGGCAAAAATTGCGGCCGAAATGCTCTCAGATATCAAGAAAAATACGATTGATTTTCAAGATAATTACGATGGGTCTGAAAGTGAACCGGTGGTCCTGCCTTCCAAATTTCCCAACTTACTCGTCAACGGTGCCACCGGGATTGCGGTCGGGATGGCCACCAATATTCCGCCCCATAACCTGAGTGAAATTGTCGATGGGCTTTTATTATTACTCGAAGACCCGGAGGCGGATTTGGATGCCCTCATGGAAAAAATTCCAGGGCCAGATTTTCCCACCGGCGGGATTTTAATCGGTAAAACCGGGCTTAGAGAAGCCTATGAAAACGGGAACGGATCAATCAAGATTCGATCAAAAGCGGAAATCAGTGAAACCAAGACAGGAAAACAGATGATTACCGTCACCGAAATTCCCTATCAAGTCAATAAAACCCGGTTGTTAGAACGGATTGCGGAACTTGCCAAAGAAAAACGCTTAGAAGGCATCACTGACCTTCGGGATGAATCCAACCGAGAAGGCATTAAAATCATTTTAGAACTCCGTAAAGATGTCAGTGCGGAAGTCACATTGAATAATTTATTTAAATACACCCCACTGCAGACGTCCTACGGCATTAACATGCTGGCACTTGTTGACAATAAACCCGTGGTTTTAGGTCTCAAACAAGCATTGGTGCATTATTTGGACCACCAATTTGAAGTGTTGGTGAGAAAAACGGCGTTTGACTTAAAAAAAGCCGAAGAACGCAAACACATTTTAGATGGACTGGTCATCGCCTTAAATAATATCGATGCGATTATTGAAATCATCCGTGGAGCGTACGATGATGCTGAAGCGAAAATCATGGAGTCCTTTAAACTCTCCAGCGAGCAAGCCAAAGCCATCTTAGAAATGCGTCTGCGCCGCCTCAGTGGCTTAGAACGTGAAAAAATTGAGTCAGAACTCGAAGATTTAGCGCTAGCCATTGAAGAATTCCAAGCCATCCTCAACTCTAAAGATAAACAAAAAGAAGTCATCACGGACGAGCTCAATACGCTGAAAAAAACGTTTGGCGATGACCGCCGGACCGAAATTTCTTTGGCGATTGATTTAGACATTGAAGACGAAGATTTAATACCTGTGGAAGATGTAATGATTGTCATTACCCAAGCGGGTTATACCAAACGGATGCCCATCGACTTAGCACGGACGCAAAACCGTGGTGGGGTTGGGGTGACCGGACTTAAAACCAATGACGATGATGTCTTAGAGCACATCATTTTAACGTCCACCCATGATTACTTACTCTTTTTCACCAACAAAGGGCGTGTCTACAAACTCAAAGGGTATAAAATCCCCAGTTATGGGCGCAATTCCAAAGGACTCCCCTTGGTGAATATCTTAAACTTCGAAGCGGGGGAAACCTTACAATCGGTATCCACCATTCATGACTTTGATCACGATGAATACCTCTTCTTCGTAACCAAAAAAGGTCGGGTGAAAAGAACGTCTATCCGGGCCTACCAAAACATCCGGGCCAATGGGATCCGGGCCATTGAACTCAAAGAAACGGATGAACTTTTAGCTGTGCGCCACACAAGCGGTGACCAAGACCTCATTTTAGGGGCTTCCAATGGGAAAGCCATTCGCTTCAAAGAAACCGATGTCCGTGTCATGGGCCGCACCGCCGCCGGGGTTTCAGGCATGCGCTTAGCCGAGGACGTAGAAGTCATCGGGGCGGCCCAAATCACCGACGATGAACAAACCATTTTAGTGGTCTCAGAAAAAGGCTATGGCAAGCGGTCCAAAGCCGAACTTTACCGCCAACAAAAACGCGGTGGACGAGGCGTTAAAACCCTCCAAGTGACCGATAAGAATGGCCCCTTAGTCAAACTTAGAAGCGTCAGCGATGACGATGATTTAGTCTTAGTTTCGAATAAAGGCATGATGATTCGTATCCCCATCATGCAAATATCAGAATCGGGAAGAGCCACCCAAGGCGTGCGTTTAATGCGCATGCAAAAGGGGCAAAACGTAGCCAATATTGCCATTGTGAAACACGAAGATGAACCGGAAGAAACGTTACTCAACGGGCTGGAAAAAGCGCCACTCACAGTTCAAGAGACCCCACCGGAAGAAAAAAGCGAGTCCGCTCATCAAGAATCACTCTTAGATTTACTCGACGAAGAATGATTGAAAAGCGCACGCTAAGAGTGCTATACTAAACCAAACAGTGAGACTAACGTCCCTCAACATGAATGTAAAAGAGACCTAAGAACCGGTGAAATCTTAGGAATTCATTAGGGATTTTCCACCTCACGTAGCAACCGGATCGCATCCGTTATCAGCGACTAAAGTGAACGAAACATTTCGTTAAACAGGGTGGCAACACGGGTACACTCGTCCCTACATAGGGGACGAGTGTTTTTTATTATAAGGAGGCCAATATGTTGGATTATCATGCCCTTAGAGAACACAAAGAATCAATCATTAAGCGCTTAAATACGCGCGGCGAAGACTTTACTGAACGCATTGAGTCCATCGTTCAGATGGACGAAAATCGCCGGGTTATTTTAGGGGAATTAGAAAGCCTAAAAGCGTCCCGAAACCAACTGTCTAAACAAATTGGTGAAGCAAAACGCAAAGGTGAAGATGTGGCCGCCATATTAGCGCAAGTGGAAGATTCCAAAGCACGCGTTCAAACTTTAGAAAAAGATGCGCAAGCCGTGACTGAACAGCTGCACGATGCGCTCCTTAGAATTCCCAATTTACCGCATGACGCGTGTCCAGTCGGGCCCGATGAAAGTGCCAATGTCGAAATACGCCGGGAAGGCACGCCGCGCACGTTTGATTTTCCCCCCAAAGCCCACTGGGATATCGGGGTAGAAAAAAATCTATTAGATTTTGAAAGGGCCGCTAAAATCAGCGCGTCTCGGTTTGTGGTCTATAAAAATGATGGGGCGAAACTCGAGCGCGCGCTCATTCAATTTATGATGGACACGCATAGTGCGAATGGCTACCAGGAGTTAATGCTTCCGTATTTAGTCAATGCCGCCAGTATGACCGCGACCGGCCAATTCCCTAAGTTTAAAGATGACGCCTTTGAAGTCAATGATGAGCGTGGCCTATACCTTAATCCGACCGCGGAAGTCCCAGGGATTAATTTATACCGGGATGAAATTATTCCGCTGGCCGAGCTCCCGTTAAAATTTACCGCGTTTACCACGGCGTTTCGACAAGAAGCTGGCAGTGCAGGCCGCGATACACGGGGGATTTTACGTCAACATCAATTCAATAAAGTGGAATTGATTAAATTTACCCATCCGGATACATCCTACGCCGAACTTGATGAAATGCTCACGTCCAGCGAATCCATTCTTAAAGCGCTTAAACTGCCTTACCGAGTGGTGGAACTATGTACAGGCGATCTCGGATTTTCGATGCGTAAAACCTACGACATTGAAGTGTATTTACCCGCTTATGAGACGTACCGTGAAATTGGTTCAATTTCCAATGCCGAAGATTATCAAGCCCGCCGCGGTAATATTCGCTTTAAAGCTGGGGCTAAAGATAAGCCCGAATACGTTCATACCTTAAACGGATCGGGTTTGGCAGTCGGCCGGACGTGGATTGCGGTCGTTGAAAACTACCAAAACGCCGATGGAACAATCACTGTTCCCGATGTGTTAATTCCTTACATGAAAAAAGAACAGTTTTAAAAAAAGTGAGTGCATGGGTTATGCACTCACTTTTTAACGTGACGTTTGATGGATGCTTGTAAAGCACTGAACGCCTGATCATCCACGGGAGGTATTCCTTTATCTAGACCTAGATAAAGGCCATCATCGGCAAACCGAGGGATTAGATGAAAATGGAGATGAAACACACTTTGAAGCGGCTTATCATTATTATTTATGAGATTTAAACCGATCGGATTTAAAGCATCTTTTAAAGCTTGGGCCACAATGGGTAGCGCTTCATAAATCGGTTTGGCCACTTCGGGCGTCATTTCATACAAATTGTCGACGTGTTTTTTAGGAATGACTAACGTATGACCCGGTGTGACTTGAGATATGTCTAAAAACGCGAGCACTTCTTCGGTTTCGTACACCTTATAAGCGGGAATTTTTCCGTCAATAATTTGGCAAAATACACACATTTTACACCTCGATTTTTTGGGAAATATAGTGAACGATATCATCCATCGTATCAAACACAACATCGGGATTTACTTGATTTAAAAAGGACTTCCCTTTGATACTCCAAGCGACCCCAGCGCCTTCAATCCCAGCATTTTTGCCAGAGAGAATATCGCCATGATTGTCCCCAATCATGATGGCATAATCGGCGCCACCCAATCTTTTTAGCGCGACTTCTACAGGCTCTTTGTCGGGTTTAGGATGCTTCACATCGTCCAAAGCAACAAACGCGTCAAAGAAGGCATCCAATTGATAATGCGTAAAACTACGCCAGGCAGCTTCTTTAAATTTAGAGGTGACAATACTGAGTTTAACCCCGAGGTTTTTTAAGTCCATTAATCCTTTGACAACCCCTGGATAAAGCGTATGATGCAGGCCTTCATTCGCCACATAATAGGCCCTGTAGGTTTGAATCATCGGCGCAATTTGGTCTTCGCTTACATACTCTTTAAAGACCATTTCAAGCGTGGGTCCAATAAACGTGAGAACATCTTCACGACTTAAGTCTAAATCTGGCCGAAAGGTTTTAAACGCATGAAAGTAACTTTCGATGATGATTTCGTTTGAATCAATCAACGTTCCATCTAGATCAAATAAGACTGCAATATTTTTTGGCATTTTTCACCTCGGATTCATTTTACCAAAGAATCGAACCCACCGTTGAAAAAAGCCCAAAAAACCTTATAATAATGACGAATAGAGGTGACGATTTTGGCCCAAATAATGAATGAATTAAAAGCAAAGATCAACGGAAAAAATATTCCCATTGTCTTTCCTGAAGGAAAGGACGAACGAATTGTCGCGGCGGTGAACCGTCTCGCGGAGGAATCTTTACTGCATCCGATCTTAATTGGTCCCGTTAACGGTGAAGTTCACTCCAACGTGGAAGTGATTGAACCGGACGATTACGCGGGAAAAGAAACGATGTTTGAAGCATTTATGGCGCGGCGCAAAGACAAACATACCGCAAGTGAAGCCCGTGAACTCCTCAAGCAACAAAACTACTTCGGGACGATGCTCGTGTATCAAGGCCTGGCTAAGGGTTTAGTCAGTGGAGCCATTCAATCCACAGGTGACACGGTCCGACCGGCGCTTCAAATCATCAAAACCAAGCCAGGGATTCAACGCGCTTTTGGTTATTTTTTGATGTTACGTGAAGACGAAAAATATTTAATGGCAGATTGTGCCATTAACCCAAATCCAACGGCGGAAGAATTGGCTCAGTTTGCCGTTGAAACCGGTAAAATAGCATCCATGTACGACATCGACCCAAAAATTGGGATGTTGTCATTTTCAACGGATGGATCGGGAGTGACTGAAGAATCAATTAAGGTCAAAAAAGCCACAGAACTTGCCCAAGCGATGGCCCCTGAAATGGCCATTGATGGTGAAATGCAGTTTGACTCGGCGTTTGTCCCATCGGTGGCGAAAAAGAAATTTCCATCTTCCAGCGTGGCTGGGAACGTTAACGTGTTTGTTTTTCCCACACTTGATGCGGGAAACATTGGATATAAGATTGCTCAGCGATTGGGTCATTTTGAAGCCATCGGGCCGATATTAGCAGGCCTCAATCAGCCGGTGAACGATCTATCGCGAGGATGTGACGTGGACGATGTCTATCATTTAGCCATTATCACCGCCGCACAAGCGATTTATTAGGGCTCATAAGGGCCCTTTTTTAAAAGAGGTAAGGGATGAAACAATGTAATATTATCTATAACCCCGACAGTGGACGGGGGACGTTCAAAAGCGAAATACATAGAGTCACCAATCACTTGGAGTCTTTAGGTTACACGTGGAACATATATCCCACAAAATACCCCAAACATGCGACAAAACTCATGCACGATCACAATGATGCAGACATGATTTTGGTCAGTGGGGGTGACGGGACAATGAATGAAGTTTTACAAGCAGTGCCAGGCATGAAAACCATCCCTGTGATTGCGTATATCCCAAGAGGAACAGCCAATGATTTTGGGAAAACCCTGGGACTCAGCAAAAACATTCAATCAAATCTCAATTTATTGAACACACCAACCATCAAGAAAAAAGATATCGTTGAGAGCTCCTTTGGGGTTTTTAATTACATTGCCGCCATAGGTAACTATGTCGATATAAGCTACAAAACCACCAAAAAAATGAAAAAAATATGGGGGTTTTTAGCATACATATTCTTTGGAATTAAAGCCTTTTTTACAGCACCGATGATTCAAGCGACCATCGAAACACCTGAACAGAGCATTCAAGGACGGTATTCATTGATTTTAATTGTGAACAGCGAATCGGTGGGTGGGTTTACTATTCTAAAAGACGCGAAGTTAGATGACCAACTCTTAGAGCTTGTCGTGCTTCCTTATGTGCCACTCCTCAACAACGTGTACTTTGCCTTTGTGTTTTTGTTTAAAAGCTTCAATTTACCAGGAATCAAGCGGTTTAAAACATCTAAAGTTAAAGTCACGACTGATCATAACCGGCCCTGGAGTCTAGACGGGGAAGTTGCCCAAAGCGGAACGTTTGAGGCCAGTGTTTATTCCACACAAGTGCCCTTTGTTATTGATCCTAAAAAAGCGTCTTTGTTTAATGAGTAAGTCCATTATTTATGTCGTTGAAGGTCATCATGACCATGCAAAACTTAAAGAAATCGACCCAAACATTGAAGCATTTATCACTCATGGGTCTCACTTTAACCAAAAACACCTAAATCACTTGGTCAAATTAATGAGAACCTATCGATTGATTTTATTGCTCGATCCGGACGGAGCCGGCGCACGGATTGAAAAACGCATCCGTCAAGTTTTACCGGATATTGAATCCATTCATGTCCCGCGCTCTAAAGCAAGGCGTGCAGACGGAAAAGTGGGCATTGAACATATGGATGCTTCCGTCTTGTCGGCGCTTTTAGACCAAGGGGTTCATCCAAAGGTTACACGTGGAACCTGGACCAAAGAAAGTATGATAAGCATGCGGCTCATGGGTCATCCAAACGCACGGATAAATCGCCGAATCATTGCTGAAAAATTGGCTATACCTTATACCAACGCCAAGCAATTTATCCATATCCTCAATCGCTACGGAATTCTCAAAAAACAGGTGAAAGAAGGTTTAGATGAACACGCATAAAGCCCAAAAGAAATGGGGACAAAACTTTCTTAAAGACACCACTATCATCGAAAAAATTATGGCCAGTGTGCCTCGCTCTAAGCATGCAGTCTATATCGAGATTGGACCGGGTAAAGGGGCATTAACGGAGGGTCTATTAGCACTCAATCGTCCGGTACTTGCCTATGAGATTGATCGAAATTTAGAATCCACACTTAATGCTCGATTCAATAAAGCCGAAAATTTTCACTTAATTATGGATGATTTTTTAACCCGTGATATTTCCATTGACATTCGTGACCATCAATTTTCCGAGTTTGATGTTCATGTGGTGGCCAATTTGCCGTATTACATTACCACTCCAATCATTAGAAAATGCCTAGATTTAGCCAATCTAAAATCAATCACCATCATGGTCCAAGATGAAGTCGCTAAACGCTTGTCAGCTAAACCATCTACCAAAGATTATGGAGCTTTGACGGTTTTATCTCAATATTACGCCCAGATTGATTATTTATTTCAAGTACCTCCTCATGTGTTCCACCCAGCGCCTAAAGTTCATTCTGCGGTCATTCAATTGACCATCAAACCAGAACGCATATTACCCGTTGATCAAGAAAAAACATTTGAAACATTCATTCACCAATGTTTTAAACAAAAAAGAAAAACATTAATCAATAACTTAAGCAGTGAGTATGCGAACGCGAAAGATGTACTCACGAACTATTTTGATAAAGAAGGCCTTAATCCGCAAACTCGTGCGGAGGCTTTAAATTTGAATCATTTAGTCCATTTGTTTCAAAAAATTTCTCTAAAAACCCAACATTGAAACTGATATTTCCCTTGCTTATGCGGTGCATAGATTTTCAAAAGTTTGAATTGCATTTCCTCTTATGATATAATGCAAGCGTATTCATACAACAAGTCATGTCCATGGGGTGGTCTAGTATGGAAATTACGGATGTTCGCGTCAAAAAGTTTAATGGTGAGAATCGTCTTAAGGCGATTGCGGCCATTACGATTGACGATTGCTTCGTAGTCCATGAGTTACGCGTCATCGATGGTAAAGAGGGGCTCTTTGTTGCGATGCCAAGTCGCAAAATGCCGAACGGTGAATTCAAAGATGTAGCCCATCCAATCAATCAAGAAACACGCAATAAGATTGAAACCATTGTCATCGAAGCGTACGAGAGTATTGAAGATGAAACTATAGAAGAATAGATTGCAAAAAATGAATGCAACTTTATCGCAAAGTTGCATTTTATTTTGGGCAATTTTAGTTATAATGAATTTAGGGAATATTAAGGAGATCCAATGGCAACCTTTAATGGTGAAAAAGTTAAATTATTTAGCCTTAATGCGAACCGCCCACTGGCGGAAAAAATATCCAGCTATACCGGGATTTCATTAAGCGACTTAGAAGTCAAAAAGTTTGCGGACGGTGAAATTACCATCAATATTGCCGAGACCGTCAGGGGCCATCATGTATTTGTGGTTCAACCCACCCAAACCCCCGTCAACGAGCATTTGATGGAATTATTAATTCTCATGGATGCGCTTAAAAGAGCCAGTGCCCGGACGATCAACGTTGTTATGCCTTATTACGGGTATTCCAGACAGGACCGGAAAGCCAAATCTAGACAACCGATCAGTGCTAAACTCGTCGCGGATTTACTCACCGTCGCAGGGGCCACTCGAATTGTCTCTATGGACCTTCACGCGGCACAGATTCAAGGATTTTTTAATATTCCGATTGATAATTTTAAAGCGATGCCGATCATTGCCAACTACTTTGAAGAACGCTTAGCGGGGGAAGATTTAGTTATCGTATCGCCCGATCACGGAGGCGCTGGGCGTGCCCGTGAACTTGGAAATGCCTTACACGCTCCCATTGCCATCATCGATAAACGTAGACCCAGAGAAAATGAAGCGGAAGTCATGAATATCATCGGGGATGTCGATGGCCGGTGTGCCATCATCATCGATGACATCATTGATACGGCTGGCACCATCACTGCAGCGTCTGATGCCATTCGCACAGCAGGGGCTAAAGGCGTATATGCGGCATGTACGCATCCGGTGCTTTCTGGAAAAGCCATTGAACGCATTGAAAAAAGTGCCATTAGCGAACTCATCTGCACCGACACCATCAATTTAAGGCCGGAACAAAAATCGCCTAAAATTAAGCAATTATCCGTAGCAAACTTGCTCGGTCAAGGCATTTTAAACGTCATCAACAACGAATCACTAAGTGTTTTATTTGAAAGACAAGATTAATACGTTGAATGGATAAGTAGTAAGATTCTCTATTACAAGCGACTTTGGGTGTGGTGAAAGCCAAAGAATAAGGTCTTATGAAAAACCCCATGAGTGATGAAAGAATAAAGTAAACTCATCCGTAACTCTGCGTTAAAGAGATTGAGTGATAAACCAAGGTGGTACCGCGTTTAAACGCCCTTATCTTTTTTAAGGGCGTTTTATTTTGGAGGAAAAGATGGATTTAAAGCAAATATTTGATAATTATGAGGCATTAGCCAATCAAGAAGTATCCATAGAAGGTTGGGTGAGAAATCACCGTGACCAAAAAGCATTCGGATTTTTAATGGTCGCTGACGGGACCGATTTTCGTGTGGTTCAAGTCGTGTATGAGGAATCACTCAGTAACTTTGACGCAGTCAAAAAAATCAAAGTAGGCGCGGCGGTCTCCCTGAAAGGGACGCTTGTACTCACACCAGATCTCAAACAACCTTTTGAAGTTAAAGCCCATGAAGTGGTTGAGGTGGGACCCTCACATGAAGATTATCCCATTCAACCCAAACGCCACACGCGGGAATTTTTAAGAACGCATCCTCATTTACGCTTAAGAACCAATTTATTTACGGCGGTCTTCAAAGTAAGAAGCGTATTACACCACGCCATTCATCGCTTTTTTGAGGATGAGGGGTTTGTTCATGTGGCGGCGCCCATCATTACCGGCAGCGATGCCGAAGGGGCGGGTGAGATGTTTAAAGTGACCACATTTGATTTGAACCGGGTGCCACTCCATGAAGGGACCATCGACTTTTCAGAGGATTTCTTCGGAAAGGCAACGAACCTCACGGTATCGGGGCAACTCCAAGCCGAAGTATTCGCTCAAAACTTTAAAAAAGTCTATACATTTGGACCGACATTCCGGGCGGAAAACTCCAACACCAAAACGCATGCCTCCGAATTTTGGATGATTGAGCCAGAAATGGCCTTTACCGATCTGAAAGGGGCGATGGAGACAGCGACCAAAATGGTCAAGTATTTAATTCAAGCGGTAATGGATAAAGCCCCTGAAGAAATGGCGTTTTTTGATCAGTTCGTGGAAAAAGGCCTCATTCAGAAACTAAAAAGTGTGGTTGATAAACCCTTTGCAACGTTAACCCATCAAGCAGCGGTTGAAAAATTACTCGCCTCGGGCCGCCCATTCGAAAACCCCCCGAGCGTGCTTGAAGATTTATATACCGAGCACGAAAAAGCGCTCGTTGAACTGATGGACGGCCCGGTGTATATCATTGATTGGCCCAAAGATATTAAAGCGTTCTATATGCGACTCAACGACGATCAAAAAACGGTCGCCGCCATGGACTTACTGGTTCCAGGCTCAGGCGAGCTGATTGGTGGGTCGCAACGTGAAGAACGTTTAGAACCACTTAAAAAACGCATGCAAGCCTTCGGAATTGACCCTGAAGATATGGCATGGTATTTAGATTTAAGACGCTTTGGGACTACCCCGCATGCGGGGTATGGCCTAGGCTTTGACCGGATGTTAATGTATGTCACGGGCATTGAAAACATTCGGGATGTGATTCCCTTTCCCCGTACGCCCAATAACTGTCAACTTTAAGGAGCCTCATGGCACAGCGCAAAACGTTATTCCAACTCACATGGCCCACCTACATCGAATTTTCTTTCTTGATGTTCATGATGGTGGCCGATACTTTGATGCTCTCACAATATTCAGACGCATCTGTGGCGGCGGTGGGCAATGCCAACCGGATCATATTTTTACTTACAGTCATACTCAATATTGTCGCCATTGGGGTTGGGGTGGTCGTCAGCCAATACATTGGGGCAAACCGGGAAAAAGACTCTCATAAAGCCCTGCAATCCGGACTGATTGGGGCCTTTTTGATGGCTTTAGTGATTGGCAGTCTATTACAACTATTTGGCCCTTTATTGTTAAGACTCGTAAACACCCCCGATGCCATTGTTTCGGATGCCTTGATCTATTTACGCATCGTCGGGGTGGGCTTGATATTTGTGGCCATCTCACAAACCACTGGCAGTGGATTTCGCTCACTCGGGTATCCCAAACGGGTGATGATTGCCGGGGCGAGTGCCAACGTATTAAACATCGTATTAAACAGTTTCCTTATATTTGGGCTCTTAGGATTTCCTGAACTTGGCGTCATGGGGGCAGCCATCGCGACGTTAATCGCCCGCATCTTTAATGCGATGATTCTATTGGGCAGTCTCGTCTATGAAAAAATCGTGGATTTAACCATTTCATTCAAACGACTTACGAAATATTTAAAAGAGGTCCTGACGATTGGGTTTCCCAGCGCGTTAGAACAATTCATCTATCAAGTCAGTGAATTTATCATATTAATTATGGTTAACACTTTAGGCACTCTCGCGGTCACGACGCAAATTTATGTGTTTAACTTGTCACTCCCTGTCTTGGTGTTTGCGATCGCCTTAGCGCAAGGCAATCAAGTCATTGTCGGGTGGCACATTGGAGCCACCGAAGATGATGATGCATTCAAACGAACGATTCGGACGATGCTCATCGGCGTGTTGAGTGTTTTCGTCTTGACGCTCATCGTTTATTTTAATGCTCAACATATTCTCAGAATTTTTACCGATAATCCGACCATCATTGAAACGGGAAAACGGGTTTTACTGGTCTTTATATTTTTAGAAATTGGCAGACTTTCAAATATTGTGGTGATTCAAGCGTTAAGAGCCACCGGCGATGTGAAGTACCCCGTTTATGCGGCCATTTTATCCATGGGACTGATTAAAATCCCCGTGGCTTACATCCTGGTCTTCATTTTTGATTTAGGGCTCATCGGCGTATTCATTGGGATTGCGGCCGATGAAATCGTCCGTGGACTTTTAGTCTTTAGACGGTGGTTTAAAAAACCTTGGACCCTCAAGGAGCGGGTTATTTCGTGAAACGATTTACGCATTACTTTAAACGCTACAGTGTGATTTTTGTGAGTAACATCCTCATTGTTTTACTCGCCTTTTGGCAGTTCACATCCGGTGAGGCTCTCACCGCATTCATCTTAATGTGGGGGCTGCCCATTAGCCGTATTTTCATGGTTGGAAAATTAAAATCACGGCTTGTGAACGGCCTGACTTTTATCGTGATTTATCTCTATTTAATACTCGGGGTCCGCTTTGGCTGGTGGGATGAGGCCAGTTATTTATTGATGGCGACACCGTACATTTCGATTGCGTTAAAGCCGAAACGGTCGTGGATTAAATACCTCACTGTAGGACTGACTACGGCCTATCTTATGTATGGACTCATCAGTGGCAACCAAGTGCCAGGGTATGTGAAAGTGCCATCCATTGGATTGGTGTATGTCATCTTTTTCCCAAGTATTGTAAAGGCTACATTTAAAAAAACGTTGAGCCGTCTAAAGGGTCAAAAAAGCGCATAAAAAAAGCCCCTCACTTTCATCAAAGTGAGGGGCTAATAATTTATTTAGGTTCGGGGGCTTTTTTGGATGGTTTTGCAGGAGTTTTTGCGGCTTCACTCGCACTGGTTAAACTCTCAGCAATGCTGGAAGTCAGACCCACGATGCCTTGCATATCGGATGGAATGATCAGTTTCGTTGCGTTTCCTTGGGACACTTTTTCTAACGCTTTATACGCTTCTAAACGTAAGAAGGCTTCGTCGGCCCCAGCTTTTTTAATAAACTCAATCCCTTGCGCAGTGGCTTGTTGGACCTTGAGAATGGCTTCGGCTTGACCTTGGGCTTCTAAAATCCGCGTTTGACGTTCCCCGTCTGCTTCTAAAATGCGGGATTCTTTTTCCCCTTCCGCATTCAAGATGGCGGCGCGTTTATTCCCTTCGGCAATCAAGATGGATTGACGTTTTTCCCGTTCCGCGCGCATTTGTTTTTCCATGGCTTCACGGATGTCTTTGGGGGGGATGATGTTTTTGACTTCCACGCGGTTAATTTTGATGCCCCAAGGGTCGGTGGCTTCATCTAAGATGCCGCGCATTTTTTCATTGATAATATCACGGGAAGTTAACGACTGGTCGAGTTCTAAGTCCCCGATGATGTTCCGTAACGTCGTCGAGGTTAAATTCTCGATCGCTTTAATCGGTTCATTGACCCCGTACGTATAAAGCTTAGGGTCGGTGATTTGAAAGAAGACCACGGTGTCAATTTGCATGGTGACGTTATCTTTCGTAATGACCGGTTGAGGATCAAAATCCACGACTTGTTCTTTGATTGAAACTTTTTGTTTCACGCGGTCAATAAAGGGGATTAAGAAGTGCAGTCCTACGTCCCACGTTTGGTAATAGCCTCCTAAGCGTTCCACGATAAACCGGTTGGCCTGGGTGACGATGGAAAAACGAGTGGCGAGGTACGCAAGCACCACCAATACAATAATGATGAGTAAAATAAGTCCGAATCCAAATTCCATAATTTAATGTCCTCCTAAATGGGATATAGTGTGTCTTCGACGACCACTTTCGTTTTGGTAAGGTAATCTCGAATGGTTTTTCTTGAACTGGTCAAACTGATTAAGATGAAATCGATAAAGATGCCAAAGCCTAATGTGAAAACCCAGTAGATGGATTTCCAAAAAACTTCTCTAAGGAGCAAGGTCCACCAATTGATGGGGCCTGCGAGGCGCAATTTTGCAAAGCGCCGGCCGACGGTTCTCCCACGGGTAAACCCTTGATACAGATAGTTAATTAAGGTGAGACTTAAAATAAAGTAAAGAGCACTGGTGTATAAAAACGTCGCGTATGCTTCGGTTTCTTCCGCGTAATTTGCGTTGTACGTCTCATCAATCTCATTGAGTCTTTCGGTGTATTCAGCCTCACTGATGAGGCCTGCGTCAAAGTCTTCTTGAACGAGAACGACGTCATTAAACCGGGTGTCTTGGGCTTCGATGAAGGACGCATAAAGCGTATCGAAGTTATCGATGCTATTTTCAATCATCGGTCTGGCGATGAAACGGAATAAGAACACCACAATGGCTAAGATAAATATGGTATCGATGAAGAAACTAAAGATGCGCTTGAAGATGGAGGCGTTCATGCCTTTTTCACGATCAATTTAACGCCTTCAATGGCGAGAATCTCAACCGAATCGTTTTCTAATATGTCCGAATCATCTTGACTGATGGCAGTCCATACTTGACTGCTCACTTTCACTTCTCCGCGGCCGCCTTTGAGGATGGATTTGGTACATATCGCGGTTTTTCCGATCAACCGGTCTGAATTGGTCGACACCACATTGGTCCGAAAGTAGTTTTGAGCGAGTGGCCTCACACTGAGTAATAGGCCGATGGATATGACGATGAACACGATCAATTGAACCACAATGTTGACGCCGAGGATTCCCAAGATAAACGCGATGAGCGCGGCGAGGGAGAACCAGATGCTGGTCAAATCCAATGTGAGGGCTTCTAAGATGGCCCCAAAAATAATGATTCCAAACCATAAAATGATGAACCATAGTTCAATGCTTATATTGAGCTCTAATATATTATCTATCATGACGCTCCTCCTCTAAGGAATGCAAGTCAACCACTAATACTTTTTCTGCATCATCCCATTCGGCGTTGAATTTATACATGGTATGAGTTTCAAAATCTAAGCCAAGTTTCTCAGCTAAGTGAGTCACAAAACTTTTGTTAGAGATGCGGGCGTAACTGCTTCTAAGGCTGATTTTATAGAGCATTTCTTCCCCAATATCACCGCGCTGGTATTCTTGTTTACTTAAGGGCTTGATACCCAGTTTTTTACCATCATTGCCCACCCCAAGCATGACGCTGTAGGCGTGATTAAAATGAGTGCTTGCGGGTTTATTTAGGGTAATATTGGTTTCATAAATGCTCACAAATTGTGTGCCTTGTTCTTTCGATTTCCATTTGAACATTGTTTTCACCTCAGCCTAATTATACGCTAAAATCCAAAATATTCAAAATAATTCAATTTTATTCAAAATAATTATTTCCCCAAACAAAATTGAGAAAAGAGCGTGTCAATTAAAGCATTGTCTGATACTTCCCCCATGACTTCTCCGAGTCTGAGCCACGCTTCTTTAAGATCCATTTCAATCATATCGACGGGGAAATCATTGTGGGCGGTTTCTAAGGCCTGATTCACTAAAGATAAAGCTTCCCTAAATTTCCCAATATGTCTCGCATTGGATAAATAGACCGTTTGGGTCGAATCTAAGTAGCCACTCAGGTACATTTCATGGATGCGGGTTTCTAAGACATTTAAATTTTTCTTCAGCAAACTCGAAATGGGGATGGCATCCGGAAAATCATGATTCATTTTTTTCGGTAAATCATCTTTGTTTAATATGATGATACGTTCTTTGGATTCGGTCATGGATAAAAGCTTTTTATCATCATCATGAAGCGGTTGACTTTGGTCAATGACGAGTAACACAAGTCGGGCACTTTCGATCGCCTTCACACTTTTTTCAATACCTATTTTTTCCACGTGATCGGCGGTGTCGCGAATCCCGGCAGTATCGATTAAATTGAGGGTGACTCCCCCAATGGTCAAGCGACCTTCCACCGTATCACGCGTCGTGCCTTGAATGTCAGTGACAATCGCTTTTTCTTCGTTGATGAGGGCGTTAAGTAAACTGGATTTCCCCACATTTGGACGGCCCACAATGGCGGTTGAAATGCCGTCTTTAATGAGTTGACCATAAACGGCTTGATCGAGAATTTTTTGAAGCATCGACTGGATGGTTTGGGTTTCGGGGATTAAAACGTTTTGCGTTAATTCTTGCACGTCATCATATTCGGGATAATCAATATTGACTTCAATTTGGGCAATGACATTTAATAAGCGCGTTCTCAATGATTCGGTTAAATCTCTGATTTTACCTTCTAATCCTTGCGTTGCGAGTTTTAATGAAAGTTCAGACCTTGATTCAATTAAATCAAGAACACTTTCCGCTTCCGTTAAATCAATCCGACCGTTTAAAAAAGCACGTTCCGTGAACTCGCCGTTTTCGGCCAAACGAGCCCCATGCGATAAGCACAGTCCTAAGACGCGTTCGGCTATATAAATGCCCCCATGCGTATTAATCTCTACCATATCCTCACGGGTGAAAGTTTTGGGAGCCTTAAAGTAACTGACCAAGACTTCATCAATCAGTTGATCACCGTCCATAATTTTCCCATACCGAATGGTATGCGAAGAAAACGGAGAAGTGTGCGTGGATTGAAAAAATTTTCCTAAGATTTCTAATGCGTCTTCACCACTCATCCTAACGATACTAATGGCCCCTATTCCAGGGGCCGTAGAGATGGCGGCAATCGTCTCATTTTGCATGTTTATCACCGCCTAAAGTATACCACAAAGGTATATCATCGTGTATAATAAGGCCAAGGAGCTTGCATGAAAAAACCGACGTTCAAACGCCACTTTATCTACTACATCGGAACCTTAATTTTGATGGTTCTTTTCATATCTGGGTATGCCCTTTTTGAACGGCTTGTGAATGATGTTTCATTTATGGCATCGTTTCAACGGTTATGGATTGTTCCCCCGCTGGTTGTGACGCTTTTATTTGCCTATGAGTTTATCTTAGGAAGCATTGTCTTTTCCAAGAATCCAAAACGCAATGAGAAAAACTATGTGCTGCATGTATCCAGTGTGGCTAAAGAAACGCTCGATTTAGACATCGAAGATTTTGAAACCCTCAGAGACAACAATAATTTTCAAGAATCGTTAAAAAAAATCTATCAACTATTCCAAGAGAAAAATACCCATGAGCCCGCGTATTTAGAAGCGCTCAAACCATTCAAAGAAGATTCATTAGGCTACAACGTCCTCACAATCATTATTCAAGAAACACGGTACTTGCTCAACGAGCCCAAACCCAATTCTTAGGAGTTTAGTGTGTCATATACAGCGCTATACCGAAAATACCGACCGGCCGATTTTACCGAAGTCGCCGGCCAAGAACATATCACGCAAACCTTCCAAAACGCGCTAAAATTGGATAAACTTTCGCATGCGTATTTATTCAGTGGACCGAGAGGGACCGGGAAAACAAGTATCGCCAAAATCATTGCGAAAGCTGTTAATTGTGAAAAAGCGCCAACGGCCAATCCGTGTAATCAATGTGACATTTGTTTAGGCATTCAAAACAACACCATCCACGATGTCATTGAAATCGATGCGGCGAGTAATAACGGGGTGGATGAGATCCGTGAAATCCGGGACAAAGTTAAATATCTCCCGTCGCAAGGTCGCTTCAAAGTCTACATCATTGATGAGGTCCACATGCTTTCCATGGGGGCTTTTAACGCGCTCTTAAAAACCTTGGAAGAACCGCCTAAACATGTCATCTTTATCTTAGCCACCACCGAGCCGCATAAAATTCCAGCCACCATTCATTCACGGTGCCAACGGTTTGATTTTAGAGGGGTCTCCGAAAAAGAAATCACGGTCCGTTTAGAAGACATCATCGAAAAAGAGTCCATTCAAGTGGAAGAAGACGCGATCCATCTCATCGCTTCGAGTGTCGAAGGGGGAATGCGTGATGCGGTCAGTTTACTTGACCAAGCATTGTCATACGCTGACGGTAAAATAACCCCTGAAGATGTGCATGCCATAAGGGGATCGGTGCAAGAAAAAGACCTCTTAATGATTGCCCAGGCACTCGGTGAAAAAAACGTGGTTGACGCATTGGATCATTTGGATAAGTTATTAGCCAAAGGCAAAGAAGTGCGCCGGTTTATCGATGACTTCATCATGTTTTACCGCGATGCTTTAATGCTTTTAAATATGCCAGGAAGTAGTCCCAAAAAAATCTACCAAGAAGAAGCGTATCAAACGTTTTTAAAGACGCTTCAAAACGATGAAATATTCTTCATTTTAGACTTATTGCATGAGACCAAAAATCAAATGCGATTCACCACCAATCCCAAAATTGTGATTGAACTCTTATTCATGAAATGGGTGAGCGATCAAAAACAAGAATCCTTGCATCTTCTCAAAAAACAAACCGATATGGAAACCACCATCAGCGCACTTAAAAAAACGGTGGAGTCCCTGCAAGACCAAGTAGACCGTGTCCCTGCCGTATCTCAATCCACGAGTGACCGCCCATTTACAGAAAATGTAGAACTACCTAAATCTGATTTAAGAGAAGAAGAAAAAGTCTTGGTGAGTCCCCCGAAAGAAGCACCCTTTGAAGAAGGGTCAATCATCCGCAAACTCAAAGATAATGAGCAAGAAAAAAACGCATCAAATACGGACATTAAACCAGACCCAGAACCGATAACAAAGCCCGTTGAAACCGAAGCAAAAACGACCGAAAAATTGGCCGAAAAACCAGCGGAAAAATCACCAGAAAAAAGTCATGAGATCCCGGCTCAATTTCAAACCTTTGTGGACCGTTTTTTCCACAAAAAATACGATACTTATGACATCCGTTTTGTGGAAGATATTTTAAACACCGGTGACCGTGAAGTACGAATCGACATGGTTAAAAAATGGTATGACATTGAGCGGTTTGCCACCGGTGAATCTCTCAAGTATGCTAAGCTCATCACCGAAGGCCAACTCGTCGCGACCAACGGTGTGATGATCATTATTACGTATGAGTCCCCTTCCACTTGCAACCGACTGATGAAACCTGAAGTTCATGACCCGCTCGTAAATCTATTAACAGATTACTACGGACGCCCGATCAAATTTGTTGCTTTACCGACGGACCTTTGGGAGCATGTGTCGGATGAATTTGTGAAAAAATTCAGGATGAAAAAGAGCCCCGATGAATGGATTGAACTCACCCCCATTCACCATCCCAAACTTAAGTCAATTCCCGGGTCAGTTGAAACCTATTCCGACACGATTAACGAAACAGAAAAAGAGGCGATTGAACTCTTCGGTGAGTCGGTCGTTAAAGTGAAATAAAAGGAGTTAATAGTGATGAATCCAGGCATGTTAAAAAAATTACAACAGATGCAAAAAGACATGGTCAATGCCCAAAAAGAACTAGAAGCATCCACGTTCTTTGGCAGTGCTGGAGGTGGCAGCGTCACCGTGGAATTTACCGGCAATAAAAGAATGCAAAATATGACCATCAAAGAAGGGGCTTTTACCTTACCGGACGATCAAGAGATTTTAGAAGATTCCATTCTAGCGGCCGTCAATGATTGCATGCAAAAAATCGAAGAAGAAACCGAAGCCACGATGGGCCAATTCTCTCAAGGCCTCGGGGGCTTACCTGGGATGGGTCGATGAATTACCCAAGAGCCATCAATCAATTGATTGATCATTTCCGAAAAATCCCTGGAGTGGGTCAAAAAACCGCTGAGCGATATGCTCTGTTTATATTAACCCAACTCGATCCTGAAGATACTCAAGCGTTTGGTGCGACTCTCATGGATTTAAACGCATCCGTAAGACCGTGCATGACGTGTGGTTTTTTAACGGAAAATGAAACGTGTGATATCTGCCGTGACACGACACGTGATGCAAAAACGCTCATTGTCGTTGAAGAGGTCAAAGATGTGATTGTCTTTGAAAATACTCATACGTTTAATGGCCGCTATCATGTTTTAAATGGGGCCTTATCCCCAAGTGAAGGAATCGCCCCCGAAGATTTAAACATCACCTCGTTAAAATCGCGAGTTGATTCTGAGTCCACTGAAGAATTGATCATCGCCACCAATTTTTCTGAAGCCGGAGAAACCACCGCGCTTTACCTCAAGCACATCTTTGAAAATAACGCTGTAAACATCACACGCATTGGCTATGGATTACCTGCGGGTGGGAACATTTCTTATGCCGATGAAATCACTTTAAACAAAGCCTTAGAAGGCCGCAAAAAAATGAACTAAATCCACTTAACAAAACTTAAAGATTTAAAGGAGCGCTTTAGGTTGTGAAATAAGTGGATTTATTTATAATTAATCTGTAAAAAACCAAACAAATTTCCAAAAAAAACGCTTTCATCATGTATACTATACTGTTAATAAATTTTTTCTCTAGGAGCCCGCTAAAATTGGAAATTAGATTAGAAAATTTAACCAAAGTTTTCACCAATAAAAAAACCACAAACACCCTTGCGGTAGATCAGCTAGATGTCACCATACCCTCTGGAAAACTCATCGGTTTATTGGGCCCATCAGGTTGTGGTAAATCCACAACGCTTTACATGATATCTGGCTTATTAAAACCCACTGAGGGCAGTATCTATTTTGGAGACGATGATGTCACAACCGTACCCCCTGAAGAACGCGGGATTGGGTTAGTCTTTCAGAACTATGCACTCTATCCACACATGACGGTTTTACAAAATATTATGTTCCCGTTAGAAAACTTAAAAGTGCCCAAAGAAGAAGCGATGGAGCGGGCTCAAAAAATCGCTGACTTAGTGGGCATCGGGGAATTGATGAGTCGTAAACCTGCGCAACTATCTGGGGGCCAACAACAAAGGGTCGCCATTGCCCGGGCACTTGTTAAAGAACCACGCGTTTTATTATTGGATGAACCGTTATCTAATCTAGATGCGAGATTACGTTTACAAACCCGTGAAGAAATTCGCCGGATTCAAAGAGAAACGGGAATTACCACAATTTTTGTCACCCACGATCAAGAAGAAGCAATGTCGATTTCTGATGAAATCATCTTGATGGATTTCGGGGTCAAACAACAAATGGGAGCTCCCCAAAATGTCTATGACGAACCGGCCAATTTATTCGCGGCGAAGTTTTTAGGGACCCCACCGATTAACTTGTTTGACGGGAAGATCTCTGCGAAAAAAATCAAACTCGGTCAAAGTGTTTTAGGAGAAACCAAAGAGTCGCCTAAAGACATCGTGATAGGGATACGTCCGGAAGGCTTTATCGTTCAAAAAGAAGGACCCATTCAAGCAGATGTTGAATTTGTCGAAACCATCGGCCGTGATACAACACTCATCATGATTGATCCGACCGATGAAACGAAACGTTTTAGAGCCATCGTGGATTCCGATCATAAAATCGAAGCGGGCCAATCGATCGCCTTAAATATAAAACCTCATAAAATGTATATCTTTAATCAACAAACAGGAGAACGTCTTTAATGTTAGAAGATAAGAGTAATGTTAAAGCGTGGTTTTATTTAGCACCGGCCTTATTTTTGCTCACCATTTTTATTTTCTATCCGATTTTTAACGCACTATTTTTAGTGTTTTTAAGAGACTACAATTATTTACAAGGGACCTGGGAAGGGTTCACCTTGTTCGAAAACTTCTTATACGTATTTAGAAATCAAAACTTTACCCAAGCGCTCACCAACACCATGATTATTACGTTTGTGTCTGTCCCCATTTCGGTGATCATCGCCTTGCTCATCTCGGTCTGGTTGAATTCTGTGCTTAAGCTTCGCGGCTTTTTCCAAACGATATTCTTCTTACCCTATGTGACCAATGCGATTGCCATCGGAATGGCCTTTGCCTTTTTGTTCAACCAAAACTACGGTCTGATTAACACGATGTTAGGGTGGGTCGGATTAAATCCGGTCAACTGGGTCGGTTTAGGGGCCACCTGGGGCAATGCCATGTTTAGCTTACTGGTTTATGTGGTATGGGCATCACTCGCATTCAAAATCATGGTGTTTTTAAGTGGACTCCAAAACATCGATAAACAATATTACGATGCGGCACGTGTGGACTCCACCAAACGCTACCGAATTTTTAGACGCATTACCATTCCCTTATTATCCCCGATGATTTTTTACATCACGATTACCTCATTCATTGGAGCCTTTAAAGCCTACACCCAAGTCATCGGGATGTTCGGGGTAAGACTTGGGCCTCCGGGCAATGATAAATCTTTGATTACCATTGTGGCCCTCGTGTATGATGCACTCGATCGGTCCGGGGTACCCGGGGCTTTATCGGAAGCCGCGGCGACCGCCATTGTCTTATTCCTCATTACGTTAGTATTTACACTGATTAACATGCAAGTCAGTAAAAACCGTGTACATTATTCAGGAGGGGGCAAATAATGGTTTTAGATACCGTCATGTATGGCGATGAAAAACAAAATCGCCGCAAAGCCAGAATTCGCTTCTCTTTAGTTCTTACGATGCTCATCCTCTTTGGGATTTTTGTGGTCATCCCGTTTTATTGGATGATTTTAACGGCGTTTAAGACGGAAGCCCAAGTCTTAACCTCTCCACCTATCCTTTGGTTAAATCCAGTCAATTGGCAGTTTTCCAACTTTGCAACGGCCATGGATACGGCCCCGTTTTTAAGGTATATGGCCAATACGGTTTTAGTCTCTTCCATCTCAACGGTTGGGACGGTCATTACCACGGTATTTGCGGCCTTCGCGTTTGCGAGACTCAATTTTAATGGCCGCGATTTCCTCTTTATGATTCTCATTTCAACGATGATGATCCCCGGTGAAATCTTTGTCATTACCAACTTCTTAACAGTGGTAGAGCTTGGATGGATTCAAAATCAAACGTACATGAACGCCATACTCGCCATGACGCTTCCGTTTATGACCAGTATCTTTTACATTTTCTTCTTAAGACAATCCTTTAGACAAATTCCCGATGAACTATACTACGCGGCGAAAGTGGATGGGACCACCGATCTCAAATATCTCTTTAAGATTATGGTGCCGATTGCTCTTCCCACCATCATCACAATTACAATTCTCAATGCGATGGGGACATGGAATGCCTACATTTGGCCACGCCTTGTCACTCAGCAACAGGAATTTAGATTGGTATCGAATGGCTTGCGCGATGCCTTTAGCAACATTGCAGGAAGGATTCTTTACAACGAGCAAATGGCCGCCGCCTTACTGGTCACCTTCCCGCTCTTAGTGGTTTTCTTGTTACTTAAAAAATATATCATTCGTGGCGTGTCACGAAGTGGTATTAAAGGATAAAACGAAATTAAAAAATTTGTGGAGGAAATTTCATGAAAAAAGGATTACTGTTAGCTGTAACCTTATTATTAGTACTCACCCTCAGTGCGTGCTTAGGGGGCGGGGGCCGCGAAGAAACCACGGTCGATATTCCCGATGCACTCCCCAATGAACCCATTGAAATTGTCATTTGGCATGCGTTTGGCGAAGACAACCAAGCCTTGCTGCAAGAAATGTTTGATTCTTTCAATGAAGAATATCCTCAAGTCACCATCACTCAATTGGGTCAAGGGGGCTATGATGGTCTGAGAGAATCCACCATTCAATCGATCGTGGCGGGTACGACGCCAACCATCGTCTTTGGCTATCCCGATCACTTTGTAGAGTATTTGAACGGGAACGCCTTGGTGCCTCTCGATGAATACATTAACCATGACGTTCATGGAGTCGATCTCGATGATTTTGTCGATGGATTCTTAGCCGAAAACCAACAATACTTAGACGGCAATCAGTATTCCATGCCGTTTGCCAAATCGACCGAAATGGTGGTCTATAATAAAGATTTCTTTGACGCTCAAGGCGTTGAACTTTCCAGAACCACCCCGCTTACTTGGGATGAAGTCGAAGCGTTGGCAGACACCATGGTGGGTAACGGCGAAAATCAATGTGACTTTATGTTTAACGCCGACAGTTCTTCAAACTTCTTCATCAATAGCTCACGTCAGTGGGACGCTGGGTATACAGACGGAGAAGGTAATATCTTAGTGGATAACGCCGACACCCGTGATATGCTCAATTACTTTAATGGTTTATTTGATGAAGGCATTATGAGTTTCCCCATTGAATGGGATGAAAACTATGGGTCAGAACCCTTCAAAGATGGACTCGTATGTATGTCTCAAGGCTCCACGGCAGGCACACGTTATAACATTCCCGATGAAGAAAGTCCATTCAATGAGATGGGGATTGTGCCCGTCATTCAACGTGATTTAGACAACGCATCGGTCATGCAACAAGGACCCAACGTTGCCGTCATCTCAGATGCCGATAACAATCAACGCTTAGCAGCGTGGCTCTTACTTAAACATATGACTAACACTGAAAACACGGCCGACTTTGCGATGGCGACTGGGTATGTTCCAGTGAGAAAATCCGGCTTTGAAACCGCGGAATATCAAGAATTCTTAAGCATCGTCGATAAGTACGATGATGAAGGCCTAGAAGGATTAAGTCCTTCGGAACGTCTTGATTTACCCTTCGCGATGGCAGCAACCGTGGCCTTTGCGCAAGTCGATTGGTATCAATATGATCCAGCGTTTGTTGGCCGCGTAACCTCATCAGGAGCCCGCCAAGAAGCAGGGCTTGCCTTTGAAGCAATTTATGCGGGCACACGAACGGTGGAAGAAGCCATCGAACGGATGTTGAATCAACTGGGTCAATAACCCTTTAAGGATGATTTAAATGAAAAAAATCTTCACACTTCTCATCATGATCTTTCTCAGTGGAATGCTTTTTGCGTGTGAAGAAGCTGAACCTGAAACACAAGTATATGAGATTTCCACCGAATGGTCGGATGCGCTTGACTTACAAGCGGTGGAATACGAAGGTAGAGAGTTCTTAAGAGATGGCATCGGTGAAGTGACTTTAGACCGGTGTGTAGACGGCGATACCACGTATTTTACCTACGGCTCAACGCGCCCATTTAGCGTCCGTTATTTAGGGATCGATACACCTGAAATGACGGCGAAAGTTCAACCGTGGGGTCGCGCCGCATCTATTTATAATTGCGAAATCTTAGAAAATGCTGAAACCATTGTCTTAGAAATGGATGATTCAGCGGGAAGATTGGATAATTATGGCCGGTATCTAGCCTATGTATGGGCGGACGGAAAACTGGTCAATTTACAAACGGTCGAACAAGCCTACGCGCCGGCTGTAGGAACCGGTGGACTGAAATATGGCGACGAATTATTTGCGGCTCAAAGCCATGCCCGGTTAACCCAGTTAAGAATCTGGGGGGAAGAAGATCCGAGTTTTATTGGAGAGCCGGTTGATCTGACCATTGATGAACTACTCAATAACCCGGAAGCTTATCTCGACCGATTTGTAAATGTCGAAGGAACCATCACTGCCCGTGAAGGTGGCGATTTCTACTTTGGGAATGATTCAGACAGTATTTTCGTGTATACCCAAGGTCAAATCACATCGATCATCGCGGATGAATTTGCGGTCGGCAGTGAATTGATACTCAATAATGTCTTCTTGACCGATTACAGTGGTCAGTGGCAACTAACTAATTTCAATATCCGGGAAGTCACTTTCCCATAAAAACGAATATAAAAATTGTGGAGGAATGTTTGTGAAAAAATTATTATTAGCAATGGCATTAGTGGCAGGTGTGTTCACCCTCGCCGCCTGTGGTGGTGAAACCGAAGAACCCGCCAATCAAGATTTAGAATTGGTGGAAGATGCACGGGATTCATTATTGCTTTCCGGGCTTGATTCTGTCACGAGTAACTTAAATTTACCCAGCTCTGGCCGTAATGACTCGACGATTACCTGGTCATCCAGTGACCCATCGGTGATTGCGAATGACGGAACTGTCACGCGTCCCGCTGAAGGTGAAGATAACGTCACTGTAACGCTAACCGCGACGTTAACGCTCAACGATGAAAGTGTCACTCGCTCGTTTGAAGCGTTTGTCTTAGCGTTTGAGCCGAGTAATCTATTCACCGATTACACCGAGCTTTATGAAGCGTCCAACATTAATGATTTGATCACCGCCGAAGGCGTCGTTTCAAGCGTCTTTGATGGGGGGTTCTTTGTCTATGATGGCGCTGAACATTTAGGCGTTTACATTGGCTCAGGCGGTACCGGTGGGGGCCTTGTTGAACTCGGCGATGAAGTCCGTGTTACGGGACTTTACGCACGCTATTACACCTTGTATCAACTCGGGGATGTAGAAAACGTTGAAGTTTTATCATCGGGCAATTCGGTAGACGCTGAAGCGACCCCGATTACCATCGAAGAATGGAATGCGCTTACCTTAGACGATCCGCTGATTCATGGGGATTTCTATGAAGTCACCGGAACCTTGGTTCAACAAGGTGAGTTTAACAACTTATTCTTAACATCCAGTGAATCCGATGATGAAATTTTAGTCTATTACTACTCCGACGCGGATTCCTTGGAAGCCTTAGAAGCATTTATTGGCCGCACCATTACTTTAGAACTCGTATACTATACCAACCACGCATCCAACGGCATCATGGCCTCTTACTATGGGGATGGCACCGATGTGGTGGTCGCTGAACTGACCGACGCACAAAAACTTGAACTTGACACCGAAGTGTTAGAAGGTATGTCCTTTGTGACCTATGGCGACGCGGTTGAACTCCCTGCCACAGGTTCTAACGGAACCACCTTCTCAAACTGGGCATCTGGTGATGCAGACCTCGTGGGGGATGACGGTTCTTATGGAACCACGCCGGCAACACCCACCGATATTACATTTACTGCAACCGCAACTTTGGGCGATGAAACCTCTGAAGTTGAAATTACCGTACAATCCTTGGCTGAAATTAGCATTGAAGATGCCTTAGAAGTCGATCCCGGCGGATTTGTTTGGTTCTCAGGGAAAGTCGTTGACATTATTGATGGCAACAGTGGCTTCTTCTTATACGATGAAACCGGCATCATTTATGTGCGTGATACCGACTTCTATGATGAAAACGCGGACGCCGTTGAAATGGGCGATTCATGGACCTTTGTCGGCGCACGAACGGATTACCGTGGACTGCCTCAAGTGGCGTCCATTGATTTCTTTGAAGCCAGCGATGAAACCTTTGCCGATGAACCCGATCCAACCTATGCGACGGTTCAAGACATCGTGGAAGGTAACGTCGTACCTGGACAAAAATATCTCGTTTATGGAACAGCCACAACGGTTGAAGAACAATACACCAACTATGAACTTCAAGATGGCGATTTTGCCATTCAACTGCACTTCCAAACCAATAACTCAGCCATTGCCGATTATGATGGCCAAGAAGTCATTTTAGAAGTCCGTCCCTTCCAATGGGATAATGATCCAAGCTATGTGGCATACTTCGGAACCGCCGATGATGTCGATGCCGATATTAGTGATGATGAAAAAGCTGAAGTGGCCGCCAAAGCACTTCGTTTACCCTTCGATGAAAACGGCGACGGTGTCTCAGAAACTGTCTACACCGATGTCACGCTCCCAGCCACCGGTAAATTTGACCTTGATTTATCTTGGAGCTCAAGCGCAACGGGAAGCTTAGCGAATGATGGAGCCGTCACCTTAGGCGCAGAAGCGGTTGATGTGGTCTTAACATTAACTGTCGGCACAGTCACCCGTGAATTCACCGTTGAAGTTGGACCTGAACCCATGGATGTCTCCAGTGCCCTTTTAGCCCCAGACGGCGATACCATCTTAGTGGAAGGTGTCGTGGTCAGTCTTGATCCTCACACCAATGGATTCTTTATCCAAGATGCCGATGGCACCGGAATCTACGTCGGTGACTTTGGGGATGATGAACTCAAATCCCAAGTCGCAGTAGGCGATAAAGTATGGGTCTTAGGAACACGCGATGGCTATACGCAATATGGTAATATGCAAGACCAAGTATGGGAAGCCGAATTCATCGCAAAAGCTTCAGAAGATAACGAAGTCTTTGTGACGAAAGATATGACGGGTGATCAAATCATCGCTGATTTCCCGAATGCCAACTCAAGACGTTTTGAGGCGACTTTAACCGTGGATGAATACGATCAATATTCCCACGTATTCTTTGAAACCACCGATGAAAGTTTAGAAATGCGCCTCACCTTTGACATTCGTAATGTTGAAGGATGGGATGAAGATACCTATCCTGTAGGCACGGAAATCACCATTGCCTTCACCACGCAACGCATTCACTTTGATAATTATCGTGTCGTGGATGTTGTGATTGTCCAAGGAGCCGAATAACAGACTAAAAAGGGCTACTTCGGTAGCCCTTTTTTTCTTGAAACCTATGATACAATGGGCTGTTAATGAAAGGATGTATTTATGTTTAGATGGATCATATTGGTCCTGGTTTTAACCTTAACTGCGTGTCAAAATCAGCCCCTAGTTTTACCCGATTTAGCGGGACAAACGCAAGAAGAAATCGAAGTAACTTTAGAAGCCCTTGATTTAGAAGTGGATTTTATTGAGCGAACCTTTGTGACACTTGATGAATCGCGTGAGTTTATTGAATATGGTCAGCTTAAACGGATCGGTGACCCTTTTGAACCAGGGGATTATATTACCGTCATTGTGAGTGCGTCTAAAATTGATGAGACCATTTATTACGTGCCATCTTTATTGCCATACGATGGCCCTAGACTTTTAGAATCGTTCTTTGAATTTCCGTATGTGAGCGAACATCCGGATGGACTCAAAGGAGGCGGTAAAGTCTTTGAAGTCACCTTACAAGATAACAATGGGTGTGTGGATGGAGATACCGCCCGGTTTGAAGTCCCAGAGGATTTTCAATCGTATACAAACACCCCTTATATCAGCGTGCGTTTTCTGAATTTTGATACCGCGGAAACGTTCGATGGCGGGGAAGAAGTGTTTGGTAAACCGGCTTCCGTATTTACGTGCGATGCGTTAGAAGAGACTTCCGCCATTTACCTTCAAACCGACCCAGGAGATTTTCTCTTTGACCGCTATGGCCGGACCCTCGCATGGGTCTGGATTGAAGTCGACGGCAATATCGAACTCCTCAATTATCACGTCGTCCGGGCCGGCCTCGGCGAAGTGATGTATTTATACGGAGCCGGTGAAACCGACACGACCGTCGTGGATGGGTTAACTTACACCGAATGGATGTACGAAGCTGAACGCCTTGCTGAAAACGAATCCCTTGGGATTCATGGAGACTTACTGGATTATTATTGGGATTACGAAGCCGATGCCCCTAATCCATATACGTGGCCTTAGGAGAAAGTATGATTACAACCATTAAGAATTGGATTGAATCCGCCGAAACGATTGTCATACACCGGCATCATGAACCTGATTATGACGCCTTAGGATCGCAGTGGGGACTCAAATATTTAATTGAGGATAATTATCCCGAAAAAAAGGTTTTCGTTTTAGGTTTAAATAATCATCTCAATGCCTTGCCGCCCATGGATGAAGTCGCAGATACGATATTTCAAGATGCCTTAGGGATTGTGGTGGACGTGTCACAAACGCACCGCGTAGATGATGCGCGTGTTTTAAAAACACCTAAAAAAATGGTCATTGATCACCATCAAAATCCCTCCGATTTTGCGGATCTTTTTTATCATCAACCTCAGTCGATTGCCGCCGCTGAAGTCATTACACTTTTAGCGTTGGAACTCGGTTGGAAGATTACTTATCAAAGCGCCCACGCATTGATGCTTGGCATCATTTCTGACAGTGGCCGTTTCTTGTATAAAGGTGTCACGGATAAAACGTTTGAAGCCGCCAGTATATTAATGAAAACGGGACTTGATTTAAATGCGATGTATGAATCCATGTATACGGATTCCCTGAGTTATAAACGATTGAGGGGTTACGCGCTGAGACAATTTCAAGTCTTAAAAAGTGGCGTGGCGGTTTTAAGAAATGGGAAAGA
>JAGYLV010000005.1 GCA_018400875.1 bacterium
GGGAGATAAATCCCACTGTATCCGATAACACAAAGGGTGGGATATTGGGCCGGTCAATGCGTCTAGACTTCGTGTCTAAGGTGGCGAATAATTGATCTTTGGCGAGGACTTTTTTTTCAGGGGTTTTCGCATCAATGAAATGATTCATGAGCGTTGATTTTCCTGCGTTGGTGTACCCGACAATCGAAACCGTTGGGGTGCCTTTTTTCAAACGACGCTTACGATTTTGAACGCGCACTTTCTTTTCTTTGGTGATTTCACGTTGGAGTTTGGCAATGTCTTTTTCTAAGACCCGTCGGTTGAGTTCTAACGCCGTTTCACCCGGCCCTTTTAAACCAATCCCGCCTTGTTGACGATCGGTGACTTGAGTGAGCGCACTCAGACGCGGTAACATGTAGCGCATTTGCGTGATGGCGACGAGTTTTTTCGCCAGATTGGAACTGGCTCTTTGGGAGAGTAATTCGAGTACCAGTAATGTGCGATCAATGACTTCAACAGCGAGTTCGGCTTCTAAGTTACGCATTTGCGTGTTGGACAGTTCGTTGAAAAAGACGACCATGGAAACGTCGTCTATTTGCACTTTTTCTTTGAGCTCTTCCACTTTCCCTTTGCCAATCCCAAACGCCGCACTGGGCTTGGTGCCATTTTGGACGATCGATTGGATTGGATTAAGCCCGACTTGCCTCGCTAGTTCGCCGAGTTCTTCTAAGTCATAGGGGAGGGCTTTATCTTTAGGCGTAGAGAGTTGCACTAAATAGCAATTTATCATGCGTTTAGTATACCAAAAAAAAGATGCTCAGATGAGCATCTTATAAACCACATTTTAATTGGGCATTACAGTTGGTACAGGTGTTACATCCCCCAATTTCTTCCACGATTCCTTCTAAACAGATGGGGCAAAGATCACCGACTTCATTCCCGATGTTCCGGTCTTGACGGTCACTGCGGGCCCCAGCATCTTTAACTTCTTTCGGTTCTTTTTTCTCTTCTGGGGTATCAATGCCGTATTCCGCCATATCAAATTGTTTGGGAGAGTCATTATCGTCTTTGGTGAGTGAGAGAATTTGAGCATCTCGTGACCCATCCACATAGACCGTTCCGCCTTTCGCACCGCCGCGGTATAAACGTTGGTAAACTTCTTGAACTTCTTCAACGGTATATCCTTTGGGGGCGTTTACGGTTTTGGAGATGGATGAATCTACCCAGTTTTGAATGGTTGTTTGAACATCGACGTGTTCTTCTGGTGCGAGTTCCATCGCACTGATGAAGACATCGGGGAGATTTTCTTTAACGTGTTCAGGGTGTTTGGTCAAATATTCTTCAACAATGGGTGCATTCACTTCGATGAATTTTCCGAGACGTCCACTGCGGAAATAGGAGAAGGCGAAGTAAGGTTCTAACCCGGTAGACACCCCAATCATGGTTCCCGTGGATCCGGTTGGGGCAATGGTTAAGAGGTGAGAGTTACGAATCCCATGCTCTAATACCCCCTGGCGAATGTATTCAGGCATTTTTTTCATGTAGCCGGTATTCACCATGCGTTCACGTGCCGCTTGTGAGTCTAAGAAAGGATAGGACCCTTTTTCTTTGGCAATTTCAATACTGGTCGCATACGCGGTTTCTGCCATGAAGCTAAAGAGTTTATCAATGAATACTAAACTTTCTTTCGATCCATAGCGATAACCCGCCCAGATGAGTAAGTCATGAAGGCCCATGACACCGAGTCCAATGCGGCGTTCCCCGAGCGCTTGGGTAGAGTTTTTATCGAGGAAGTAATGCGTTTTATCAATGACGTTATCTTGTAAGCGAACAGCGGTTTGAATGGTTTGTTTAAGTTTATCCCAGTCCGCATCGTTCCCGGCATCATTGGCAAAGTTGGCCATGTTGATGGCGGCCAAGTTACACACGGAATAAGGCGCGAGGGGTTGTTCCCCACAAGGGTTGGTACACACGACTTTTTGTTCGTACGCTTGCGCATTTGTTTGTTCGTTCGCGTTGTCGATAAAGAAGAGTCCAGGTTCGGCGGAATACGTCGCACAAATATTAATGAGGTTCCAAAGTTCTTTGGCTTGGATGGTGTAATAGCTTTTAACGGGGAATCCCATTCTTTCCCATTCCCGAACGTCTCCACTTTGCTGCCAAAGCTCATCGTACGCTTTCTTTTGTTCAGCGTCGTAATTATCAATATCGGGGAACCTTAAATCATAGCTTCCATCGGATTCCACGGCATCCATGAAATCTTGCGTGATGGCCACTGAAATGTTGGCGCCGGATAAGAATTCGGAATTATTGACGGTGTAGGTTCCACCTTTATTTAAGCGCTCAAAAGCCGTATCAACAATCTTTTTACTAAACAACTCAGGGTTACTTTTAGAGGCTTCTAAAATGTATTCATTGATTTCAGTTTCTTCGTTTGATAGAGGCACGAATTTAAGTTTATTACGCGCCGCATCTTTGATGCGTTGATCGTTGGAAGTTTCTAATAAGAACTGGAGAATTTTGGGGTTTTGCATTTTTGAAATGATAAATTCGATGATATCGGGATGCCAATCAGCCAGCATAATCATCTGAGCCCCACGGCGAGACCCGCCTTGTTCGACGAGGTGTGTGAGTTCGGATAAATCATGGAGCCAACTGACCGCGCCACTGGATTTACCGTTTACGCCTTTGGCCAGGGAATTTTTGGGACGTAGTGTAGACCCATTGGTTCCCACACCGCCCCCGCGGGACATTATTTCCATCACTTCTTTACGGTGATCGGAAATACCACCTCTTGAATCGTGAACATAAGGCATCACAAAACAGTTAAAATAGGTGACTTTGGTCATTGAACCTGCGCCGAACAACACGCGTCCTGCAGGCACTAAATTTTGGGAAGACACTTCATGGTAAAAAGCTTCCTTGACCGCATCACTCTCATCTTCACCCAGGTGATTGGCTAACCGTTTGGCAATCTGCTCATAAAACAGCTCCATCGGTTTATCAATTTCTCTAAGTGTTCGTTTAATGGTGCCATTTTTATCGGCATCTTCAGTACTGCCTAAAAATTCATCTTCGACTTTGATCGTGATGGTGTCTCCATCAATGGCCACCACGTTGCCAATTCCCCGAGAAGGGAATTTAGGATCGTGACGGACAATGGTGATGACAAGATCGTCTTTTTTTAAAGTTTTTAGCGTGAGGTCTTTTTGAGTATACCGGTCAATCATGACCAACCTAGACACACCTTCTAAAGATAACTTCATTGAATCTTCTATGGGATATAAATGAGGGAAATTTGCCTTGATATCGGCATTTAAACGCTCAATTTGAACATCTGAGTAACGCGCCATGAAAGCCTCCTTAAAATTAAAAACAGACAGTGCTATAATTATACAAGACATGCGAAATGTTTTTCAAATGATGTTGAAAGCCACTCAGATGTTAAAGGCTTGAAAAACACCTTAGATAAAAGATAATGAAACTTACTTTTTTTAAAACAAAAAACGTTTTAGTGCCGTTGAGAAAAATATACCATAAATTTATAATATATTGGCAATTATTACACATCAATTTGGGGGAATCATGAGCGCTTTTGATTTATTGATTATCTATGTCTATTTGTTTACGCTGTTTACATCATCGGTTCGGCTCAAAGTGCATGTGGCCCTTTACCGGACATTAAAGGTGGTTTTAACTGCCATGATGGTCGTGGCGACCGTGTTATTTGTTCAACAATTCCCCGCAGACACCCAAGCCATTATTATTCATGTGATTAAGTTTGTCCCCGTTATCTTTTTAATATTTATCGTCAATCAAAATGACATTAAATGGATGCTTAAAACCCTCCGGTTAGGCAAGTTTATGGGAAATCTGTATGAACAATCCCAAAACGACCTCATCGAAGGCATTCAATACCTCGTTGATCGCAAAATAGGCGCGATTATTACCATTGAGCGCGACGATGATTTAAGCGAATACATCGATAAAGCGAGCTCCTTGAATGCACCAATCAATGCCAATCTAATGGCATCCATCTTTATCACCCAATCACCGCTTCATGATGGGGCGATTATCATTGTCGATCAGATGATGGTGTGTGCGGGGGCGTATTTCCCGACCTCTGAATCCCAAGCCATCCCCAAACGGTTAGGCTCTAGACACCGGGCGGCCTTAGGCATCAGCGAAGTCACAGACGCTTTTACCATCATAGTTTCAGAAGAAACGGGGGAAGTTTCAATTGCCCTAGATGGGAAGCTAGATTTAGACATTTCAAAAGAATCGTTATTGCTTTATTTAAACCAATATTTCCGCCAATAAAAAGCCGATATCGGCTTTTTTAATATGCTATAATTAGACCCAAAGAAGGAGATGTGATGGAGCTATTTGATGTGTGTGTCATCGGCAATGATATCAGTGCGTATGTAGCGGTGGCGACCCTCGAAAAAAGTGGCCATAAAGTCGCGCATATTAAAGCCTTCGATCATTACTTAGAAGAACAATTTACCCCCTCTAAGGGTCTTCCTGACATGAACCATGAAGACGGGCTGATTGGAAGTGAAGGAATCGCGCAAGAGATTCTTTCTTTTTTAGGTTTAGATCGCCCAGTTAAATTACACACCCCTTCGCTGTATAAAGAGATTTTAACGGACGGGCGGGTACTCACGAGACATTATGATAAAGCGGCTTTTCGGATTTACCTGATTCGCCATTTTCCTCAACACGCGGGTGCCATTGAACGGTGGATGAAAGATATTCACACCGTGTATGAGGCCTACAAAGCTTCTTTAAACCCCACGCAATATGAGACTATGTCCAATACCTTCGATACCCTCGGCAAATGGGCAGGGTCCACCCTGGATACATGGTTGAATGGCTATTTCCAAGATGCGTCGCTTAAAGAGAGTGTTCAAGTGTTTAGTGATTTATACCCAACCGCACTCAGTGAAATTCCGACCGTTGAATATTTAATGTATTATTTCACGGCCTTTGAGGAAAAAGGCAGAGTGACATCTTTAAGTTTCACCGATTGGATTAAAGGCTTTAAAAAAGGATCCCACGCAACCTATTTCACCTCCGCATTAATGGACGTGACGTTTGATGAAAATGCCTACACCGTAACGCTCAAAAACAAAGACACGTTTAAAGCGCGTTTCTTAATGGGCCAAGTCCATCGTTCAGATGCTGAATCCACGACGTACCGCTGGATTGATATCGAATTAGATCCTGACTATTATGAAAAAACTTTCAACGTTCCGATTCACTTTCGAGGCACACCGCTATTTGAATCCTTGAGAGTCATTCCGTTTCACACCATGAATCCCAAGAAAAAAGGAAAGCTTCGATTGGAAGTGGTCTCGCAAGCGGATTCAAGTTTATTGGTGACGTATATGGACCGCCACTTTAAAGGATTTGAAGCCGCCATAAAGACCATCACTGAACGCCAACCTTTCCGTAAGAATATCCCTCACTTATATGAGTCGTATGCCCAATTTCACACGCTAGAAGTCCGGGAAGATTTATGGGACGAACCCAAATGGATGCACGTTCCACTGAACGAATCGTTAAAAAGACCAATTTTGATGCGGCTATTAAAAGGGATGTACTTTGCGCTTGAAATGAATCAATTTATTCGTGAAGAAACCACCCCTAAACGGTCCAGTTTGATGGTGCAAGCAGCGGAACAGTTAATGCTGGTGATGAGCGCTAAAAAACGTCAAGCCATTGAGCTCAAAGCCGGGTATCAGACGGTGGCCATGACGGTCAATCAACTTGGAGCCACACGTATTGATACCGCTGAGACGCCGGTGCATGTCGATATAAAAGCGTTACTCAATGCGAAAGAAACCCCCATTCGAGAAGCGGATATTGAAGCTGAGGATTCTTTGAAATCATGGTTTTTAAAAGCCATTAATCACCCCGTAAAGACGGATTCAAAAAAATGGCCCCTCTTTGGGATGCTGCTGAATGCAGCGGTCCTTATGGTGTTATGGGGTGTCCGCGATGATTCATTTGCGGCATTTGGTTTCGGGGCGTGGTTATTATTTAAAGAAACGATTTATTTGATGCGTTACCGGACGTTCACTCGGTTTGAAAGTATTTTAGGCATTGCCCTAGTGCTACTGGGCTTTGTGCAAGTCCTATGGCCGTTTGATATGGGTATTTTTTGGGTCTTTATCGGACTGACACTGATGATTGTCAACGAACACCAATTCGGCCTCATTGACCGTGAGTTTTCATTTGATCCCATTCATCAAGAATTATCAAAACTGTACCTTAAAGCTTTTAATAGACGCATGTCCCATGCGATGAGTTTAACGTTTGTTATGATGGGACTTTCCTATTTTATCGATTCACTTTTGGCGCCCCTTTTACTGGCTTTCGCAAGTATGGTATTCATCCTTTGGACGTATTACGAAGATAAACGGAATTATATTGATTATCATGGTGAGGAACTCATATGATTTTCCTAGTCATTGGTGGGTGGGCCCTGATGATTGCGCTCAAATATAGCCGCTTAAAAAAAGGATTACTAGACATTTTATGGGCCGGAGCCATCACGGTTTTTTATGGGCTTGTGCTTTTTGATACGGTACCTTTTTTCGCAGGGCCAGAATGGATTATTTATGGCGGGGCTTTAGGGACACTCCTCTTTTTTAATCTCGGGAGTGTCATCAAAGGTCAAGACGATTCACTGACGTATAAAGATTTAGAAACGAAATACCATCACCTGGTTCAAAGTTCCGAAAATTTACGGAACCGGTTCTTAGGCACCTTAGATGTTTTAGAAGATGGACTCATCTTCCAAGATCATGAAGGCGGACTCTTTTTAACAGACCCCGCGCTTAAGTTATTTGGATTGCGCGAGGCTGAAATCGACGAAGACACTTTTTTATCCAAACTTCACCCCGATGATTTACCCACCTTAAAAGAGGTGTGGGAAAAAGCCCAAAAAACGCAAAAAAAATATCATACCAAGTACCGAGTTCAATCGGGACATAGTTGGCTATGGATGGAAGAAATCGGCATCAGTTTGAGGGTGGATAAACATCCGATGGCCATCCGCCAAGTGCGCGGTGCCGAAGTCCGTTTGTTTCCCAAAACGGCCGTGGATGTGTTAAACTATCTTCCCCAAGAAAGCGACTTAGACGCGCATCTTTTGAGCCTTCATCAAAAGGAAACCCCGGTCACTGTGGTGGCCATGCGCTTGACCAATATTCCGGGCATTAATGCCAAATATGGGCGGGATGTGGGTGACATGTTGATGGGGGAATTCTTAAAAAAAATGAAGTTTCATTTTATGAAACAAGACGCGATTTACCGACTCCAAGGCATCTTATTTATGATGGTCATCCAAGACCTTCGTAAAGCCGACATGTTAGAAAAAGCCCTCAAAGAAGATAGCTCACTCTTACAAACCACGATTGATATGGGCGGGATTAAAGAAAGTGTGTATCCGTATTTCGGGGTGGTTCATGTGAAAACCTTTGATCGCCACGCCCTTGATATTAAAACCCATGCAATCGATGCGTTAAGACTCTCCTTGCAAGAAGACCTACAAGAAAACTTCACCATCCAAGAGGTGTAACGATGAATAAAAACCAACTCATGAAAAGTGCCAATGACAAAATATTTTCCGGCGTCTGTGCGGGCATTGGAGAAACGTATAATTTAGATGTGGGATTGGTCCGATTCTTGACTGTTCTCCTTTTCCTTGCCACAGGCGGGACTGCACTCATTGTCTATTTGGTCTTAGCCTTAGTGCTCCCCACCCGTGCAGAAGGGGCTGTAATCAACCATGCGAAAACCAAAACCGGCATTAAGAAAAAAGAAATTAACGAATATGAACTTGATGAAAGTGAATACATCATCGATGCGGATGATTACGAGTACAAAGACTAATGCGACTCGATACTGACCACGGCCCCTTTGAGCTGATTAAAGATCACAAAGAAGCCTTTGAAGTAAAAAGCTTTAATGAGCGTTACATTCCTTACTTTGATAAATACACCTTTATCGTGGGGGATATTAGCGCCGAAAAACTCAGGCTTAAAGGCTTTATGGAAGACGATGTTCAAATGATTCCGGACTTTTTGATGGAATCCGCCGTCCCAAACGCCCCTTATTTTATCGTTAAACGCGTGGGCGATCCACCCAACCGCGATGAGGAGGAAACCGATGAATCCTGAAGAAATTGAAAAACAAGCGCGCGTCATCATCAAAAAACTCAGACCGTACATCAACCGCGATGGCGGAGATATTAAGTTTGTGAAATATGAAGACGGCATCGTCTTTGTCCAAATGCTCGGTGCCTGCGTAGGCTGTGCGATTGTCGATACCACCTTAACGGATGGTGTGGAAGCCATTTTATTGGAAGAAGTGCCAGGTATCATCGGCGTTGAACAAATCTAATGGAACGCTCACCCTCACGTTTAGAAGATCTCGATAAGCGCAATGTGGTCGTTGAACGCATGCGTGAACGGGGTGTGGATTTAAATTCGATCGCCGCCATCACCCTCGATTTACAAAGCCCATACATCGAAGGGCTTGATTTTGAGACGTGCCTCGATCACGTCGAACGCGTGGTCCGTAAGCGAGAAGTGCAACATGCGATTTTAACCGGCCTTGAACTCGACATCCTCGCCGAAAAAGATCTGCTTTCAGAGCCCCTCGCCTCCATCATTAAAAATGATTATGGCCTTTATGGCATCGATGAGATTTTGGCACTCGCGATCGTCAATGTGTATGGCTCCATTGGCTTTACCAATTTTGGCTATGTCGATAAAAAGAAAATGGGCATCATTAAAGATTTAGACATCGAAGGTAAAAAACCCGATAAATGCCATACGTTCTTAGATGACATTGTGGGAGCCATTGCGGCGGCAGCAGCGTCATCAATAATCACTCATCGATACGGATAAAAAGAGAGAAAGCCTCTTTTTGGGCCTAAAATATGTGCTATAATACGCCATAGAAAGTGAGGTATCATGCAAGTTGAGATATTGTCAACGGCGAATAACAGCGCTAAAACCAGGGTATGGCGCATCTGGCCGTAAGATTGATGAAAATACCACCGGCCCAATTCACATCTGAGCTTCCAATCAATTTGTTCGTATGTGGAAGATTACGTAGAAGCAAGGTGACAAGATCGGGATTTAAAAAGTGATTGATAATATTGTGGATGACGGAAAAATTCTCATTGTCTTACAAGGCGCTTCTACAAAAAGAAAACGGTATAACATTGAACTTGAAAGTGGTTTTAAACCGCTTGTGGAGAAATGTTAGAAAACTCGCTGGAAAACGCCCAAAAGATAGCGAATAGTGCTGTTTTTTTTTTGGGAAAAAAAACTCATATAGGAGAAAATAGATGAAACTTGATACCACGTACGTCCGTTCGTTTATTCTGGATGAGCTTTCTATGCGTCCACGGAAAAGATGCTGTTTTAAATGCATTTGATTCCTTGCACGATGGCACGATTAAAGGCCTGGGATTTTTCTTTTAGGGTGGGCTGCCCAATCCCTCTGAGTGAAAAGACGCCAGAAAGACTATTAAAGCCAAAAGAAAAATCCAAGATGCTGTAGATGTCTTGGTCGTGTTATTGGCATCGGAGGCTCTTACCTTGGAGCCAAAGCTGCCATGGATGTGCGCGAGTCCCCATTTTAATGATGACTCCGTGAAGCTGTATTCGCCGGCCATCAGCATATCGGCGGGCTTATTTAAGAACTCAGTGCCTATTTAAAAACAAACACTTCGCTATTAATGTAAGTATTCTAAATCCGGAACGACCACCGGAACTGGCCTCGCATTCAGAGTAATAAAACGGCCTGATTGCGTAGGGCCTGAAAAAAGCGCAATCACTGATTGTAAGGCGACGACCGATCCTGAGCGGGGCGTTAAGAACACCTCGCCGATCAAGAAGGCTATGAGACGTTTGATGTGCCAAATGACATTGGGGACGTTTTTCCGTCTTTTCGGTCAGCGTTGGGATATTCCCCATGGCAGTCAAAGGCATTGATGTTAAGGCGTTTTTAAAAGGGGCCAGTGATGCATCAAAGACTTATCAAGAAAATCCCGCAGCGCCAGTTGAGTATGCGACCATAAGGCAAAGTTTATACCGCCTCGGGAAGAAACTGGAAATTTTTGTTTCCTATGAACCGAAACTACGCTTTACAGCTGAGTGGTGGAAACAACTCTTCGGCGAAAGTGAAGGTAAAGACGGAAAAGGCCTCTTTGTGACGAGCGCTGGATTTTCAACGGATCTGCATTCTTTGGGTCAAATGATTCAAGAAGGGGAAAAAGTCTTTTTCGAAACCGTGGTTTCCGTGAAAGAACCGCTCAGTCACTTGCGCGTTCCCATCGATCAAAAAAACCTGGATGGACTCAATTATTTAGCCGATCAACGGTTTGAATGGGTCAATGAAAAAGCGCGTATCGCCACCCGCATTGCGCATGTGGACGGCGATGTTCCAAATGTCCATATTGAGCTGGATAAACTCGATAGTTATCACTACGGGGAGCTCCTTTATTTCTTCTGTGTGGTCGTCGCTTTAAGCGGGGCGTCCAGTGGGGTCAATCCGTTTGACCAACCTGGCGTTGAAGCCTATAAAGTCAATATGTTTGCGCTCCTTGGAAAACCTGGATTTGAAAAAGAAAAAGCGGAAATTGAAGCCAAAAATAAATAATATAAAACGGCCTTCACTTAATGTGAAAGGCCGTTTTTTTAGCCGTTTTTTGAACGGTGAGAGTAGTTTGATCGGGCCACGTTTCACCGTCGGTTTGTAAAACACCCGGTTTGGATTGCTGAATGGTTATTTTTGCGGCTTGGGTGTGGAAGACATGCTTTTTAAAGGCTAAGTGCTTGCCGATATAAATCGATAAGAAAATCATGAGAATTTTTAACCGGCTGATTGAATGGACAATGATGACATCCAAAGCATCATCGCTCAATGATGCATCCGGAGAGATGCGCATGCCGCTGCCAAAATATTGGCCATTACTGGCGACCACTAAATAGGTTTTTTCAAACGTATAGGGTGTGTCATCAAGGGTTACTTTAACGGTTTGGGGTTGATATCGCACGAGGGCTTTAATCGTCTCGAAAAAATACGTGAACCGGTTTTTGGTGGGAGAAGCGTTGACATGACGGACAATCTCTCCGTCGATGCCCATGCCCATCCCATTGATAAAATACCGTTTTTCTTGAGGGGTCTTCACTTCGTAAATGGATTGGGTTTTGGTGGGGTCTTTTTTTAAGGTCCGGTAAAAATCATTCCCACTGCCTAAAGGGACTAAGGTAATGGGGTAATCAAGTGGATGCAATTCAAAGGTTTGATTGATAAAATGATTAAGCGTTCCATCCCCACCTAATAAATAGACCGGATCTTCTTTTGGATGGGATTTTAGAAGACTCAGAAGATCTTTTTCCGTCGTGATATCGATGACTTTATAATTTTCAACGTCTTTCATTTCTTTGCGGATAAACGTTCGAATTTTCTTTTCGGGTTTTCCGTTTCGAGATTTAGGATTATAAATGATTAACGGCACATTTGGCCTCACTTCAATTCATGATAGACTTATTATACCTTACCCCACTCAAGGAGTTCGATGTGATTATTAAACCGATTCCGACCCTCGAAGATACCAAGCGCTTCGCCGAAACCTTTGCGCACCATTTAACGCCCGGAATATGTGTGGCATTGGATGGTGATTTAGGGGCCGGTAAAACCACCTTTGTGAAATATTGCGCCCACGCCTTAGGCATTCAAGATGCCTTAGATTCACCCACGTTCACGATTCTTAAAACGTACGGGCCGCCACGCCTTCATCACATGGATGCATACCGGCTCGATGGGGATGCGGATGATTTAGAGGATGCCTTGTTTGATGAAGATGCCTATATCTTTGTGGAATGGGCATCGAACATAACGAATCGATTACCGAAACGCACGCTCTTTTTAACGTTCAGCCAAAACTCCCAAGAACGCGTGGTCAAAATCAACGGAAACGGAGTCTTAAATGAAGACCTTTTTAACGATTGATACCGCGACGGATGTGCTTTATATCAGCGTAATGAAAGAAGGCATCCTCGCCTTTGAATCGAGCGTAAAAGGCGATAAAGATCATGCGATTAAACTGATGCCCACCCTCCTGGAAGCTTTAAAAAAATCGGATCTTCAAGGGGGGATGCTCGAAGGTATCTTAGTGGGTATTGGCCCTGGCAGTTATACCGGGGTACGGATGGGTGTAGTCGTGGCTAAAATGCTCGCAAAAGAATGGAAAATCCCACTTTTTAAAGTCTCCACATTAGCGCTTATGGCAAGTCAGGGTGAAGGTCAAATGATGCCGATGATTGATGCGCGTAATGATCATGTGTTTGGGGCCGTCTATGACATTAAAACCCCTGCCAAAGTTATTTTAGAACCGGGGTATTATTCAAAAGCTACGCTTACTCAAACATACCCGGGTGCCATTCAAGTCGAGAGCGTTCAGCCAAACTTAGAAAAGGTATTATCTTCGGGCCTTTATTCAAGGGTTGAAAATGTGGATGCATTGACGCCTAATTATGTACGCAAAACGCAAGCGGAAAAAGAACGTCATGGTGCGTGAACTCAAGCGGGAAGATTTACCTTATATCCATCAAACCCCCGCCCAACTTTTTGGGCCGAGTGATTCCTTTGAATCGATTGAATCCGCCATTTTTGGTCGCAAGGATAGTCTATATCTGATCTATGAATCAACGCAGAAAAAAGGCTATATGGGGATGCATGTTGATTTAGATTCCGCGGACATTGCCACCTTATTTGTCCATCCCAATCACCGCCGTCAAGGCATCGGTGAAGCCTTAATTAAAGACGCCATGAATCGTTTAAAAATTCGTGGGATCAAACAGGTGTTACTTGAGGTCTCTATCCGTAATCATGCGGCGTTACATTTGTATGAAAAAATGGGATTCATAGCGATTCACACGCGCCCGAATTACTATCCCAATGGCGATGATGCCCAAGTTCTAACAAAGGAGTTAAGATGATCATTTTATCGGTCGAAACCAGTTGCGATGAAACCAGTGTGGCCATCACGAAAGATGGGAAACACGTCCTTTCGAATGTCGTCTTAAGCCAAATTAAAACGCATACGCTCTATGGAGGTGTGGTGCCTGAAATTGCCTCCCGCGAACACGTTGAAGGAATCACTCTTGTTTTTGATGAAGCCATTCAGCAGGCAAACATTCAAAAAACAGATATCGATTTGGTGGCTGTGACTCAAGGGCCTGGCTTGATCGGAAGTTTACTTGTGGGAATTAATGCGGCCAAAGCATTCGCCTACGCCCATGATATCCCCATCATTGGGGTCCATCATATTGTCGGTCATATCTATGCCAATGCGATTGAAAATGCCTTGGAATTTCCCCTCTTAGCGTTGATTATTTCGGGTGGTCATACGGAACTCATTGTCATGAAAAATCACATGCACTTTGAGCGCCTTGGAAAAACCCAAGATGACGCCATCGGCGAAGCCTATGATAAAGTGGCACGATTATTAGATTTAGGGTACCCAGGGGGACCTAAATTGGATGAAATGGCGCAAAGTGGAGAGCCAACGATTTCCATGCCCACCGTTGCATTGGATGGATTCAATTTCAGTTACAGTGGGTTAAAATCCCATGTGATTAACCGGTTGCATAATGACGCTCAACGCGGCGAGCAAGTGGATCCAAAAGCGCTCGCCGCAAGTTTTCAAAAAGCAGCATTCGATCAAATCTTTACCCAAACGCAAAAAGCGATTGATTACGTCCATCCTAAAAGATTGATTATCGCAGGGGGTGTGGCGGCCAATCAATATTTAAGAGCGCAGATGCATGACGTATGGGACCTTCCCATTGATATCCCAAAAATGGAATACTGTATGGATAACGCAGCGATGATTGGCATTGCAGCTTATTTCCAATGGAAAGCCAACCCTGAGGGGTGGGCGCTTGATTTTAATGGATATGCCCGCATGGACTTCTTGAAAGACGCGTATAATAAAGGCGAAGAGGTGATTTGATGATTAAAGGACTTTTTAAGCTCCTATTTGCACTCCTCATTCTCGTTTTAATTAGTCCGTTCGTAATCCTTGGGTTGATGTATCAAGGGAATGCGGACGACAATATTCCTGCCGAAGATTACGTTCAAGAAGCGACGGTTGAAAATGTTTTGGCCGAAGAAATTGATTTGGCACTTAAAGGATTGAATACTCCCGAAGAAGACCTCGTTTTATCCATTTCTGATGCGACCATGAACGCGCTTATTTATGCGTTTTTAACCAGTGAAACTGGCCCCAATCCAGACTATAACCCAGGGGACGATTGCACCAGCGATGCGTGTGTGATTTTTACCGAAACGTTTGATATTAATGCCAATGCGACCGGCACCTTAAGAGTCACCGGCTTTTGGGTCGAACTCTTCGATAACCAACTGCACGTTCATTTGAACGCGTCGGTTCAATATAACGATGGATTTACCTATGCCACCAGCGTACGACTTGATTTTAATATCGAAGACCGGACGGATGAATATTATTTATCCTTTGACCGAGTATCTTTAGGCAGACTCCCCTTAACGCAATCCTTATTTACCCGCGTCCTTGGCTGGGTGGAAAATGCGACGGGGGAAACTGTGGAAAACCTCGATGCTTTACCGGTGGGAACCTTGGATTTAGAAACGCTCAGTGTCACCATTCCAAAAGCTGAAATCATTCAATCCATTGAAGAAGACCCGGACCAAGAAAACGGCCCGCTCCTTGCGGAATTGTTGCGGATTGTATTTGCCAATGAATTACTCACTTTTAAGGTATTAGATGGTCAGTTGGATGTCACACTCCAATCCTCCCTGCTTTTTAATGAGGGGCCGCTTGAGTTAGATCTTGCGTTAGAAGCCGTCTTTGAAAACCCCGAAGCGTTTGATCCTACCGCCTCACTCACGGGCTTATTGGAGTCCTTTATTTTAACGGCCGCATTATCGGGTGAAGGAACGCTGATGGTCGATGAACTATTATTCAATCAAGTGATTGCTCAGTCGACCGCCCAAGTCGATGGCCTAAGTTTTACGCAAACCTTCGCCGGCATTGAAGGGGAAGTGAGCGAATTGAGTGTGGGGCTCGATTCCTTATTGATGGATTTAACGGAGACTGGGATGATCCTCACGCTTTCTTTAGACATCAATGGAGCATACTCTCAGGTCCTTTTTACCCTAGATAAAGTGCCATCGGATGATCCGTTAGTATTGCTTTATGACGTGAGTCGGCTCAGCATCGGGGAAGATGAAAATGAGGCAGAATCTGAGTATCTGGTTTTAGATAACTTAACCCCGATTTTGGAAGCATTGAGTGCCAACTTATCGACGAGTGCTGTCTCGATTAATGAAGCCCAAAAAATCCAATTAGATGGTCGCATATTACAAGCGACGTTAGAAGAATCTTTGGCCGGGGGTGGCATCGATTTAAGCGGCATCGATACTCAAGAAGATGCCGTCCTTTTATCCTTAACGTTTGATGGGATCATCAATGACACCATTACCGCTTACGGCGATGCATTGAAAGACCTTTTAGAAGATGACTTCGCATTATCGACCATTGAATCCGTGATGAGTGCACTGCCTTCAGAAGAAGTTGATCAGCTATTAGAGTCCATGAACACTCTCAGTGATGAAATCACCGCCGGTAACCCCAGCAGTGAAACTGTGGATGCCTTTGTGGATTCGTATGAATCCTTGAGCGCTTTAGAAAAAACGGCACTCATGGAGAGTTTTGAAACCATCATTGGTGCAGACCTTATTGATGATTTTGAAGGGATTATTCCTGAATAAAAAAGTCCTTCGGGACTTTTTTTTGGCACAATCTTTACAATATCTCATTCCGAAATAGTGTATAATTACACCGAAGTCTCAGATAAAGAAGGACGCTATGTTAACTCTTGAAAAAGTTTCTAAGTACTACCAATCCGATGACAATGTGACCCAAGCGCTGAAAAACATTTCACTGACTTTTAAACTCGGTGAATTTGTGGCCATTACTGGGGAATCCGGATCGGGTAAGACAACGTTATTAAATGTGGTTTCAGGCCTGGATTCGTACGAAGATGGCTCGATGCGCATTGCCGATGATGAAACCAGTGCGTATGACCAATCGGACTGGGAAGAATACCGGAAACGTTACGTCAGTTTTGTCTTTCAAAACTACAATTTAATCGATGCGTTTACCGTGTATGAAAACATTGAAATGGCCTTGATACTCAATCATCCCAATCGTTCTGACCGTAAAGAAAAAATTCTTGAGCTCATCAACAAAGTGGGCTTAAAGGATAGTGCGTATCAAAAAGCTTCGAAGCTCTCAGGCGGTCAAAAGCAACGCGTGGCGATTGCCAGAGCCCTCGCCAAAGATGCGCCGATTTTAGTGGCCGATGAACCCACAGGAAATCTCGATCAAGCCACGGCGAAATCCATCGTCCAGTTAATGCGGGCCCTTTCCCATGATAAACTGGTCATTTTTGTGACCCATGAATATGACCTTGTGAAAGATGTGGCCACCCGCCGGGTGCGTCTTTTTGACGGTGAAATCGTCGAAGATAAAACCATGCAATCGTTTGAAGAAAAACCCTACGAAGAAACCCCACTTAAAACGTTGAGACTTTCAGAAAAATTTAAACTCGCCTTAAAGAACTTAAAATCCACGCCCCGCAAAACGTTATTCACAGGACTTATCAGTTTATTTATTGTGGCAGTCTTTGCCAGTTCTTATGGCTCGTACGTGCAACAATCCAATGTCTCCAATGCGACCTTTCATCCGCTTTTTGAAAACCTCCATGAATCCAGACTCGTGGTGACTAAACAAGATGCCTCCTTATTCACATCCAGTGAACTGAATGGGCTGGCCAATGAACCCGGGGTGGAAGCGGTGATTGCGTTTGACCCCGTTATGGATATTTACGGACTCATCGATAATAGGAGTACCGGGTTCAACCAAGGATTCAACGATGCCAATCAATTTATCTTGGGTTCAGAAAACCGCCTCTCAGAAGGCCGGATGCCTTTAGATGACCGAGAAATCGTGCTCTATGAAGATTATGGCTACCAAATCGGGGATGTGGTCACGGTGAATTTAAGTCCCTTAGGGTATCGCTATTTTGAAGGCGGCGTTGAAGCCGCCAACACGGTTGATATGGTCGTCGTTGGGTTCCACAACGAATCCAATAACTTTCAATACTTCGCCTATGTGGATGATTCCTTTTTGACGTCAGATATCCTCGTAAACTATGCTTATTTGTCGGTCATTGATTGGCAAATTTCATATGCCGATGGACCGGTTGAACGCGTGTATGAAACGCGTATGAATACAAACTTGGAAGTCGATGAAATCATTTTGAGTGCGGATTATTATGCGCAATTAACGGGCGTACCTTTAGAATCTGAGACCATGATCGGTGAATCCATCACACTCGTCCTCAATCATCCGTATTTGGAAGACCCCGAAGAAATCACCGTCACCATTGCCGACATCCAACGGGAATCTGAAACCGACTTTTTCATCCCAGCCCTCCAAGTCAGTGACGCGTTAATCAAGTCCTTGGGTCAAGATACAACCTATCAGGTGGCTTTACTCATGGACGGTAGTTTTTCTGCCAATCAATTACGGGATGATTTAGATGCCCAATTCATTGGGATTTATCCGGCAAGTTATGAAAATCCGTTCGATCAAATTTTTGGGGTCATTGGAAATATTTTCCAAGGTCTCACCAGCGTAATTTTATTGTTCATTATGTATTTTATTTCCTACCTTGTCTTAAAAAATGTCATCCGTTCGCAAGAGCGATCGACGTTAATATTGCGTTCGATAGGGGCGTATAAAAAAGACCTCTATCAAACCTTAATCATGGAACTCATGGTGGTCATGATGATGGCATTTGCCCTCGTCATTGGCTTCTTATGGGTCAATCAAATGGGACTCGACTGGGTACCTAATTACCTGCAATATTTTACCTGGTCCAATTATTTGGTGATGATTGTGCTCTTGCTTTTGTTGGCGTTATTCTTAGGCCGCCGGTTCCAGAAAAAATTATTCACGCGTTCGGTCATGAGCGCCTTGAGGAGTGCTTAAAATGATTACTTTAAAAGCGCTTAATAAGTACTACAACAAAAATAAAAACAACGAACTGCATGTCTTAAAGAATGTATCGATTACGCTCCCGGATAAAGGGATGGTGGTGTTACTTGGACCTTCGGGATCGGGTAAGACGACGTTACTGAATGTGCTTGGAGGTCTAGATTCTACCCACTCTGGGTCCATCGATTTGATGAGTCAACACTTTGAGAAATATCAAACCAAACACTGGGATCACGTACGGGCCACAGAGATTGGGGTTATCTTTCAAAACTACAATTTAATCAACCAAGAAACGGTCTATGAAAACATCGCCATCACGCTTAGAATGCTGGGCTATAAAGATGAAAAAGTCATCGAAAGCCGGGTCATGGATTTATTGCGTGCGGTGAAAATGGAACGCTTTTATAAGCGCCGGGCGATTCAACTTTCAGGCGGCCAACAACAACGCGTGGCCATCGCTAGAGCCTTGGCGAAAAAACCCCGCCTCTTGTTAACCGATGAACCGACCGGAAACTTAGATTCCAAAAACACCTACGATGTGATGCGCATCTTAAGAAAAGTGGCTGACCAAACCTTAGTCATCATGGTCACGCACGAAGAAGCGCTCGCCACCCAGTTTGCCGATCGCATTTTAAGATTGGAAGATGGGCGTATCATCAGCGATGAAGCAAATACCCCTGAAACGTCTATCCATCAAACTTTTGACGGTGACATTTACCTGGGAGAATTTACCCACGAAACCAAAGCCAGTGCCGAACACCAGTCCTTGGCTTTGTACGCCGATGAAAAAATCGATACCCCAATGAATATCACCATGGTCTTAGACCAAGGCACACTTTATTTCAAAGTTGACCAACCCGAAATCAAAAAAATCATCCAAGTCTCCGACGATTCAGACATCCGCTTTAAAACAGGGAAACGCGAAGGTGCCACCGTGGATACGGCTGATGATTATGATTTAAGTGCGCTCGATCAATTTGAAAAGAAATCCGATGTCAAAAATGTCTTAGACATTAAAAATACGGTGAAACTCACCTTACAATCCCTAGCTCAATCATCTCGGGGGATGAAGTTTTTATACTTAGGTTTTATTTTAACAGGGGCTTTAATCGCCCTGTCGCTTGCCTTTTTAAATACGATTGTGATCATTCCAGAAAAGACGGTTCAAGTCTTCCCAGAAAGTACCCTGGCCACGGAAAAATCATCCTTTGAAACCAACAGTCTTCCGGCGCTTATTGATGCCTATGAGGCCTCTAATACAGGGACCGTCGAAGCGTTTATTCGACCCGATACCGGGTATGAATTGGAAGCTTTTCCGCTGTATCAAACCCGGAACACAATTTTTATGATGGCGGCCTTTTTTCCGGCGAACCTTTTAGAAGCGTCCGATCTATTAATCGGTCGACTCCCATCGGAAGGTGAAATCGTCATCGACCAGTTGCATGCCGAAGACATCTTAAGCAACAATACTTTGTTGGCATATGGCTTAGAAGATACGGACGTGCTCCTTGGCTTATCGATAAACTTAAGCGGCGAACGATTTGAAATCGTTGGAATATCTGAAGGGGTCGCGAATGGTATATTCATTGGGAGTGCGGGATACGCATGGGTTCGGTCGAGTCAATTACCGAGCGTTTCGGTGTATGACACGGTCACGGATCAAGTAGAGTTTACTTCCGGCAGTGTGCCCAGTGATGATCAAAGTGTCTTGCTGAATTTGACGAATGAAACCATCGATCCTGAAAGTGTGCCGAACACCATCACACTCGGTAACGGGGTGAGCTTTAATGTGATTGGCACGTACCGCAGCGATACCGTGTTTGAACCCTTGATTAGTGTGGAAGGAGTAAACCGTATTTTACTGGCCGATTTAGCGGCGACCGATACGGTGCATTTGCTGGCGCCCAATCCCACGGCCTTAGAAAATCTACTCATCAGTCAATCGATTCCTTACGAGAATGCCTTGGACTTAGCCATCGATAATCAACGCGAAGATAACATCGATAATTCGGTGGGGTTACTCATCTTCACCTTGATTGCTTTAGGGGCCAGCGCCTTAAGTTTTTATTTCATCATTCGCTCTTCGCTCATTGAACGTGTGAGAGAAATTGGGATCTACCGCAGTTTAGGCATTCGCTCCTTTGACATCATGAAACTCTTCGTGGTGGAAGCGTTGATTATTTCAACCCTCACAAGTTTGATTGGCTTCGTTGGAATGAGTTTAATATTAAATCAAATTCAACAAACCACCCGTGATATTATTGAAGTATTACGCGTCAGCAGTTTAAGCGTCATGGTGGGCATCTTATTCATCTATGTGGTGAATTTATTAGCGGGCTTATTCCCCGTATACACCCTGCTTAGAAAAACCCCCTCCACGATTCTTTCGAAGTATGACATTTAGGAGATTCCATGGAACATTCAAACTTCATACGCACGATCATTGAAGACGATTTAAAAACGGGAAAACATGACCATATCGTGACGCGTTTCCCCCCGGAACCGAATGGCTTTTTACACCTCGGTCACGCCCGGTCAATTATCATGAATTACACGTTGGCCAAAGACTTTGGAGGAACGTTTAACTTACGGTTTGATGACACCAATCCCGTCAAAGAAGACGCGACCTTTATCGACGCCATCCAAAAAGACATTGAGTGGTTAGGCTGTCCGTGGGATGCGCTTTATTTCGCGAGTGATTATTTTGAAACGATGTATGAAAAAGCGTGTTTACTCATCCAAAAAGGCAAAGCTTACGTCGATGACCAACCGGCTGAGCTAATCAAAGCGACGCGGGGAGACTTAAAAACACCCGGTCAAAATTCGCCTTATAGAGACCGCTCGGTGGAAGAAAACTTAAGCCTTTTTGAAGCGATGCGCTCCGGAGAATTTAAAGACGGCGAAAAAGTATTAAGAGCGAAAGTCGATATGGCCTCGCCCAATATGAACATGCGCGATCCTGTGATTTACCGGATTCAACATGCGCATCATCACCGAACGAAAGACGATTGGTGCATCTATCCGATGTATGATTTTGCGCATCCGTTGGAAGACGCCATTGAAGGCATCACCCACTCTTTGTGTACGCTTGAATTTGAAGATCACCGGCCCATTTATGATTGGGTGGTGCGCGAATGCGAAATGGAAAGCACCCCCCGCCAAATTGAATTTGGCAAACTGAAAATGGCCAATGAAATCAGTGGGAAACGGTTCATCAATGCCCTTGTGAATGATGGGACGGTGGATGATTATTCCGATCCGAGGCTCGTCACGCTATCAGGCTTAAGACAAAAAGGCGTCCCAGTGGCGGCGATTCACCGGTTTATTCATTCTTTAGGACTTCCCAAAAGTGAAGGGGAAACTTCCTTACAAATGTTGGAAGAAGAGATTCGCTCAGAACTCTCCAGTAGCCCGAGAATTCATTTGGTGAAAGATCCCTTACTCGTGACGATTACCAATTATCCATCAGACGGGGAACTTTTAACCCACGCCGCAGACGCCGAAGAAACCATCATGCGGGAGATTCCATTTTCCAACCAAGTCTACATTGAACGCGATGACTTTGTCTTAGAAAAACCGAATAAAAAATGGAAACGCCTGGCCTTAGGCATTGAAGTGCGCTTGATGCATGCGTATTTCATTAAAGCCGAATCGGTCGTGACCGATGAATCGGGTCAAATTGTTGAAATTAAAGCCACCTATGACGTCCAAACCAAAAGTGGATCAGATTTTAACGAACGTAAACCCAACGGCAACATTCATTTCGTGGATGCAAAACGTGGGATACCCATTACGTACACCGAATACGAGCCCTTGCTGGTGGAAAACGCCGATCGGAGCCAGTCGCTCGAATCCATCCTGAATCCGGATTCGATCAAAACGTATCAGGCTGTGGTTGAACCGGCCGCCCTCACGTTACCTGGCCCTTACTTCCAAGCCATTCGCTCCAGTTATGTGATGCGGGACAGTGAACGTGCGTTCCACCGTGTGGTGGCCCTCAGGAGTTCATTTAAAGGTTAACGCAATCTTTACGCGAAAGAAAAAAGAAACCTTGCATTATTATGCGTATGGTGTATTATAAGAGTGAACTTAAACGAAATATTGTGATGAGTATGGTTTTTCCATTCTTCAGCACCAATGGAGTAATTTAAGCACCTTTAAAGAATGGAGGAACACAACATGGCAACTGGTACAGTTAAATGGTTTAATGCAGAAAAAGGCTTTGGCTTCATCACCACTGATGAAGGTACTGACGTTTTTGCTCATTACTCACACATCAACAAAGAAGGCTTCAAAACTTTAGACGAAGGCGAAAAAGTAGAATTCGAAGTCGTTGAAAGTGAAAAAGGCCCCCAAGCAGAAAATATTAATTCACTTTAATGTTTTAAAAATCAACCTTCGGGTTGATTTTTTTTTACCCAAAATTGACAGGGTCTCATCATGCAGGAGCGCCTTAAATTTGGTATAATTAAAAGGATGGAAACCACACCGATTTTGACGAAAGATTTAAATCCGAATCAAGCTGAAGCCGTCCTTTCGACCGAAGGGTCTTTTATGGTGATTGCCGGGGCAGGCTCCGGTAAAACGCGTGTGCTTACACGGCGCATTGCCCACCTCATCTTAGATTTAGGGGTGCCTAAAAATAATGTTTTAGCGATTACTTTTACCAATAAAGCGGCCAATGAAATGAAAGGGCGTTTGTATCATTTACTCGGGGAAAATACCCGGGAGATGTGGATTTCAACCTTTCACGCCATGTGCGCCCGAATTTTAAGAGCGCATGGAACGCGGATTGATCTCGATCCGCATTTTCAAATCATTGACGATGATGATGTGACGCAACTTGTCAAAGTCATCATGAAAGAAACCAATATTTCCAAAGACATGGTGAAACCCAGACTGATTAAAAACCTCCTCATGAACGTGAAGTCGGGCCAAACGTCACTAAACGATGTGGAAGAACCAATTCATAGTGTGCTTTCCACGGTTTATCACAGTTACCAAAACAAACTAAAGCGCAACGCCTTGGTGGATTTTGAAGACCTTATTATCAAAGTCATCGAACTCTTAAAAAAAGATCAAGAATCCAGAGACTTTTATCACACGCTTTTTAACTATGTATTAGTGGATGAATTCCAAGATACCAACAACCGTCAATATGAACTCATCAAATGGTTGACAGGTCCCCATCAAAACTTGTTTATCGTCGGGGATGAAGACCAATCCATATATGCCTTCAGAGGCGCCAACATTCAAAACATCAAATCCTTTGAAAAGGATTATCAACCCCAAAAGATTATCCTCAATCAAAACTACCGGTCCACCAATACGATTCTTAACGCAGCCAATCAAGTCATTAAGATGAATCAATCACGGATTAAAAAAGAGCTTTTTTCAACCCGTGATGATGGCCCTAAAATCACGTTTTATAAAGGTCACACCAACCCAGATGAGATTCAGTACATCACCCAAAAAATCATCGAACTGAATCAAAAAGGGGTTGAGTTTAATGATATGGCGATTTTATACCGGGCAAACGCGACCAGTTTAGGTTACGAAAAATCTTTAACATCGAATCAAATCCCGTACCGAATTATAGGCAGTTTGAGTTTTTTCAAACGAAAAGAAATCAAAGACATGATGGCGTATTTCAGATTGCTGGTAAACCCGCACGATGAACTCAGCTTTGAACGGGTGATCAACGAGCCTAAAAGAGGCATTGGCGCCAAGTCATTGGAAACGTTAAAATCCCAAGCTAAACTCTATGACATCAGTTACTTTGATGCATGCAATGAAGATTTTGGAATCACGGGAAAAGCCAAAAATGCCCTCAAAGATTTTCATCATTTAATTTCGAAATTACGCACTGAATTTGAAGCGAGACCTTTCCTTGATTTCTTAGAAACCATGCTCAACATGACTGGATATTCCGCGATGCTTTTAACCGATACGATGGGGGATGTCCGCAAAGAAAACATCTTAGAGCTCGCCAGTTATTACGAAGAACTTAAAGGGATGTATCAAGACTACTCGAAATTTGATTTATTACTGGCGATGCTGGAAGACTTTACCTTACGGAGTGAAGAAGAACCGTCCAATCAAAAAACTGGGGTTTCTTTGATGACGCTTCACGGAGCGAAAGGCCTAGAATTTGAAGTGGTATTTATCGTCAGTTTGGAACAAGGATTATATCCATCCTTTGCGGCTAAAGAAACGCAAAAAGAACTCGAAGAAGAACGCCGTCTTATGTATGTGGGCATCACCCGGGCCAAGACCCATTTATACTTGACCAATGTCGCAGACCGATTGATCTATGGCCAATATCAGCATCACCTAGACAGTGAATTTATCGACGCCATTGACCCAGAACTCATCCAGTTAGAAGGCTTAAATATTCAACGCGCTCGCAACGATGAAAGACACCAACGTGAGTACCATCAAACCCATACTTTTAAAGCCCGAAAACAACGGGTTTTGAGTACCAATGTCAATGAAATCAACCAAGGTGATAAAGTCACACATTCCAGTTTCGGCGATGGCGTGGTCGTCTCAGTGGATGGGACGCAATGTACGATTGCGTTTAGTCACAAAGTCGGGATTAAAACCTTGATGAAAGATCATCCTGCCATACAGAAGGTGAGCTAATGGATGTCCGTCAACGAATTGAAGAACTAAAAGCGTTAATCCAAAAATACAATCAAGCCTATTACGATCAAGACGCCCCCATCATATCCGATGTGGAATGGGACGCGCTTTATCATGAACTGGTGGAATTAGAAACCGCCTATCCCGCATACATCACCGAAGATTCACCGACCCAAAAAGTCGGCGGTCAAATCAACGAAGCCTTCAGTAAAATAAAACACCTGAGTCCGATGCTTTCACTGTCCAATGCCTTCAGTGCAGAAGACCTCAGAGCCTTTGATGTGCGCATCAAGAAAGAGGCTCCCCATGCGACGTATGTGTTAGAACCCAAAGTAGACGGCCTGGCCGCGAGCGTCCGCTATGAAAAAGGAAGGCTCACCCTCGGCATCACGCGCGGAGACGGGACGACGGGTGAAGATGTGACCCACAACATTAAAACCATTCAAACGCTTCCTTACATGTTGAGTGAGCCATTAGATTTAGAAGTGCGTGGGGAAGTGTATTTACCGAAAAAAAGATTCCAAGCGATCAATGAAGACCGTCAGAAAAACGAAGAACCACTCTTTAAAAACCCAAGGAACGCCGCCGCAGGCACCATGCGTCAACTCGACGCATCTCTCGCCAAAAAACGGGGCCTTGAAATTGTCCTTTATAGCCTTGGAAGTGTGGATGATTTAAAAGGGAATACCCACATGGAAACCCTTCAAAAAATGAAAGACTTAGGGCTCCCTTCACAAGCCTATGCGAAACACTTTGATTCGATTGAATCCGTGATTCAAGGTGTTCAAGATTTTGAAGAAAACCGGCATCAATTCCCCTTTGAAATTGACGGGGCCGTCATCAAAGTGAACGAACGCAATCTATACGATGAAATCGGCTATACCGCCAAAAGTCCCAAGTGGGCAATCGCCTATAAGTTCAAAGCTGAAGAAGTCGAAACCGAAGTTTTAGATGTTGTTTTTAGTGTTGGAAGAACCGGTCAAATCACTCCGGTCGCGAGCTTAGCCCCCGTCATGGTTGCGGGCACCATGGTCTCCAGAGCGACCCTTCATAACGAAGATTACTTGTTAGAAAAAGACATTCATATTCACGATCAAGTGTTGGTTAAAAAAGCCGGTGACATTATTCCTGAAGTCATCCGCGTCCTCACCGATAAACGTCCTTCACACGCATTAAAAGTAGACTTCCCAAGTGTCTGTCCCGTTTGCCAGAGTACCTTGAAAAAAGAACCCAAAGAAGCCGATTGGTTTTGCGTGAATGTCACGTGTGAAGCGCAAGTCAAAGAAAAGCTTGAGCACTTTGTCTCACGGCAAGCCATGAACATCGAAACCTTCGGTGAAAAACTCGTGGCACTTTTATATCAAAAAGAATTGATTCACACCATCCCGGATATTTACCGGCTAAAAAATCACCGCGATGCCTTGTTAGCCTTAGAAGGATTTGGTCAAAAGTCTGTAGACACGTTACTCGAAAATATTCAAGCCTCCAAAAATAATCCCCTTGAAGATTTACTCTTTGGCCTAGGCATTCGTCACGTTGGGAAGACTTCGTCTAAAACATTGGCCAAAGCCTTTGGGGATTTAGACGCACTCAAAAATGCCCGTGTGGAAGATTTAATCGCTGTGAACGATGTCGGTGAAGTGATGGCTCGGACGATTGTTGATTTTTTCAAAGAACCGGACAATCAAACGATCATCGATGAATTGAGATCTTTTGGATTACGCTTTGATACGGATGTCGTAGCTTCAAGCTTCCATGAAAAATTCACCGGCCGCACCTTCGTGATTACTGGGACGTTGAGCGCACCGCGTAATGCGATTAAATCGCACATCGAATCGCTCGGGGGTAAAGTCACCGGATCGGTATCTAAAAACACCGACGTGGTGCTGGCGGGTAGTGAAGCCGGTAGTAAAAAAGATAAAGCCATTGATCTGGGTATCACCGTGATTGATGAAGCCACGTTTAATACGTGGCTAGGAGAGCAGGATGAATAATCAAATCATCGTCAAGGGTGCCAAAGAAAATAATTTAAAAAGTGTCAATGTCACCTTACCGAAAGAGAAGCTTATTGTCATGACGGGTTTATCCGGATCGGGTAAGACCTCACTCGCCTTTGACACTATCTATAAAGAAGGTCAACGCCGGTATGTCGAAAGTTTATCTTCCTATGCCCGTCAGTTTTTAGGCAACTTAGAAAAACCCAATGTTGAAACGATTGAAGGCTTATCACCTGCCATTTCCATTGATCAAAAAACCACGTCTAAAAACCCCCGTTCCACCGTCGGAACGGTCACTGAAATCTATGATTACTTGCGGTTGCTGTATGCCAGAGTGGGGACCCCATATTGCCCCACGCATCACATTCCTATCACTTCGCAAAGCATCGAAGAGATGACCAACAAAATATCGGAATGGGAAGAAGGCACCCGCATTCATATTTTAGCGCCGGTCATTGAAGGGAAAAAAGGCACGCATAAAAATGTCCTTTTAGACCTCATTAAAGAAGGGTTTTTCCGGGTCCGATTGGACGGAGAAATGACCGAAATTACGGCCGAGACGAGCCTTGAAAAAAACAACAAACATTCCATCGAAGTTGTCATCGACCGTTTAAAAGTATCAAAAGAAAATCGCTCTCGACTGTTTGATTCTTTAGAGACAGCCGCGAAAAAAGCCGATGGGAAAGTCATCGTGCTAGAAGGTAATGAATCGCATGTTTTTTCGGAAAAATTCGCTTGTCCGCATTGCGATTTTTCCGTGGGGAGTTTAGAACCTAGACTCTTCTCATTCAACGCGCCATTTGGGGCGTGTGAAGACTGTCATGGACTGGGTTATAAACAAAAAATTAACGCCGAACTCTTAGTGCCGAATGGCCGGCTTTCAATCTTAGAAGGGGCGATTAAGGGGTGGGCCAACGTCGATGCCTATCACTTTAAACAACTGAAAAGCACGTGTGAGTTTTATGGCATCAGTATGAAAAAACCGTTCAATCAACTCACCGATGATGAAAAGCAGATTATCTTCTTTGGATCGGAGGACGAGATCGAATTTAATTTCCAAGGAAAAACGTCCAAATTGGTTCATCAAAAAACCGACTATTACGAAGGCGTTATCAATAACTTAGAACGCCGTTACATAGAAACAACGTCCCGGTTTATGCGGGAATGGATTGAAAGTTTGATGGGTGAATCTACCTGCCCGACCTGTCAAGGCAAAAAACTGAATCAACAAGCACTGTCGGTCAAAATGGAAGACTTAGATATTATTGAGATGACCGATCTATCCGTGAAACAACTCGTCGCATTATTTAGCGAGATTAAATTGAATCCAATGAAAGCGCAAATCGCCGAAATGATTCTCAAAGAACTGGGTGAGCGGCTTGGCTTTTTAAACAACGTGGGACTCGATTACCTCACGCTTTCCAGACGAGCCGCGACACTTTCTGGGGGGGAATCTCAACGGATTCGTCTGGCGACTCAAATTGGATCCCAATTGACGGGGGTCTTATATGTCTTGGATGAACCTTCGATTGGGCTTCACCAACGGGATAACGCAAGATTGATTGAAACCTTGAAAAAAATGCGTGATCTAGGCAATACACTCATTGTGGTTGAACACGATGAAGAAACAATGGAAGAAGCCGATTTTATCGTCGATGTTGGACCCGGTGCGGGTGAAAAAGGTGGGGAAATCGTATTTGCGGGGACGTATGACGAAATCCTCAAAGCCGATCATTCCATCACGGGCCGATATTTATCGAAAAAAGAATCGATTCCCGTGCCAGAAAATCGTCGCCGGTTGAACAAAGGAAAAATCACTCTTAAAAACGCCCATGAAAATAACTTAAAGAATATTAACGTGAATATTCCACTCAGTGCCCTGACTGTTGTGACCGGGGTGTCTGGGAGTGGGAAGAGTTCCTTGGTGCATGGATGTTTATACCAAGGGCTTTATAATGAAGTATACCGACAAAAATATTTCGACGTGAAACTCGGTGAAATCAAAGGGGCCGAAGCCATTGGGAAAATCATCCACATTGATCAATCCCCCATTGGAAGAACTCCGCGTTCAAACCCGGGGACGTATACCGGTGTGTTTGATGATATCAGGGATATTTTTGCGATGACCAATGAAGCGAAACTGAGAGGGTATCAAAAAGGACGCTTCAGTTTTAACGTCAAAGGCGGACGCTGTGAGGCGTGCAGTGGGGACGGGGTCATCAAAATAGAAATGAACTTTTTACCGGATGTGTACGTCCCGTGTGAAGTGTGTCAGGGGAAACGGTATAATCAAGAAACCTTGCAAGTAAAATTCAAAGGAAAATCGATTGCCGATGTCCTTGCAATGAACATCGAAGAGGGCCTTGAATTCTTTAAAAATGTGCCGAAAGTAGCGCATAAACTTTCGACCGTCGAAGCGGTGGGACTGGGGTATTTAAAAATTGGTCAACCGGCCCCCACATTATCAGGCGGCGAAGCGCAACGGGTGAAACTGGCTAAAGAACTCCTCAAAAAACTGACCAATGACACGATGTATATTCTGGATGAGCCAACCACCGGACTTCATTCTGCCGATGTGAAACAATTGATGGAAGTCATCCAAAGCATGGTTGACCAAGAAGCTACTGTGGTCATCATTGAACACAATTTAGATGTCATTAAGCAAGCGGATTATATTATAGACTTAGGCCCTGAAGGGGGCGACTTGGGCGGGCAACTCTTGACCTATGGGACGCCCGAAAAAGTGGCGGCTCATGAGACATCGTACACAGGAAAATATTTGAAGAAAATGGTGAATGTCAGTGCCGGATAATTCCAACCGCAATAATGAACAAAAGCCTCATAAAAAGGAAAAAAATCAAGAAGAAACGCGCCCCAACGATGCGCCTTCTAAAGACACGCCTTTAGATGAGATGAGTGATCAAGAAAAAATCGAGGCCTTGATTCAAGAGTTATCAGAAAAAGAAGATGAATCGGGCCATGCATCCGATGATCATCCTGAGGCCAAATCCAAACGGATTACCGAACAAATCAGAGCCTTGATGGAAAAAGCGAAAAAAGACACTAAGGCGAAGGACGAAACCCCAAAGACCCCTAAGCAAGACCGTCCGAAAAGACGCATCCTTATGATACAATTAGGGGGCGCTTTTCACGGAAATTTCACCATCAATTTAATCATGCTTTACTTGGTAAATTTGGTGGTCATTCTAGGTTTATTAGAAGGCCTGGGTTTAGGACAGTTTCCAAGTGAGCTTTGGATTCCCATTACGTTCGTGCTCATTTACACGACAAGTGAAGTGCTTTTTAAAGAATACATGGTGATGCATTTTTCCAAATATATCTTAATGACGTTTGGATTTATCTTTTATTTTGGTTACGTCATTTTATTTTATCTGGTCGATGCATTGATATTCTTCAACGTGCAAATCTTTGCGGGTGAAGCAGAACTTGCCGTATTCACCTTGTTGTTCATGCTTGCGCGTCAAGTCATGAGCATACTCATTAAAAAAGGATTGGCTGTAAAACTATGACATTAACTGTCGGGCATTATGCCAAAGCGTTAAAATTGGAAATCATTGGCGGTGAAAGTGGCTTATCCAATGCGATAAAAATTCCTCAACTAACCCGTCCGGGGTTAGAGCTTGCGGGCCTTTTTGAGTTTTATGAAAAAGATCGTATCCAACTGATTGGCAGTAAAGAAATCACCTTCTTCCATTGGTTATCCAAAGATGATCAAACCATCCGCCTCCGGATGATGTTTGAACAAAAACCCCCAGCATTTGTGCTATCTAAGAATGTTTTAGTCCCCGAAATATTTAAAACGCTCGGGGATGAATTTGGTGTCCCGGTTTTAAAAAGCCACCAACGGACGAATGATTTATTTTCCAGCACGCTGAATTATTTGGCCCGAGAATTATCCCCAAGAACCAGCATTCACGGAACGCTGGTAGATATTAATGGGGTCGGTGTTTTAATCCGCGGGAAAAGTGGCATCGGGAAATCAGAAGTTGCCTTAGAACTCGTCAGACGAGGCCATCAACTTGTGGCCGATGACCGAGTTGATATTTACGAAAACACCGAAGGCGAAGTGATTGGTGAGGCACCTGAAATATTAAGAAAGTACTTAGAAATTCGGGGAATCGGGATCGTTAATGTGGTGAAACTCTTTGGGGCAAGTGCGTATAAAGAGTCAAAACCCATCCGTGTGCTCGTCGATCTTTTGACCTTTGAAGCGGCCGAAGACTATGACCGCTTAGGTCTGGAAGAATCAACGGAACGGTTCTTTAACACCGATGTCACGACCGTTAAAATCCCGATTACGGCCGCCCGCAGTGTGCCAACCCTTGTGGAAGTCGCGGCGATGAATGCACGACTGAAATTTTTAGGGACAAACATGGCGCAAGAATTTGCCGATGAGCTAACGAAAAATATTCAAAACAAATCCAAAAAGTAGGTGACACACATGACGCATGTATTTGATCCTTTAAGAAACAGTATTAGCATTGGCCCGTTAGACATTTATTTTTACTCCCTGTTTATCTTACTGGGAGTTTTAATTGCGCTTTATCTAGGCATTAAAGAAGGCGAAAAAATTGGTATCAAGGGGGATTACATCCTCGATGGAATCATTATCATTTTGCCGCTTTCTATCTTAGGGGCACGGCTTTATTATGTAGCGTTTGAATGGGACCGTTACGCGGGGGATTTAGCCAGCATCTTTGCGTTCCGTGAAGGCGGCCTCGCGATTCATGGGGCTTTCATTGTGGCGGTGGTCAGTGCCTACATTTACACCCGGTACCGGAAGCTAGATTTTCTTAAAGTACTCGATCTCGTTGCGCCTGGCTTTTTAGTGGCCCAAGCGTTAGGCCGTTGGGGGAATTTCTTCAATCAAGAAGCCCATGGATACGTGATTGGAGGCGCGACGAACGGAACGCCAAATTTGAGCTTAGATTCCCAAAGAGCGTTTTTGGAACAATTTGGCATCCCGAATTTTATTGTGGATAACATGTATCTCCAAGGCCCCTCAGGGCTTGCCTATTACCATCCAACATTCCTCTATGAATCCTTATGGAACTTGGTGGGCTTTGCGATTATGCTCATCTTAAGACGGACCCGTCTCATTCGCTCAGGCGATATGGTGGCCATTTATCTCATTTGGTATTCCGTGGGCCGATTCTTTATCGAAGCAATGCGTACAGATTCTTTATATTTCGGGGATTCAGGGATTCGCACCGCGCAAGTCATATCGATTATTTCCATCTTAGTGGGGGCGGGTATTTTAGTCTTAAACCGTACCGTCTTTAAACGCCCCAATTACCAAGATGTTCTCATTAAGGAGTAACCATGATTGATTGCTTAATTATTGGTGCCGGTCCCGGCGGGATGACCGCAGGGATTTATGCCAAACGTGCCAACTTAAAAACAGTCATGCTGGAAAAAGGGGCCCCAGGCGGCAAGATGACCACGACGTTTGAAGTGGATAACTGGCCGGGCAGTGGGCGCATTTCAGGCCCCGATTTATCCATGGAAATGTTTACCCACACCCAAAATACCGGCGTCGAATATCAATACGGGGATGTCGCAAATATCACGGTTGAAGACGGTTTTAAACGCGTTCATTTAAACGACGGTTCTCACGTCGATGCAAAAACCATTATCATTGCATCGGGCATGGACTCAAGACGGCTCAATGCGACCCATGAAGAAAAATATTTAGTCCGTGGGATAAGCTTTTGTGCCGTGTGCGATGGCGCTTTTTATAAAGGCCAACACGTCGTAGTTTTAGGCGGTGGTAATTCCGCCATGGAAGAAGCCAACTATCTCACTACACTCGATATCGATGTCACCATTGTCCACCGAAGAGAAGGATTTAGAGCCGATCAACACGCCATTGATATCGCAAAAGCGAACCCCAGAATTTCCTGGAAATTAGGCTATGTATTGACCGAATATATGGGCGACAATTTTGTCGAATCCATTAAGATTAAAAACGTGGAAACGGGTGAAGAAGAAATCCTTGAAACCGCCGCCGTTTTTATGTTTATTGGGCACTTACCGAATACGCAGTTTGTCAAAGATTTAAACATCACCAACGATTGGGGTTTTATTGACGCCAATGCAAAAATGGAAACAAGCGTTCCTGGCATTTTTGCGATTGGGGATGTGATCGATAAAGAACTTCGTCAGATCGTGACCGCGTCCTCTGATGGAGCCATTGCTGCACAAAATGCGGTCAAATATTTAGAATCTCAAAAACACCTGACTTAAGGAGCCACTATGTCCTTTGCGCAAACCGTCAAACAAGAGCTTTTGCAAGCGGCACTAGAACCATATGAAACGCCCGCTTTTTTGTCGGCACTCTTTGCGATTAATGGGCATTATGATGGAAATACTTTAACCTTTAAATCTGTCTCACTGGGGCTCATTCGCCGGGTCATGGCGCTCATTAAAAGCATGTACGATGTGCCGATTGAAATCAATCATGAAGGCGATGAAAAGCTGACGCAACTCAAATATCATTATTTGATTTTACCGAAACCGGATGTCTTGATCCATGAGCTTGGCCTCATGGAAAACGAAACCTTTGCCGAGCGTATCGATGAAGTCATCCTCACCCGTAAAGAAGCGAAAGCCGCCTATATCAAAGGGGCTTTCTTAGCCAGTGGGTCGCTTAACTCACCGGAATCATCGTCGTATCATTTGGAAATCAAAACCCATCAGCCGGAGATTGCCGAAGACATAAGGCAGTTACTCGAGTCGCTTTATTTACCGGCTAAAGTTTTAAAACGCAGACAATCCCTGTATATTGTTTACATCAAAGAATCGGAGAAAATTGCCGACTTCTTAAGAACAGTAGGGGCTAGAAACGCCCTTTTCACCTTCGAAGATGAACGGATCAAAAGGGACTTTTATAACTCCATTACCCGGGTCATGAACATTGAACTGGCCAATCAAAACAAAACCATCATGGCGGCAGATAAACAGCTTAAAAATATTGCCATCTTAGAAAACATTGGGGATGTTGAAGATTTACCTGCCGGACTGATTGAAGCGATTGAACTGAGAAAAAAATATCCAGACTTATCGCTCATTGAACTCTCGTTAAAAGCGGAAACCGATTTCAATAAACGCATTTCTAAATCAGGACTTAATCACCGGTTCAGGCAAATCGAAGCGTTAGCAGTTTCGGCGATGGAGGGCTATCATGCGACCCATACTCGGCGTTGATATTGAAGAACTTAACCGGTTTGAATCTCCCAGTGAACAAATGGTCAACCGGATCCTTTCTAAGGCGGAAAAAAAAGTGTATGAAACGCTTCGATCCGAGAAACGCAAAAAAGAATTTTTAGGGGGGCGTTTTGCGGCGAAAGAAGCGTATAAAAAAGCCTATCAACAATTCGATGAACCCGTATCTTTTCACGACGTTAGCATTCTAAATGAAGCGGACGGAAGTCCGGTACTCGCGTCTAAATACCGAAGTGAAGATACCGTGCTTGTTTCGATTTCTCACAGTGATCATTATGTCGTGGCGGTGGTGAGTGGTGAAACGACTTAGCCTCTTATTGGTCTTAGTATTAGCGGGATGTGGACCATCAACCTATGGCGATTATGGGTATAATGATTTTGAATCAATATCCGATTGGGCTGACCTGGCTAGCTTAGATGATGATGAAACCATATCGATGGTGTATTATTATAACCGCGACTTTTTCGGCACAGATTGTGCCGGGTGTAGGATTGTCAATGAAGCTCTCTTCGAATACGGACAAACGAACGATGAAGGGATTGAATTAATCCTTGTAAATGAACGCACGGTGATGGGCATAAGACCACTTACGATCAACCGTCAACCAACTGTGTTCTTTCTCAGTGACAATGAAATTACCTATTCGGTCTATTCGGCGAATGAGATATTAGAATTACTCGAAGCGTTAGAAAATAACACATTTGAATTCCCATTAATTGAAGGAGAAATGTATGAATAAACAACCCAATTGGATTGTCATATTATCCATCGTATTTATCGGTCTTGTGGGCGTCTTAGGCCTTGTGAATCTATTCAGTGAATCGTATGATTATGACGACCCAGAAATGGTTCATGTGGAAAATTGGTTAACCTATTCGGCTCAAGTGCCTCAAGAAGGATACATGGTGCTTTATCACTACTCAGAAAGCTGTAGTTTTTGTACGGAAATCCAAAATGATATCTTAGGGTTTGCATCCTCTAACCCCAATAATATTCCCGTGCTCTTAGCCGATGTAAACGATCCTGACTTGCGAGGCTCCGAGCAATTTTCACCCATTCAAATTTCCGGAACCCCGACCGTGACGGTGTATTTAAACGGCCAAGTGATTGATCAAAAAGTGGGGACGACCCCGATTCTTGATTTGATTGACGATTTGAATGCGGGTACGTATACCCCTTAGGAGAACCCATGGATAAAAGTCTCATTGAGAGTTTAACGAAAGAATTAAAATTGAATGCTCAAACCATTGCGACCGTACTTTCCTTGCTTGAGGAAAATACGGTCCCTTTTATTGCCCGGTACCGCAAAGAACAAACGGGTGATTTAGATGAAACCACGATTCGCGCGATTGCCCATGAATATGACACCAAGAAGAAATTAGAGGATCGCAAAAGCGATGTCATCCGGCTCATCGAAGAACGCGGGATGATGAATGAAACGTTGAAAGCCGACATTCTCGCCGCGACTAAGCTTGTGGAAGTCGAAGACTTGTACCGGCCGTACAAAGAAAAGAAAAAAACCAAAGCGACTGAAGCCATCAAAAAAGGCTTAGAACCACTTGCCAACCATCTTTTAACCCTCACGGGGGATGACCCTCGCGTGGTAGCAAAAAGCTATGTAAACGATGAAGTAAAAACGGTGGATGAGGCGCTTCAAGGGGCGATGGATATCGTCGCTGAAACGTATAGTGACAACCCCAAAAACCGTTTGGCCACACGCCGCTTCTTTGAACAAACTGGCCGGATCGTCATCAAAAAGAAAAAGACCGCGACCGATGAAAAAGAAGTGTACCGTGATTACTACGATTACGATGCCCTCATCGCATCGTTAAAACCGTTTCGTGTGCTTGCGATTAACCGCGGAGAAAAAGAAAAAATACTTACTGTTGGCATTCGGGTCGATGACGATGCACTTTTAAAACAAATGATACACCGGTTGATTCCAACATCGGATCATCCGTCACGCGCTTTATTAATTAGTGCACTTGAAGATGGGTATAAACGACTCATTAAACCGAGCATCGAACGAGAAATTCGCAGTCACTTATCCGAAACCGCCGAAACCCAAGCCATTCATGTGTTTGGCGAAAACCTTTATCAATTATTGATGCAACCCCCGTTAAAAACCCAAACCATTTTGGGCGTAGATCCCGCATTTAGGACGGGATGTAAAGTGGCGGTCGTGGATCCTTTAGGACGCTTACTGAAAAAAGATGTGATGTATCCCCATCAAAAATTTAAAGGGGAAAATGTTCCCCCAGGCCGTATTCAAGCTGCCAAAGAATTACTCACGTCTTTGATTCAGACCTACCACGTGGATACCATCGCCATTGGCAATGGGACGGCTTCAAGAGAAACCGAAACGTTTATCGGCGAGTTTATTCAAGAGACCCAGTTCGATGTGGCGTATGCGATTGTCTCAGAAGCGGGAGCCAGCGTCTATTCAGCCTCGCCCTTAGCTCAACATGAATTCCCTGATTTAAACGTTGAAGAACGCAGTGCGATCAGTATTGCCAGACGCCTTCAAGATCCCCTCGCAGAACTCGTTAAAATCGACCCAAAAAGTTTAGGGGTCGGTCAATACCAACACGACGTAACCGTCAGTAAACTTTCCAGTTCGCTCACCGAAGTGGTGGAAAGTGCGGTGAACCAGGTGGGGGTCAACGTGAATACTGCCAGTGCCCCACTTCTAACCTATGTCGCTGGCCTTTCTTCAAAAATGGCCGAAAATCTCGTCGCTATGCGTGATGAAATCGGGGCATTCACGTCCCGAAAATCCCTCAAAAAAGTGAAAGGTATCGGGCCCAAATCCTTTGAACAAGCCATTGGATTTTTAAGGGTCACCGGGGGTAAAAATCCACTCGATCAAACCGGGATTCACCCCGAAAGCTATCCGGCAACCGAAGCATTATTAAAGAGGGTCGGTCTCACCGTGAAAGAGATTGGAACACCCGCTATGAAAGAAGCTTTAGAGCGTCTAGATATCCGTGAAACGTCGGAAGCTTTAGCCACCGGGAAATTGACACTGGAAGATATCATCGATAGTCTTCAAAGACCCCTCAGAGATATCCGGGATGATCTGCCTAAACCACTCCTTAAAAAAGGCATCAAGCATCTAGAAGATCTTAAAAAAGGCGATCAGCTGCAAGGGACGATTCGCAACATTGTGGACTTTGGGGCGTTCGTCGATTGTGGCGTTAAATCCGATGGACTCGTCCATATTTCTCAGCTCGCCAACCGCTATGTCAAACATCCTTTAGACGTCGTGAAAGTCGGCCAAATTGTCGATGTGTATGTGGTGGATGTGGATCTCAAACGTTCGAGACTTCAACTGACAATGCTGAAAGAAAATGTCGGCCTTTAGGCAATTGACACTGATGCTTAAATATACTAAACTATTTAAGCTATCATTGGAGCAGTACTCAAGAGGCTGAAGAGGTGCCCCTGCTAAGGGCATAGGTCGGGAAACCGGCGCGAGAGTTCGAATCTCTCCTGCTCCGCCATCATACTCATATGCAAGGCCTTTCGGCCTTGTTTTTTTATGGTTAAACCGACTTCAATAGTGGGAAGATAAGGTATAATACTAGCCAAAAGGTGAAACCATGGGAAAATACCAAGAACCGCACTATGATGTCATTGAAAAAGATGGGGCGTTTGAACTTAGGCGATATGCGCCTTTTGTCAGTGTCGCCACCTCCGATAATACGCTCAGAGGCAGTGGGTTCGGTCGGCTTTTTTCGTTTATCAGTGGGCGCAATCAATCTGAGGAAAAAATGCCCATGACGATCCCTGTGTTAAACGATACCGAATCATCCACCATGGAATTTGTTTTACCCTTACACATGGTTAAAAAAAGCGATGCCCCATTACCCCTAGGCGATCAAGAAGAAATTAAAGAATATCACCTGGATTTAACAGCAGTCGTTCGTTTTAGTGGACGCTCAAGCCAGGAAAAGATAAATATGCAAACTCAAATGCTAGAAGCTTGGTGTGAAAAGAAAGGATATAAGCCAACCAAGGCTCCCCTCATTGCCAGGTATAACGCACCGATGACTCCGGGGTTTTTAAGACGCAATGAAATCATCTTACAGATTGAGGAAATCGATGAAAAATAAATTCGATATAAAATTACTTCTAGGCGGATACTTCATGGGAATTGCGGCAATTATCCCTGGGGTTTCCAGCGGGACCGTTGCCGTCATTATTAAAGTGTATGACCGCTTAGTCTTAAGTGTCGATACACTCATCCGGCGTAAAGCGGGGTGGATGGCCGCGCTCATCTTTCTCCTCACGCTTTATGGGGGAAACTTCTTAGCGCTCTTTACCCTCGCAGGACTCATGGAAACACTCCTTGAGAATTATCCAGCCTTCATGCGTATATTCTTCATGGGATTGATAGTGGGGAGTTTACCTATCATTATCAAAAAGACCACAGAAAGTGACGATCAACGATTCACCGTTGGGACGTTTATCGCGTTTAGTTTAAGTTTAGGGTTTTTAGTCGGACTCAACTTAATCGTTAATACGGATATTGATGCCGATCCGATTACCACCCTAACTTTAGGCAATAGTTTCTTAATCTTTATTACGGGACTTGTGGCGAGTGCGACGGCGATTGTCCCCGGGGTATCCGGGTCGATGGTGCAACTGGCGATTGGGATGTATCCGACATTCGTCAATGCGTTATCGACGTTTAACATCCCCATCTTAATTGTCTTATTTGGAGGGATGTTGCTCGGCCTGATTGGCGCAACCCGCTTGATTACGTATCTGCTTAAAAACTTTTATCAAATCACCTATTTCGCAATTATCGGTTTATTGATTGGATCGATTTATCAAATTTGGCCGGAATCATTTGATCTGACCGTTGGACCGATACTGATTGCGCTGGGTGTTTTCATCGCCGGATTTTCATTGGCTTATATGTCCCATGTTTATGACCGGTTTAAAACCAGAGTAAACAACGTTTAAAAAGGAGGTCAATCATGGAACTTTTTGTGATTATAGTATTACTTGTAACCTTTGCTTTTGAAGCCACCCTAAAAATATTAAACGAACGCATTAAAAGTCAGCCCATCCCTGAAAATGTATCGGATATTTTTGATGAGAAGCGGTATCAAAAATGGGTCAACTATACCCGCGTCAATTCTCGGTTTGGCTGGATTTCAAGAGGGGTATCGCTGGCTTTAACCTTGGCCTTATTGTTATTTAATGGCGCGCTCATTCAAGTGATTTTTGGCTGGGCCAATATTGCTTCAAGTGAGCTTTTAACCGTCTTGTTGTTCTTAGGCATCTATCAGCTCATACAGTTTATTCTAGGGATCGGGTTTAGCTATTACCGGACCTTCAAAATCGAAGAAGATTTTGGGTTTAATAAAACCACACAAAAAACGTTTGTGACCGATAAAATCAAACAACTCCTATTAACCATTGTCTTGGGCGGTGGATTAATTACTGGGCTATTCTTTTTATATGAAGCGTTCCAAGATAATCTCTTTGGATTTATCTTGATTGCCTGGGCGAGTTTGATGGCCATTTTTGCGCTTATCTCATATTTATATACGGCCGTGTTTGTGAAGATATTTAATAAGATTGAACCCTTAGAAGAAGGATCGTTAAAAACATCCATTGAAACGCTCGCAAGTGACATTGGCTTTAAAGTTAAAGCCATTTCTAGGATGGATGCGTCCAAACGCTCGACAAGATTGAATGCGTTTTTCTCAGGCTTCGGGAAACAAAAAGAAATTGTCTTATTTGATACGCTGATTGATAAGATGGAAGAAGATGAAATCTTAGCCGTCTTGGCGCATGAGTTTGCGCATGGCAAGCACAAAGATGTGCCGAGAATGTTTATTCAACAAGCGATTCAAATCTTCTTGTATGTGTTCTTGTTTTATCTCATTTTGACCACCGAAAGCTTATACACGGCCTTTGGATTTGAAGGCATCTTCTTAGGATTTGGGGTCATCTTGTTTGGGATTTTAATCGCACCTTTGGATATTTTAGTGTCCCTGCCAACGATGGCGTTATCACGCTGGGCCGAATACCGAGCGGATGCGTATAGTGTTTCTTTACTGGGGCCTGATCCGATGGACCGAGCGCTCCGTAAGCTTGCGAAAGAATCACTTTCCGATTTAAATCCGCATCCGGCTTTTACCATGGTTTATTATTCTCATCCTCCGATGCATAAACGCTTAGCAGCCATATCGAAAAACGTCTCGGCATGAGACGTTTTTATTTGCTATAATTAAAGAGGGGAAATCATGAAAACAATTATCATTACAGGCGCCAGCTCTGGCATTGGATTTGCGTTACTCCAAGCGTGGGTGGACCGTGCGAAAGTGGTGGGGGTTTACCATCCTGATGATGCCTTCACATTTGACCACCCCAACCTGACAAAAATCACGGTCGATTTATCCGATCCCAACAGCCAATCCACATGGATGGATCAGTGGCCAAAGCATGTGGATATTTTCGTTGCCAATGCCGGGTATGCCCGGTATGAGAAAAACGGATTTAATCGAGATGCATTCCAGAGGATGATGCAAACCAACGCGTATGCCATCATTGAGCAATACCATGCGGCAAAAGTGAAGTACCCCGATATGACTTTTGTGGTCATGTTATCGGCGATGGCGTTTTGGCCCTTGCCAGGTTATGCGATGTATGCGAGTACGAAAGCTTTCTTGGATGGTTACTTTAAAGCCATCAGTTGGGAAGATGAAACTCAGGTACTCAGAGTGTATCCTGTGGCCGTCAATACTGGATTTTTTGCAACCTCGAAACAACCCCACCGGTCTTGGCTTATTCAAGAACCCCACGATGTGGCCCGGAAAATTATTAAAGCCATTCGCAAAAACCGCAGAACGCTTCATACGTCCAGCCTCTTTAAATGGACGCACCGAATCATACCAAGGGCCTTAAATTTTTACCTCAAACGCGAACAAAAAAAATATAAGGAGAACTTTAAATGATTACACGTAAAGAATTACTCACACTTGATTATTATCCTGGTTACACAATTTCTGAAGTTTTAGGTTACGTCAAAGGCTCCACCGTTCAAACAAAAAACATCGGCCGTGACATTGGGGCGAGTTTAAAAAGCATCGTGGGGGGAGAAATTAAAGGCTATTCAGAGATGATGGAATCGGCCCGAAAACTTGCTACGGAACGTTTACTCAAAGAAGCCGATGACATGGGTGCGGATGCCGTCATTGGATTTAGAATTCAAACCTCAGGAGTCATGGCCGGCGCCGCAGAAATCATCGCGTATGGCACCGCCGTGAAACTCAGTAAAGATGCCTAAGATTCCAACATCGGTGAGAATTCTAACGATTCTTGGCCTTGCCTTTCAAGGCATTGGCATTGCGCTTACCAGTGGACTCTTCTTGATCATCGCGCGCTTACCAGGCTTTTTCATGATGTTCTTAGAAGAGGCATTTGTCACCGCCGATGAACTGAATGCTTTCTTTACGGTATTACCATTTATCCGGGTGGTAGCAATTGTCATTATTGTGATTCAGTGGGTCTTTTTCATCGTCAATATGGTGTTATTCATTCCTGTATTGCAAGAAAAAAAGACGTCCGAACAAGCTTCCACCATCTTTTTGTATCAAGCCATCTACGGGGGCATTACCTTATTTAGTAATCAACTCGTGGGGGTCCTTCATCTTATCAGTGGCATCATTGGCCGCAACAAAATGGAACAAGATTCTGAACCGGTTCGTGACGGGATTTAATGGAACTTTCTGCCTTTTGGCTGTGGATTTCAGTCGCGCTAAGCATTGAAATCATCGCGCGCATATGGGTCACAGTCCTCATTTGGAAACCGTCCAATCAGGCCCCGTATTTTCGCCCGAGTACCTGGACGTGGATCATATGGATTGTGTATTTTGGATGGGTGTTTTATCTCACGGTATCAATGACTGCCCAACCAAAGAAATAAGCGTTTATGGTTTCGTTTAAAGCCATCATACCGTATTATGAAATTACGTAAGAAATGCAGCAAAAAATTTAGACCTCACAGGAGGCCACCATGCAAAGAATCGATAAACTTCTATCCTTTAATCGTTGGATGGGATTGTTCCATTTAATCCAAGGGACGGCCATGGTTATCTTAGCGTTAACCGTGGATGTCTTTAGAGATTTTAGACCTCAAATTTATGCCCGTTTCTTTGAAACGGAAGGTGATCTATATTTCCCCGGTACGCAAGAATTGTTTGAGCTCCCATTTTCTTTGATGGTTGCGTCCTTTTTATTGCTCAGTGCGATGTTTCATTTCATCATTGCCTATCCCATGAAAGAAAAATATCAGCGCAATATTGTGAACGGGATAAACCCCTATCGCTGGTATGAATATGCGCTGAGTTCATCCGTCATGATCGTCTTGCTGACGACCATGTTTGGCCTTTTAACCATTGAAGCTTTGATTTTAATTTTCGTGATCAATGCCTTAATGAATCTCTTTGGTCTGTTGATGGAAAAGATGAATCCACCGCACCGCAAAGTAACCGATTGGCAACCGTATATTTTCGGTTGGATTGCCGGGATGGTTCCGTGGGTGTTAATTCTCATTTATCTCTTTGGGAATACGGACATTTCACTCCTTCCATGGTTTGTGATTCCCGGCGTTCTTTTTTACTTCTTGATCTTTAATGCGTTTGCGCTGAACCAATACTTACAGTATAAAAAAATCGGCCGGTGGGCCGATTATATCTACGGTGAACGTGCCTATGTATGGCTTTCACTGTTTGGTAAAAGCATTCTTGCTTGGGTCATTTTTACCGGCGTCTTACTCGCGTAAAGATTCAATCAAGAACGCTGCCGTTTTGTTGTTCGTGGCAAGGGGAATGTGATAAACATCCGAAAGCCGAAATAACGCAGAGACATCGGGTTCATGCGGTTGGGCCGTTAAGGGATCTCGGAAGAAAAAGAGCATATCAATTTCCCCGTTCGCAATCTTTGAGCCCATTTCTTGATCGCCACCTAGGGGTCCGGATTTAAACCGGTGAACGTTAAGCTTAGTGGCTTCGGTGATTTTTAATCCCGTCGTTCCCGTCGCAAATAATTGATGATTTCTTAAGATATGAATGTGTTCTTCACAGAAGGCTATCATATCTTTTTTCTTTTTATCGTGGGCAATCAATCCGATATTCATATTACGCCTCAAACATATCGACGAGTCGGTTGATTTTCTGCGCATCGATGAACCGTGATTCTCTTAATAGTTCTTTCCCTTCCGAATAGACCATCACGGTGGGGACGGTAAAAATCATGAACTTCCCACGAAATTCATCGTGGTCATCAATGTAAATTTCAACGATATTCATCGCGTCGAGTTTAGGCACTTGGGCTTTTAAATAATCGAGCGTATTTTTACACACACTGCACGGATGCGTTTTGGCTAAAACAAGGGTGAGTGGTTTACTGAGTTCACTGTCGAGGGCGTCGATAGAATTGATGATCATGAAAACTCCTTGAGAATATGATTTGCTTGAAAGGACAAGGACTGTATAAACTATAATCCCTACTCATCCTATTATACGCAACGAGGTGTAAATAGATATGAAAAAAACGATAAAAGTCGAAGGCATGACATGTGAACACTGTGTTCAAACCATCAAAACAGTATTGAACGAGCTTGGTCTTTCGCGCTTTGAAATTGAGCTCAAAGAAAAAGAAGTGCATTATGACGGAGATATTCCAGATTTTAAAACCATCAAAAAATCACTCAATAAAACTGGCTACGACGTCGAACCTATTTTGTAAAATTTCTTGGGATTAATGCGATATAAGGTATAATAGG
>JAGYLV010000006.1 GCA_018400875.1 bacterium
CATTTCTCTATACTTAAAAGATGGTATGTGATGAATTACAGCAATAGAAAAAACCTTATCAAAAAAATCATTTTCAATCAGACAAATCATAAATTGATTGGGTTCTAAATGATCTAAGTGATGCAAGATTCCATAATAGGGGAGGTACGGCGCTTTAGAATCTTTTTTATAGATGGGAAAATCAGTCACAATCAGATCGAACCGGTGATCTTTAAAGCTAAACGAATCTTGTTGGTAAAGCGTATGGGTAATATCTAAGGCGTCTAAATAATTGCGTGCGAGTTCAACGAGTTGATCATGGATTTCAATGCCGCTAAAAACCGTGGTGTCCGGTAAACCCTCGGCCAGGGTCGCCAGTAAGTTCCCTGTTCCCAAGAAAGGATCCAGGACTCTCAAAGGTGCAGTGTCGTAAAGCTTATCGATGAGATACCCAATGAAATAGCCAATGCCATCCGGTGTCATCAGTGCGTTGGCAATCTGATCGTCTTTAAATGCTTGTAAAATGAAAAGCTGGAAGGCTTTGCGCATGGAGGGTCCATCAAAGTTCCGGTTTTCAATGGTGGCTTTCGCTTCGGTTAACGTATCTTTATTTTTTATCGAATCCGGGGTGACATCATCGAGTAAAAACTGAAACACACCGTTCAGTGCCGCTAGGCCATCCCGGGTTTCTTCATAAAAGATCGGATAGACCGTCTCTAAAAATGTAATCATGGCACTTAAACTTTCTTTTTTGGACACATTATCACCAAAATTTATAATAGCATTCTACCCACTGAATGTCTATGCGATTAAGGGGAAAACTGAATATCCATTCAGTTAATTAATGTTGTGAAGCACCCCCAGATTTGGTATGCTTATAACGATGAAAAAAAGAAATCAATGGGCCGTGAAACTGATCACGGATTATCAAGCACATACGGCTGACAGACCCCCGACGTGTCGGTACTCACCGACGTGTTCAGCGTACGCCAAAGAAGCCTTTGAAACCCGCAACGGTTTCATTGCATTTTTTTTAAGTGCGTGGCGGATTTTAAGATGCAATCCACTTTCCAAAGGCGGCTATGATCCTGTGCCTAAACCCAAAAGGAGATCCCACGATGAATAATCACTATTTCTTCACGTCAGAAAGTGTCACCGAAGGCCATCCGGATAAAATTTGCGATCAAATTTCCGATGCCATTTTAGATGCGGCACTCACCGATGATCCGCAGGCGAGAGTCGCCGTAGAAACAGCGGTAACGACTGGTTTAGTCTTAGTATTTGGAGAAATCACAACCACCACATACATCGACATTCAATCGTTGGTCCGGAAAACGATTAAAGAAATCGGCTACACGCGTGGAAAGTACGGATTTGATGCGGATAATACGGGCGTTTTAGTCGCTTTAGACCCTCAATCCCCCGACATTGCCGGTGGAGTGGACCGCGGAGAAAGCTTAGGCGCCGGCGATCAAGGGCTAATGTTTGGCTATGCGACCAATGAAACCGATACCTACATGCCCATCACTGCGGTGTATGCACAGCGTTTAGCTAAACGCTTATCCGACGTCCGTAAAGATGGCACGCTTGAGTATTTAAGACCCGATGGGAAAACGCAAGTCACCGTCGAATTTGACGCGGAAGGAACCCCACTCCGTGTGGATGCGATTGTCATCTCCACACAACACGCAGATGACGTCGATCAGGCCACAATTGCCAAAGACTTACACACACACGTGATTGATCACGTGATTCCTAAAGACTTACGCGATACCAACACCAAATACTTCATTAACCCTTCCGGCCAGTTCATCATTGGGGGTCCCCAAGGGGACGCAGGCCTCACTGGCCGGAAGATCATCGTGGACACCTACGGTGGTGTGGCCCGCCATGGGGGCGGTGCTTTCAGTGGGAAAGACCCCTCCAAAGTTGACCGCAGTGGGGCCTATGCTGCCCGGTATGTCGCGAAAAATGTCGTGGCCGCAGGCCTCGCAGATCGCTGTGAAATTCAACTTTCCTATGCGATTGGTGTGGTCGAACCGACCAGCATTTACATCGATACATTTGGGACCCATCATGTGGATAAGTCAAAAATATTAAAAGCCATCGAAACCGTCTTTGATTTAACACCTTCAGGCATCATCAAAACGTTAAACTTACAAACCCCTATTTATCAAAAGACGGCGGCTTACGGTCACTTTGGCCGGCAAGACATCACCTTCCCTTGGGAAGAGCTGAATCAAGTGGATGCGCTCAAAAAAGCCATTGAAAATGCCTAAAAAAAAATAGCCCGTGCGAATACACTCGCACGGGCTTTATTTATCCTTAAAGAATGGTCATGCGTCTTAACGCATCTTGTTCGTCTTGATTAAATAACTCAATGGCTTCATCAATCGATGTGGCTTTTTTCTCTTCCAAATAATGAATCATGGTTTTAATGGTTTTATAGGCTTTATACTCGGGTGGAATCACGGTGATAGCGTCAAAGGCTTTTTGAGCTTCTGCAATTTTTCGGTTGTACGTATTCAATTCCTCTTGAATATGGTTTAAAGCATTTTCTTTTTCTTTTGCCAAGGCTTTTAAAGCCGCTTGCAAGGTTTCGTTTTTAAAGGCATTGCGGTCTAATAGATTATAAAGGGCAGGGAAAATACCTCCCGCTAAATAACTAATGACAAGGTGAATATTAATCAAACCAAATAAGACTAAAAAGAACGGCCCAGAATCAGTAAAAAAGACAATCGATGCGTAGACCAATAAGGTCGTCGCAAATAAGGCTAATAATAACCCATAAAAGAGTGCCCCTGTGAGATACCAATCTGGGACTTTATAGGGCTTATATCCAAGCACAAACCAAAGATTGATGAGCACGCCGATCAATAAGCTGACCCCGAGTGAATCCCAGGCATTTTGAAAAAACCCTAGCGCACTAATAAATACAATGATTCCTATAAGGGTCACGAGAGTTTGCATGACGATGAAGCTCTTTGCTTCTAAGCCTTTTAAATATTCGTATTCAATGACCGCTTTTTTGACAAAAAAGGTCTCATTGATTTCTTGCGTTTTTTTGCGTTCCACTTCTTTTTTTTCGTATTCAAGATCTTGCAAAGTATCAGCAAACTTAAGAAGGGTGCGCAATTCAGATATGATTGGATTCATGCGTGTCTCCTCTGGTCAATACGAGTGGTCTCTTACATCTATCATAACAGCATCCCCATCTATTAAAAGATAACGGGTGAGTGAAAAGAAAAAGACTTCAATTAAATGGAGCAGGTGAGGGGAATTGAACCCCCGACTCCGCCTTGGCAAGGCGACGTTTTACCACTAAACCACACCTGCATTTAACTTAAAGTCTAAGACTAATATACCACTCATCGTGGCATCTTGTAAAGATGGAAACTGATTGGTGCGGGTGACAGGAATCGAACCTGCACTCCGAAGAACTAGATCCTAAATCTAGCGCGTCTGCCAGTTCCGCCACACCCGCATTTTTTTGGCTGGGCTGGATGGATTCGAACCATCGATGTCGGAGTCAAAGTCCGATGCCTTAACCACTTGGCGACAGCCCATAATGGTGGAGGGGGACGGATTCGAACCGCCGAACCCTGAGGGAGTAGATTTACAGTCTACCGCGTTTAACCACTTCGCTACCCCTCCAAAAGGCGCATAAAAGATTATATTATATCGCCATTTTTATTGCAAGGTTAATTTTTACTTGGATACTTTACTTCATTCTTTTTTAATTTGTCATGAATAATTTCTTTAATATTAAGCCCTAGATCGTGCGCCATCGCAATGGCATATATGAGGACATCCGCCAGTTCTTCTTTGACATTTTCTTCGTCATAAGAGACATCCCCCCACTGAAAGTTTTCTAAAAGTTCAGCGGCTTCAATAATAATTGACTTAGCTAATTTTTCAGGATTATCGGATAAGTGCCAATCGCGATCATTCCGAAATTCTATGATGGTCGTTACAATATCTTTAATGGTATCACTCACTCTTTACCCTCTTGATACGTTTAATTAACTTAATGCGTTCGAGCATCACAATTCGGTCACATCCTAAACACCGAATTTTCACATCCGCACCCAAACGGATCACTTCCCATTCTGTTGAGCCACACGGATGTGGCTTTTTCATCTCAAGCACTTGGCCAATTTTTAGTTCATCGCTTTGCATTGACTTGATCCTCGATAAATTGATCAAGGGAATCATTGGATTGAAAGCCCAAAATGATTTTGTTACCTTGAACTTTGATATCGACTTTTTTTAAATTAAGTTTTTGTTTAATGGCAGTCGCTGCTTTAGAGGTTTTAGTATGATTACGATTGCTTAAATGATTTTCTAAATCACGAACAGACCAATGTTCACTGACAATTTTTTCAGCCAATCCTCGGACTTTTTTAAAATCATTTAATTTGCTCAAAATCCGGGCATGACCCATGCTCAGTTTGCGATTAAGCACCAGTTCAATCACATCTTCAGGTAAGTGAAGTAATCCAATGATATTGGTTACATAAGATCGACTTTTCCCAATTTTTTTAGCCAGTTGCGCGTGTGTGTAATCATAATCTTCAACCAGTTGCTTAAAGGTTGCAGCTTCTTCTACAGAGGTTAAATCTTCACGTTGTATGTTTTCAATGAGCGCAAGCTCAGCTGCCATTTGTGCATTGTAATCTCTGACGACGGCTGGGATGGTTTGTTTATTAGCGAGTAATGAGGCCTTAAACCGACGTTCACCGGCGATAATCATATATCCTTTAGAAACTGGTTTGACAATAATGGGTTGCATCAACCCATATTCCATAATGGATTCTTTAAGTTCGTGAAGTTTTTTTTGATCGTAATAAATCCGTGGTTGATCAGGATTTGTTTTTAAATCGGCGAGATTGATTTGAATCACTTTTTCATCGGCTGAAATTTCGAGCTCATTTTCATCCATGAGTTGGCTCAGCCCGCGTCCTAAATTCGATTTACTCATTGTTTTCTACGACCTCTTTAGCTAGACTTTTATATCCCAGTGATGCTTTAGATCTCGGTGAAAACTCTGTGACCGGTAGACCGTAACTCGAGGAGACTGCCACCTTTACGTTTCTAGGAATAATTGTCTTGAATACTTTTTCCCGGAAATACGTTTTCACCTCATTGATGACTTCATACCCAATATTACTCCGGGTATCGAGCATCGTGAGTAAAACCCCTTCAATAATTAGCTTACGTTCAGCATATTGCTTTTTATTTTGAATGAAGCGGATGGTATTGAGGAGTTGAGTGAGACCATCCATGGCTAAAAATTCACATTGAACAGGAATTAACACTGAATCTGCGGCAATTAAAGCATTGGTAGTAATCAGACCCAGTGAGGGGGGACAATCAATTATGATGTAATCATAATTATCTCTTATCGGCTCTAGCGCATTGGCTAAAATATAGTTTTTATTATCATCACTGAGTAAAGCTCCTTCCACATTCGAAAGGTCAAATTTTGCAGGAATGATATCTATTTCTACTTTAGGAACGTGAATCAATATATCTTGAACAGGCACTTGATTCATAAATAAATCGGTCGATGAAGCCTTTAAATTAGATCGGTTGACCCCTAAGTTCGTGGTCGCATTGGCTTGATAGTCAATATCCACTAAACAAACTCTTTTTCCAAGTTCAACAAGCCCACTTGCTAAGTTTACCGATGTAGTGGTTTTACCTACACCACCTTTTTGATTACTCACTGCGACTATCTTACCCATGATAAACTCCTAATAAAGTAAGCTAATTTTATCACAGCCGTGAACATCCATTCGGTTAAATCAAAAAAAGTTTTCCACGTCTAATGTGGAAAACTTTTTGGTTTGAGCTTGGTGCTACATTTTTTTATAAATATCTTCGTTGTCCAAAAAGACTCCGATGTCTCGGTCATTAAAATATTCTTTGATTGCCTTTGACTGATAAATGGCCTTAATATCTCCGTGTTCCAGCGATTCTGCGACGCGTCCCCATTTATCTAGTTGTGTCACTTCTTGTTTTAAATAGCGATAAATCATGGCACCGGCAATAATTCGATCCGTTTCAAATCGTAAAATAGAATCTAATGAAGTCTCATAATCTTCTACATTAGAATCTAAGCCTTGACGGGTTTGGGCGAGTAATTCATACGTAAGCTCGGTAAATTCATTGTTTCCGTTCAAGAGGTATTTTTTTAACTGTCTCATGGTTTCTTTGGTTTTATACTTTAATGATTTATTATTCATGGCCTCATCGATATCAAGATCATGTAGCACCATGTAAAATTCAACAAGCTCTTGCATTTCTTTCGCGGGATGACCATTCATTTCCCCGAGGAATGTCGTGATTTCAGTGAGTGCTTGCTGAAAACTTGGCGTTTCATATACCGGCGTTGAATCATCGGCCTCAATTTTGGCGTCCTTTAAGCGTACGATATTTTCCAAGTATTGTTGCGTGTATGTTTTTGACGATAAAAACTCACGGTAATACCTTTCATTGGCTACTTCTGAATTGATGAAATAGAGGAGAAAATACACATAGAATATAAATAGAGTGACTTGATAGATAATGATTTGAAGAGTTTCATTTGTTTGGGTTGAGGCTCCGCCAAACAGACCTACATTAAAAAGCATGTAGGCAATCCCAAATAAAGTAAGTAGTGTCCCATAAACAAAAAATGGGAACCCTTCTTGATAGTAGATGATGACACTGAGAATGGCAAAGACAAATAAATAGATGTACACAGGATTAGAAAAACTTAAAAAAGATCCCATCAAAACAAAGAAGCTTAAAATGCTAAAATGCATGGCGGTCCGAGGTGCATTCGATAGTAATAATACCCATGCAATCACATAGGTAATCGCAAATGCAGCCGGTACGATAACTTGAATCACTGTGGTGGCAGTCACGATTAGACTAAATGGAATACTGACCGCACTCACTAAAAATAATGCGATTAATAAAAAGGTGATTTTGATCGATAAAATCTCATTATGCGACAAGAACTCACTGTTACGGATTTTCAGTAAAAGACTTTTCATAATGGAACCTCCGCACCTTCTAAGGCATCCTTCACAATCGTCTCCAAAACATCCTTGTACGTGTGAAATGACTTTAAAATTTTCGGTTCCACCAGTTTATCTAACCCACTTTTTTCTAACCATTCTACAAAGCCCTCATGCGACATCGCAGGTCGGTCAACATCCGGATGCCTAAAATACGTATAAAACGCACTGAACACTAATATCTTAACTGTATTAGAATCGTCATAATGGCGAAATGAATTAAAGGCATCGCGCGGGTCTGTAAGCGGTTTTTGATCGGCATTTGACTGAGATATACGGTAGGCAATGTAGCGCAATTTTTGATGAGAGTTTAGGGATAAAACTTTTAATTCTTTAATAATTTCTTCGGGAACATCTTTATATTTTTTCTTTAGCTTGCTTTCTGTTAAGTTCTCTAAATCCTGAATAAGCTCAAGCCTTTTTTCAAATATATTTTCCATCTCTAACTTTTCAGTAAAACGCTCAAAAAATGTATGCATATCTTGATAGAAAACATCCAAATTTAAGGGGTCGTTTAAAACTTCGTTTTGCAATTGAAATAATCCATCAATAATTCGGTATTCATTCTCTTTTGACTTCGCTAATTTTTCATAATTAAATTGTTTGGTCCGAATGTTAAAAAGTGCTGATAAAAATAAGAAAATCATAATGATTACAATCGAGGCATTGATCACGGCTAATTGTGCATTCGTTGATTCTTCAACCGCCAATATTTCAGGAAAAATCCACAATACCAATGAGCTTGTGAATGTCATCAAAAGGTGATTAATGGTGGCGATTTTTACATCAAGATAAATAAATCCAATCGTAAAGGCGATAAACAAATTGGCAAAAATACCGGGTAAACTTTGATTGAAAAGAAGATACGTAATGAAGGTGTAAATAAATACCACATTAAATACCCCAATAAACCCCATGTATTTGAGTGACCACTTTGCGGATATGGAAGCCACATTCAATCCGATGACCATGATAAATAAAAACACATATAATATCACTTCGCTCAAAGGAATTGACTCAATGATAAAGAGGGTCAATAAAAAAGCACTATAAAGACCTAACATAGTGGTCGCTATGATAGCACTGGATTTAAATGATCGATATTTTTGCTTTTGAATTTCACGGCCGATGCGTTGGAGAATTTTAGAATCCATTTTTCACCATAAGGGACTTTTTTTAATGGCCCCATAAGGGCGTTTTTTTAGTGGTAAATCAAGCGTTTTATGAATGAGTAAAATCATGCGCTCATTTTCATCAATTTGGATGGGATAGGTCTCTACGCTGAGTCCCATTTTCTTTAAGGATGGCTCTGAACCTTTAAGCTCTTGAGAATACTTGGGACCTTTGAGAAATATCATCGCGCCCCCTACTTTTACCAATGAATAAGTCAATTCAATCAAGATGCTCAAACGAGCCACGGCCCGGCTGGTGACATAATCAAACTTCGCTTCGGTGGGAAGTTCCTCCACACGCTCATGGATGGGAGTCACATTATCTATGGCTAAGATTTTGATCAATGCTTTTTGAAAATCCACTTTTTTCCCAGTCGATTCAACGGAAGTTACTTTTAAATCGGGATGCATAATAGCTAAGGGAATGCCTGGAAAGCCGCCGCCACTTCCAACATCACAAAGCGTCTTATCTTTGAAAGAAAGTGGCAAGCTTAAGATACTCAAAGAATCTAAGAAATGTTTAATATAGACATCTTCTTCATCCGTAATTCGGGTTAAATTTAAGCGTTCATTTACCTCAACAAGTTGCTTAAAAAACTGTTGAAATGAATCGGCTTTTTCAGCATCCCAAGGAATCTTATTTTGGGAGAGATATTCAGTAAATTTTTTAGGTATCATCATAACGTTATTTTATCACTCTTTAGAAGATTAAAAAAAGTTCGACTCAATCGGTCGAACTTTTATTCACTTGATTCTTTTGAAATTGTTTAAGATAGACACTAATAACAGCAATGTCATTTGGATTTACACCACTAATTCGGGCTGCTTGACCCAATGTGAGCGGTCTCACCTTATTGAGTTTATCTTTGGCTTCACTCGCCAAATTTTGAATGGCATCGTACGGAAAAGTATTCGGGATTTTAACGTCTTCTTGCTTCGCCATTTTTTCAGCAATTTTTTCAGCTTTAGCGATGTAGCCTTCGTATTTCACATCGATTTCAACTTGCGTTAAAATCTCCGACTCATACTCAGGAAAATCCATAAAATCATAGATATTTTGAGCTTTAATTTCGGGCCGACGAATCAATTGGTAAAAACTAATCTTATCAGTGATTGGCGCAGATCCAAGTAAACTCAATTTTTCAAGCGTGGATGGGGTAGGGGTTAAGAAACTATTTTTCAAGGCGGCTTCTAATTCTTTTACTTGGGCATCTTTTCTTAAGAAATGCGCGAATTTATCTTCGTGTAACAAACCAATCGCATGCCCATGATGCATTAGACGACGGTCAGCATTATCATGTCTGAGTAAAAGACGGTGTTCAGCTCTTGATGTGAGTAAGCGGTAAGGATCTAAAGTTCCCTTATTAACCAAGTCATCGATTAGTACACCGATATACGCTTCGTGGCGTTGCAAGATGAACGGTTCTTTTTTCTCTAATTTTAAGACCGCATTAATGCTCGCCATTAACCCTTGGCAAGCGGCTTCTTCATACCCGCTGGTTCCGTTAATTTGTCCCGCAAAATATAAACCCTCAACCGGTTTGGATTCTAATGTAGGCCAAAGTTGTCTCGCATCAATCGCATCGTACTCAATCGCGTAAGCGTATTTGGTAATCTTAACATTTTCCAAACCTGGAATGGTTTTGATCATCGTTTCTTGGACATCTCTTGGCATGGAGGTTGAAAACCCTTGAACGTATGTTTCATCGAGCTCAACACTCTCGGGCTCTAAGAAAATCTGATGTCTGTTCTTATCTGAAAAACGTACCACCTTATCTTCAATGGACGGACAGTATCTTGGCCCCACGCCCTCAACCATCCCTGAAAACATGGATGAATGGTCTAAATTTAAGTTAATGATAGAGTGGGTAGAATCATTGGTATACGTCAAGTAACAATCATACTGAGCACTGATGTCATAGGGTTTTTTCTCGCCATGTGAAAACTGACGATGCACTGGATCGCCCGGATGAACTTCAGTTTTTGAATGATCGATACTCTCAGTCAGAATACGGGGAGGTGTCCCAGTTTTTAAACGTTTGAGTGGAAAACCAAGCGCCTCTAATTGGGGACTCAGTCCCATCGAAGGTTTTTGCTTATTGGGGCCTGAAGAGGTTTTTTCATGACCAATGAGAACCGTGGATTGCATGTAAGTGCCCGTTGTCAAAATCACACTGGCCCCTTCAAATGAACGGCCATCTTCAAGTAAAACCCCTTGGGCTTTACCATCTTCAACGATGATTTTGTCCACATAAGCTTCAACCGCATCGAGGTTTTCTTGCGCTAAAATCAAATCACGCATGCGTCTTGAATAAGCGACTTTATCCGATTGGGCTCTTAAAGCCTGGACAGCTGGACCTTTGGAATGGTTTAAAAGACGCATCTGGATTTGAGTGGCATCGGTATTTTCCGCCATCTCACCGCCTAATGCATCAATTTCTCTCACCACAATCCCCTTGGCTGGTCCGCCGACTGACGGATTACAAGGCATGGTCGCTATCATATTAATATTGCCGGTCACCAACAAGGTTTTTTTACCTAACCTTGCGCTCGCCAAACACGCTTCACTGCCCGCATGCCCAGCGCCGATGACGATTACATCATACATACTATCACCACGGTCATTTTATACGTTTGGGCGGAATTAGTAAATAGATTAACTTTAACCCCACCGCAAGGTAATATATAATGGGATAAATAGAAAAGGGATAAAACATGAAAAAAATATTGCTGGTTGAAGATGAACCGACCATAAATCGAATGATTTATAACTATCTACTCAAAGAAGGCTACGATGTCACTCAAGCCTTTGATGGAAAAGCCGCCATTGATGCCGTTAAAAAAAACGCGTTTCATTTGGTTTGCTTAGATATTATGCTACCTAAGATGAGTGGATGGGAAATTGCGAAGCACTTAAGAGAAAACTCCGATGTTCCCATCATAATGATGAGTGCCTTGTCGGATGAAGAAGACATTTTAAAAGGCTTTGATTTAAAAGTGGATGATTATATCACTAAGCCTTTTAATCCACGCGTTTTAGTGGCCAAAATAAACGCGCTTTTAGCCCGCTTTTCCCATGAAAAAACCGTCCCAAAACACCACTTAAACGTCCCGCATTTGAATGTGGATACCAAACGTAAAGTCATTCACTTAGATGACCAAGAATTACCTCTTGCTCGCAAAGAATATGAATTATTGACGTATTTCATCGAGCACCCCAATGAAATTTGCTCCCGCGAACATCTATTTAACGCCGTTTGGGGAAAAGATGTCGATGGGGATCCGAGGCTTGTGGATACATATGTCAAAAAATTGCGCAAACATCTAGCTGATTACGCAGACTTCATCAAAACCATTTTTGGAGTCGGCTATCGATTTGAGGCGTATGATTAATCGCTTGAGAAATTTTTATTACCGACAATCTTTGACCGTTCAAATCTCCGTGTTGATCATCTTGGTGTTCATCACGTTTTTTGTCATTCAGTTTTTGCTGAACGCCACCTTCTTTCCGAACTTTTATGAACAGCGCCAAATCGAATCATTCGAAGAGGCCAATAGCCGTTACGTTGAAAACATGAATGAAGTGTCAAACGATGACTATTACTCGATCATGTATACGTTCATCCAAAACAATAATGCCGTTTCTGTGATGCTGGATGAAGATTTTACCTTGATGAATTCAGTCCCCCCAAGAATCAGTGTGAACATCAATGATTCTTTGTCGGGTGAGCTAATTAATGTCACGCTTAATGATTACCGATTATTCAACCGGAATGATAGTGTCTTTGGCGTCATTCGTCCTTTGAATGATGAAACGTTTATTTTTACGACGCTGTTTATTAATCAAGTGGGCATTTTCGAAAACAGTTGTAACGACCCCGCATGCCAAAGTATTAATGGGTTTGTGATAAACCAAGAAATCCCTAACCACACCAATCATGCTTATGCGAATGATATTAATATCAATGTTGAATCCTCACGACTGTCTTCATCGTTTCTTGCCCCATTTGAACACAATGATGGATGGCGTTACCCTTCAAACTATGGGCCTAGAAATACGCTCGTTTATATCAATCCTGTGGGTGAAAATTATATTCTGACCGTTTTCAATCTTGAAAACACCACCAACATCGTATCGATTCTTGCGAACTATCAAAATTATGTGTATTTGAGTGCCTTGATTTTAATCTTACTTTACAGTTTTAGAATTGGAAAAGTGGCCTCAAATCCAATTCTCAAGATTGAACGAGTGGCCCAAGAAATATCGAGCTTAAACTTTGAAGCCGAAGCCATCGAATTTAAAAGTAAAGAAGCTACATCGCTATCTAAAAGTATTAACTCATTATCTAAGAACTTAAAAAATGCTTTAGAAACACTCAATCAAAATAACCAAGAACTGATGGCGCTATACAAAGAGCAAAGTCAACAAGTGGACCTAAAAAAACAACTGGTTTCCACCATTTCTCACGAGCTCAAAACCCCATTAATGATTGTCCAAGTTACCATCCAAGGCATCATCGATGGCATCATCCCCGATAATCAAATCGAAACTGAATTCGAAAACATCATGGGGGAAGTCAACCGGTCTACCTTACTCATTCAAGATTTACTGGAAGTTTACCGGTTGGACTCCAAAGAGTTACCTTTAAAAACCCAAGCGTTTGATTTTTCCACCATGGTCAAAAATCTCAGAAATGAGTTCAACCCCATCATTCAACGTCGTTCGTTTAACTACATTGAAGACATCCACCCTGACATCACCATCATTGCCGATCCGAAACTGATGCAACGCGCCATTTCAAACTTTATGACTAACGCCATCAAATATTCCCCGAGCGGTGAAACCATTGAGGTACAGCTCAGGGAAAACGATTCCGAGATTACCTTTAAGCTCATTAACTATGGCGTCATCTTAGAAGACACCGTCATTGCCAATATATGGACCCCTTTTTACCGCGGTGACAATGAATCTTACGATGAAACGACCTCTAAAAGCTCAGGAATTGGTTTATATCTCGTCAGCGAAATTCTCAAAGCCCACGGGTTCAATTACGACATTAAAAACTTAAAGAATGCCGTTCAAGCGACCATTACCATAAAAAAAACGCCGTCTGATGTTACTTAATCAGACGGCGTTTTTAAATTAATTTGTAATGTTTAAGGGCTTTATATAATCCATCATTTTCCACCCGGTCTGTCACATAATTAGCAACAGCCTTCGCGGGTTCTTGCGCGTTTCCCATGGCAATGCCAATGTGGGCATAATCAATCATCCCCACATCGTTCATCCCATCGCCAATGGCCATGATCTGATTATCCTCGAGGTTCCACAATTTTTTCAACTGGGCAATCCCGGCCTCTTTATAAAGGGCCCCTTCGATGACATCGTATCCATTGAAACTGGCTCTTAAGAAGTGAAAAGGTGAGGCTTTTATGATGGATTCTGATAGCGTGTCTTGAGAAAATATATTGATTTGAAATATCTGTTTATAGTCGTTGAAATCCGGGTCGATTTCAGGGGGGCGCATATTGAAATGTTCCGAAAAACCTAAAATGTCAGACCCCACCATCTGATGCGTCACATAACGATCATGGGTAGAAAAAGTGTAGTCAATCTTTTCGGCTTGCAAGGCTTTAACCAAATCCATAATCCCTGATTCATTCATCGGTTTCCCATAAATCAGTTTTCTGTTTGAATAAATAAAGGCCCCATTTGAGCCAATGACGTGGTCAATACCAAGTTGATTAGGGTAATCTTCCAACAAATAGAGATTCCGCCCGGTCGCAATGACGGGCACATGCCCATTCGCTTTTAAGCGGCGAACCGCTTCGACACTCGAATCGGGAATGTTTCCCGTTTCTGAATGCATCAGCGTGCCATCAAAATCAATGAATACAATCATTGTCATAACTCCTTTTAAAAATCTCCCATTAAGCATCCCCACTCACATAGATCATTTACTTAAGGCTGCTTCATTTCTGACCTGACCTGGTTCATAAACACCTATTGAATGAGGATGCTTAATGGGAGATTTAGCGGATGGTTTGAAAGAATGTTTTGAGTAAGCGCTCAGCCTCTTTTTCCTGAAGGCCGGAAAAAACATCCATGGGATATGAGGCACTGTCAAAGACATGGGCGGTAGATACATGGGCTCCATATTTGGGCTCTTTAGCCCCATAATAAACGGTTTTGATGTGACTTTGCATGATCGCACCCGCACACATCGCACACGGTTCTAGCGTGACGTAGATGGCACAGTCGTCCAGTCGCCATGACTTTAAATGAAGCGCAGCGTCTTGAATGGCATTGATTTCAGCATGCCCGGTGACGGATTGATTTTGCTCTTTCGTGTTGTGCCCACGGCCAATGATGGTTCCATCTTTGACAACGATGGCACCGACCGGAACTTCGTTTTGATCAAATGCTTTTTGCGCTTCCAGCAAGGCTTCTTGCATGAAGCTTTCGAGTGTTTTCACCACGGTAACTCAAGTTTTAGTTTGGGTTTATAGTAGACTTTATGGCATGAACGGCAACGCGCTTCATACGATTCACTGGCGCCAATTAAAACGATCGGGTCATGATACTTGGCGGGTTTCCCATCGACAATCCGTTGCGTTTTGGTGGCTGGGGCACCACATTTCACACACACGGCTGAGAGTTTTAACACATTTTCGGCTTTCGCTAACAATTTAGGCATAAAAGTGAAAGGTTCACCGCGGAAATCCGTATCGAGCCCACTGACAATGACTAAAATACCATGGTTCACCATAAATTCAACCACTTCCAGCACATCTTCGGTGAGAAATTGAATTTCATCAATGGCGACGACATCAGTGTGTTCATCGATATGCGTGAAGATTTCACTGGGGCTGACAATGTTGACTGACTTCGTGCGACTTTTATCGTGGGATACCACTTCGTTTAACGCATAACGATCATCGAGTGCGGGTTTAAATACGACGATATTTTTCTTAGCAAATTGCAACCTTCGCACGCGTCTGAGTAATTCTTCGGTTTTCCCTGCAAACATGGGACCTGTGATGACTTCGATGCCCCCGTTTTTATAAGATTTTGCCATGCTTCACCTCACACTCATATATCTTATATCAGTTTCTAAGATAAAAAAAGGCCAAAAGAAAAAAGGTGCTTTTCTAAGCACCTTCTTCGGGGTTTTCTTCGTCATCAATACCGTAACGTTTATTAAAGCGATCAATCCGACCATCCGCTGCTTTATATTTTTGTTTACCTGTGTAGAAAGGATGACAATTAGAGCAGGTGTCGACACGAATTTCACCGAGAACCGATCCGGCCTCAAATTCGTTTCCACATGTGGTGCAGACAATTTTAGCTTTTTTAAATTCGGGATGAATGTCTGGTTTCATGATAAACTCCTTCCGCCATGGTTTGACCCATAGTAAGTGTTTAAAGCACGTTGAATTATATCAAAGGGCCTTGGCTTATGCAACCATTTTTACGGATTGGGGAAAAACACTGTTTTTTGCCGCACTTCAATATCATCTAAATCGGTCACTAAGAAGCCGCCGGGAGTGAAATGAATCAACCGGTTTCCAACAGCGATGGACCGATACGTAAATGGTGAGCTAAAAGCGCCCAATGATGCCATATTGAGTGTTTCTAATTGGGGCGATGAACCGATTAAGCGGTATCCCTCAATCAAGCGATTAGTACTCGAAAGGGTTTCGGGATCGGTAAACCGGTAGGTAGGAATTAATAGTAAAGATTCACTTGAAACGTACTGAATGGAGGCATTAACTTGTTCCTCGATGGGCTGCTTAAACTGCGAGTAATCGGCCCGTATTAGGTAGCTAAAATTAAATAGGGAACTTCCTGTGAAATAATCATATATCTCATAGTTGATCCGGTTGTTATCAAAATAGTTGAGTGCCACATGCCGGGAGATGTCGAGTGACACATATTGATCTCCGAAGAACCCATTGTTGGCATTCGCCACTTGGATGGTTTCCCCATTCGCAAAGTCTTGAAACACATAATAATTTAAGGTCTCTGCATCCGTTCTTAAATAGAAATAACCATGCTCAAAGACCACATATTCAATGGTATCTGTAAAATCGAGCGTTTTTTCTAAATCATACCGGAGCATGTCGTTAAAATAATGAACCCGCGAGATTGCATTATCATCTTGAGTCCAAACTTTTAAGCCTTCCTCAACAAAAAAGACTGATGTCCCTGGGACACGTTGACCTTCAATGACTTGGGTTCTGAAATAATAGACATCGTCATCAAAGTGATTAAACTGGACCACCGAGGTATCTGTGGAGTCTACAGGATCTCTAAATTCAAATAAATCACTGGCTTGGTTAAAGTTGATGTGATCCACCGCCACAATGGCCGCGTTGTCTCTAAAGTACACTTGATTTTGATAGTCTGTTAAAACACTGGATGCATCAATGATGCCTGTAGTTAAATCGACTTTTGCAATCGTCACAAAAGTGTTTGGCGTGGAGGATTCAATGTATGGAATGTTTTGTAAAAGTGTGACCCGAGTCCGATCGTCTTCAACCACATAAGGCAGATATTGCTCGATGTCAAACCCGTTTTCCGCAAAAGGAATCCATGTATTAGTGCTAAGGAGTACCCCGTCCTCTTGCGCATTCAAATTCGTTAAATGACCACGTACAGTAAATGTTTCATCAAGACGCAATGCACCCGATGCATCATACACTTGAACGATGGTTTCGGTATCTCTGAGAGAATACGGCGCGGGGTTAGAGACGCACTGGCCTAATGACCTGATACTTACAACCACCAACGATTCTCCGAACAACGCAAGTCCTTGTGGCTCCGCTCTTTCGACTTCACAATTTGGATTATCTATAATGGTGCTTCCTTGATATGAGACGCCTTCAGAATCTTTAATCAGAGTCTGGATGCCTGTTTGATTGAGGACGTAAACATGTGTGTCATTTTCAGCCACAAAATCAAAGCCCTCAAAGCTGCTCGCTTGAACGTCCTGAAATGCAACATTGTCTTCTTGCGGTGTGCTTAAATCGGCAGAAAATGGGTTACTAAAGAATTTTTCATAGAAAGATTCATACACATCAATCGCGTCGGATTGTTGGGTCAATGTGAGGGTATTGGTTTGATAAGAAATCGGATCCCCATAGGCTCTAAATAAGATAAGCCCAATGAGGGTGATCGCGAGCAATATGGCGGATAAACGGCGTATTGTAAAGCGTCTAACCTTGAAGGTTCTTCGTTCTCTAAAAAAGATTTTTTTCACCGAGAGTCGTTGGTTGAACCGATACTCTAAATAAACAAGTCTGAGCGTAATCGAAACCAAAGTTAAAGACGTCACAATAATGGCGACTGTGACAATGTTGTTGTATAAAAATTCAAGGATGTTAATGAGAAGGTTTTCCATCACGACACCTAAATGTTGAGCGTTTTCTTAAACGCTTTGTAGTACCGACGATTGACTTCTAACTGATCCCCATTTTTCATGAGTAACGTCAGTTTTGAGTTCAAGGCTGGCTTGATGTATTCAATCTGATTGATATTGACCATGGCGTATTTACTGACACGGATAAAGGCACGATTTTCCAGTAATTCTTCAATTTCATAGAGTTTCATTTTGACAAAATACTTTGTGCTTTCAACCATGGCCAAAACATCGTCGCTTTCTACGATAAAATAGTCGATTAAACTCGACTCGATGTTTTTTTGTCCGTTTTTGTCAAAGACTTGAACGAGAATATCTTCACTGCGAATGATTGTTTCAACCATCTCGGCAATCTTCTCTAGGTCTTTTTCCTGAAATAAGATGTTGATCTTATTGGGTTCGGTTAAAGACTTATCCGTTGTCAAGACGTATTTGTAATCAGCGCTATCGACAATTTTTAGTGTTTCGTTGATGCGAGCTTTTTGCGATCGAGGCGCTTTTAGCTTAAACATCTTGACCTCCTTTCAAACATCCACCTTCCTTCTTATTTTACATGGTTAAGGCTCAGAAACAAAATAGAAATTCTAAAACAGCCAAGCCCTTTATTTAAACGTGGATATGCTACACTATAGAATATAAAGTGAGTCTAAAAAATGACATTAAATGAAGCTCTTTTACCTTATCAATCGCTCAAAGATTCTCCCATCGTATGTGCCGTCAGTGGCGGCGTGGATTCGGTGGTTTTATTGCATGTTTTAAAATCGGCCGGATTCACTATTGTGGTGGCTCATATCAATCATCAATTACGTGATGAAGCCAACGGAGATGAAGCATTTGTAGAATCATTAGCCACAGCATATGGCTTGCCTTGTGAAACCCAAAGAGTTCATATCAATCCCCAAACCAATATCCAAAACGAAGGCCATCAACTGAGGCTTTCTTTTTATCAAAAAGTGGCAAATAAATATAACGCTCAACATGTTTTTTTAGCCCATCATCAAGACGATCAATTGGAGCACTTTTTTATCCAAATTGCCCGTGGGTTTTCTGAACTGGCTTGGATAGGTATGACCCCAACATCCAAGATTAACACGATTCAATTGATTCGCCCTTTATTAGAAATAGATAAAGATATTCTCATTAAGTACGCAAACGATCACCAATTATCCTTCCGTCACGATGCGTCGAATGATGCGGATTATTATCTCAGAAACCGAATCCGGCACACAATCATCCCTGCATTTAAAGCAACATCACCCGATTTAGTTCAGCGTATTATCCCCGCTTTAAAAGCCTTGAAAACGTCCATCGAAACTGAAAAAAAACATGTTTTAGACTTTCAAAAAAACACTTTGACACTCAATCTGAAACGATTTAAAACTGCCTCTTTCATCCAACAAAAAAGATGGTTGCATTACCTTTTTGAATCCTCGGCCCCTTTGCCACCTCGGTCAGACCGTTTATGGGAGATGATTATCAAACGTTTACAGCATGATACATCCAATGTCCATTTCCATTTGGTAGAGGATTGGTATCTGTCTTTGGATTATGGGGACCTTTCGGTCGTTCAGTGGCGAAAACGTGTGGATGAACCGATCATCTTTCGTGATTTCGGAAACCATTTGATTGATGACGGTGTTTGGCTCGATATAAGTCCACAAAAAAAGGCACCCGTTAGCGGATTAAGCCTTGAGTTATGTTATAATGTATCCACGTTTCCTATTCAGGTTCGGACGGCTAAAAAAGGCGATATTCTTACCTTTGATTATGGCCATAAAAAAATCAGTCAGTGGTTTAAAGACGTTAAAATCCCTTGGGGATTAAGACCTCAAATCCTTGTCGTTGAAACCAATGATGGACAGCTGGCGGTCATGCATCCGTCGTTTCCTAAACCGAATGAGAAATGCGCGTCAAAAGTATATATATACGAGGTAAAAAATGCTGAACAATGATATCGATGATATCTTAGTCTCGGAAGAAGAAATTGCCCAAATCGTCAAGACACTGGCGGCTGAGATCACCGATGATTACAAAACCAAAAGCCCACTCATTGTGGGGTTGTTAAAAGGGTGCATCCCTTTTATTAGCGACTTACTTAAAGAGCTTGATTTTTTTGTAGAAGTTGATTTTATGGATGTTTCATCGTATCACGGTGGAGTTGAATCCACGGGTGATGTTAAAATTAACAAGGATTTAGGGACTGCTGTCAAAGGGCGTCATGTTATCTTAGCCGAAGATATCGTAGATTCAGGACGAACCATTCAAGCAATCCGGTCAATGCTTCTTTACCGGGGAGCTCAATCGGTTAAAGTCGTGACATTGCTCGACAAACCCAAAGGCCGTGTGATCCAACTGCAACCCGATTACATTGGCACTACCATCCCCGATGCCTTTGTGGTGGGGTATGGGCTTGATTACAAAGAACTGTACCGTAATTTACCCTATGTTGGAACGCTCAAACCAGAAATCTATCAAACTGAAAGTGAGGAGTGAATTTGAACCCACAAAAAAAACCGAACAAACCGAATAATTTCAAATTTAATCAAATCGGCAATATTGTCGTCATGGTTCTATTCCTCATATTTGTATTCTCAATAATCTGGACGTATACCCAATCGGGTGAAGAACCCAGAACTGTGAATGTAACCACGTTTTATGCGGAACTTAAAGCCGGCAATGTGGCAGAAATCGAATCAACCCCTATCAGTGGTGAAGCCAATGTGGGGTCATTTTTAATTAATGGAACCTTCGATGACGGGGCTTCATTTGTGGTTGAAATCCCCAATAGTGCCACACTTGATGAAGTTCGGGTACTGGCGACTGAACAAAATGTGCCTTACACCCATCTAAGGGCTTCCACTTATAACTTTTGGAACGTCATCATTATTCTCTTACCCATCATTTTGATCATTGTGTTCATCGCGTTCTTTATGCGAAGCAATGGCGGAAACAATAAAGCCTTTGACTTTGGTAAAAGCCGCGCCAAACTTAATCGCGGTAAAACCACGACCTTCAAAAACGTCGCGGGCCTTGATGAAGAAAAAGAAGAGATGGCCGAGATTATTGACTTCTTAAAAAATCCAAAAAAATACATTGCACTGGGTGCTAGAATTCCAAAAGGGGTCTTACTGATTGGGCCGCCTGGAACGGGTAAAACCTTACTCGCAAGAGCTGTTGCGGGTGAAGCGAATGTCCCCTTCTTCTCGATTTCTGGATCTGATTTTGTTGAAATGTTTGTCGGAGTCGGCGCCAGCCGGGTCCGTGACATGTTCAAAACCGCCAAACAAAATTCTCCCTGCATCATCTTTATTGATGAGATTGATGCCGTCGGTCGCCAACGCGGGACTGGACTTGGGGGCGGACATGATGAACGTGAACAAACCTTGAACCAACTTCTCGTTGAAATGGATGGGTTCGGCACGAACTCAGGCATTATCGTTATGGCAGCCACCAACCGTTCAGATGTCTTAGACCCAGCCTTGCTGCGTCCGGGGCGTTTTGACCGTCAAATCACAATCAGCCGTCCCGATATCAATGGCCGAAAAGAAATCCTTCAAGTGCATGCAAAGGGCAAACGCATCCACAAATCCGTGACCTTTGAAGAGATTGCTCGTCGCACGCCTGGATTTACAGGGGCTGACCTAGAGAATTTACTCAACGAAGCCGCGCTTTTAGCCGCCCGCGCGAATAAACCCGAGATTAAAATTTATCATATCGATGAAGCGGTGGACCGTGTCATGATGGGCCCCGCCAAAAAATCCCGTGTGCTTTCCAAACGTGAACGTGATTTTATCGCTTACCACGAAGCTGGCCACGCGGTCTTAGGCATCAAGTTAGACAATGCAAACATCGTCCATAAAGTCACGATCATTCCCCGTGGCCAAGCCGGTGGATATAATTTAATGTTACCGGAAAAAGAAGAATCTTTCTTAATGACTCGGAAAGGCTTGATGGATCAGATTACGGGCTTACTCGGCGGTCGTGTGGCCGAGGAAGTCACCTTTAACGAAGTCACGACGGGCGCGCACAACGATTTCCAAAGAGCCACACAAATTGCCCGCTCTATGGTCACTGAATACGGAATGAGTTCTTTAGGGACAGTCCAGTATGAGCAACGTTCTGGCAATGTTTTCTTAGGACGTGATTATACGTCCGATAAGAGCTTCTCGGATGCTGTGGCTTTAGAAATAGACAATGAAGTGAGAAAAATTATTGCCGAGGCGTATGACCTCGCAACTGATACCATTAAAGAACACAAAGACTTACTCGTAACCATTGCTCAAACACTTCTTGAAGTAGAAACACTGACCAAAGAAGATATTGATCAATTGGTCGATACAGGAACCATTGACTGGCTGGAACGTAAACGTGAAAAAGATAAGCTTGACGCAAAAGCCAAAGAGGATGCCATTACCGATGATTCAACCTTAGAACCAACACCTGAACCTGACTCGAACGAATAAGTAAAAAGGGTGATTTCACCCTTTTTATTTGAATGAGGACTCTATGCGAATCGATAAGTATCTAAAAGTATCCAGGCTCATTAAACGAAGAACGTTGGCCAAAACGATGGCCGATAACGGACGCATTCAAATGAATGGAAAAACGGTCAAAGCATCGACCACGGTTAGTATCGGCGATCAACTTACACTCCAATTTGGCCAAAAGATTGTTAAAATTGAAGTAACCAATGTCTTTGATTCGACCAAAAAAGAAGACGCTAAATACATGTATAAATATTTGGAATCACACAATGAGGTGAATCATGAGTGAATTAAACGATCAAGAGATTGTCCGCCGGGAGAAACTGCAAGCGCTCATTGACGCGGGGATTGATCCTTTTGGAAAACGCTTTGAAGCTAGTGCAACCGCCGCAGGCCTCCAAGAAACATTCCAAGACCACACCAAAGAAATGTTGCACGATCATCCCTCGGATGCGTTTAAAGTGGCGGGCCGGTTGATGACCAAAAGAGGCAAAGGAAAAGCGGGATTTGCCCACCTTCAAGATGCCTCTGGACAAATTCAAATCTATGTCCGTAAGGACAGCCTCCAAGAGGGGGAATACGATTGGTTTTTAAGTGCCGATTTAGGCGATATTGTGGGTGTTGAAGGAACTTTAATGCGCACCAACATGGGAGAGCTTTCCATTTGGGTCGAACGCTTCACACCCCTTTCCAAAGCGTTAAGACCTCTCCCAGAAAAATTTCACGGGCTCAAAGACGTTGAAGAACGCTATCGCCGGAGATATTTAGACCTAATCACGAATGAAACCACGCGTCATACTTTTATCTTACGGTCGAAAATCATTGCCCACATCCGCAGCTTCTTAGAAGGCCAAGGCTACTTAGAAGTGGATACGCCCATCTTGCATCCCATCTTGGGCGGCGCGACTGCCAGGCCTTTTATCACCCATCACAATGCACTGGATATGCCGTTTTATTTACGGATTGCCCCAGAGCTTTACTTAAAACGTCTCTTAGTGGGTGGGTTTGAAAAAGTCTTTGAAATTGCCCGTACCTTTAGAAACGAAGGGATTTCCACCCGGCATAATCCTGAATTCACCATGCTTGAACTGTATCAAGCGTATGGAGATGTCTACTCGATGATGGATCTCACCGAATCCATGGTCGCAAGTTTGGCTGAAACCTTACTGGATTCGACCTCTATTCCTTACGGGGAACATACCATTGAACTGAAAAAACCATGGCGCCGGCTACATATGGCTGAGGCTGTCAAAGAAGCAACTGGCTTAGATTTTTTCAGCCATGATTTAACGTTTGATGAAGCATCACAATATATTAATAGCGAAGGCATCCACATTCCATCGCATAAAAACACATTGGGTCATCTCTGTGATTTATTGTTTGAAGAAAAAGTCCAAGATTCTCTCATTCAACCGACCTTTATCTTTGGTCACCCTGTTGAGATAAGTCCTTTGGCCAAAAACAATGCTGATGACCCGCGGTTTACCGACCGGTTTGAACTCATTATTGCGGGCCGTGAATATGCGAATGCCTTCAGTGAGCTCAATAACCCGATTGAACAAAAGAAACGGTTTGAAGCCCAACTGAAAGAAAAAGACTTAGGGAATTTAGAAGCCACCGAAATGGATGTCGATTACGTAGAGGCTCTTGAATACGGGATGCCACCGGCCGGGGGACTCGGAGTAGGGATTGACCGGTTGGTCATGCTGCTCACCAATGCACCTTCCATCCGGGACGTGATTTTGTTCCCTCACATGCGTTCTAAAGGAAATGTATGATCGTCTCGCACATCGATGAACTGATTGGAAATACCCCAGTCATTCACCTCGGGGAACTGTCTGCGTCTATTCGCCGTAATATTTATCTGAAAATGGAATTTTTAAATCCTGGGGGAAGTGTGAAAGACCGTATCGCCAAATCAATGATTGAAGATGCACTTGCAAAAGGGTTTATTCACCCCGGTGATACCATCGTTGAACCGACCAGCGGAAACACGGGGATTGGGCTGGCCATGATGGCCGCGAGATATCATTTAAAATGTGTCATTATCATGCCGGATTCCGTCAGTCTTGAACGGCAAAAAATTGTTCAAGGTTACGGCGCTCAGTTGATTTTAACCCCCAAAGAAAAAGGCATTAAAGGGGCCATTGAAGAAGCACATCATCACGTCAAGACGCACGGTTATTTCATGCTCAAGCAATTTGAAAATCCGGCCAATCCTAACGCCCACGAAACCACCACGGCTAAAGAAATTATTGCGGATTTTAAAACGTTAGATGCCTTTGTGGCTGGGTCTGGCACCGGTGGTACCATTACTGGCAACGGCCGAGCCTTAAAAAAACATTTCTCAAACATCCAAATTGTAGCGGTAGAACCGATGGATTCTTCCGTCATCAGCGGCCTGAGCCCAAACCCCCATAAAATCATGGGAATCGGGCCTGGGTTTGTGCCTAAAAACTTGGATAAATCTGTGATTGATTCCATCGTTCGCGTCGAAAATGACGATGCGTTTAATACCGCTCGCACACTCGCCCAAGACACAGGCGTTTTCGGGGGCATCTCAACCGGTGCCAATCTTTATGCGGCGATTCAAGTCGCCAAAACCCTTCCCGAGGACGCATCCATTTTAACGATAGCCTGTTCCAACGCCGAACGGTATTTATCCACTGAACTGTTTGCACCTTATCAATAAAATCAAAAGCCCCCGCATACGAATGACTCGTATGCGGGGCTTTTTTTATTCTTCTTTGATGGTGAGTGAACACTCTAAGGGGGTGACGACTTCTTTTTCAATAAACCGGGCAGGAATCCCAATTGCCGTGGCACTGGGTGGGACATCTTTTAATACCACCGCATTCGCACCCACTCTCGCATGGGCACCGACTTTAATATTCCCAAGCACTTTTGCGCCGGCTCCAATCATCACGTGATTACAAATGGTGGGGTGTCTTTTTTGATCACTTAAGTTCCCTGTTCCACCTAAAGTAACCCCTTGGTAAATTAAAACATCATCGCCAATTTGTGCGGATTCACCGATGACGACTCCCAACCCGTGATCAATCACAAGTCCTTTTCCGATTCGGGCCGCGGGATGAATTTCAATGCCGGTTAAAAAGCGTGTCACATTCGCGATGATACGCGCAATGAGTTTCAGCCGAATCATCCAAAAGAAATGGGCGATGCGATGTAAAGCAATCGCATGCAGCCCAGTAGATGTCACTAAGATATCTAAAACATGTCGTGCTGATGGGTCGTATTTTTTGATGTTTCTAACACTTCGTATGAGTCCCATGTTTACCACTCTTTTCCGATGATACTCATGGCATCATCAGAAAGTCCAATGCCCATCGTCCGGGCAATTTCATAATAGATATCCACGATGCTGGTGTATTCGTAATCCAAGACACTCACCACGTGGTTGACGATTTGGTTGAAACGTTTTTCAGCGTATTCTATATCTTTATCTTTTTGCGCAATCATATCTTCGATGCAGGTTTCTAATTCATCGATGTCATCCATCTCGATGGCATTTTTATACTTTTCAATATCACTTCTAAAATCGTGGATGAAAAGCAAATAATTGACCAAGTCCCCAAATTCCTCAAAGGCTTCACAGCTTTGGTTAAACAGCGTCATATAATATTCTTTAATGACTGAAAATTGATCGTTTAAATAATTTAATCCAACTTGAAAAATGGTCTCTAAATCTTCGTTTAAAGGCCCTTGATGGATCGCCCGCTGATAGGTGTAATTGAGCACCGCAATGACGGGCTCTAAACGCCTGTAGACCTTAGAGTCAATCGAGCGAAAGCGATCGATGATATCATCGTTGTCAAGTTTCCAATTGACAAAATCTTTGAGGATTACATCGAATTGTTGCAAATAAACACATCCTACGCTTGATTAATCGAATTGAATAACGTCATTTTTTCTTTGACGGTTTCTTTAATGGCTTCAAAACCTGGCGCTAATAATTTACGAGGGTCGTAACCTTTACCAATTTGGTCAAGTCCATCTTCAATATACTTGCGGGTCGCTTCTGCAAAGACGAGTTGGCATTCCGTATTAACATTGATTTTGGACACCCCATAGGAAATGGCTTCTTTTACCATGGCATCAGGAATCCCAGTTCCCCCGTGTAAGACTAAGGGGATTTGGTTGGTGGTTTCGCCCACCTCTTTTAAGACATCCATATTGAGCCCTTTCCAGTTATCAGGATAAGGACCATGAATGTTTCCAATGCCTGCAGCAAGCATACTAATTCCTAATTTGGCAATTTCTCGGCATTCGTTTGGATCGGCAATTTCACCTTCACCCACGACACCATCTTCTTCGCCGCCAATCCCGCCGACTTCGGCTTCTACCGAAATACCTTGGGCGGTGGCAAGTGCTACGATTTCTTTGGTTTTTTCAACGTTTTCCGCAAAATCAAAGTGCGAACCGTCAAACATGACACTGCTGAAACCTGCGTCCATCGCTTTTTTAGCACCATCAAAACTTCCGTGATCTAAATGGATGGCTACCGGCACGGTAATGACATAATTTTCCATCATGCCTTGAACCATGTTTACCACCGTTTTGAACCCTCCCATGTATTTCCCAGCGCCTTCTGAGACACCTAAAATAACAGGAGATTTGTTTTCTTCAGCTGTTAATAACACCGCTTTGGTCCACTCTAAATTATTGATGTTAAATTGACCAACACCATACCCCTTCTTACGGGCCGTTTCGAGCATTTCTTTTGCAGATACAATGGGCATATAAGTCCTCCTAAATTTTCGTATTTATTATAGTCTTTTATGGGTTACTTTGTAAACTAACTAGCGCTTGAATCGTCGCCCCCAATGGATAATTCAGAGACGTAGACACTGGGGCTTCCCACATTGTTTAGACCAAATTTTAAATCGGACCCGATGCCTTCAATTTGATTGAGAAGTGTGAAGAAATTTCCGGATAAAACGATCATTTTTACAGGCGTTGTCACTTGACCGTTTTCAATTTTAAATCCACCCGCTTGCAAGGAAAAATCGCCTGAGACCGTTTTGACTCCGGCATGCAACCCAGCAAGTTCAGTGATATATATTCCATTTTTAATCGGTTGAATCAGCGATTCAAATGATGTATTAGAAGGTTCCACGTATAAATTAGTTGGGGAAATGCGGCCTGAGAAGCTATGTCCGTTCGGAGCTTCTTTAAATATACTCGCCGTTTTTAAATCGTGTAAAAATCCTTTAAAGACGCCTTTTTCAACCACCGGCATCACGTGTGTCGCGACCCCTTCATCGTCAAAGGGAATTTGGAAATAAGCTTTATCATGGAGGGGATCATCGATGATATTTAACCCACTAATCGCAATCGATTCATTCACTTTGTCTTTAAGTGGAGATAAATTTCGGTAGGCCGATTCACCCGAGAAAATGGTACTGAATGTGGCCAGTAATTCGCCGAAACGCTCATTGGAAAAGACCACAGGTTGTTTGGCTGAAGGGACACTTTTCCCGCCTAATTTAGCCCAACCTTTTTCCAGGGTGGTTTGCACCATTTCACTGACGTTAAAATCACTGTAATCTTTGACGAGATTAATGTCATATGCGGTCTTAATGTCATCGTCTTTTTCGAATACACCAATCGCGTACGCATACGCAAAGCTATTTGACCGATACAGTTTCAGTCCTTTTGAATTGATAAGCGTCGTTTCATTGGCGGTTTCTTGATAGGTCGTGCTTTGGACTTGCTTCACATTTTTTTGCCCTAAAATACCTGCTTCCAAATCCCTGGCTAATTGAATCTTATCCGCCATATCGATGGTAGAAAAATCAAATGATTCTACCTTCACTTCGGGATAGCTTTCTGACCCTTCAAAAATGATGGCCGGTTCGTTCGCAGTTAAGGCTTCAGCATTTAAGATAAGACGATCAATCATTGCATCGATGGCAACATCGGTTTCGTTTTCGAATTTCACGGAGGTGATTTTACCGTTATAAATACCTCGGAGTGTCACCGATTCCACGTCACTTTCAACGTGTTGGTCAATCCGTCCTTGGTAGATGGTGAGTTTTAAAGACTTATTCCGAGTCGCAAATATTTGTAAATCTTCAAGCCCTTTTTTGAGGCCAAGATCTAACCATTTTTCATAACTCATTTTTGACCTCCTGCACCACCGACTGTCATGCTTTGAACCCGGATGGTCGGTTGACCCACATCCACCGGAATGGACCCTGAAATGGATCCGCACATGCCTTGGCCAAATTCTAAATTATCCGCCACGCGGTCAATCTTAAATAAGATGTCTTTCCCATGTCCAATCAGTGTTGCTCCTCTGACGGGACGCGTCAGTTTTCCATCTTCAATCATGTAGCCTTCTTGAACCGCAAAATTGAACTCACCGGTGGCGGGTTGAACCGATCCACCACCCATTTTTTTCGCAAACAATCCATATTTCGTATCTTTAATGATGTCTTCTACTTTGTCGGTACCCGGTGCAATGTAGGTTGAATTCATCCGAGAAGTGGGTGAGAATTTATACGATTGACGGCGGCCTGAACCGGTCGGTTTCGCATTCATCATACGGCCTCTCCTAAAGTCTACAAGGTAGCCTTTTAAAACCCCTTTTTCAATCAATAAATTGTTTTGGGTCGGACGTCCCTCATCGTCATAAGACAAGCGTCCCCATGCATTATCCACGGTTCCATTATCATAAGCGGTAACCACATCAGAACCAATTTTTTCGCCCACTTTATCCACAAAGGGGGATAACCCTTTAGCCACGGCTGTCGCTTCTAAGGGATGGCCGCACGCCTCATGGAAGATGACGCCGCCAAACCCATTGTGTAATACCACAGGCATCACTTGGGATTCAATGTCTTCAGCCGACAACAAGGTAATCGCACTTTTGGCGGTTTCCAGCGCGAGTTCATTGAAATCAAGCGCCTCAAATATCTCAAATCCCATCGAACGTCCTGGACCTTCATAGGCTTGTTGCATGCTGGTTTCATCTTTAGCCACCGCCATTAAAATAACACGGGCATAATGGCGTTCGTCTTTTTGATACACCCCTTCTGAATTAACCACTAAGATGTCTTGTTTCATATCTGAAAGCATGGCAATACTTTGTACGATTCGTTCATCGTATTCTGCCATAATTTGCGTCAATGGCAATAATTTTTCGGCCTTTTCTTTCGTGGTTTTATTCGCCATGGGAATGGCCACTTGAGGGTCATAGGGGTTAGACGTTCCTAAAGGCTTCGCATTATACGCAGGCCCTTCAAACGATGCTTGCAGATTTTTTACGATTTTCTCGATGGACTCTTCATCCACTTGATTGGTGTACCCATACACTTCGTCGTTCCCTTGAATGAGCCGAACCCCTGCTCCATACACATTGCTTGAACTTGCATCGGTCACTTCTTGGCCGGTGACCCTGAGCATATTAGAATGCGTATTTTCAAAAAAGATTTCGCAAAAGTCCGCCCCTTGGCTAACTCCCTCTTGAAGTAAACGTTCCAAGACTTTTTTATCTAACATAAGTCGCTCCTTTCATCTTTTTCAGTATAAACCATTCAGGATTTAATTGCTTTTGATAAGCCAAAAAAAAGCATGCGACTAAATCGCATGCTTGATAAATTCTCTGAATAATGGATGGGGTTTGAGCGGTCTTGATTTAAACTCTGGATGAAATTGAGTGGCCACAAAAAACGGGTGGTCTTTAATTTCGATAATTTCTACCAAATCTAAAGGGGTGTACACTCCAGCAATCACCATCCCGTGGGATTGAACCAATTCGCGGTAGTGATTGTTAAACTCATATCGGTGACGATGACGCTCATCGACGCTTTTTTGCGCATAGGCATCCCTTGAAATCGAGCCTTCGATGAGATCGCATTGATACGCGCCTAGCCTTAAAGTTCCCCCCTTATCCATGCCTTCGGTTTGGTCATCTAGAAGGTGAAATACCGGTTCACTGGTCCCAGCATCAATTTCAGTACTATTGGCGTCTTTTAATCCACACACGTTTCGAACAAATTCAATGGTCGCTAGCTGCATGCCATAACACAGTCCTAAATACGGGATTTTATGTTCTCTGGCGTATTGAATGGCACGCATTTTACCTTCAGTCGCACGTTCTCCAAAGCCACCTGGGACAATGATACCTTGCGCATCTTTTAAGACTTCATCAATCGGTTGATCGGCATACTCAGTGGCATCGATGAAATCAATCTCCACCGAGTGATCATGATAATGGCCCGCGTGATTGAGTGATTCGATGACCGACATATAAGCATCTTGTAAAGCCGTGTATTTCCCGACTAAGGCAATTTTAACAGTTTTATTGATTTGCTCTATTTTATTGATGTAGTCTTGCCATTCTTGCATGTTGGCTTCCGGGTAAGTCCACCCAAAATGACGCAGGACTAAATCATCTAATTTTTGTTCTTTTAGGGCAATTGGCACTTGATAAATGGTGGGTTGATCCATGACTTCAATGATGGCTTCTTTGGGAACACTACAAAAAAGTGCGACTTTTTCTTTCATTTCATCGGTAATGGAATGATGGGTTCTTAAGACAATGACATCGGGGTTAATTCCAAGACTTCTTAACTCTTTGACACTATGCTGGGTGGGTTTGGTTTTCAATTCTCCTGCGGCTTCTAAATAAGGAACTAGGGTGTTGTGAATATAAAGGGTATTTTCAAAGCCAATATCGATGCGGTACTGACGGATGGCTTCTAAAAATGGTAACGATTCAATATCCCCCACAGTCCCTCCAATTTCAGTGATAATGACATCCGCGTCGGAATCTTGTTTGACGGCATTGAGTTTATCTTTAATCTCATTGGTGATGTGCGGGATGACTTGAATGGTGGCGCCTAAATAATCACCCCGGCGTTCTTTATGAATGACCGTTTGATAGATTCTACCCGTTGTAATATTTGAATTTTGTGAGAGGTTCTCATCAATAAACCGCTCATAGTGTCCAAGGTCTAAATCCGTTTCCGCACCATCTTCGGTCACAAAAACCTCACCGTGCTGATACGGCGACATAGTTCCTGGGTCTACGTTAATGTATGGATCAAATTTCTGCATAAAGACTTTTAACCCACGATTTTTAAGCAAGCGACCGAGCGATGATGCGGTAATCCCTTTACCTAGGGAAGATACCACTCCACCCGTCACAAAAATATACTTGGTTTGTTTCATCGTTTGCCTCCAAATTAAATAAAAAAAGGTCTCCCTTTTGTGGGAGACCTTATTTGAAGAGCCCGATTAAATTATATCAAAAATTCGGATTTGTGGAACGATTTTTTTAATTATCTTCGTATTGATCTTCGTACGCATCCATAATTTCGTTGTATTTATCTTCGTCGAAATCTTCTTCGTATTCAGGCGCCGGTTGAGTCGATTCAGTCGTTTCTTCCTCAATGACTTCTTCCAATCCAAAGATTTCAATATCTTCTTCAATGTTGCCGAGTTCTTCGGCTAAATCTGCGGTCGAGATGACGACATCTTCGGGTTCGCTCATTTCTAAGGCTGGAGAATCTTGCGATTCACGAGCGGCTTGTATCATGGCTTCTTTTTCACGGCGTGCTTCAAGCATGGCTTGATGTTGTTGTTCAAGTTCTTTCGCCCGTTCTAAACGCGACTCTAAGAAAGAATCAAAAACCTCTTTGTATTCGTTATAGTAAGATCCATCTTTTTCCCAGAGGTCCCCGTGATTATTTTTAAGATCCCATTGATTTTGGCCGATGTAGACAAATTTTGCTGAGCTTGTTAAGTCGGCATAAAAAACCGTAATGAGTTGGGCGAAATCTTCATCGGAAATCTTATTTGCACTTTTTTTAACCACTGCATCAAATAACTCATACAATTCCATCGGTTTTTGACTATCGTTAAGTAAATGTTCGGCTAATTCGATGTAGCTCATTTCTTTTTCTTGCACTAAAATCACGCCTCCTGAACTCTATCTAAAGTAATAGAGATGGTATGAATGGATAAAGGTTTTGAGTTCTCAATCAGTTGATACGTTATTTGTTTGAAACCTTTTTGATTAATGCGCTTGAGGGTCTGAACCTCAAAGATGATGGTTTGGCCTGCAATGCGGTATAACCCCTCGGTGACATCGTCAGAAAATGTAAAGTCGAGATACGCTTCACCCCACTTTTGATAGCGCCACCCATCACTGAGCTCTGTGAGGCTATGTGTTTCACCTTTCGGACTTTCAAACGACAAGGTTGAAGCAGTCTCTAAAGCGGCCGTGTCAAACGACTCAGTCACGTCTTCGGTTTCGATTTTGACATGACATAAAAGGTTTTTTTCCATAAGCCCACGTATTATATCTTATTCGCTTAGTCCTTGCAAGTAAGGACTCAGATGGGGAGCAATAAGGTAAAGGTGGTCCCCACGCCTTGGGTGCTTTCAACAAATATTTGACCGCCGTGTTTTAACACCACGTTTTTAGTGATGGAAAGGCCTAATCCAGAGCCGCCAGAATCCCTGCCTCTTCCTTCATCGATGCGGTAGAAGCGTTTAAAGACGTAAGGGAGATGCTCAGCGGCCATGCCAATGCCTGTATCTTGGACGGTGATTTTATAATACTCACCTTCTTTATTACCGGATACTGTAATGCTACCTTTATCCGTATAGGCAATCGCATTTTTGATTAAATTAATCAACACTTGGTGGATGCGGTTTTTGTCCACATAGATTTCTTCGTCGTTTATCCTATCATTTAATGAAAGCCCTTTGGCTTTTATGAGTGGCGTCAATAAACTTTTTGCATCTTTAAAGATTTTGGAGAATTTCACCGTTTCCTTTTTTAAACCATAGTCGATTCGGTCCATCTTTGAGATAGTCGTTAAATCGTTGATCATCACTTCCATCCGAACGGCTTCACTGTGTATGGTTTCAATGAATTCCTCACGCGTGCTTTCATCCACTTCTTTATCTTGTAGAATCTCACTCATCCCAATGAGTGCACTCAAAGGGGTTTTAAGCTCATGGGAAACATCCGCAGTGAACTGTTTTTGATAGTGTTCGGCGTTTTTTAACGTCGTGATGTCATTGATTAATACCAACAATCCTTGATAGCCCTGATTTGAAATTAAAGGGGTCATGATCAGGTCGTAAAAATGTTCATCGTAAGCGATTTGTGCCCGCGCAGATTTTTCTGCCATGATGGCTTCGAGGATATTTTGATACATGGGCTCAATCGATTTTAATTGATGATAGGTTGAACCTTTTAAATCTTTAAATTTAAACGTCTCATAAAAGGTCGCATTGACAATTTGAATGGTTTCATCGGCCGCAATCAATAAAACGCCAGACCCCAACGTTTCAACAAGCCTTCTTAAGCGTAAATGATCCGCTTCGTATCGTTTTTTTTGGCGATCTAAATAGTACGTGATTTGCTGTTGGGTATCAACCCGTTGATCCGCTTGTTCGTCCAACCATTGACGGACAAATACAATGAAATAGGTGAGCCATATAAAAACAACAAACCCCTCATAAAAGGGGTTTGATAATGCGATGATGGTTACCCCCATGAGGAGGGTAATGATTAATAACCAAACATAACGCTTCATCTCTTTAATCCACCTTAACGGTAGTATACCACTGCTAATTTAAAGTGATGCGTTTGGCTTTATGTAAATAGATGATTTGTTCAGAAATATTGGTTAAGTGGTCGCCTGCACGCTCTAAGTTTTTAATCACAAATAAGGCACGCGCCGCCTCTTCTGCGGGAGAGTCAATTTCTGACTTTGCAATTTCAATGAGTCTTTTCACGTGTTTATCAAACAAGTCATCCAGCTCTTCATCTTGCTTGGCGACCGCTAATGCAAGTTCGACATTTTCGTTGGTATAGGCTTTATTGATATCCTTAAACATTCCTAGTAATGGATCAAAAAACTCATCAAACATTTCGTTATGGTTGGATACTTCTTTGGTATGAATGATGTATTTGGCAATGTTGCAGACATAATCAGCAATCCGTTCCAAATCATTGGCTATTTTCATGGCCGTGATGACCATTCTTAAATCACTGGCAACCGGGGCTTCTTGGATAATGAGCGAAACCACTTTTTCGTTG
>JAGYLV010000007.1 GCA_018400875.1 bacterium
TCGTATTCCAGTTGTCTAGATCCTGTGACCGGGTGATAGCCAGTGAAGTTAATATTGACTCCGTCGCCAGCATTCGGCATATTTTGCCACAGCCAGACGGACCAATTGGCATAATCATCATCAAATCGGTGGTAGTTGACCACCAAAGTTTCGGCGGTCGCGCTTTGAATGTTTATGAATGCGGCCACACTCAAAAATAGACTCATTAAGGTGACCATGAATAGCTTGCGTAATGGGGTAAAAATCATCGGTAATCCTCCTTGCATAATAACGCTTTCATTATATCATAGTCCTTGGTAAGATAGAGGGTGAGTGAATGTGAGAACGGTTACCGAAATCAATTTTCCAAATTGCTCAAAGCTGCGATATTATAACCTTACTTAAGGGAGGCAAAACCCATGAAAAAATACTGGTGGCAAGATGCCATTATCTATCAAATCTATGTCCGCAGTTTTAACGATTCCAACCATGATGGGATTGGCGACATTCCAGGCATCATTGAGAAACTGGATTATCTCAAAAGTCTGAGTATAAATACCCTTTGGATTTCCCCACATTACGATTCACCGATGGACGATAACGGTTACGACATCCGCGATTTCTTTAAAGTCGCGGAGGAATACGGCACGATGGAAGACTTTAAAAAACTCATTGAAGTCGCCCATGCGAACGACATGAAAATTGTCACCGATTTAGTGTTGAATCATACCTCAGATGAACATCCTTGGTTTTTAGCGGCCAAAGATCCATCGCATCCGGACCACCAGAAGTATCATGATTATTACATTTGGCATAAAGGCCACACCGCTGAAGATGGCTCAAGAATTCGTCCAACCCGGTGGATTTCTTGGTTTGGGGGCTCGGTTTGGGATTTTAACGAACCGACGGGTGAATACTATTTGCACATATTCTCGAAGAAAATGCCCGATCTCAACTGGCGCAATCAAGCCATGCGGGAAGAACTAAAAGCGATGGTCCAGTGGTGGATTGATTTAGGCATCGACGGATTTCGCATCGATGCATCCAATCATTTGGAAAAAAATTGGGACTTTCCAGACGATTCGCCCGGATATCAACATTTTTCTTCGTTACCCAAACACCATGAATACCTTCAAGAACTGGCCGATGAACTATTCATCCCCAACAATTTACTTATATTAGGGGAAGCAGGCGGGGCATCCAAAGAAGAAGCCTTACAATATGCCGGCTTTGATTCCAATGAATTTAACATGTTGATTCACTTTGGGCATGTCTGGGTCGATACCGATGATTCCAACCAACTCACACCCGGCAAATGGGCCAAAGGCGAAGTCAAGCTCACCAAAATCAAAGAAGCCTTGTCACACTGGATTGATGTGTTTCATGAAAAAGGGTGGAACACCTTGTATTGGCACAATCACGATCATCCTCGTGTGGTCTCTCATTACGGGAATGACGACCCTAAATACCACGCCGCATCAGCCAAAATGCTGGCGACTTTGCTTTATTTCTTACCGGGCACCCCAATCATCTATCAAGGTGAAGAGATTGGGATGACCAATGTCGATTATCAGAATTTAGATGATTTTAAAGATGTAGAAGTGTTCACTGAATACGAAAACTTCATGAACCATGGGGCCTCACACGAAGTGGCCATGCAAGCTTTAAGAGACCGGGCCCGTGATAATGCCCGCTCACCCATGCAGTGGTCGAGCGAGCCTTACGCCGGTTTTTCAGACCAAGCCCCTTGGATGCCGGTGGTGGGAAACTACCCCCTCATCAATGTGGCCAATCAAGATAAAGACGCAGATTCCATTCTCAGTTGGTACCGCATGCTGATGACGCTGAGAAAAGAAGAAGCCATTGGATTTTCCTATCCGAGCTTTTATCACTTAGATAAAGATGACCGATTCGCCTATTCCCTAAAAGCCAAACATCACACCTATTACGTTGTCGGGAATTTCACGTCATACCCAATCGATTTTACGCCGGATGTTGATATCACTGCCATGGAGCTTTATGCAACGAATCAGCCAACCATAGAAGGGTCATTAAGTCCCTATGAAACGCGCGTTTACCGGCAAAAAAAATAGATCTCAAGGAGAGATCTTTTTTTTATTATGACGTGATGCGTTCAAGGTTTTTTTCAAATGCCGCTAAGTGATTTTCTGAAGCATCGCGCAATTTAATGAACGTTTCTTCAATATCTTCGGGTAACTCGAGCGTTAAGAACGCATTATACATGGCGATGTTCAATATTTCAGCTTCAACCCCAATCGCAAAAGCATCTTCCAAAGTGGCAATGGGAATGAGGTGTTCACTTGAGGTATCTTCAATTAAGGCAATATCATAGTCGGTAAAAAGTGGGACCAACATTGCGATATGGTTTTCTTCACTGGCCATAATATTGGTAAAAGGTTTTTCGATGTCAAACGTTGCAATGAGATATTCATACTCGCTGCGGGCCGTATATTCATCTTGGATGGCATAAATAAGCATCTCTTCCAGCGTGTAATCTAATGCTTCTAAGGCTGAAACACTGCCCCATGTGGAGTCATCTTCCTCGGGAATTTCTTCGACTAAAGAAGTGCTTTCTGGTGTGATAATGGATGGCTCCTCGGTCAATGCACTGGCTTCACTGCATCCGGCCAAAACGCCGGTTAAAAGTAACGTAATTCCCATGATTTTTTTCATTGTATCAATTCTCCTTTGTGGGTTAACTACTCTTTAAACCATTTATCGAACAATTTTGTTGGTTTTTTATTGAAAATATCGTGAAGCCATCTATAATTAAATGGGTTTTAAACTATAATAAAGAATTAACCCTTAAAAAAGTGGTCACCAAATCATAGAAGACGCCAAAGGAGGGCTTTATGCATCTCATAGACATTCAACATCTGACTAAAGACTTTGACGATACACGGGCCCTCGGTGACGTGAGTTTTTACATTGATGAAAACGAGTTTATTACTTTGCTCGGTCCATCGGGATGTGGGAAGACCACGCTTCTTAGAATCCTTGGAGGATTTGAAACGCCCGATGCCGGTGCCATTTCCTTAAACGGGAAAAACATTTTAAACGTTCCCGCCTATGAGCGAGAAGTGAATACCGTATTTCAACACTACGCACTGTTTCCGCATTTCAATGTGTTTGACAATGTCGCATTTGGCCTGAAGATGAAAAAAATGGATCCCATTAAGATCCATGAAAAAGTGGAAAAAGCGTTAAAAATGGTCCGTTTGGAAGCCTATTCTTCGCGCCGAATTCATCAACTTTCAGGCGGCCAAAAACAACGGGTGGCGATTGCCAGAGCCATCGTCAATGAGCCCAAAGTTCTACTGTTGGATGAACCCTTAGCGGCGCTTGATTTAAAGCTCCGTCAAGACATGCAGTATGAACTCAAAGAACTTCAGCGTAATTTAGGAATCACCTTTATTTATGTCACTCACGACCAAGAAGAAGCGCTCACCATGAGCGATACCATCGTTGTCATGAATGAGGGCAACATCTTACAAATTGGCACACCTGTGGATATATACAACGAACCTAAAACCAAGTTTGTGGCCCATTTTATTGGGGAGAGTAACATCATCCCAGGCATTATGAATAATGATTATCTCGTGACGTTTGAAAATCAAACGTTTACGTGTGTGGATGCGGGCTTTGAAAAAAACCAACCGGTGAGTGTGGTCATTCGCCCTGAAGACATTACCCTTAAAAAAACCAAAGGGCTCATCAATGGCGTCGTGGATGCCATTACCTTCAAAGGCGTGCACTATGAAATCATTGTCTATGTGGGGGATAAAGAATACGTCATTCACTCAATCTATCCGAAAGACGTGGGGGATAAAGTCTCTTTGCATTTTGACGCCGAAGCGATTCATGTGATGCACGATGTTTAAAAAAGCTTGGCCCTTAAGACTTTGGCTTTCCATATTCATTGTCATCCCCGCATTATTACTTACGCTGAGCGCCTTTTCCAGTTATTCCATCCTCAGGGATGGCCCCGTCCGTTTTGAACTGGACGCATTAAGCGTATTAACCAGTGATGTTTTCATTCAAGCCTTCTTAGCGTCCCTTAAGTTTGCCGGGTATGTGACCTTGGTGAGTTTGCTCATTGGCTATCCGGTCGCGTATTACTTATCGCAATCGAAAAGCCCATATAAAAGGCTTTATATTCTTGCGCTCATCATTCCTGTGTGGTCGAATATGCTGCTGAGAATCATTGCTTTTGAAAAACTCTTTTATCCGGATTCGATTCTTAATACACTGGGGATTCGTCTGGATTTAATCGGGACCGATCTCGCGATTGTCATTGGCATGACCAGCATTTACTTACCCTTTATGATTTTTCCGATTTATGCGGTCTTAGAAAAACTCGATGGAAGACTTTTGGAAGCCGCCTATGATTTGTATGCGAATCCGTTTAAACGGTTTTTATACGTGATTTTACCGTTATCCACGGGTGGGATTATCTCCGGGGTCTTGATGACAGCGCTGCCCGCGATGACTACGTTTGCGCTCCCGGAACGTTTAAGCGCAGGGAACACCATTCTTTTAGGCAATCTCATTGAAAATTATGTGATGCGCACCGCGCAGATTGATTTTGCCAGTGTGATTGCGCTCGGATTACTCCTTTTGATGATTGGCGTTTACCGCGTATTATTACGGTTTGATGCGGAAGGGGAGACCCTCGTATGAAATGGTTATTTCGCGGGTTATTAAGTGGGGCCTATGCGCTGATTTATTTCCCCATCTTGATCATTGCGTTTTTATCGGTGAACGAAAGTGCCAGAGATTATGTATTTACTGGGTTTTCACTTAAGTGGTATCCGGCGATATTCGAAGAAGCCGCGCTTTTAGATGCCATCATTAATACCTTAACGGTGGCCGTTTTATCGACCGTGATCGCCACGCTTTTAGGGACGGCTTTTACCGTAATGTTATTTCATGTCAAAAAACGCTTGCGTTTAAGGCTCCTCATGCTCAATAATATCCCTATCGTGAATCCCGATATTGTGACCGCCTTAGGCTTGCTATCGGTGATGAGCGTGATCGGCATTCGTTTTGGGTTTCCTTCGATGCTCTTAGCCCACGTGTTTTTCTCGGTCCCGTTTGTCATTTTGACGGTGTATCCGAAATATAAAACCTTGGACAAAGAAGTCTACGAAGCCGCCCTAGATCTTGGGGCTAAACCCATAAAGGCCTGGTTTAAAGTCGTCTTACCCGATCTCAAAGGGGTGATGATTGCGGGCGCTTTAATCGCCTTCACGATGAGCATTGATGATTTTGTGATTAGTTACTTCGTGTATGGATCGGGCTATCAAAACGTATCCATCTGGTTATATTCACGGCTTGGCAGACGGACCTTCAGCCCCGCCATTTACGCGTACAATACACTGATTATGCTGGTGACCGCCATGGTGATGGTGGGCATTGGACTTAAAATTCGAAAGGAACATGCGCATGAAAAAAATATGGATTAGTGGCATTTTAGTTTTAATGGGAGTTGTTTTAGCCGCCTGTGGCACCAGCGAAAACGACACCTTAAATGTTTTAAATTGGGGCGATTACATCAATACCGATTTACTCGAACGCTTTGAAGAAGAAACCGGCATCACCGTGGTCTATGACGAGGTGGGATCCAACGAAGAGATGGACGTCCGCATTCAACTCGGCACCACGCAATATGACTTGATGGTCCCCAGTGATTATATGATGGATAAATGGGTCCAAGAAGGTCAAATTCAAGCGCTTGATTATGATCTCCTCCCGAATTATGACGCCGCCAATTTAATGGACGGAGTCGTCGACCTCATCGATGGGGAGCGCTTTTATGAATATATGGTGCCTTATTTTTATGGGACGATTGGTTTAATGTATAACACCGAAGTCGAAGGCTTAGAAGAAGCCATCAATGAACAAGGCTTTGGCATGTTATTTGATCAAGATTCTCCCTATGCCATCGGCATGTATGATTCCCCGCGTGATGCATTAGGCGCTGCCCTCATGCATTTAGGGTATTCACCCAATACGGAAGATGCTTCCCATTTACAAATGGCGGAGACGCTTTTGAAATTTGCGAATATCACCGCCTACGGAGAAGATGACCTCAATGACCGGGTCATTGAAGGGAACTTGGATGTCGCCCTCGTATATTCTGGCGATTACTTCGATGAGCTTTATGCCCACGAAGGCGAAGGTCTCGATGTTAACTTTGCCTATGTGGCTCCCACCAGAACCAATGTCTGGGTGGATGGTTTTGTCATCCCCACGGATGCGGAAAACGTGGAGGCTGCCCATGCGTTTATTAATTTTATGATTGATCCGGACAACGCCTTAGAAAATGCGGGTTATGTCGGATACACCCCGGTTTTCACCGATACCTACGAAACGATACTCAATGATTTTGAACTGGATGCGAGTATTTTTAACCCCATCCCCAGCGGTCAAACACGCTACATTTATCAATTCATCTCAAGCGCTCACAACGAAGCCTTACTGGAGGCTTTCAACCGCGCTAAATCCAACTAAAAGGAAACGTTGTTTCCTTTTTTTTATGCGTCATATTATGGTAAAATACGAGCAACCATTTAAGAGGAGTTCTCATGGATACGAAGGCCCAACTAAGCCGCCGAAAACAGCGGATTCTCATCATCGAATTACTCTATCAAAAAGACATGGGCATGACCCCAGAGATTCCCGATATTCCGTTTGTTCAAGAGGCGCTTGCGTCCATCGAAATAGAACAAACGCTCATCGATCAAATCATCGAAGATGTGTTAGTCGGCTATACCTTAAGGCGATTATCGACCGTGGACCGCGCGATTTTAAGACTGGCGGTCTTTGAACTGAGAAACACGCAGACGCCCTCGGAAATCATTTTGGATGAGGCGCTGCATTTGACCCATATTTATACCGATATGGGCGATAAAAAAGCCGTCGCATTTAATAACAAAGTGCTCGATTCTATTTTAAAGGTGGTCAAACCCGCCGCATGAAAGATGCTTTAACGGTTACCGCGCTCACGCGCTACATCAAATACAAATTTACCAGTGATCCCCACTTAACCGATGTCCGCTTAGAAGGTGAAATCTCCAACTTTAAACATCATTCCAGAGGGCATTTTTACTTTACGCTGAAAGATGAATTGGCTTCCATCAGCGCCATCATGTTTAAAAGTGACACCCAAAGCGTCTCGTTTACCCCCACCGATGGTGATAGTGTCATCGTCGAAGGTTCCATCAGCGTCTTTGAAAAAGCGGGCAGTTACCAAATTTATGTGAAACAGATGACTCAAGCGGGCATGGGTCAACTCTATCAAAATTATCTCAAACTGAAAGCGACGTTAGAAGCCGAAGGATATTTTGACCCTGCGCATAAAAAAGCGTTGCCCACTTACCCGAAGACCGTGGCTTTACTCACCAGTTCCACCGGGGCCGCCATTCGCGATATGATATCGACCATCAAACGGCGCTTTCCCCTGACGCAGATGTTGGTGTATCCCACCCACGTCCAAGGCGACTTAGCTAAAGCGTCCATCGCGACCAACATCCAACGGGCCGATCAAAACCCCGATGTGGATGTCATCATTGTCGGCCGCGGAGGAGGATCCATTGAAGACTTGTGGGCGTTTAACGAACGGATCGTCGCCGATGCCATTTACCACGCCGCCACGCCCATCATCAGTGCGGTGGGTCATGAGACCGATTTTACCATTGCCGATTTCGTCGCGGATTTAAGAGCGCCCACCCCAACGGGGGCCGCGGAAATGGCGGTGCCTGATCAAAAAGACATCAAAGGCTATATCACCGACCAAATGAACCGCCTAAAACGTGTCTTGACCCAAAACGTTGACCGGAAAGAAGAAACCTTATCCTATGTCTTAAATCATCCGGTTTTTCGCTTTCCCGAACGGCTCATTGATCCTTACGATAAAGCCTTAACCCACTGGGTGCACCGGCTCAACCGGCAAACGCCGTTAGAAAAAGTGAATCAGTTAGCCAGTGCGTTTGACACCCAAGCTGTCCAACTCAAAAATGCGTTTGCATCGCGCATCACGCGACTCACGTATCAGTTAGATAAACTCACGCAAAGCATTACGTTAAATTCCCCGCAAACCCGCTTGGAACAAGGCTACACCCTCATCTTAAAAGACGGTAAACTGATTAAAAGAGCCACCGACTTAACCGCCGGTGACTCCATCGATATTACATTCAGCGATGGCACGCAAAAAGCGTCCATCCAGTCCAAAGGAGAAAAATAATGGCCCATTCATTTGAAGATCAACTCAAAGCATTAGAAACCATTGTCAAAGCGTTAGAAGAAGGAGAACTTCCTTTAGACCAAGCCATGAACCAATACCAAGAAGGCATGAAAATCGCCAAAGACGCCGCCAAAAAACTCGATGAAGCGAAAGTTATTTTAAAAGAGATGCTCGACACCGACGAACCGGTGCCTTTTGATGATTCAACCATCGAATGAGACTGGATCAAGCATTAAAGGCTCAGGGGTTTTACACCTCCCGGGAGAAGGCGCAAGCGGCCATCACCGCGGGCCACGTCCAAATGGGCGGCCGGGTCATTTTAAAACCATCGACGCTTTACGATGGATCCGAGATTACATGCACGAAAGACCATGTCTATGTCTCAAGGAGTGCGCTCAAACTTAAGGGTGCTTTGGATGTTTTTGATCTGTCTTTAATAGATAAAACGGTCTTAGATATAGGCGCTTCCACGGGTGGTTTTACCGAAGTCGCCTTGGAATACGGAGCCTCGCATGTGACGGCGCTGGATGTGGGGACTGATCAATTGGTCCCGCTGCTTAGAAGTAATCCAAAAGTCACATCGCTCGAAAAGACGCATATATTAAAAGTGGAATCGCTCGAAGCGTGTGATGTAATTCTGATCGATGTCAGCTTTATTTCATCGCTTAAAGTTCTCGACCATCTGCAAAAGATTACGCCAGTTAAAGAGATTTTAGTCTTATTTAAACCCCAGTTTGAAACCAATCAAAAACTCAAACACCCCGTCATCAAAAATGCGAAATTTCACTCCAAAATCCAAAGTCATTATGAAGCTGAATGCCAGAAAATGGGTTATCAGATACTCAATCGATTTAATCCAATCAAAGGCAAAGAAGGCAATCAAGAAACGATGTATCACTTGTCCATGTGAGGCGCGTATGTTAACGCATCTAAAAATTCAAAATTTGGCCATCTTAGAAAATATTGAAGCCACCTTTCATCCAGGCTTTACCGTGCTGACCGGCGAGACCGGGGCCGGGAAAAGCCTTGTTTTGGATGCGCTTCAATTATTGCTGGGTGAACGCGCCAGTTCCGATGTTATCCGCTCGGGGGAAGATTTATCAAAAATCCAAGCGGTATTTGAACCCCTCCCGGACACGATAAAGCCGTATTTAGATGAAGATTTAACGCTTGACGATTCCTTGATCATTGAACGCCAGATACACAAAGACAAAGGCAATGTGGTCAAAGTCAATGGCGCGATTGTTCCACTTGCTCTTTTGAAAAAAATTGCCCCATATCTGGCTGACCTCCACGGTCAAGCCGATACGCGCTCTCTTTTAAGACCACCGTTTTATCCGTTTTTAATCGATGCTTTATCGGATGAACTCAAAACCTTATCCCGGTCGTATCAAGAGGCGTATCACACCTATCAAGCGGCGAAAGCGTCTCTTGAGACGTTCCAAGACTCGACCGATCAACTGGAAAAAGAAGCCACTTTTATGCAGTTTCAAGTCGATGAACTAAGCACGCTCAATCCTTCCATGAATGATTATGAGTCTTTAAAGCAAACCGTCCTTGAAATGGAAAATCACGACCAAATCTTCCATCACCTGAAAAGTGTGGAAGAAGGGTTTAACCGGGGGGCACTCAGTGATCTGAATGCGCTCAGACGGTCGTTTCAAAAACTCACAACGCTAAAAGCCATGGGGGATTTGAATGAACGCTTCGAATCAGCGCTCATTGAACTGGAAGATATTGAGTCCAGCGTGGCGCATCTTACGCATCAGTTAGACTTTGACCCACAAGTCTTAGCCAGCGCTCAAGAACGTTTAGTATTGTATGAACGGTTGATGCGCAAACATAAAACCGATGTCAATGGCCTGCTCGCCATCCAAGAAGAATTAACGGAAAAACTTTCGCAGTTGGAAGACCATGCGGGCCATGAAAAAGCCCTCAAAGAAACCCTCCAAAAATCAGAAGATGCTTTATTAAAAGCGGCGCATGTGCTTCATGAGAAACGTCAAGCCATGGCCAAAACGAAAATTCAAGACGTGACGGATACGCTCAAGGAACTTTCACTCGAGCATGCGATCTTTGACATCCAATTTGCGCCGATCACGCTTGAATCCATGCAAGCCCATACGCCAAGCGGGATTGATTTTGTCTTGACCCCAAATCCCGGTGAACCTTTGAAAAGCCTCCATAAAGCGGCTTCTGGCGGGGAATTATCCCGCGTGATGTTAGCGATTAAAGTGGCGTTTTTAAAAAAAGACCAAGTGTCTACCTTGATCTTTGACGAGATTGATACGGGTGTATCGGGGAAAGTCGCCGCGTCAGTGGGCCGGCTTTTACAAACGATTGCGAGCGAAATCCAAGTGATTGCGATCACCCATTTACCCCAAGTCGCTGCCAAAGCCCATCATCATATCTTGATTGAAAAAACGGTGGAAGCTGGAAGAACTAGAGCACATTTAAAAACCTTAGATGCGGATGCGCGGATTGAAACGCTCGCTGAAATGTTATCCGATGGGACCCTCAGTGAAGAACAACGCCTCTCGGCGAAAGCGTTATTGCAATAAAAAAAAGCACCGAAGTGCTTTTATCCAAAGACCGCTTGAAACATAATGATTACCGTCGTTAAGACCAACCCAGCCACAAAGGCAATGGCAAGCATCAAGACGGTGACTTTGCCCCATTTGCTTTTGAGCGGATTACGATAGACCGGTTCAGTATTTGCGTTTTTTGCTTTTTTAACACGCTTTCTGGATTCTGGCATGAGGAACCTCTTTCTTAAAAAACTACTCGTATTATACAAAAAAAAGAGAGGAATGAAAAGCCTTGAATAAAGCGTATCGAATCATCTTTCACATTGACCTCAACGCCTTTTTTGCCAGCTGTGAAATCGCGCTTAATCCGGCCCTCGCCAACATTCCGATCGGGATCGGCGGGGCGTCGGGTAAAGGGGTCTTAACCACGGCCAATTATGAAGCCCGGAAATACGGCGTATCGTCCGCTATGAGTGTGGGTGAAGCCAGACGCTTATGTCCGCAATTGAAATTGTTGCCGGTCAATTTCCCCTTATATAAAGAAAAAAGCCAACAGTTCTTTGATTATTTGGCGACGTATACGACGGATCGAACCAGCTTCCATCGATGAGGCTATGTGGATATGACCGATTGCTAAGGCCGAGACGTCCTTGCGGTAGCCGAAATCCAGACGATCTCAAATCCAGTTTCAGCTCCCCTGTTCGATTAGGATTGCGCCAGGCCAGTTCTTAGCCAAGATGGCCTCGATTATAAAAAGAGCCCGGAAGGCATCACCGTCTTTCACTGAGCGCACCGTCAAAGTTTACTACAGCCAGTGCCCATCAAGCGATGCATGGCATCAGGAAAAGACAGTGCCCAATTTAGAACTGAAACATCCATACCATTGAGTAGGTTTGGCGCAATACAAAGATACACAAAAACTCCTCAGGATTTTGACCTTGGCACCTGATTTGTCCAAAAAAGCCTGGGGCATATTGGGGCCCTGTGAATGCTTCCCGTCAAAGGTCGCATCAATCGATTGGCAATCCAAAACATGCGGCCCTCCCTATTAGGGTATGTGGACGCCCTCAGCAACAACCAGAAGAGAGACTTGCCTTGAGTGCATGACCGCCTCTGCGAACCCTTAAACTAAGGCCGTCGGCTGCTGCCGTTTCGTGGCGGGATGGAAGCCCCATTTTAAGCAACGTCCAAACAATTCAGTTTTCCTTTCATACCGACGGACTGGATGATCTATGGTTTGGAAGCAGAGAAGGCTCTTTGCAGTACCTTATACCAAGAACGCCCCATTATCTTACTCAGTGTATCAATTGTCAAACTTAGAAAAGAGTGAACAGCAAAAGATCCTGGAAATTGATATCTATGATGTGGATCAATACCCATCCAAAAGGATCGCCTGGAATGATACTGGAAAATCAATGCGTGCTATCAAACCTGGCTCAAAGGAACCTCCGATGACTCGATTTGAATCCAAGTATTTGATCTATGCCATACCGGCATACGTCATTTTAATTGTTGCGTCAGTCGCTGGCCGAAGATTAGCGGTTTGGACGGCCGTGTATCCGTTCATCATTGCTCATTGGCCTTGGGGTTTATTCCGACAATTCAGAAAAGTCTATGTCCAAGAAAAACCGACGTCTGCGATGAACGCGATTCAACTGCTTTATTTATTAGTCTTTGCGTACGCTGCATTTTTATCCTTTATGGTCATACTCACTCTCATTGGTTAGGAGCTAAATGATGGAACTAAATGAAGTTTTAAAGAAGCAAAAAGCCTACTTTAATAGCAACATCACCAAGTCGTATGATTTCCGGTTTGCGATGCTTTCAAAGTTAGAAGCATTTATGCAAGACGAACAAGCCGCGATTGAAGAGGCTTTATTCAAAGATTTACATAAATCGGCCTTTGAACGTTACGCCACAGAAGTGGGGTTTTGTTTACGGACCGTCCGCGAGGCGAAAAAAAATCTCAAAAAATGGATGAAAGTCCGCAAAGAAAAAACCCCCCTCACACAAATCGGGTCCAAAAGCTATTCGATGTATGAGCCGAAAGGCAGTGTGCTCATCATTGGCCCGTTTAACTATCCGTTTCAACTCTTGATTGATCCGCTTATTGGGGCGATGGCGGCTGGGAATACGGTCATTTTAAAACCTTCCGAACATACGCCGCATACGGAAGAACTCATCGCCGAAAAACTTAATGCCCTGTTTGAACCCGATTACTTACACGTGACCACGGGCGGGAAAGAAACGGTTGAGGCGCTTTTAGAACTCTCGTTTGATCATATCTTTTTTACCGGGTCCACCACGGTGGGTCGCATTGTCTATCAAGCGGCCGCCAAACATTTAACCCCCGTGACACTTGAACTGGGTGGGAAATCCCCTACCATCATTGAAAAAACCGCGAAACTCGATCTTGCGGCCCGCCGCATTGTGTATGGGAAATACTTGAATGCAGGCCAAACCTGCATTGCGCCCGATTATATTTATGTCGACGCTTCCGTCCAAAAGGCCTTTGAAAAAGAACTCCAAAAAGTATTGGACGATTTTTACCCCGAATCTTCCGATCATCTCGGCCATATCGTCTCGCAAAAACATCTAGAACGCTTAGAAAAACTGGTCGATCCGGATAAAGTCATTTACCAGTATGAGACCGAGGCCCCCTTAAAAATGTCCCCCACCGTCATGAGCGGCATCACTTGGAATGATGCGGTGATGGGCGAAGAAATTTTCGGACCCATACTCCCCATCCTCACCTTTAATACACTCACAGATGCCATCCAACGGATTAAAGCGTATCCGAAACCCTTAGCCCTATATTTATTTACCGAAAACAAAGCGGTGATGGATCAAGTATTCAGTGAACTCTCCTTTGGCAACGGGGCCATCAACGACACGTTGATGCAAGTGGCCAATCCCAACTTACCGTTTGGCGGCGTGGGCGATTCCGGATTCGGCGCGTATCACGGGGAAGCGAGCTTTAATGTTTTTTCTCACCGCAAAACCTACATGAAAAAATCCACCCGGTTTGACCCGAAATTTTTATACCCTCCCTATGACGACAAACAAGTTGCGATGATTAAAAAACTGTTGAAATAAGGAGGCGTTATGCCACTTTCGATTATCGCGGGTGATCTGTCTAGATTTCAGGCCGATGTCTTAGTCAATTCCGCGCACCCTAGTCCCATCATCGGCACCGGGGTAGAAAAAGCCCTTTATGATAAAGCGGGCCCCGCCCTTTTAAACGCCCGGGAAGCGTACGGGCCGCTCTCGCTTGGAGTGCTCTTCAAATCAGAGGCGTATGGGCTGGATGCGACCTACATCTATCACGTCTTAACCCCGGATTATCAGGCCCCCTCCGCAGGCGAACAGCTCGCAAAGCTTTATGATCAATGTCTTTTTAAAGCGCTTGAAGACCAGGTCGATTCGATTGCCTTTCCCTTACTCGGCAGTGGAAACCATGTGTTCCCCAAAGCGAAGGCCCTGGCCATTGCCCACGCCCAAATTGCCAAGTTTTTAAGCACGTATGATTTAGACGTTTACTTGGTGGTTTATGACTTAAACGCTTTTGTCTTACCGGAAACTTATCCGACGTTTGAGCCTGTGCAGATGCCTGATATGCAAGGCATCCTTTACAACAAGATGGCCTTTGACCCCGGCGCTTGGGCTGAGAGTGAAGGCTTTCAACCCATGCTTTTTGAACTCATCGATGCTCGGGAACTGGATGATGTCACCGTCTATAAAAAAGCCAATATCTCACGAAAAGTCTTTTCTAAAATTCGCTCGAATGAAGATTATCATCCGTCGAAAAAAACGGCGATTGCCCTGGCCATTGGGTTAGAACTTTCACTCGATGAAACCCTTGATTTGATGGGAAAAGCTGGGTATACCTTATCGGAATCCATCCTTTTTGACCGGATTATCACGTATTTTATAACGCACCAAGAATACGATATTTTCACCATTAACGAGACACTTTTTTATTACGATCAATCGACGCTTTAAATGTCGCTTTCGAAGCGACCTTTTTTTTGGCTTATTTCATTACACTAAAGGCAAAAAGGAGGTCATTTGATGACAAAAGAAGTGATATTTATTTTAGACCGCTCGGGGTCGATGCGGGGATTAGAAGCCGATACGATTGGTGGATTCAATGGACTCATTGAACAACAAAAAGAAGTACCGGGAGACGTGCATATTACGACCGTTTTATTTGATGATGCGTATGAACTCTTGCATGATCACACCCCCTTAAAAGAAGTCTCCCCTTTAAGCGGTGAAACCTATTATGTGAGGGGCACTACGGCGCTCTTAGATGCCGTCGGCAAAACCATTACGAAAGTTGCCCACCGGGTGCGTCAAGCGAAGAAAAAGACGAGCTCTAAAGTCCTGGTGGTGATTATGACCGATGGCATGGAAAACGCCTCGAGTGAATATTCGTATTCGGTGGTGAAAAGTCTCATTGATACCTATCAACATGAAGCGGGCTGGGAATTCTTATTTTTAGGCGCCAACATCGATGCCGCTAAAGCAGCGGAAAGCATCGGAATTAGACGGGAACGCTCCGCCCATTATCATGCGGATCATCAGGGCATGAAAACCAATTTCAGGGGTGTTCAACGGGCGATGAATGAATTCCGTACCTCAGAAACCATGTCAGAATCCTGGCGCGATGTGATTGATGCCGATTATCAAACGCGTAAAAAAACCAAAAAGAAATAATCATATGATATAGGGAAGGTAAACAAAGGGCGTCGGAAGTGGTATAATGAACGTAAGTTAACTTCAGGAGACGCCTATGAACCTTCCCTTTTGTGAACAATGTGAATCCGCCAAAAAAGACGGGCGCTTAACAGTTCCCCTTTCCCGTAAAGTGAAAGGGGAACTGATTGAACTGGATATTGACGCAGGGTTATGCGATGAATGCGTGCACAACCCCGCGAAACTCACCCGGGAATTAAGACGCCTTTTTAATGATGCATATCGAGCCAAGCACGGGTTGGTCACCACCTATGAAATCAAAAAAAAGCGGACCGATTTTGGGCTTAATCAACGCGATTTTGCACGCCTGATTGGGTTGGGTGAAATTACGGTGGCCCGGTATGAATCTGGATTTATTCCGTCCAAAGCCAATTCACTGAGAATTCGCCAACTGAACGATTTAGACCGCCTTAAAGCCTATTATAAAGACACCAAAGATGCCTTAAGCGACCGGGCGGTTGAGAAAATTGAACACTACATTCAGACGTTTGTGTCGATCAATAATGGCAATCAAGTGTATGAAAACGAAAAGTTCTTTGCGGTGACGGCCTTGTTTGTTCAAATGGCCAATGAAGACCTGATTCCCATGTACGTAACCAAACTCAATAAATACATGTTTTATGCGGATTTTTTAGCGTTTAAGCGGTATAAGAAATCACTGACGGGGTCGCGCTATGTAAGACTTTCGTTTGGGCCCGTACCCAACCGATATGATTATAAATACGACATGAACCCATACATTAAAACGCAGGTTCAAGATGAATCATTGCTGTATATTCGTACGGAAAAACCGATTAATATGTCCGTCTTAGATTCCCATGGCTCCTCCATCATTCAAGAAGTTTTCAGCCGTCTTCGCAGCATGCGCTCTTCGGAGGTCTCAGAAATGTCTCACCAAGAAGACGCGTGGGTCAAAACCCCACCGGGTGAATATGTATCCTACGAACATGCGCTCAAATTGAGCATCGGTTAAGGAGTTAAAGATGTTTGATTTTGCAAATCGCATCGTGATGGATTGGTTATATGGCGACGAAATCTTAGCCCTATTTGATCAATATTTCCTCGCCCAAAGTGAAACCAATCAAGTCTTACTAATTATCGGAGTCGGCATCCTCACCGTCATCGGGGGCCTCGCTGTTGTCAAAGGCATTTTAAAAATTACGTTGTTTTGGATCAAACTGGTCTTGTTTATCGCCCTGGCTTATTATGTCGTGGTGATCTTACTCGGCATTGATATATGGGCCTTACTTGGTTAAACCACAAAAAAAACGAACCTTTCGGGTTCGTTTTTTTTATGAAATTTATTTGGCTTGATGCATGACAATTTGGGGGAATGGGATGCCAATGCCTTTTTCATCGAACATGATTTTCACTTCACGGTTTAAAAGGCGTTGGACAGTATACCGGTCGGTTTCAATGACTTTGGCGACGATGCGCAAATTCACCGAGGAATCACCTAAGGATTGAACCCCTAAATAGGTAGGGCCTTCGACGATGAGGTCTTGGTATTTTTTGGCCAAAGTAGGTAAGAATTTTTCCAATTCTTTTTCCACCGCCGGAATGTCTTGTTCGTATTCAATGCCAATATCACAAATGGCGGTAGATAGGTTTTGGGAGGAGTTAATGACGTTGCGAATGTCTGAGTTGTTGATGATCTTCAGGTCATAGTTAAGGGCATCGACAATCTTGGTTGTTCGCAGTCCAATCTCTTTAACAACACCGCGGTAGTCGCCAATGATGACGACTTCGCCGACGGCAAATTGTTTTTCCACAATCAAGAAGAGGCCACTGATGACATCTTCCACCAGGCTTTGGGCCCCAAAACTCACGACCAAACCGATGATCCCTACGGAGGCGACCAAAGTCGTGGAATTGACCCCAAACGCTGTCAAGATGAGGAACGCACCGATTAGATAGACCCCCCATTTCACCACACTTTTTAGAAGGTGAATGGCGGTGGGGTTTTGGGAGCGTTTGGTGAGAACATCAATCAATAATTGGATGATTTTATTGAGCGCCCATACAAATATTAAAACGCCCAGTGCTTCTAAAATCCTTAAATAGTTGTTGGCCACAATCGAAGTGATATCAAAAAACTGGCCTAAGGAACTTCCGACCACATCGGCAAACGCAGTGCCTGGAAATAAGACTTCTGCGAGGAGGGTCACCAGCACCACGAGGAAGATAAATCCATAGGTGAAATAGGATTTGTATTTTCGCCAAAAACCTAAACGATCCGAGGTTTCTTCCTCGATGTCAAAATCTTTGGTTTCTTCGGTTTCATACTCTTTGAGTTCATTTTCTTTTTCGGGTTCTTGGAGGTCTTTCTTTTTTTCTTCAGCCATGATTAATCTCCTATTCGTTGAATGATCAGTTCAGATTGTGAGGCTTGATTCAAGGTAAGGCCTATTTCAATGATGCCATTCGTGGGGAGTGGATTGATGCGGAATAGGGTGGTACTTCCCACGGTCGAAACGCGTTCGAAGGACTGGGGTGAACTCACCGATCCATCCGGAAGCACATACCGGATAAACGCATCGGTGAACCATGTATCGTAATTTTCTACTTGCAGTAGGTATTCGGTTTCGGTTTCGTGCTCTATCACATTGAGAAGGTAGAAGAGGTCTTCGGGGGTTTCAATCACCGATTCTGCGAGTATCTCTTGGAAGGTTTCTCCCGTCCGGTCATCCATGTAATTGACGTAAAAGACAAATTGATAGCTTTGGGCCGCTTCTAATTCCGCGGTGAAATCACTGATCGCTTCCACCGTATCAATCAAGACGCCATTTTCAATGATATCAACGAGATAGACTTGATCGGTAAAGGCATTTAAATCCGGTAAGGGTTGAATTAATGCTTCCTTTGGTCCGATGAGTTGAACCCTGAATGACGTGTCAAAATGCCCTGGGGGAATGAGTAAGGACTCATCTAACACAATCAGTTCGCTTTCGGCGGTAATGGCTTGGAGTTCTAATTGCCACGTCGCATTATCTAACGGTAATTCGAAATTGACGGTTTGCGTGCCTTCCACGATGGGGGTTTGAGAAATGGTTTGACCCTCTTGGATTAAAGCCAGTTGGTAAAACTGGATGGCCACACCGCCCGATTGAGTTAATACGTCAAGTTCAACTTCACGCCCCGCCCCGCGAACGTCATAAGAAGCAGGGCCAATGACCCCCGCAAGTTCATCTTCGGTGGTCACTTGTTGACTGGCTAGAGTGACCCACGTGACGCCTTTATCCATTTGCACGGTAAAGTCATAATTGGCATTGGGTCTAAGGGCACTGAGCACATTGGCGCTCACCCCATATTCTAGAGGCACTTCAATGCGTTCCCATTGGTTTTCAATGACTAAGCGTAAGGGCCGGCCGTTGGGAACACCTTCTTCCCCAACTTCTTCAATCACGTCCACTTCATAGTAGATGGAATCCTCTAAGAGTTTAAAGTCATTGAACTCCGCCGTCACATTGTCAAACAGTGGCGTGGCAACAACGACCGCGGTGGCGGATGCCGTGACACCCACAGAATTTTGAAACAACTTCTTAATCTTTTCTTTGCGCTGTTTATCTTGTTGGCTTTTGCGTTTTTCTTTATCCACGGCGACGCCCCCTTTCAGAAAGGATGACCAGCGTCAGGATACCGCTGCCCCAAATGATCATGGAAAGCCAAGGAATTTCAGAAGTCCTTGACGCCGTGCTGGGTTCAGTATTATGGGATGAACTCCGGATGGTTCCCGTAAATAATGTTTCACCGCTCGGGGCTTGATAAGATGAAGTCGGATTATAGACATGCGGATAACTTCTCGCATCGAGGCCATTTTCAATGATATCACCGGGACTGAGCGCTTCGCCTAATCCAAAGGGTTCGGTGTAATATCCCCCGAACACAAGATTACTTGGGACGTTCAAACTGGGTCCGTTAAAGGTTTCATCGGTGATGAGCATCACGCGGGCGGTTTGTCCGGGTAAATAGAAGGTTTGGGCGGTTTCGTAGGCGCGGTAAATGGCAGTTAAGGTAGTGCCTCTTAAGGGGACGGTGGCACTTTCAATGAACGATTCGTTTTCTTGCCATCCTTCAAAGGCATACCCGGTAACGTTGGAAACAGGCAGTGGAATCGCACTTTCAAATGGCAATCTCATTTGGATGACCTCATCTTTATAGACCCAAGAGACGGGATATAAAATGGGATCAAATAAGGCGTTGACAGTTCCCCCACCCACAGGCATGGATACTTGATTGCCGGAGAAGGCTTGCCCGTTGAGGGTCCAACCGGCAAATAAATAACCCAGTTGTTCAGGAACAGGAAGAGTGACAGCTTCACCGTAATCGGCGCTGATTTGATTGATGCGCTGACCGTTGAATCCGTTCACATTCAAGGTGTATTGATTGATGGTAAAACTTGCCGTTAAGGTGATGGGGAGTTCTGGCATGGTCGTTAAAGAAACTTGCGTGCCGTCTAAGAACCACCCCTCAAAGGTATGCCCGGTTTTGGAAGCAATTGGAAGCGTAATGGCATCTCCAATCAACGTGGTGATTGGCGCGGGTGCATTACCATCGGGATTGACAAAAGTGATGGTGGATTCAAGTGGAGTAAAAGAAGCAGTAAGC
>JAGYLV010000008.1 GCA_018400875.1 bacterium
ATCTTTAATAACGAAAACCGGATTTTACCCCTTTCCGTCCTCAATGAAGGCGAATACGACTGTGACCGCGTATACATCGGACTGCCTGCCGTCATCAACAAAGACGGCATTCACCACATTGTAAAACTCAACTTATCGAGCGCCGAAGATGTGGCCTTAAAACGCTCCAGTGGCATCTTAAAAGAAGCCCTTGATCAAATGGGTTACTTATAAAAAACAAAACCCCAACCGTAAAGGTTGGGGTTATTTTATGGCCGGTAAGCCACCGCAATTTGGGCTGCCACAAGTGCATTGTGTTTCATTAAAGCCAAATTGGCTTCTAAGGATTTACCGTTGGTGATGGTTTTAATCGCATCCAGTAAATAAGGCGTGATGGCTTTGCCGGTGATGCCTTTTTTTAAGGCCTCTTTTAAGGCTTGATCGATGGCTTTTTGAATGGTGGCTTCGTCCATCGCAAAATTTTCAGGTATCGGATTGGCCACTAAGACCCCACCTTCTAAGCCTGAATCAAACTTGGCGTGCAGTAAAGCCGCCACGTCTCCTGGGGTTTCTAAGCGGTAATCGACTTTATAAGGACTTTGGCGCGTATAAAAGGCCGGGAAAAAGGTGCTCTGGTAGCCGATCACTTCCACCCCTTTGGTTTCTAGATATTCTAACGTCCGACCGATGTCTAAAATCGATTTGACGCCCGCCGAAACCACGGCGACGGGTTGAAGCGCAAGTTCTTCGAGATCGCGGGAGATATCCAGCGTGTCTTCACCGCCTCGGTGGACCCCGCCTAAACCTCCGGTCGCAAAGACGTTAATGCCGGCCATGGCGGAAGCTAAAAGGGTGCCGGCCACCGTGGTGGCCCCGGTTTTTCTAGAAGCCAGTAAATAGGCAAAATCACGTTTAGACGCTTTAATCACATCGTCACTTTCGGCTAAGAATTTCAGTTCATCATCCGTGAGGCCGATTTTGATTTTCCCGTCCATGATGGCAATCGTGGCGGGGGTGGCCCCAGCGTTTTCAATGATGGTTTCGACTTCCCGGGCTAAGGCGAGGTTTTCAGGGTAAGGAAGGCCATGGGAAATAATGGTGGATTCTAACGCCACGACGGGTTGATTATTATTGAGTGCGTCTAAGACTTCTTTTTTGAATTCTAACATCGCGGTTTTTCCTTTCTTGATTCAATAATGGATAGGTATCAGAAGGCGGCGTGGCGGACGGTTGTTTTGCGGTGAACGCCGCTAAGGCAAAGGCGGTTTCAAAGTGAGCCTCTTCCTTGGCTAAGATGACACCGGCCATAAAGGCATCGCCGACGCCGGAAAGATGTCTCGCTTCAAAGGGACCTGCATCTTGATAGTGAATGACTTCGTCTTTGATGTGAATCATCCCATTTTCACCCAGCGTGAGGATGATGTCTGGGATGGGACTTTTTTCCAGCGCTAACAGGATGCGGTCGAGGTCTTGTTCGCCCGTATAAATGGACGCTTCCAATTGATTGAGTTTGACGCCTGAAAGATAAGGACTTAACGCATGGAGTTTTGTGACTTTATGCGCACTCGTCGCATCCACCCATAAAGATGCCTTGGTCGCTTGAAAAAGCTCCAGTAACATAGGCTCCGGGAAATTGAGATCACTCACACACACGTCGCCTTTTTTTAAGTCTTTTAGGGCGGGTAAGAACGGCGCGGCGGTTAAGGTTTCTAACACGTCCATCGCCGCAAATGCAACCACCATATCGGATTCCATCACCGCATAATACGATGGCGCTTGATTCGTTTTGATGGTGGTGATGCGGGCATCGTCTAACGGCCGGTTAAAGGCCGTTATAAACTGGGTATCTTTATCTAAAGCTAACAGATGATGGGCGATGTTATAGCCCACTCCCCCGAGTGTAATCGTATCTTGAACGGGATTGGAATCGGCCATGCGAAGGGGGGCATTTAAGGAAAAGGAATGATCTTCATTGGTCGCCCCAATGACAAGCCGTCTCATGACGATTTAACCACCACATGAGGAAAGGGAATCGAAATATTCGCTTCATTCAAGGTTTTCACCAGATCGGCGCGCACTTGACGGGATTCACTCCAATGATCGCCCGGTTTGGTTTTGATGAGTAACCGGCAATTGATGGAGGAATCCGCGAGTTCTACGACGCCTAAAAAAGCGGGTTCTTCGACGAGATTGGGGCTCGCTTCAAAGAGGGATTTGGTAAAGGCGGTCATAACCTCAGATAACTGGGAAAGATCGGTTTCATACGCCACCCCAAAATCGACGATGGCGGTATTATCGTTGCGGGACCAATTAATCAAACTGCTGATTTCCCCTTGAGGAATGATTTTTTCGGCGCCCAAATAATTGGTGATGTGGACTTTCCTCAATGTCATTTTCGTCACCGATCCAGTAAATCCTCCGGTTTCAATCACTTCACCGACGTTAAACGCATTATCTAAAAAGTTAAAAAAGCCGGTCACCACATCTCTGACTAAGTTTTGCGAGCCAAACCCAACGGCCAGGCCTAAAACCCCCGCACTCGCTAAAATCGGAGTGATGTTAAACCCGACGGTATCTAAGGACAGTAAAATCACTAAAAACCAAATGAGGGCTGAAAGGGTGGTTTTTATGAGCTGTGAAAGCGTGGTGGCACGTTCTGAGCCTTGGGTGGATTTGACCCACCGGATGAGCCACCGGTTAATGATGAGCGAGATGATTCTCGCGCCAATGATGATTAAAAGAATTTGCATAAGATTCGTCAGTGCCACCGCTAAGCCTTCACTTAAGGCGGGGAACCAGGATTGAAATAAATCGGTTAAGTAAGTTTGCATAAGTTACCTCCACGTTTCATTATAAGCGTCTTAATCCATAAAAAAAAGGCTCAAGCATGAGCCTTTTGACAGGCCTCACAGAGGCCATAAAAATTGAGGGTATGATGGGTCACTTTAAAGCCATGTGTATCTTCCAGATCGCTCTCGTAATCATGCACGGGACAACTTTCCACATGAATGATTTTTTCACATTCTGTGCAAATTAAATGATGCGCATGATGCGCATGCGCTCGTTCATACAGTTTGACTTGCGCGGTTTCGATGTGGACTTCACTGACCAGGTGTTTTTCAACAAATTGATCAAGGATCCGATAAATCGTGGATAACGGCACCGGATGACCGGCTTCTTGAAAGACCTTCGCAATATCATCCGCACTTAAGAATTGATCGCGGTCTTCAAAAAGACCTAATATGATTTTTCTAGGATAGGTTTTTTTCAGTCCCGTTTTTTCTAATAAGACATCAATATTCATGCACGTCCTCCTTTGAAAACATTAAAGACGTAAATCAGACTAAAGATGAGCGCATTCAATAAGACGATGGTCGATCCGGTGGGTAAGTCGTAAATAAACGACGCTGAAATCCCTACAAAGACGGTCGAAACCGCAAAACCCAAGGCGACCATGACGGTCGCAAAAAAGCCTTTTTGAAACTGCATGGCGATCACGGTGGGAAAAATGATGAAACTCGATATGAGAATCGTCCCTAAAAGTTGAATTCCGATGACGACCGTCACCCCCGTTAAAATCGCTAAAACGAGATTCAGGCGCTGGACTTTAACCTGTGAGACTTCCGCAAAGATTGGATCATACGTCATCGAAAATAAATCATAATAGTAAAAGACACCAAAAAGCGCCACCGCAATAAATAGCACGAAAGAAAGCCAAATATCGGTGGTTTGAATGGTGAGAATGGACCCAAATAGGTAGGAATTCAGTTCCGTTTGGAATCCGCCATCAATGGAAGCGAGCAGCGTCCCTAAGGCCATCGCGACGGTGGCCGCTAGACCAATCGCTGCATCCCCGTGCACACTCGTTTTTTCCGATAACTTCAAGATGAATACCGACACTAAAACGACAATCGGCATGGCGATGAATAAGGGTTGATCGGAAAACAGTAAGCCCACGGCGACCGAGCCAAAGGCGACGTGCGCTAAGCCTTGCCCGATCATCGCAAAACGTTTAAGGACTAAAAATGAGCCTAAAAACGCCCCACTTAATCCAATGAGTAATCCTGCAATGAGTGCGCGAACCATAAACCCATACGTAAATAAATTCAAAAACGAATCCAAAAGATTCATTGGGCACTTCCGTGGTGATGGGATTGATGGGTATGAATGTATGGCGATATCGCTTCGTTTTCGCAGTATTCTCCAAAGGTGCCGTCAAATTTAATCGTTTGATCGAGGTATATGATGCGCTGGATGACATCGGAAGCACTCCCCACATCATGCGTAATGACGATGATGGTCATGCCTTTAGCGTTAAGGTCTTTTAATAGATCGTAAAAGGTTTTACGCATGGAAGGGTCTAACGCACTCGTCGGTTCATCCATGATTAAAATATCGGGATCACTCATCAGCGTGCGCGCCAGTAATACGCGTTGTTGTTGGCCGCCTGAAAGCGTCCCAATCCGTTGGCATGTGAGGTGAGCAATCGATAAATCTTCTAAGATCTGGGTCATTTTTTGAACCATCTCTGGGGTCGGCCGCTTAAAGCCTTTTTGATAGGCGAGGGCGCCGGTTAACACCACTTCTTTGACGGTGGCAGGAAACGAACGGTCCTGCACGTTTAAGTGTTGCGGTAAATAGCCCAAACGAATATCTTTTTCCCAGGTAATGATGCCTGAATGGGGGTCTTTTAAACCCAAAATCGCTTTAATGAGCGTGGTTTTACCCGAACCATTTTCACCTAAGATGGCTAAAAATTCATTGCGCTCAACGGAAAAATTCACGTCCTTTAAGGCCGTGAATGATTCGTATTTCACCGAGAGTTGATTCACATCTAATAGACTCATACATCCTCGTTTCTAATGGTCGTCGTGGTCGTCATGGTCGTCGTGGTCGTCATGATCGTCATGGTCGTCGTGGTCGTCATGTTCGTCATGGTCGTCATGATCGTCGTGATCGACATGGTCGTCATGGTCGTCGTGATCGGCATGGTCGTCATGGTCGTCATGGTCGTCGTGGTCGTCGTGATCATCGTGGTCGTCATGGTCGTCATGATCGTGATCATGATCAAGTTCAGGTCCATTATACCCGAGTCCAAGCATCAACATGTCTAAGTTATGGTCCATCATATCAAATAAAGTCATGCCGGCGGCTAAATCATCGGCACCGATTTTGCCCATGCCATAAATCACTAAGAGTTCTGCGCCCGTTTCATCGGCAATGGTATCGGCGACACTGCTGGCAAGTAAGGCTTCAGAAAATAGATACTCGGTATTATACGTTTCCATCGTATCAATCATCGTCGCTAAGGCACCGGGGGTCGGTTCAGCGTCATCGGAAAACCCTTCATAGGGTAAAACGACATCTAACCCATAGGCATGCGTGAAATAGCCCAGTGCATTATGACCGCCATACATCAAGGTGGATGTGGCGATGTGACCCACGAGCGTTTCAAACATTTCATCGAAGTGTCTCAGTTCATCGACATAAAGGTCCGTATGTTCATCAATATGAACCGCTTCTTCGGGGGCTAGGCGCTCGAGTTCCCGGCGAATGGAGTTGGTCATTAAAATCAAGTTACTTGGATCGGTCCAAAAGTGTGGATCGACATCGCCGTGATCGTGACCCTCATCATCCGCATGATCATGTTCATCATGATTCTCAGCTTCTAAGAGGACGACGAAATCCGCCATTTCTAAGACGGTGACTCCGGCATCAATCGCTTCAGCTAAAATTGTATCCACCCACGGTTCTAACATCTCACCCGTATAAATAAACAGGTCGGATTCTAAAATCGACGTCACCGTTTGGGGCGACGGTTCAAAATCATGAGGACTGGTGCCAGGGGGTAAAATAAGTGACACTTCCGCATCTTCTGGGGCGATGCTCCTAGCGATATCATAATAGGGAAAAAGGGTTGTGGTGATGCTTAAAGTATCGGTTTCATCTACGGTTTCACCGCACGCGGCCAAACCACCGATTAAAAGAATTGCAAGTAAAGCCATCCATTTACGCATAAATTGATCCTCCAAAATATAAGTTCAATCATCATTATACGCAAATGTTTCGTAAATGCAAGTGATTATCATTTAGAAAATGAATTTATTTAAAAAACGCCTTTAAATAGCCTTGGATGTAATCATCCTCTTCTAAATATTTCGCATGATTCCACGCCGTAGGCATGAGGGATTGATAAATGGGCGTGGCGTACCGATCATCCATCAAGATGGCAATTCCTGTATCTTCTAAACGCCTAATCACCCGGCCGACGGCTTGAATGACTTTGGTCATGCCTGGATAGGTATAAGCATAATGGAAGCCATCGCCGTATTTTTCATTGAACCGGTGCATTTCTAACTTTTTCAGTTGAGACACCGTCGGTAACGCCGTCCCAATGATAAAGACGCCTTTTAAAAGGTTGTCTTCCAGTTCAATGCCTTCAGAAAAACTCCCCCCAAGGACCGTCCATAACATTTTAGGGTGATCGGCCGGTGTTTTGAATTCACGAAATAACACGTCTTTTTCTTCAGGGCTCATCCCTAGGGTTTGGATGTAACAATGCTCTTTTTTGAGGGGATTTTTTTTCAACACTTCTTTCATAAAAGCAAATGAAGGAAAGTAGGTCATCATATGAAAAGGACCACTTTCATACAATGCAATGAGTGTGTCGATGATTCTAGGTATCGCTTGCATACGGTCTTTATATCTTAAGGAATGTGAGACATCCACAAAGAGCCCTAGACGTTTGGGGTCAAAAGGGCTGGGGAGTTTTAAGGTCCCACCTTCTCCCTTTGATAAAAGATTCTGATAATAATCAAACGGTTCAAGGGTCGCGCTAAATAAGGTGGCCCCTTTGGCTTTTTCTTTGAGCGTCTCATGCAGGACTTCCGATGGGTCTAAACAGAGCACACTCATCGATCTTTCTAACGGTTTCACTTCAAAGACAAACCGGTCATTGAAATATTCACTAATCCGTTTAAATTCTAAAAGATGGAAATAAAGGTCTTTAAAGGTCTTGCGGGCGGCGTGGAATTTATGCCGTTGCATTAAGACTTCTAACACATCCAACACTGGATCTAAAGTTTCGATTAACTTTCCGGGGATGGACGCAAATAAGACCGCATCTTCTTTGTTTTTAGACGCGTGGGCAATGATCGCATCTAAAGCTTCATGCAGATCATTTAAGGCCTGATTGGGGCTGGGTTTAATTTTTGATAAAGGCAGTTTCGCGTGCGTGATCGTTTCATAATCGAGGGTCGCCGAATACATGGATTTTCCCCGGTCGACCAAATTATGGGCTTCATCGATGAGGAGTTTGGGGTGTTTTTCTTCGTCTTCGAAAAAGCGAATCAAGCGAATCCTAGGATCAAACGCGTAGTTATAATCGGCCACAATGACATCCGAATGTAAGGAAATATCAAGGGCGAGTTCATGCGGGCATACTTTATGGTCCAACCCGATTTTTTTTAAAATTTCCGCGTCCACATCATCGGTGGATTGATAGAGTGCTTTCAGCGCCCCTTGAATGCGGTCATAATAGCCTTTCGCAAAGGGACAAATTTCGGGGTCACAGTCCACTTCGTCTCTTAAACAGAGTCGCTCTTTGGATGAGAGTCTCACGGTTTTAATGGACGTATCGTCTTGCATTTTTTTAAGCGCTTTGATGGCGGCGTCTTGGCCACTTCGTTTGGCGGTGACATAAAAGAGTTTATCGGTGTCATTTTTGACACTTTTTAAGGCACCGTGTAAACTGGCGGCGGTTTTCCCGATGCCCGTGGGGGCTTCAATGAATAATAAATCTTCATTCACCATCGTTTCAAAGGTGCGTTCGATAAAGTTTGCTTGCCCTTCTCTAAACGATGCAAAGGGAAAAGGCATCATCTGGAAGCGGTCACTTTTGCCTGCCCGGTGGCCCTCTAAAATGCGCCACCATGCTAAGTAGGTTTCTAAGGCCGTCTCGACTTCAAATTCTAACGTTTCAAAGGCGTAGGTCTCTTCAAAGATTTTGGTTTCTTTCGAGGGGTGGTGAATGTAAAAAAGCCGGCCTTTCATCGCTTTGAGGCCTTCTTGTTTCATATAGAGATACATGTAAATTTTGAGTTGGAGGAAATGCTTGGGATACGTGTCTTTTTCAATTTGCGAAAGATCAAGTAAAGTCGACTTAATCTCTTCAATTAAAGGCCCCTGTTTAAAAAGCCCATCCATCCGGCCGCTTAATTGAAAGGTAACGTCACTTAAAAAAACATCACCCTTGATGGTGACTTCTTGATCGGCATCTTCATACATACTTTGCCGGTATAAATGGAGCTCTTGGCCAATCTTTTCTCGCAGTGATGCTTGCGATGACGTATGAAGATCGCCTGATGCGTGCACGTACTGGGCGACATCTTTCACCGCAAGAGAAATAGTTTTCATCTAGAACCTTCTTGGAAATGGCAAACCATTTCAATAGGGTAAACCGCTTGAATGCGGTAAAATAGGACTACTTATAGCTTACGTTTTAATGGGCATTTTATCAAGGTATTACAGGAGTCGAAAAGTATGGTTTCAGTGGTCTGGTTTCAAGATGATTTACGCGTGCACGATCATGTCGCACTCGCACAGGCGGCAATGAAAAATCTTCCCATCATTGGCGTGTACGCCAATGCTTTTTCGCATCCAAGGTATCAAAAAAACAGTTCGTCTATTAAAGAGAGTTTTAAACGAGCGAGTCTGCATGATCTTGCGTTTAGCTTAGAAAAATATCAAATTCCTTTACTGTATGTTGAAAAGCCGGCCCATGAAGTGATGGACATCATCGATGACACGTGGGGGATCGATCAGATTTATGCGCATTACATGCAGGGGCCTTTTGAACGCTATGAAGCCGTTCAGATTAAAAAGAAATATCCCTTAAACCTCTATGAGACTCAGACGCTCCTTCACCCCAGTGATTTACCTTTTGACGTAGCGCGCACCCCCAATGGCTATACGTCATTTCGCAAAAAGGTTGAAAAGCTCTGGCTCATCCGCGATGAAATCACCCCCGATTTAAAGCCTCAAGCGCCCATTGAACATAGGCATCTCATCCCCGAACCATCCGTTATGGATTTTTTCTTAGAACCCGGAGAAACCGGAGGCCTCAGACGGCTGAATTACTACACATTTGAATCAAAAAAAGCCTCCACCTATAAAAAGACGCGTAACGGCATGCGAAAACGCGATGATTCTACGAAGTTTTCTGCCTACTTAGCCTGCGGGGCGTTATCCCCGAGACGGGTGTATCACACGGTCAAAGCCTATGAAGCAGCCCATGGGGCGAGTGAAGATACGTACTGGATTATTTTTGAACTTTTGTGGCGCGATTATTTTAAGTTTCAAGCCCGCAAACATTTAAAAACATTCTTCCATAAAGATGGCATTCAACAAAAAAAGATTGCCTGGATAAAAGACGATGCACGGCTCAAAGCCATTACGACTGGCACGACCGGGTATCCTTTAATTGATGCGAACGTGAAAGAACTCTTAGCGACGGGGTTTATGTCCAACCGGGGCCGGCAAAACGTCGCCAGTTTTTGGACGAAAAACTTAGGCCTCGATTGGCGCATGGGAGAAGCCTTTTTTGAAACCCATTTAATTGATTATGACGTCGAGAGTAATACCGGAAACTGGCAATACGTGACCGGCATCGGCAATGACTCTATGCCCTTCCGCTATTTCGATGTGATCGGTCAAGGAGAGCGCTATGACCCCGATGAATCGTATGTGCTCGCATGGTTGCCGGAACTCAAAAAAGTGCCTAAAGGTATGCGCTACGCTCTTCCCAAGATGGCCCCCGCGGAACGACAACAAATGAACCTCGATTATCCAGACCCCATTGTCAGCTTTTATCCCAGCTTAGATGTCATGAAAAAGCGGTATGGCGTATGAAAATCTTGTGGCTTTTACCCTTTCAACTGCATCTGTCTCAAGACGCGTTTAAACACTTAGGCGATGATGACGTTATCGCCCTCATTGAAGATGACGCGTTTTACCGGATGCGGCCGTTTCATAAAAAACGGATTGTCGCCTTGATGAGTGCCATGCGCCATCATGAAGCAACCCTCAAAGCGTTAGGATTTAACGTGCGCTTCATCCAAGGCGACACGAAAGAAACCCTAAGAACGTTCAATCCTGGTGAACTCTTGACCATCCAAGCGACGGATGCGGATATTGTGGCGTGGCAATCTTCGATCACCGGCGCCTTAGGCATTCACCACCAAGCGTTTCACGATGCTCAGTTCATCTTGAAAGAATCCGACGTCAAGGCAAGGCTTTCTAAAAGACCTTATAAAATGGATCCTTTTTACCGCGTCATGCGCAAAGACTTTAACGTCCTCATAAAGGGCGATAAGCCCCTGCACGGGGCGTGGAGTTTTGACAAAGAAAACCGGAAGAAACTCCCGAAAAATACCTTCATCCCTGAACCAAAATGGCCCGAGATAGACCCGATGACACACGACGTGATGACTTATGTAAAAGAGCATTTTCAAGATCACCCCGGTGAAGTAGATGGCTTTAGGCAACCCGTCACCCACGCGGAGGCCAAGGCGCTCGCCGATCATTTCTTTGAAGAAAGGCTGGCGACGTTTGGCCCCTATCAAGACGCCCTCACGACCCAGTATAAAGATGTCTCCCACTCCATGGTTTCACAGGCGCTTAATACGGGTTTATTAGATCCGCTCGACCTCATCAAACACGCCGAATCGAAACTAGTAAGTGGCGCCCCCATGAACAGTGTGGAAGGCTTTATCAGACAAATTTTAGGCTGGCGGGAATACATCCGGGGCATCTACTTAAAAGAAATGCCTGGGTATCACGACCATAATCATTACGGCCACACCCGAAATCTTCCCCATTATTATTGGGATGGGGAGACCAACATGCACTGCATGCAAGATGCGACAAGCCATGTCATCGATGATGGCTATGCGCATCACATTCAGCGCTTAATGGTGTTAGGCAATTTTGCAAATCTTGCCGGTGTCGATCCTAAAGCAGTCAATGCCTGGTTTTTAGAAATGTTCGTCGACAGTCATGACTGGGTGGTCACGCCCAATGTGATTGGAATGGCCCTGCATGCCGATGGCGGGCTGATGGCGACGAAGCCGTATATTTCTTCAGGCTCATACATCCATAAGATGGGCGATTACTGTGAGGCCTGTTATTACGACGTCAAGGCCAAAACCGGCGAAAAAGCCTGTCCGTTTAACGCGCTGTATTGGAACTATATTGACCGGCACATGGAAACGTTAGAAAAAAACCCAAGAATGGGGATCCCTCTTTCGGTCTTTAAGAAGATGGACCCGGAAAATGTCACCGCGTTAAGAAAACAAGCGGAATATCTATTGGAACATTTAGAGACATTATAAATAAAAAAACGCCCCCTTTTAGCGGGGCGCTTTTTAAAATGGTTTTACTGAACCGGTGTTTTAAGATAAAAGGAGAATTTCAATGAGCCCCGCCAAATGGAGAAATTAAGCGGGATATTATCTTTATCGTAATTGATCAACTTGGCCCCTAAAATCGCACTTTGACCCGGGATGTCTAAAAGACTCGCTTCTTCAAGGGTGGGTTTTAACGCGAGGACCTCTCGGTTAAAATGCACCATCGGCCGGTTGATTTCTTTTTTAAAATACGTCAAGAAATCGATGTCTTTGAGCGGTAAATCCATCCCTTCAAAATACTGTGGGAGATTATAAAAATCCACAAGAAATAACGGTGTATCATTCACTTTATAAAGGCGTCTTTGATAAATAAACGGGCCTTTTAAGGTGTCTGAGAGCACATCAAACTCGGGCGGGAGATGTTCAACGAGTGTGGCGGATATTTCTTCACTGGACGGAGTGAATCCATGCCGCTGGAATGTTTCAAACACCGAATAAAAGCCCTTTAAAAACCCTTCCATCATTTGCAGACGGACTACTTTATAGGTGCCTTTTTCTTCGGTCACATACACTTGGTCGATCAATTCTAAGTACGCATTTTTAACGGTCGCTTCATCGGTCGATGTGAAAGCAGCCAACGTCGCCATATCGGGTAAAATGTCACCTTCAACCAAATGTTTATCACGGATGAGGAGTTTGATTTGATTGGAGATTTGCGTCTGGGCGCTTGCTTTTTTACGGGTATCAATTTTAATGGTTTCAAACCATTTTAAATGGGCATCTTTCATCGTCAACTCCTCGACTCAAAATGCACGAACGCACTAGGGTATAAGGTATCGCTATCGCCGATTAATGTGCCGTCAGCACTTTTTAATAGGGCCGTCATACGGATCAGCGGATCCCCGAGTTCGATTTGTAAGACTTGCGCATCGATGGGGGAGGCACTTTTGGCTAAAAAGTCGGTTTCTAAAACCGCCACATCCATGGGGGTAATGGTATTAATAAAGTTCAAATCGAAGACATTGCCTTGATGGAGTTTAAGGCGCGTATGATCCACGGGCACGTGAAATAAAAACCGGTGGAAGCTGATCGGATAATCATTGAGATGGGTATGCACAAGAATCTCCGTGACTTCACGGTCTTGATCGAGAAACGTGATATAGCTTCTCAGTGACCAGTTTTTGTTGGGTAAGAAATGTTCGATTTTATAATAATCTTCTAAGGGAATGACCAGTTGCGGGCGGGCATTCACAAAAGTGCCTTTGCCTTTAATACTGGTCACTTTCTTCTTCCGCTCTAAGAGCTCATAGGCTTTTCTCGGCGCCATAATCGATACGCCAAAATATTGGGCCACTTCATTGACCGTGGCCAACCGGTCACCGTGCGTTAAAATACCCGCCCGAATGGCGGATTCAATGGATTCTTCGATTTGTTGGTAGTATGGCTGGGATGATTTTTTATTGAGTGATAAGTAATGCATACGCCCTCCCCTTGAAGAAATTTTATTATACACCAAACATAAAAAAAAGCCTTGAATTTCAAGGCTTTTTGCATTATTCAGCCGGTGCTTCTGGAATGGTTAAGACCTCTGAAATCGTATGAATGATGCCGATTTGACCCGTCGTTTGCGAATCTTCAATGGGTACGCCATTGACATGGATGACATCCTCAATCACCTCTACAGTTAACGTGGCGCCCTGCACACTGACCAGTTCGGATGGGGCTTCTAAAAAGAGTGTTTCGGCGGTATATTCCCCTTCCACAATATGATAGGTGAGGATCTCACCGATATCATCTTGGGTTAAGAGTTCAGTGACGGTGACTCCGCGCTCTGCCGCTAAGGCTTCAAAGGCGGTTTGATTGGGCGCAAAAATCGTGAATTCGGAACTTAAGAGTTCCGTGACATCGAGGTTTAAATCGCCTAAGGCGCCGGTAAATAAATTAAGGGCTTGCGAGTTAATCACACTTTGTAAGTCCCCTTCAAAGGTGGAAGGGGGTAATAAGACGCCATCGACTTGATGCATGGCGATATCGGTATTGGGTTCATTGGTCCTGACCACGCGGTTAATCACGTTGAGCGTTAAAAACTCGCCGTCAAAATCCATATTAAGACTAGACCCTTCCATCGTCTCAAAGACGGCGGGGACTTCCCCTAAGAGGCCTTGGGCTGTGAAGGCTTCACCCACAATATGATACATCACCACATTATCTAAGGTATCACTTTCTAAAAAGCCATTCATCGAAAGCCCTAAAAGATCGAGTATGGTTTCAAAGGCTTCATTGGTCGGCACAAATAGAGTAAAGCTATCAGCGAGGCTAGAGACATCGACACTGGAGGCTTCAAAGGCTTGGTAAAACATCGAGTAATTGGGGTTTTTTGCGAGTGTGGTCTGCCAATCGACCGCTTCAATCATAACGGGGACTTTGGGAGCGATGGCTTCCGGGTTTTCTTGGTTTTGCAGTAAAAAACGGCCGGTCAGTTCGGCTTCGCCGATCCGGGTACTGTCAAAACGGGCTTCCGCCACATCCCAGTTGACTGGTAAGGCTTCTTGATCGCCGTTGGTATACGTGACATTGACAAAGTCGGGTAAATCAAAATCATCAAATTCGGCAAAGCGGGGGACGGTGAGTGCGTCAAACGTCTCCACCGATTCAATGGTGGGAGTGCTTTCAGCGCAAGCCGAAAGCGTAAAGCTCATTAACAAAGTTATTAATATTAACCGTATTTTCATATTTATCACCTAAGATAAGTATACGCCTAAGACTAGGGTCTTTCAATCAAGGCGCACGCACTTATAGACGAGAGATAAAACTTTAATGCTATACTCATAATTGGAGGCTTTTTATGACTAAGCTGATTGTATTTGATTTTGATGGCACCCTCGCCGATACGCGCGCCCTGACCGTTGAAATCTTTCAAGAAATATCGAAGAAACATAACTATCCTATTTTGTCTCACGATGAGATTGAGGCGATGCGAAAGCTCCCGATTCGCAAACGGCTCAAGATCGTTAAGGTCCCTTTAAGAAAAGTCCCTGGACTGATGAAAGAAGGCTTGGTATTGATGAGAGAACGCATTAAAGATTCTCAACTGTATCCGGGCATTCAAGAGATACTTAAAGCGTTTAAAGGGAAAATCCCCATGGTCATCTTATCGTCGAATCACACCGATAACATTCATGCCTTTTTAGAAACGCACCAGATCAATGAACTGGATGAAGTCATCGGGGCAGCCAAACTCTTCGGCAAAGAACGCCCCTTAAAAAAGCTTTTGAAAACCTATCACATTGCCCCCGAAGAAATGCTTTATGTGGGCGATGAAATCAGGGATATTGTGTCCTGTCAAAACGTCGGGATACCCATCGCCGCGGTGACGTGGGGCTTTGACAGTGTCAAAGTCTTAAAAGAGCATCACCCCACTTATTTATGTGAGACCCCCGAAGCGTTACATTCGACCATTGAAACGCTCATTAAAAAAGACGCTTAAAGCGTCTTTTGTTTATAAACGTGGCGTTCCGGGAGGGATTTGAACCCCCGACCCACAGCTTCGGAAACTGTTGCTCTATCCCCTGAGCTACCGGAACGTGCGCGTGTATTATTATACTATGATGTGATAACTTTACAAGGACCTTTTCAGGACGCGTATTGAAGGCATCTTATACACGAACTTGATACACTTATAACGAGGTGAAAAAAATGGAAAAAATACTCGCATTTGCCTATACCGGTAACACATCATCAATGGCCTATAACTGGATTTATAATCCCGACTATTTAAAAGCGTTAGCCGCGAATCACAGTTTACTCTTTCAACCGTTAAATCCGGAGGATTATGTCAAGAGTGAAAAATCTTTTTTAGCCTATCCCGATATGAAAGTTGGCGATTTATCGGCCGAAGGGGATATTTTAAAATGGCTCGTGGACGCTTTAAAAGATAATCCTGACCTAACCGCCAAAGAGTATCAAAACCTTGTCTTTGATCGGGTGAAACCGGGGGGGCGTTACATTGGGTACGCAGAATCCTACGCCCGGGCCCTGGTTTTTAATAAGATTGCCAAACTGCATAAACTCGACGTCACCCCCCTTCCCATGGATGACGACCAAATGGTCGGTTTCATGCCCTATATTGCGGTGAAAGCTCTCGGCTTATCCTTAGATAAAGCCTTTGAACTTGCCCAAGCCTTTACCCACTTAGAGGTCTATCAAGACTACTTCCAGCTGTTCGATGATTTATTCGAAGCCCTTAACGAACACCCCATGCAAGCCGCCATTAAAAAGGTGATTGCCGCTGGGACCCCGGTTTCTGAGCGGTTCCAAAAAGCCCTCGTTGAACCGACCGAAACATTCATCACAGAAACGGTGAATACCGCCTGTCATATTGCCGATGCCGTGCCTTTAGTCTTTCACATCTTAGCCCAAACTAATTCCTTTGAAGACGCCCTGCATATGAACGCCTGGATCGGCGGAGCCTCGGCGGACCGCGGGACGCTCATTGGGGCCTTATACCACACGGTGGGTACACTCCCTGAAAATGCCCCGAAAATCTAACACCCATTGGGTGTTATTTTTTTGTATAATGGAAGTTAAGGAGACTTCATGAATCCATTTGGTGTGGGCATGGCCCACGGAAAAGTCATTTGGTTTGGGGAACATGCGGTGGTCTATCATCACCCCGCGATTGCACTTCCACTCACCGAACATCGCATCCATATTAAAATGGACCCCAGTTCAAAGACCGAACTGATCAGTCCTTTTTTTAACGGTCCTTTAGAAGGCTCACAGGGCTTTGAAGGATTCATCGCGTTACTTGAGCGTCTCAGAGAAATTTTACCGTTTCAAGACGCAACGATTACCTTGCGTTCAGATATTCCCGTCGGCGCGGGACTTGGCGCCTCCGCGGCGATTGCTTCAGCCATTGTGCAAGCGGCCTTTGACCTCACCGATCATCCACTGGATGCGGGCACCCACTTTGATTTGATTCAACTTTCAGAAGGGTATTTTCACACGAATCCTTCGGGGATTGATGCGTATCTTTCCATCCATGATGAAGCCTTGAGATACCGTAAAGACCAATCACCGGAAAGCATCCAAATCGATTTAGACGCGCATCTTGTCATCGCCCATTCGAATGTATCCGGGTCCACGAAAGATGCGGTCGAACAGATCGCACGGATGATGAAAGAAAAAAAATCCAGCAAAAAAATGGCCGATTTGGGCCATATTACCCTGAATGCCTTAGAAGCCATTCAAGCGAAAGAGTTAAAAAAACTCGGACAGCTGATGAATGACGCGCATGGCCTATTAAAACGGTTTAATGTGTCGCATCCCGTACTCGATGACTTAGTCGATCAAGCCTTAAGTCACGGGGCGCTGGGAGCGAAGCTTTCAGGCGGGGGACTGGGCGGCATCATGATTGCATTATTTGAGGGTAAATCCGGGGCCCTCGCTTTCCAAGAACACCTCCATCAATCCGGGTATCCCCACGTCTTTATTAAGGCGCTTGCCGCATGAAAACCTCTGCGCCCGTAAATATTGCCCTCATTAAATATTGGGGAAAGGCTTCCACCGATCCGGTGCTCCCGAGTACGCCGTCGATTTCTTTAACGCTGGATGCGTACGTAACTGAGACAACGTTTGAAAAGTCTGATATGTTTTCTTTTGAACTTGGCGGAGAGCCTTTAAAAGGGGCTGCCTTAGAAAAAATGCGTACCTTTTATGAACGGTTTAACCCCAGTGAACCCCTTAAAATAAAGTCAACGAATTCCGGCCCCACCGCCGCCGGGGTCGCCTCCAGTGCTTCGGGCTTTGCGGCTTATGCCTGTGGGCTTAAAGAATGGTTCAAC
>JAGYLV010000009.1 GCA_018400875.1 bacterium
GGGGGACCATTAAACGGATGGACCTGAGTGAGATTGCGAAAAAACGCCGGACCTTATCGCCCGTTGCCTTATATAAACCCGTCAAAACCAAACCGTACCACGTGGTGGATGCGATGCTTTTAAGCGGAGAACTGTATAAAGCGCACGGAACGATTCATGTTTTAACCACGAAAGAGACAGTTTCTATTAATGCATTTGAGTTAAAACGCAACGTCGCCGATACCGGTAAAGCTTTGATTGCGCCCAAAAAAGGCACACCCATTCATTTTTATTCGGACATTTTAGAAGCTGTTGAACCCTCTGCATTGTCGGGTTACACCCAGGCCATTTCGCACATGCCCGAACAACTCAGTTTGGAGGTCGATGATGAATCTCGCGATGCGTAAGCTCTCCGAATACGTCATCCCGCACGATGTAATCGCACCGATGCTGGATGTGTACCGGTATATCGGACGGAACGATGAATTTTTTTCTTCGCTGGATATCAACTTGGAAACCTTTGTGGCCGCCACGGTCAGAGAAGATGCGTTCTTTTTGGCGCATATTTTAGACTTATCGATTAAGGAAGAACGCCTCAAAGCCCTCATCTTAAAAGACTTAAAACCCCAAACCCAGGATGAAAAGGTACTCTCCAGAATCAAGCACGCCCTCGTGCGGATCCATGAAAACATCGATGAGTTTGAACTGATTGCCAATGAGATTGTGTCGCTCATCCAGTTTATTTATGGCGATGTGGCCAAAGCCAATGATTTAACGTTTGACCGGATGGATAAAGACGCCCCGGCCAAAGATTTGTTGAGTTCTAAAACCGTCTCTAAGCGCTCAATGCTTGAAGATCTCGTCAGCCAATACGAAAGTCTTTATAAACAAAAAACCATCGAACAAGGATTACTGGCGACCGCGTTTTATTTGGATTTTAACGCGATAAAACCGTTTAAAACGCGCAATGAACTGATCGGCCTTCTAATGCTTTATATTTTGTTGCTCAATAGCGATTACCGTTGTTTTCAACTGGTCAGTTTCTTTGGCATTTATGACCGCTTAAAAGGGACTTTTAAGGAGACTGAGATGAAAGCCAGCCAAAATGCGGGCTTAGGCATGCATAACCCGGTCGAACTGCATAAACTGATCCTGACGATGACCATTGAAGGGTATAAAGGCCTGGATTCATTGGTCAAAAACTATCAGTTTGACCATCAGTTTAATAAACGCGACCTCTTAGAAAATACGATTAAAAAACTTCCGGAAATCTTCACCAAAGAAGATGTGCGGCTTTATCATCCATCGGTCTCGGAATCGACCATCAACCGGGCCCTCAAACGCCTCAAAAACGAAAAGAAAATTGCCCCAACAGGCAAAGGCCGCTCGGCCAAATGGATGAAACTGCACAGTAAAAAAGATAAACTGAACTTGCATGAACAAATGCGCCTTAAATTTTAGGAGATCATATGACCCCACAAGACCACTTACATAAAGTATTCACCGAAGCGATCAAAAAAACCTTTGATGTGACGCCCGAGTCACTCATTTTTGAACTGCCGAGAGATAAATCGCACGGGGATCTCGCGTGTACGGTGGCATTTACCCTCGCAAAACCATTAAGAAAAGCCCCCCGGGCCATCGCCGAAGCTTTGATTGACGCCATTTCAGCGGATGAAGTCATTGCTCAGTTGGACGTGGCGGGCCCTGGGTTTATCAATATCACCTTGGCCAAAGATTCCTTGTATGATGTCATCGTTAAAATCTTGGATGACACCGATACGTTTACCTCCCCCCCTGTGGGAAACGGTCAAAAAATCCTTTTAGAATATGTCTCGGTGAACCCCACGGGTCATATGCATATTGGCCACGCCCGAGGCGCGGCCAGTGGCGATACGCTGGCCCGCTTACTGAGACAAACCGGCTTTGATGTGTTAAGAGAATACTACGTCAATGACGCCGGCAATCAAATGGAAAACTTAGCGAAAAGTTTATACGTGCGTTATTTAGAAGCCTTAGGCAAAGAAGCATCGATGCCTGAAGATGGCTACTTGGGTCAAGACATCATCGAGCTCGGGAAACAAATCGCCGAAGACGACCACGCAGAGTGGGTGGATCATCCGGATCATTTAAAAATATTTAGACAAAAAGGATTAGAAGCCTTATTAGCCGCCGATAAAACCGATTTAGAAGAGCCGGGGGTGACCTTTGATTCGTTTTACCGCATGGACTTCGCTTTATGAAAAGCGGCCACGTGGACATTTAAATCGCTTAAGCTTCAGGCTATACCTACGAAAAAAGCTGGAGGCCCTTTTATTTAAAGACCACGGAAAAAGGCGATGAAAAGACCGCGTCTTAGTTAAATCCAGCAGGGGATTACACGGCATTCTCCCGATATTGCCTACCATGAACAAAAGTTTAAACAGTACACCCCACCTCATCGATATTTTGGGCATGCGACCATCGGGCCTGTGCCCGTTTGAAAGCCTCACTTAGAAATATGGTATGACCTAAAGCTTTAGAAGTCCTACTCATTCAACTCGTCCGTCATCCGCGACGGGGTGGAAGTGAATGGTAAACGCTCGGAAAAGTTTATCATAGGAATATAGCCAGATGATGTGGGTCATATCCCATCCGTTATTTCTTTGCGACGGGCTCAGCCAAATACCCATATGGTTTGGAGCCTCAACCTCGCGAAAAACAGCGCAATGAAAACCCTGTTTGACCGTGCAATATGCGCACGCCCGGACCTTTCACTCACAAAAAGCCGAAGATTTAGGCTATGACTTCGAGTAAAGCCCAAGGTCCAGTAAGACATTGAATATGGACGTGTCGCCCGCTTTTGAGAGATCATTTAAGACTATACCCGGACATGTTAGAAAAAAGCGGCTTTAAGCCGGGAATCCATAAAATCCCGAACTTATCTACATGAACTGGCAGTCTATTCCATCGTTGATTTTGCATAGAAGAAAAACGATACGCCGAAACCAAAAGAAACCTCTTTAGAACGAATTACCGTGTTAAAAAGCCATTCAAGCGCTATTAGCCGATGGACTCACCTTTATCGGGGTCGATGCCCCCGATGTGTGATGTAGAACTTGACTTATGCGCTTGCCACCAATGCGACTCTTTTATGAAGCCCTTTCTGCACGCCATTTTTTCCGTGGTTGGTGGCATGTTTGATGCACCTTTTTACACAAGAAATCGTGATTTAAAGGGGTCAAGCGGTTCTTCCTGGGTTTTAACGATAGTCATGGACATTTTTAGGGCTCAGATACTATCGCCCGGCAGATGCTTTAGCGGAGGCTAAGACGTTAGGCGATGTTAAGGGTTATTCAGGAAAAAAGACGCTCATCCGGGCGTCCTTATTCAATGAAAACACGTTTGAAACGGGCGCTTTATTAGAACGAGATGTTTTAGATTCGCTCAGAGCAGATATCCCAGTCTTAGTCCTTCGCGTGTGCGGACATATCCTCATGGCCAATTCCAAAGCCATCGCCATGATTCAAGAAAAACTAGGCATTAAAAACAGTGAAAAAGCGGACCTGAAGCGCGGCATCTTTTATGAAGAGATGATCAGCGAGGTCATGAGTGTTTTTTTAGATCCCACGCAAAGAGAAATCGAAGAAGATTTACTCGCCGCCCAAGGCATGGCCTTTAAAGAAGGCATCACCAGTTTTCAAACGGATGATTTTATTACGTATCCGGTGCCTTATGAACGGATCATTAAAGCTTATGAAGCATTAGAGGGCACCCTTAAAATCCGGATTCAGCAACAATGTCACCTCAATACATTAGATAAACTCGATGACTTTTTAGAAAAAGGCTACGCCCATAAGCGCTATGGCCGGGCGGTCATGGGACCGTCTAAACTCTTAGTCGATGGCTCATTGGGTGGGAAAACCGCAGCCATGCACGCGCCGTATGTCGGGACGAATGAAAGAGGTCTCCTGAACTTTACGAAAGAAACCTTGATGGCCTACATTGAAAGACTCAACGCGCATGACATGGATTTATCCTGGCATGCGATTGGCGACCGGGCCAGTGCGGTCATCTTAGATGCCTTAGAAGCCGTCCCGTTACGAGAAAATCACCGCCACGCCTTGATTCATGCGCAACTCACCGGGATGGCAGAAATCAAACGGATGGAAGCCCTCAATGTGGGCGCCATGATTCAACCCGTCTTTTTAGATGATGACATCCCCATCTTAGAAAACCTGCTCGGCCCAAAAGCCTGTGATACGTATCTTTTTAAAACCTTGATGGACAAAGTCCCCACAGCGTTATCGACCGATGCGCCAATCGTGCCGCTTTCACCGCTTTCTAATATCTATCACGCCGTCACGCGTAAAAGTCTAAAACACCAAGACGTTCCGGCCCACTTACCGGATCAAGGCTTAAGCATCCGTGAGGCCTTGGATGGCTATACGAAAATGGGCGCTTACTTCATGCGAGATGCGGCGTTAGGCGAATTAAAGCCGGGCTTTAAAGCCGATTTTGTGGCCATCGAAAACATTGACCTTGAACGCATTGAAAGCTTTTTAACCGCGCGTGTCACCTTAACCGCGGTGGAAGGTGAGCGTGTTTACCGCGCTTAAACCCTTGAAGCAGTGCTATACTAGGGTGAAAGAAGGAAAAAATTATGGATTTAAACGCTTATATCACCAATGTGCCTGATTTTCCCAAAGAGGGCATTCAATTTAAAGACATTACTCCTCTCATCGGGGACGCGGAAGCGTTCCGCTTTGCGATCAATGAAATGGCCGCATTCGCCAGAGCCAAAGAGGCTGACGTGATTGTTGGACCGGACGCCAGGGGCTTTATTTTTGGCACGCCGGTAGCCTACGCGCTGAATTTAGGCTTTGTGCCGGTCCGTAAACCCGGAAAACTCCCAAGGGAAACCTTGGAAAAAACTTATGATTTAGAATACGGCACGAATACCTTAGCCATTCATAAAACCGAGATTAAACCCGGCCAAAAGGTCGTCATTGCCGATGACTTACTGGCCACGGGCGGAACGATTGAAGCCACGGTTGAACTCATTGAGGCCTTAGGGGCTCACGTGGTCGGGTGTGTCTTCTTGATTGAACTGGACTTTTTAGAAGGCCGCAAGAAACTAAAAAGTATTCCGATTAAGACATTGCTCCATTATTAACGAGGTGATCATGTGACCAGCGAACCGGTCTATTCGATTGACGCCTTCATGGATCAAATCCATGGCTACATCAAAGATACGCATACGATCGAACACATTCGGCATGCGTATCAGTACGCCAAAACCCATCATGAAGGCCAAAAGCGACAATCAGGGGAACCTTACATCACGCATCCCTTAGCCGTCGCTTTTACTTTAAGCGAATATAAAACCGACCCGACGACGATTATCGCCGGTCTTTTGCATGACGTCTTAGAAGATACTCCCGCCACCTATGAAGACATCAAAGAAGCGTTCGGGGAACCGGTCGCCTTACTGATTGAAGGGGTCACGAAACTCGGGCAATACCAATACAAAGGCACCTTAGAAGACGAAGAAGAAAAACTCGCCGCGCAAGCGAAAAACTACCAAAAGATGTTGCTGGCGATGGCCAAAGACATCCGCGTCATTGTCGTCAAACTCGCCGACCGTCTCCATAACATGCGGACGCTTGATTTTATGGACGAAGCCAAACAAAAACGCATCGCCAAAGAAACGCTTGATATTTACGCGCCCTTAGCCCACCGGCTCGGGATGTACGTGATGAAAGCGGAACTGGAAGATACGTCGTTTAAATATTTAGAACCGAATCAATATCGGCAAATCGCCCAGATGATCAGCGACACGAAAAACGAACGTGAAAACGACCTCACCATGATGCAAACCAACCTCGAATATCTCTTAAGAGAAAACAAGTTCGAATACGACGTCAAAGGTCGGGTCAAAAACATTTATTCCGTTTATAAAAAAATGCAATCACGCGATAAAGAGTTCGAAGAAATTTTCGACCTTTTGGCCTTGCGCGTCATTTTACCGTCGATTGAAAATTGTTATTCGGCGATTGGCGTGGTCCATTCCAAATGGACGCCCATCCCCAACCGGTTTAAAGATTACATCGCGATGCCTAAGCCTAACCTTTATCAGTCACTCCATACGTCGATCATTGCCAATGGTAAGATCTACGAGATTCAAATCAGAACCCAAGAGATGGATGATATCGCCGAATACGGGATTGCGGCCCACTGGGCGTATAAAGAAAACGCCACTTTAGCCATGACCGAAACCACCACGCAAAAACTCAAGTGGTATTCCGACCTCGTGGAATTTACCGAAGAAAGTAAATCGGGCGAAGAAGTCCTTGATCTGTTAAAAGAAGATATCTTTAATTCGAATGTCTATGTCTTCACCCCGGACGGGGACATTATTGATTTGCCCAAAGGGGCGATGCCTTTAGATTTTGCCTTCCGCATCCATACGGAAGTAGGGCTTAAAAGTGTGGGGGCCATCGTCAATCAAAAGATTGTGCCCTTAGAATATAAACTGCAAACGGGCGACATCGTGAAAATGAAAACCTCGAAACAATCCTTTGGCCCCAACGATAACTGGCTGAAGCTGGTGAAAACCAGTAACGCCCGGTCGAAGATTAAAAACTACCTGAATAAAAAGCGCCGCGATGAACTCATCGCCATCGGTAAAGAAGACTTCACAGCGCGAACTCACCAAGCGTCATTACACCGAGACTTTCACCGATAAAGAAGTAGCCGCACTCTTTCGAAAAAAAGCGTCCATTCCTTGACGATCTATATTGGCGAAATCGGGAAAAATACGATAAGCCAGTCAATGCGGCGAATTCACTGATTGGGGCCGAAGAATATACCGAACAAGACCTCATCAATCAAATCAATAAGCACGTCGAAAACCGGCCGCGTCTGAAATCGTGGTGGAAGGCCTTGATAATCTTCCTTAAACTGGCCAATTGTTGTTCCCTGGTCCCCGGCGATGAGATTGTCGGCTACGTATCCAAAGGCGTGGGGATTGCCGTGCACCGCAAACAGTGTAAAAACGTTCGCCAAAACTTTGATAATGACCGACCTCATTGCCGTGCAGTGGGGGAGCTCACAAGCTTTCCGTATAACGTCAACTTGAAATTAATCGCGTCTCAAACCGCGATAATATCCTCGCTGAAATCGTCAACACGATCACCGCCTCCAAAGGTAAAATCAACCAAGTCTTAGCTCCACCAACGCCCGAGGCGAGGCGGTCATGAAACTGAAAGTCGCCGTCAAAGAAAAGAGCGAACTGGATGTGATTATCCAAAACCTCAATAAAGTGAAAGACGTATACGCCATTGAGCGTCCGATGAAATAAGATGAAATGTTTGATTGAACGCGTTACGTCCGCGACCTTAACGTGCCCTGAAAAAAAAGCCCAGATTGATTTTGGGCTTTTAGTCTATGTGGGTTTTACGCATGGAGATACGCTTGCTTCCGTAAATACGATGATTCAGAAGCTTTCGCACCTGCGCATCTTTGAAGATGCCCAAGGCAAACTAAACCGTGATTTAAAAGATGTCCAAGGTGAAATGTTACTTATCCCTGCCTTTACGCTTTATGCGGACGCGCTCAATTCAAGAAGACCGAATCTCTCCGGGGCGATGCCAAGGGAAGAAGCCAACGGCTTATTTGAAGCGATGGTGACATCATTAAAAACTTTAGTCCCGCTTTCCACCGGCGTGTTTGGGGCGGATATGCAAATCACATCAACCAATGACGGGCCCGTAACGATGATTCTTGAGGTGAACGCATGAAAACATGGATGAGCGAACGCTTAATTATTCGGGGCGTTCACATGAAAGATGCGAAAGCGATGTATGACTACGCCAAAGACCCAAGAGTCGGGCCGAATGCCGGGTGGGTTCCGCACGTATCACTCGATGAAACCAAAGGCGTCATCAAACAGATGATGAAAGCCACCCCGAATAACAGTGGGGTGTATGCGGTCTGTTTGCACGATAACGTATTGATTGGGACGATTGACATCCACAACATCAAACCGGGCTTTCAAGGGGAGATGGGACTCGTCTTACATCCGGATTATCACAATCAAGGCATCATGACGGAAGCCGGCAAGATCCTCTTGATTCATGGCTTTGAAGATCTTGGGCTTAAACGCATTGAATATCGTCATTTTAAAGACAATCATGGGTCCAAAAGACTGAGGGAAAAACTGATGTTCCGGTATGAAGGAATCTTGCGAAACGGCCATCAAATGCCCGATAAATCCGTCGTAGATACGGTGTTATCGGCGATGACAGACATCGATTACTTCATCCGGTATCAAGCGTTTTTCGCGCCCACAAAAGCCACGCTTAAAACCCTCTAAATCCCTTTTGTGAAACGTTGACTTTAAGCCATTATCGCCTATAATATAACTAACCAAACAAACAGACTTTTATCCTTATGACTTTTGAATCATAAGCGACCCATGGACGGTGTAAGCATGGGATTCAATCTTGAGGTGTGACACCTGTTTGTCCAAACAAACAACATTTAGAGTGCTCAAATTCCTGAGAACTAAGGTGGTACCGCGCCATGTGCGCCCTTAGACTTGAGTACTTTTTTTATTAGGAGGCCATCGTGAACAAACTCAAAGGCATGTTTGATATCACCGCCGATCAAGGGTATTACGCGCTTGTTCAAAACGCCATTCAAACCGTGGTGAATGCGCATCACATTGACCGGATTGATACGCCCATTTTAGAAGCCTCCGAGCTTTTCCACCGGGGCATGGGCGATGACACCGATGTGGTGAGTAAAGAAACTTACACCTTTTTAGACCGCGGAGACCGGTCAGTCACCTTAAGACCTGAAGGCACCGCCGGCGTGGTGAGAGCCTTCATCGAAGACAAATTGTACGCCATGCCCGACGCGGTGAAAAAAGTCTATTACGAAGGACCGATGTTTCGCTATGAGCGCCCGCAAAAGGGCCGTTTCCGTCAGTTTCATCAATTCGGCGTGGAAATATTCGCGCTTCCCGCACCTGCACTGGATGCAGATCTATGCGCTTTAGCCTATGATTTTATGAGCACGTTAGGCTTATCCGGTCACTTAGAAATCAATCAACTGTCAAAATCCTCGAAACCCGCCTACACCGAAGCACTCAAAGCGCATCTCAAACCGCACCTTAATACGCTCTGTCCAGACTGTCAGGCCCGGTACGCGAAAAACCCGTTGAGAATTTTGGATTGTAAAGTCGATCATGCGCATGAAGCCATTCAATCTGCGCCGATGCCCTTAGATTACATGAGCGACGAAGAGACGGCGTATTTCAACCGCGTGCAATCCCATCTGGATGCGTTAAAGATTCCCTACACTGTCAATAAAAAGATGGTCAGAGGCCTTGATTATTACACCGGCTTAGTCTTTGAACTGAAAGTCGATGAAGCCATACTGGGGCATCAAAATACCGTCGCAGGCGGTGGGCGCTACGATGAACTGGTGAAAACTCTAGGCGGCCCAGATTTACCGGCGACCGGCTTTGCCTTTGGCCTTGAACGATTGGTGGTGGCCTTAAAAGCCGCCAACATTCCACCGGTCGATCATCCCCTTGATCTATATATTATGGTTTTGGATGATGCTTTAAGTGAAACGGCTTTAAGCCTCGCCCGGCGTTTACGCCTTAAAGGGGCCCGAGTGGACCTGGCTTATCACGGGGGCGCCATGAAAAAACAATTCAAAGCCGTGGCGCACAAAAACGCCTCATTCGCGGCCATCTTAGGTCCGGATGAAGTTGAAAAAGGCCTTTTAACCTTTAAAAACCAACACGTTGATGCGTCAGAAAGTGTCGCCTTGGATGACCTTTCTAAAATGCTAGAGATACTAGGAGTAACCCATGACTAATCACGGACATTACCGCTTAAGCGATGCTGGAAAAACCGTCATGGTGCAAGGCTTCGTCCAGAAAAAACGGAACCTCGGTCAACTTTTATTCATTGACTTAAGAGACCGCACGGGGATTATCCAACTCGCCTTTGATGCGGATCATCCCTTAAGAAGTGAAGCTGAGTCGTTAAAAAACGAATCGGTCATTTCAGCGACCGGGACGATTGTTGAACGTTCGAGTAAAAATCCTTCAATCCCAACGGGGGAGATTGAACTATCCATCGATGCTTTAACCGTGCATTCGAAAGCGGAACAACCGCCCATGCTCATCCAAGATGAGACGGACGCCTTAGAAGAAACCAGACTCAAATACCGTTACTTAGATTTAAGACGGCCCGTCCTGCAAAATAACTTAATCATCCGCCATAAAATCATGCAGGCGGTCAGGTCCTTTTTAAACCCGACCGGCTTTTTAGAAATTGAAACGCCTATTTTAACGCGCTCCACCCCGGAAGGTGCCCGCGATTACGTGGTCCCCTCGAGGCTTTATGACGGAGATTTTTACGCCCTCCCACAGTCCCCACAAATCTTTAAACAGCTCCTCATGGTGGGCGGTTTAGAAAAATACTATCAGATCGCCAAATGTTTCCGCGATGAAGATTTACGAAAAGACCGGCAACCCGAGTTCACGCAAATCGATATTGAAACCGCCTTTTTAAGTGAAGATGACATTACCGCAATGGCCGAAGGCTTAGTCCGGCATATCTTCAAAGAAGCCGGAGAACCTTTAGCCGATTCCCCCTTCCAAAGACTCACCTACTTGGAAGCCATGAGTCAGTATGGCTCGGATAAGCCCGACTTACGCTTTGGCCTTACACTCAATGATTATGCGTCCTTACTGGGCGATATCCCTCTCGACTTTATTCAGGGGAAAAAAATTAAAGGCATCCATGTCGAAGGTGAAAATACCGCATTAACCCGGAAAGTCCTGGATGGCTTTAAAGACTTGATTGCGGATTTAAACGTCGCCTTTAGTTTCATCAAAAAAGAAGATGCCCTTTCAGGATCTTTGGTTAAACATCTGAGTGATGCCCAATCAGACGCGATAAACCAAACTTTAAACGCAGGGGATACCCTCATTCTTGCGATCGGTGAGAAGGCCGATACCGCGTTAGGTAGAATTCGCTTAGCCCTGCGCGACCAATTAGACCTTGTCCATGATGCGCCCCATGCGGCGGCCATTATAACGGACTGGCCGATGTTTGAATACGACGAAGAAACCGCGCGTTATTACGCCACCCACCATCCGTTTACCCTGCCGAAAGGCGATTTGAAGGCCATTCAAAATCACCCAGAGACCTTAATGAGTCATGCCTATGATGTCGTCATCAATGGCCATGAAGTGGGTGGTGGATCCTTAAGAATCCACGACGCGCAGATTCAAGAAGCGGTCTTTGAACATCTCGGGTTATCCTTAGATGAAGCGAAAGAACGCTTTGGCTTTTTCTTAGATGCGATGCGCTACGGCGTCCCACCGCACGGGGGGATTGCCTTTGGCCTCGACCGGTTGACGATGATCTTAGCGCATACCGACAACATCCGGGACGTCATTGCCTTCCCGAAAACCAGTTCTGCGCAAGATCTCATGAGTGAAGCCCCTGGCCCGATCAGTAATATTCAGAAAAAAGAACTGCATCTCAAATGAGATTTAAAAGTTTACTCCCACTCGTCGATTTTGCCGGCCTCGAAGCGCTCAAAAAAACCACAGTCGCCGTCATCGGATGTGGGGGCGTCGGCTCATACAGTGTGATGGCGCTGGCAAGAACCGGCATTGGCCGCCTCATCATCGTCGATCCAGATACAATAGAAACCGGCAACATCAACCGCCAGTTGATGGCGTTTGAATCGACCGTCGGCTTGTCTAAAACCGACTGGCTTCGCGCCCATGTATTAGATATCAACCCAGACATCAAAGTCGATGCCATCGAGGACGCTTATAATAGCGCCATGGATAAAACGCTTTTTGCACTCAAGCCAGATTACATCATCGATGCGATCGATGATATGCCGGCGAAAAAAGCCTTGATTAGTGCCTGTTTAGAGCGGGACATTCCTCTATTGAGTGTCTTAGCCCAAGGCAACCGCTTAGGCAGTGGCACAATGATCCATACCACCCTCGCTAAAACCAGTTACGATCCCATCGCCCGAGTCTTAAGACGGCATTTCAAAACGCATCCGAAGTATAAAACCATTGAAGTGATATGGAACGACGCCCCCACCGATATTCCCGCCGATGGCGCGGGGTGCGTGGCGGCCAGTATCTTTTCGCCCGCGATGGCGGGATTAAAAGCGGCAGAAATCATGATCAAGAAGGTGATACAGTGAAAACCATTATCCTAGCAGGCGGTTGTTTTTGGGGGGTTGAAGCGTATTTTCAACAACTTAAAGGCGTCACAGCCACTGAAGTGGGCTACGCCGATGGCCCCTTTAAAACCCCATCTTATGAACAAGTTTGTGCGAGCAGCGGACACGTAGAAGCGGTTAAACTTTCGTTTGATGAAACCGTGATTGCGTTTGAAACCGTGCTCGATCATTTCTTTAATATTGTCGATCCGACTGCGGTGAACCGCCAAGGCAATGACATTGGCCGCCAGTACCGCACGGGATTTTATAACTTAGATGACGAAGATGAAGAAACCTTGCGTGCGTATATTCATCTCAAACAAAGTGAATTCACCAAGCCGATCACGATTGAAATCAAATCGGGCGTGCATTATGACGCGGCGGAGGCCTACCACCAAAACTATTTGAAGAAAAACCCAAACGGGTATTGCCACATCAATTTAGATTCTTACAAGGATGTGTAACGGATGAAACGGGATGATTATTTAGCCTGGGATACGTATTTTATGGGCGTGGCCGCACTGTCGGCTCAGCGCTCCAAAGACCCTTCCACGCAAGTCGGGGCGTGCATTGTCAATCCGAAAAATCATATCGTGGGGATCGGCTATAACGGTCTGCCGAACGGGCTTTCCGATGACTTATACCCCTGGGATAAAGAAGGCGCATTTTTAGACACCAAATATCCCTATGTGGTCCACGCCGAGCCGAACGCCATCCTCAATGCGACGGTCTCTTTGGAAGATGCCTCCATGTATGTGACGTTATTTCCTTGTCATGAATGCGCGAAGTTGATCATTCAATCGGGGATTAAAACGCTCATTTATGGGTCCGATAAATACCAAGACAAAGACTCTTTTAAAGCCTCCAAACGGATGCTTTCGGATGCCGGGGTCGTCATTCGTCAGATGGCGCCGGTGGATGTGAAGGTTTCGCATTGAGCGTGATTAAAAAGGCTCTCAGTCTCATCCCGCTTATAATCATTCTGAGTTTATTCGTGGTCAGGGTGGATTACCGTTTGGAAGCGCCTGGTAATTTAGAACCCTTAGATGCCTTTATTACCTTTGAGAATGCGGCGGAAAGTGATGCGGATCTTTCAGCCATTTACATCATGAGCTTTAACCGGCCCACCGTCTTTCAGTGGTGGGTCGCGCAATACGCCAGTAGCATCGATGTGACCCCACTCAGTGAAGCCCAACTTTCCATCAGTAATACGGCCCGCTTTGAAAGCGGTCAAGTCGCGCGCAACACATCGATTGATAAAGCGATCATTACCGCGTATGAATCCCTCGGGCTTGATATTACTTATGAAGAAAAACTTCTGGTCTATTTGATTTATGATTACGCATCGAACCAAGGCCTAGAGATCGGCGATACGGTTGAGTCGGTGAATGGGTCCAATGATATATTTGACGCATTTGCGAATGCCGAGTGCGGGGAAACCGCCGAAGTCATCGTAACCAAAGCAGATGGCACCAAAGAAACGCTCGCCTTAGAAAAATTTGCCGACCATGAGTGCCGTTTTGGCTTGAGTCTTTCGACGTATTATGAGATTACATCCCTTCCTTTAACCTATGAGACCACCCCCACGATCGTCGGAGGTCCCAGTGCGGGGTTGATGCATACGCTTTATATTTACGCGGCGCAAAACCCAGAACTGAACATTTCTGATTTAAAAATCGCGGGCACCGGCACCATCGGACTGGATGGATCGATCGGCAGTGTCGGTAGCATCAAACAAAAAGTGTATACGGCTCAGCGAGAACGCGTCGACCTATTATTCATACCGACCGGATCCAACTTTGAAGAAGCGCTTATTACGTATGAGAGCATCCAAAAGCCTGCGTTTGAATTGGTGGAAGTTTCCACCTTTGAAGACGTCTTAAATGCCTTGGAGGCCGCCCATGAAAGGGATTAAAACGGGGCTTTGGTTCCTCATCTATGAAGCCTTCATCATTAATCTGGCTTTGATTGATTTATCCCGCATGGGACACTATATCTTTTTTGCCTTACTCGGTCCGCTCGTATTTTACTGGGGCTATGTGATGATGAATCAAAAGCGTGCCCCGCGCGTGATGATTATACTGAGTGCGATATACTTTTTAATTACCACCGTATTAAGTTTCATCGTGCCTCCCATCTTGCTTTAGAAAGGAACCCTTATGCCGTTTCAAGATTATCCGTATGAAAGACCCAACTTAGAAAAAGTCAAAGCGCAGTTTGACACGCTTTTAACGCGTTTAGAAGAAGCCAGTAGTACAGCGGCAATGATTCCCGTCATGGATGAATACTACGCACTGAATGACCAAGTCGATACGCAAAGTACCCTTGCTTCCATCCGGCATTCCATCGATACGAAAGATGCGTTTTATGATTTGGAGCAAGCTTTCTTTGATCAAGAAAGCCCGGCCTTAGGTACGTATCAAAAACGCTTTGCGACGATTCTTTTAAAGACGCCTTATCAAGCGGATTTAAGAGCGCATTATGGCGATTTATTGTTTGACCAGCTGGCGTTATCTTCAAAAACCTTTGACGATGTCATCATCGAAGATCTGCAAAAAGAAAACGCACTCGTGACCGAATACGGAAAACTGACCGCCAGTGCGGAAATCACATTTGACGGGAAAACGTTAAACCTCTCGCAAATGGCGCCTTATATGCAAAGTAAAGACCGCGCCACGCGCAAAAGCGCCCAAGAAAAAGTCGCGGCCTTTTTTGAAGCGAACGAAGAAACCTTTGACCGGATTTACGATGATCTCGTCAAGGTGCGCGTGAAAATGGCGGAAAAACTGGGGTTTTCATGGGAATCGGTCCATGAGGACGCGGCCACACCGATTATACGGCGGCCGATGTGAAAACCTACCGCGATCAAATCTATGAGAGTGTCGTGCCCTTAGTCGCCAAGCTCATGGATAAGAAAGCCGCGCGTTTAGGCATCCAAGACCTTAAATACTACGATTTAGCACTCAACTTTTTAAGCGGCAACCCTACGCCTAAAGGCGACCGCGCGTGGCAAGTGGAAAACGCAAGAATGATGTATCATGACATGCATCCTGAAACCGGGAAGTTCTTCCAAATGATGATCGATGAAAACTTAATGGATCTCGATTCCAAGCCCGGTAAAGAAGGCGGGGGGTATTGCACGTTCATCGCCGATGAGAAAAAACCCTTTATCTTTGCAAACTTTAACGGCACCTCCCATGATGTGGATGTTTTAACCCACGAAGCTGGGCATGCCTTCCAGGCGTATATGTCTAAAGACTTAATGGCGCCTTACCGGTGGCCCACCTTAGAAAGCGCGGAAATCCACTCGATGAGTATGGAATTTCTCGCTTGGCCTTACATGGAAACCTTCTTTCAAGAAGATACCGCCAAATATAAATATACGCATCTCGCCGGGGCGCTGAGTTTCTTGCCTTACGGCGTGGCGGTGGATGAATTCCAACACGGTATTTATGAACGGCCCGAAATGACGCCGTTAGAACGCAAAAAGTGGTGGCGCGACGTCGAGAAGAAGTATCTGCCTTTTAAAGACTATGAAGATAACGCGTTTTTTGAACGCGGCGGCTTTTGGTTTAGACAAGGCCATATCTTCTCCGTTCCCTTTTATTACATCGATTACACACTCGCCCAAGTCGTCGCCTTTCAGTATTGGGTCAAACATCAAGAAACCCCCCATGACGCCCTTGATTCTTACGTGGGGCTATGCGGCCTCGGCGGATCGAAATCATTCACCGGGCTTTTAGCCAGCCAGGGGCTGGATAATCCCTTTGATGCGGGCACCGTCAAACGCATTGCCGCACCGATTTCAGCGTATTTAAACGGCACCGACGACAGCAAACTTTAAGGAGGCTTCATGAAATCTTGGCCCATATTATTACTCATATTAGGGCTTGTGGGACTCGATCAAGTCTCCAAGGCCATCGCCGAAGCGGCCATTCCACTCAACGATTCGGTGGCGTGGATCGAAGGCTTTTTATACATCACGCATCATCACAATGAAGGCGCGGCTTGGGGCTTATTCCAAGGGGCGCAGTGGTTCTTTTACATCGTCACGGCATTTGCTTTAGCCGTCTTTGGGTATTTTTCTATGGAGATCGATTTTAAAAACGCCCGGTTTTTCAGCTTTGGCATTGTTTTACTGATTGCCGGGACGATCGGCAATTTCATTGACCGCGTTCGCTTTGGCTATGTGGTGGATTTTATTGATGTGTATATTTTCACCTATGATTACCCCATCTTTAACTTTGCGGACAGTTACTTGACCATCGGGGTTATTTTATTTGCGATTGATCTGCTCTTTTTTGAAGATAAAAGGAAACAAAAAAATGCCAACGGTTGACGCATCACTCGCGGGGAAACGCTGTGACATCGCGGCCCGTGATTTATTCGGTGAAACCCGCAGTACCATCCATCACTGGATCAGTGAAGACCGCTTAATGATTAACGGCACCCCTGCCAAAGCCAGCCAAAAAGTTTCCGAAGGCGACCGGTTAGAAGTCATCTATAAGGAGCCGGTCGTGCTTGGTTTAGAGCCCATGGATTTAAACCTAGATATTCTGTATGAAGACGCCGATGTGGCCGTAATCAATAAGCCTGAAGGCCTTACCGTCCACCCGGCCTCCACCACGAAAGAAGCCACCTTGGTGCACGGACTGTTATATCAAATCAAAGATTTAGGGGCTTTTGACGATACGATTCGCCCCGGCATTGTCCACCGGTTGGATAAAGATACCTCTGGGGCTTTAGTCATTGCGAAAAATAAAGCGGCCTTACTGACGCTGCAAGCCGACCTTAAAAAACGCCTCATCAAACGCGAATACGTCGCCTTAGTCAAAGGCACGCTCGCCCATGAAAAAGGCACAATCGATGCGCCCATTGGGCGCCACCCGGTGAAGCGTCAATCGATGGCGGTCACCCCAAGCGGGAAACCTTCCATCACGCATTTTCACGTATTGGAAC